>DXGH01000001.1 GCA_019114005.1 Candidatus Acetatifactor stercoripullorum
GCCTCGACTAGCGCCTCCCCTTGTGATATACTATGTTCAGTATGTTCTCACGAGAGGGGGTGCTTTTTATGGGCGAACGGAAAGAGAAAAAACCGATAAAACGAATATGTGCTGGTCTGTTGGCCCATGTGGACGCGGGAAAGACCACTCTTGCAGAGGGTATTTTGTACAGCTGTGGAGCCATGAGAACCCTGGGGAGGGTGGATCATGGGGACACGGTTTTGGACAACTTTGCGCTGGAGCGTTCCAGAGGAATTACCATATTTTCCAAGCAGGCCAGGGCCAGATGGAGGGAAATGAAGCTTACCTTGCTGGATACGCCGGGACATGTGGATTTTTCGGCGGAGATGGAGCGCACCCTTCAGGTGATGGATTATGCGGTTTTGGTGATCAGCGGAGCGGACGGTGTACAGGGGCATGTGGAGACTCTTTGGAGGCTTTTAAAGAGGTATGAACTTCCCGTTTTTTTGTTTGTGAATAAAATGGATCAGCCGGGAACGGAAAAGGAGGGTCTTTTGGGGCAGCTGCAGCAGAAGCTTCATGAGAATTGTGTGGAATTCGGGGGCACACAGACAGAGCCGGAATTTTGGGAAACGCTATCCCTATGTTCGGAGCCTTTGCTGGAGCAGTACCTGGAGCGGGGGAGCATTTCCGAAGAAAGCATTTCTGAGGCGATCCGAGCAAGACAGATTTTTCCTTGCTACTTTGGGTCGGCCTTGCGCCTGGAGGGGGTGGAGGCGCTTTTGGAGGGACTTTACAGGTATACAAAGGCGCCTGCCTATGGTGAGGAATTTGGAGCCAGAGTATACAAGATTGCAAGGGATTCTTCGGGGGTAAGACTGACCTACCTGAAGGTAACCGGAGGCGTTTTGCGGGTGAAAATGCCGGTAAGCAACCGCTCCAGCGCAGGAGAGGGAGAGGTCTGGGAGGAAAAGGCTGATCAGCTGCGCCTGTATACCGGAGGGCAGTATCAGACGGTGCAGGAGGCAGAGGCAGGAGAAATCTGTGCGGTGACAGGGCTTACCAAGACCTTTGCGGGACAGGGACTGGGCGCTGAGCGTAAAAACGAAATCTCTGTGCTGGAGCCGGTTATGACCTATCAGATTTTTCTGCCCCAGGGTACGGATATCGTGAAGGCCCTTTTGTGGCTCCGCCAGCTGGAGGAAGAGGAGCCACAGCTTCATATTGTTTGGAAGGAAGCGCTTTCGGAGATTCATGTACAGGTTATGGGGGAGGTGCAGATGGAAATTCTCCGGCACCTGATAAAGGAGCGCTTTGGATTGGAAACGGAATTTGGTCCGGGAAGCATTGTGTATAAGGAGACCATTCTGGAGCCTGTGATAGGTATCGGTCATTTTGAGCCGCTGCGTCATTATGCAGAGGTGCATCTTTTGCTGGAGCCGGGAGAGCGGGGAAGCGGGCTGCAGTTTCTTACCGCCTGCAGCGAGGATATGCTGGATGGAAGCTGGCAGAGGCAGATACTAAGCTGTCTGGAGGAAAAGACCCACATCGGTGTGCTGACAGGCTCGGAAATTACGGATATGCGAATTACGCTGCTGGCTGGAAGAGCCCATCAAAAGCATACGGAGGGAGGGGACTTCAGGCAGGCTGCCTGTCGGGCGTTGAGGAACGGGCTGCGCAAGGCACGCTGCCTGCTGCTGGAGCCTTATTTTTCCTTTACCCTGGAGGTGCCTCTTTCGTCCCTGGGCCGTGCTATGTCGGATATCCAGCGGATGAACGGCTCCTTTGAGCACCCTCTGACAGAGGGAGAGACAGGGATTCTCACGGGCAGCGCTCCTGTGGCCTCCCTGCAGGATTATCAAAGAGAGGTAAGCGCATATACGGGAGGGAGGGGAAGGCTTTCCTGTATCTTGAAGGGCTATGAGCCTTGTCACAATCCCCAGGAGGTGATTAAAGAGAGGGGCTATGACTGCGAGGGGGATCTGGAAAATCCTACCGGCTCCGTATTCTGCGCCCATGGTGCAGGCTTTGTGGTAAGCTGGGACAAGGTGGAGGAGTATGCCCATGTGGACAGCGGCTTTCGACTGGAAGGTGACAAGAACCATACAATGTACCAGGACGGTGCAGTGCACGAAAACAGTGCATCGCACGAGAACAGTGCATCGCACGAGAACAGTGCTTTGAGGGCCGTGCCCCTGGAAAGCAGAAAAAGGGAAGAAGGCCGTGAAAAGGGCTGGATTTCCCAGGAGGAAATCGAAGAGATATTCCGCCAGACCTATGGTGCAAAATCAGAGGATATCAACCGTTATCGCAGATATCACAGAACGGGGAGCAAGGGAGGCGCTTCCACGGAAGGAGAGAGAAGCGGCGGGGAATATGACTCCCGAAAGAGTGCATCTCACAGTGGGGGCATGGGGCGAAGGAATCTGTCAAAAGAGCAGTATCTTTTGGTGGACGGCTACAACATCATATTTGCCTGGGAGGAGCTTCGCTCTCTTGCAGCCGTGAATATAGACAGCGCCAGAGACAGGCTGATGGATATTATGAGCAATTATCAGGGGTATCTGGGGAATACGCTGATCTTGGTATTTGATGCCTATAAGGTGAAGGGAAATCCGGGAAAGATACAGAAATATCATAATATTTATGTGGTTTATACTAAGGAGGCGGAGACTGCCGACCAGTATATTGAAAAGACGGTACATGAGATAGGAAAAAAGCATCAGGTTACGGTGGCCACCTCCGATGCGCTGGAGCAGATGATCATCTGGGGGGACGGAGCCATCCGGCTGTCCGCCCAGGGACTTTTGGAGGCGGTGGAGCAGGCGGCCAGACAGCTTCGGGAACAATATATCAAAGAGGATTAGGAAAAGGGATTTCCTCCGTCTTTAAAGTACTTTATCATCTCCTGGGCAATGCTGAGACTGGAAGGAAATTCCGGAATTTCTTCCCGGGAAAACCATCTGGCCTCGGACAGCTCGGATTTTTGAAGGGTGATGGTATCCGGCCCCTCAAGCTTCGAGAAAAAGCCGATCATTGCAGAATCGCTGAAGGACCAGGGCTGGGACTTGTAATAAACGATTTCTCCCACCAAAAGGCCGGTCTCCTCCCGGACCTCTCTGCGCACAGCCCCCTTGAAGGTTTCGCCCACCTCCACGAAGCCTGCCACCAGCGCCCAATTTTGATAAGACCCACCTGCATATTTTGTGAGAAGCAGTTTATCCTGATGGATAACGGCAGTGATGACGGCGGGGGAAATTTTAGGATATTCGATCATGCCGCACTGGGGACAAATGCAGGCTCTTTCCGTAGCGCTTGGCACGGTGGGTGCGCCGCAGCGGCCGCAGAATTTTCTGTCTAACCGAAAACGGTTGATCTGGCAGGCGGTGATGCCGGCGAAGGCCAAGTATTCCGGCTGAAAGGTGCGGAAAACGGAAGGGGGATAGAGCTGTCCCTCCAGGGGGAGATACAGGCTTCCCTCTGCGGTGTTTAAGCGGTAAAAGGCAGTGCTGTCAATGGAGAAGAGATATTCTGCATCCAGCATCAGCCGCTCCAGGGGGTATTTCAGCTTTAACAGCTGTCTTACTTTTTGGAAGGTGGGTAAAAACAGCCTTCCGTCCTGGTCCTTGGGAAGGTAAATCTGGTTTTCATCAAAAATCAGAAGGAAATCCTCTGCCTTTGGCTCCTGGCAGCGAAATTCGGGATAATAGATGTGGGGCTCAATTTTATGTATCACAGGGCGGCCTCCTTTTATGCTTCAACTTCTGCTTTCACTATACGGGAAGGCGGCTTTTGTGTCAATTGCAAGGAGAAGCTTTTTGTGCTACAATAGGAAAAAAATTGAAATGGCGGTATGCAGATAGGAGTAACCATGCTACATGTATTGTTATCGGGAAACTATGATTCCCTTCTGGCCTTTTGCGGAATTATATTTGCTTTTGCGGCCACAGTGTTCGCAACGGCCAGGCTGAGCGCTTTTCTGCCAAAGGATGCGGGGCGGGAGTTTGCCCACGACGGGAAGCTTTCTGCGGGCAAGCCCAGGGGAGCGGGCATTATTTTTGTGCTGGCCTTTACGGCGGCGGGGCTTTTGTTTGCTCCCGTGCGGGCGGAAAATGTGATTTACCTGATATTGATCGTGATCTGCATGCTGACGGGATTTTTTGACGACGCCTCCAAAACGCCCTGGGGGGAATACAAAAAGGGATTTCTCGATCTGTGCGTTGCGGCCATGGTGGCCCTGACCTTCCTAAGGTATAATTCCAATGTAGTGGAGCTTGCCCTGTTCGATATCCGGTTTACTCTGCATCCCATCGTGTTTGCACTGCTTACGGTGGTGCTGGTGTGGACCTCGGTGAATGTGACAAACTGCTCCGACGGGGTGGACGGGCTTTCCGGAACCCTTACGCTGATTACGCTGATGACCATATATATCATTGACAGAATCAAGGACGCAGGCCAGGATTTTTCCTTTCTGATTCTGCTGTTTTCGGTGTGCATTTTAGGGTATCTTTGGTACAATGCCACGCCCAGCAGGCTTTTGATGGGAGATGCGGGCTCCAGGGCCATGGGACTGTTTATCAGCATTGCCATCCTAAAGACGGGCTGTCCCTTTTTGTATATTCCAGTGGCTCTTATACTGCTTCTGGATGGAGGTCTGGGACTTGGAAAGGTCTTTTTGCTGCGCTTTTTCAAAATCCATATATTAAAAAATGTCAGGACACCGCTGCACGACCATGTGCGGAAGGTCTGGGACTGGTCTAACACCCAGACTGTTTACCGGTTTGCCATCATTCAGATCATTGTATCCGTGGCGGTGGTATACGGAATACAGGTATAGAGAGGAAGATTGCTATGTATGACGAGCTGACGCCCAGCGATATCAAAAAAATGAAGGAAGAGATAGAGTACCGGAAGCTTGTGGTGCGGCCAAAGGCTCTTGAGGATGTGAAGGAGGCCAGAGCCCATGGGGATCTGAGCGAAAATTTCGAGTATCATGCCGCAAAAAAGGTAAAGAATCAGAATGAAAGCCGCATTCGCTATCTGGAGAGGATGATACGCACCGCCCGGGTGATCTCCGAGGATTCCGCTGAGGACGAGGTGGGAATCAATAATACGGTGACTGTAAAATTCATTGATGACGCAAGTGTGGAAACCTACAAAATCGTAACCACCGTGAGGGGAAATTCCCTGGAAAATCTCATCAGCAACGAATCGCCCTTGGGCAAGGCGCTGCTTGGGAAAAAAGAAGGGGATGTGGTTCATGTACAGGTTGGCGCTGCTTCTGGATATGACGTGGAGGTGCTTAAGATCGTGAACACTGCAGACGATGGCACGGACAGAATAAGAAGCTTTTAAAAGACGATTTACAGGAGAAGATTTATGAAAAAATATTTGCTATTTGACCTGGACGGAACCCTGACCGACCCCAAGGAGGGGATTACGGCCAGTGTACAGTATGCCCTGAAGGCCATGGGAATCGAAGAGCCGGATTTGGAGAAGCTTACGCCCTTTATAGGGCCGCCCTTAAAGGACAGCTTTATGGAGTTTTACCACATGGATGAGGAGCAGGCAGGGCAGGCGGTGCTTAAGTACCGGGAGCGCTTTGAGACCAAGGGGCTTTATGAAAATAAGCTTTATGACGGGATTCCCCAGATGCTGCGCCCCCTAAAGGAAAAGGGGATGCATCTGGCAGTAGCCTCCAGCAAGCCCACTGTATTTGTGGAGCGGATATTGAAGCATTTTCACATCGACCAATATTTTGAGGCAGTGGTCGGAAGCGAGCTGGACGGAAGGCGGGTAAACAAGGATGAGGTGGTTCAGGAGACGCTGAATCGCCTGTTTGGAGAGCATCCGGTGGAGCCGGATCAGGTATACATGATCGGAGACCGCAAATTTGACATAGAGGGCGCAAGGGCTCTTGGCATAGAAAGCGTTGGAGTCGCTTACGGCTACGGCGGCATGGAGGAATTAAAAGCCGCAAAGGCGGATTATATTGTGCGCAGCGTGGAGGAGCTTAAAAAGTTTCTGCTGCGGGGCACGGAGGAAAAGACAGATGAAAAATCCAAGCGTTCTGTGATGCTGCAGCGGATGTGGCTGATGCTGTATTCCTTCCTGATGTTTATTCTGGTGCGGAATGTGGTGCAGTACGCCTTAAGCCTTCTTTTTAAGTACGTGGGAGAGAGCTTTACAGGGCCTGTAGCTGATTTCTTTGTGGTAAAAAATGCGGACGGCGCCCTTGAGAGCTTTACGGGCAATGCAGCCACCATAATAGCGGCCTTAAGCTATGTGGGAAGCGGTCTTGCCATTATGGGAAACGCAAAGCTGCTTTTGACTAAGACCGCAGAGGATATGCGGCTGGCCCATTTAAAGCCGGAACCTAAGAAAAACTATGTACTGCTTGGGGCGGCAGCCGTGGGAGCGGTGATTGGGTTTAACCTGCTTTTTGACGTTACAGGCTTTATCAGCAAATCTGACGCGTATCAGGCGGTGGCTGCGCAGCAGTATTCGGGAGACCTTTGGATACATCTGATCTGCTACGGCATCATTACGCCCATAGCGGAGGAGCTTTTGTTTCGGGGCATTATTTACGGGTATATGCGCCGCTTTATGAATGTGAGGACTGCTCTTGTGATCTCCTCGGCGCTGTTTGGACTTTACCATATGAATCCCATACAAGGGGTTTATGGATTTCTGATAGGCTGCCTGATGGCTTACGCTTATGAGTATTTCGGCAGCTTTTATATGCCTGTGTCCGTCCATATCATATCTAATGTGATCAGCTCTCTGCTATCTTATACGGCTATCGCCCTGACC
Organism: Candidatus Acetatifactor stercoripullorum; assembly: GCA_019114005.1. GTDB lineage: Bacteria > Bacillota > Clostridia > Lachnospirales > Lachnospiraceae > Acetatifactor > Acetatifactor stercoripullorum. The sequence goes on from DXGH01000001.1 coordinate 6,775, forward strand.
GGATTTGTGAGCTGGCCGGTGTGCATTCTGTTTTTGATTGTGGCGGCGGGAAGCCTGTATCAGCTGGCAAAGCAAAAGAAGGTGTTTTAGTGAGGCGGATATGAAATTTTCTATTATAGTAGTGTGTCTGAATCCAGGGGAAAAGCTCAATCAGACGCTGGACAGTATTTTAGACCAGACCTTTGCGGATTATGAGATCATTGTAAAGGACGGAAAAAGCAGGGACGGTTCGATAGAGAGGATGCGCCAGGATAGGCGTATCCGCTTTTTTTCAGAAGAGGACAGGGGAATCTATGACGCCATGAATCAGGCGGTTTCCCATGTACAGGGAGATTTTGTCCTCTTTTTAAACTGCGGAGACAAATTTTACCATAATAAAGTTTTAGAGCAGACAGCCGCTGTGATTGAGAGAGAGGAGCATCCGGAAAATCTGGTGCTTTACGGCGACACCTACAGCGAAAAGTCCGGAGTGATGATCTCCTCGCCGCCCAAGATTACAGGACTTGTGTGCTATCGAAACATTCCCTGCCATCAGTCCTGCTTTTATGCCGCCAGACTGTGCAGAGAAAAGCCCTATGAGGAAAGCTATCGCATCCGGGCGGATTACGATCATTTTTTGTGGTGTCGTTACAAAGCGGGAGCCAAAATGGTGTATCTGAACATGCCCGTATCTGCCTATGAGGGGGGAGGCTACTCAGAGAGCAGGGAAAACCAAAAGAGGGATAAGGAAGAACACAGACAGATCACGAAAAAATACATGAGCGGGGCGGAGCTTTTCTCCTGCCGCCTTTTTATGCTGTGCACTCTTGCTCCCTTAAGAAGGCTGCTGGCGGAAAATCAGTGGTCGTCCGGGATATACCACTGGTTTAAGGAGCAGCTTTACAGGCGAAAGCTTCCATAAAAAAATCAGGAAAATCCACCCCTAAAGTGTGTCTGAGAGAAGGAAATGAAGCAAAAATTCAATATACAGACAGATATTTTACCATTTAAAAAGTAAAAGACAGATTATCTGACAATTTAAGAAAAAAACCTGTTTACAGAAGAGAAAAAAAGGTGTATAGTACTTTTTAGAAAAGTCGCAAAGGAGCGAGTAAAGGACTCCTTGCGGCTTTTTTTATGTGAAAAACAAGAACCGGAAAGGAGCATTACAATGTTTGATGTGAAAAGCAAGCTTCCCAAGGCACCTCTTTACCGAGGAGAATTTGAGCATGACAACTGCGGTATCGGCGCATGTGTGAATATCAACGGCAAAAAGAGCCGGGCCACGGTGGAGAACGCGTTAAAAATCGTGGAAAATTTAGAGCACAGAGCCGGTAAGGATGCGGAAGGAAAGACGGGAGACGGCGTTGGCATTCTGACCCAGATACCCCACAAATTTTTTGTGAAGGTGACCAAAGCGCTGGGAATTGAGCTGGGCCGGGAACGGGAATACGGCGTTGGCATGTTTTTCTTCCCCCAGGAGGAGCTTCGCCGCAATCAGGCAAAGAAGATGTTTGAGATTATTGTACAAAAGGAAGGCATGGAGTTTCTGGGCTGGCGTGAAGTGCCCACCTTTCCCAATGTACTTGGACATAAAGCGGTGGAGTGTATGCCCTACATTATGCAGGGCTTTGTAAAGAAGCCCGCAGATGCAGCGAAGGGACTTGCCTTTGACCGCAGACTGTATATCGCAAGGCGGGTATTCGAGCAGTCCACGGATGACACTTATGTGGTATCCCTTTCCAGCAGGACCATTGTGTATAAGGGTATGTTTTTGGTGGGACAGCTTCGCACCTTTTTTGCAGACCTGCAGAGTGAAGACTTTGAATCTGCCATTGCCATGGTGCATTCCCGGTTTTCCACCAACACAAATCCCAGCTGGGAGAGGGCTCATCCCAACCGGCTGATGGTGCATAATGGCGAAATCAATACCATTCGGGGCAACGCGGACAAGATGCTGGCCAGAGAAGAAAACATGGAGTCCGAGCACTTAAAGGGCCAGCTTCACAAGGTGCTGCCCGCAATCAGCAAGACGGGTTCAGACTCCGCCATGCTGGACAATACGCTGGAGTTTCTGGTGATGAGCGGTATGGATCTGCCTCTGGCTGTGATGATCACCATTCCCGAGCCCTGGGCAAACAATAAGGCCATGTCTCAGACCAGGAGAGACTTTTATCAGTATTATGCCACCATGATGGAACCTTGGGACGGCCCTGCCTCCATATTGTTTTCCGACGGAGATATCATGGGAGCTGTGTTGGACCGAAACGGCCTGCGTCCCTCCAGATATCTGATCACGGATGACGACACTCTGATCCTGTCCTCTGAGGTGGGAGTTTTGGACTTGGACCCCGCACGGATCAAGCTGAAGGAAAGGCTGCGTCCCGGCAGGATGCTCTTGGTGGACACCATTCAGGGAAGGGTTATTGACGACAAGGAGCTGAAGGAAAAATATGCTGGCCGCCAGCCTTACGGAGAATGGCTGGACAACAATCTGGTGGAGCTTAAGGACCTGCACATTCCCAACCAGAGAGTGCCGGAGTATACTTCCGAAGAGCGTCAGAGAATGCAGAAGGCCTTCGGCTACACCTATGATGAGCTAAAGACCAGTATCCTTCCCATGGCAAAGAACGGCGGGGAGGCTACTGCCGCCATGGGTGTGGATACGCCGCTGCCGGTCTTGAGCACAACCTATCATCCGCTGTTTCATTACTTTAAGCAGCTGTTTGCACAGGTGACCAATCCGCCCATCGACGCCATACGGGAGGAGATCGTGACCTCCACCACAGTCTACATCGGCACAGAGGGAAACCTTTTGGAGGAGTCGCCCAAAAACTGTAATGTTTTGAAGGTGAACAACCCTATTTTGACGAACACAGATTTATTAAAGATCAAAAATATGAAGGCGGAGGGCTTCCAGGTGGAGGTGGTGCCCATTACCTATTATAAAAATACCAGCCTGGAGCGGGCTATTGACAGACTGTTTGTGGAGGTGGACAGAGCCTACAGAGACGGCGTCAACGTGCTGATCCTCTCGGACAGGGGGGTGGATGAAAACCATGTTGCCATGCCCTCCCTTTTAGCGGTTTCCGCATTGAACCAATATCTGGTACGCACGAAGAAAAGAACCAGAGTGGCTCTGATTCTGGAATCCGGGGAGCCCAGGGAGGTGCACCACTTTGCCACTCTTTTGGGCTATGGCGCCTGCGCCATCAACCCTTATCTGGCTCAGGAAAGCATAAAGGAGCTGATCGACAATCATATGCTGGATAAGGACTACTATGCGGCGGTGAACGATTATAACAACGCAGTGCTGCACGGCATTGTAAAGATCGCCTCCAAAATGGGCATCAGCACCATACAGTCCTACCAGGGCTCTCAGATTTTTGAAGCTATCGGCATTGCGCCGGAGGTAATCAGCAGATATTTCAGCAATACGGTATGCCGGGTGGGCGGCATTACCGTGAAGGACATTGAAAAGCAGGTGGATGAGCTCCACTCCATGGCCTTTGATCCCCTGGGACTTTCCACCGATTTGACCCTTGACAGCCCGGGACATCACAAAATGCGCAGCGGCGCAGATAAGCATCTGTATAATCCGGCTACCATCCATATGCTTCAGGAGTCCACAAAGCGCGGCGACTATAAGATGTTCAAGCAGTATACGGCCATGATCAACGATGAAAGCTCTGTGATGAACCTGCGGGGGCTTATGGATTTTAACTATCCGAAAAAGGGCGTTCCCATTGAGGAAGTAGAGCCGGTGGAATCCATTGTCACCCGGTTTAAGACAGGGGCTATGTCCTATGGCTCCATATCCAAGGAAGCCCATGAAACCATGGCTATCGCCATGAACAGACTCCACGGCAAAAGCAATTCCGGAGAGGGCGGAGAGGAGCTGGAGAGACTCACACAGGGGCCGGATGGGGAAAACCGCTGCTCGGCCATCAAGCAGGTGGCAAGCGGACGCTTTGGCGTCACCAGCCGCTATCTGGTCAGCGCAAAGGAGATTCAGATCAAGATGGCCCAGGGGGCAAAGCCCGGAGAGGGCGGACACCTGCCCGGAGGCAAGGTATATCCCTGGATTGCAAAGACAAGACATTCCACGCCCGGCGTGTCCCTGATCTCGCCGCCGCCTCATCACGATATTTATTCCATTGAGGATTTGGCCCAGCTGATCTATGACCTGAAAAACGCAAACACCCAGGCAAGGATTTCCGTGAAGCTGGTGTCCGAGTCCGGCGTGGGCACTGTGGCGGCCGGAGTGGCCAAGGCGGGCGCGCAGGTGGTGCTGGTTTCCGGCTATGATGGAGGCACCGGCGCCGCTCCTAAAAGCTCCATTCACAATGCGGGACTGCCCTGGGAGCTGGGGCTTGCGGAGACACATCAGACCCTGATCATGAATGGTCTGCGAAACAAGGTGCGCATTGAGACGGACGGCAAGCTGATGAGCGGACGGGATGTGGCCATCGCAGCGATTCTTGGAGCGGAGGAGTTTGGCTTTGCCACAGCTCCCCTGGTGACCATGGGCTGCGTGATGATGCGAGTGTGCAACCTGGATACCTGTCCGGTAGGCGTGGCTACCCAGAATCCAAAGCTTCGCAAGAATTTCAAGGGAAAACCTGAATATGTGGAGAATTTTATGCGCTTTATCGCTCAGGAGCTGCGGGAGTATATGGCGGCGCTGGGTGTGCGGACCGTGGATGAACTGGTGGGCAGGACCGATCTTTTGAAGGTGAAGGAAAACCTGACAGAGAGCCAGAAAAAGATAGATTTGAGCACGATACTTTCCAATCCCTATGAAAATACAAAGCAGAAGGTTACTTTTGATCCCAAGCAGGTATTTGACTTTGAGCTGGAAAAAACCCTGGATGAAAGAGTGCTGTTAAAGCAGCTGGGGAAGGCCATAGAGACAAAGACCAAGAGAAGCATAGAGGTGGATGTGTCCAATACGGACAGGGCCTTCGGCACCATTCTCGGCAGTGAAATCACAAGAAAGCTGGGGGATGATGTGGAGGAGGATACCTACCGGGTGCTGTGCAGAGGGGCGGGCGGACAGTCCTTCGGCGCGTTTATTCCAAAGGGCCTGACCCTTGAGCTTGTGGGCGAAAGCAACGACTATTTCGGCAAGGGCCTTTCCGGCGGAAAGCTTATCGTGTATCCGCCCAAGGCAAGCCGGTTTAAGGCGGAGGAAAACATCATAATCGGCAATGTGGCTCTCTACGGAGCCACAAACGGCAAGGCGTTCATCAACGGTGTGGCGGGAGAGCGGTTCTGCGTGCGTAATTCCGGAGCCATTGCCGTAGTGGAAGGCGTGGGCGACCATGGCTGCGAATATATGACTGGCGGCCGGGTGGTGGTGCTTGGCGGCACGGGCAAGAACTTTGCAGCCGGCATGAGCGGCGGCATCGCCTATGTGCTGGACGAGGGCAACGATCTCTATAAGCGTCTCAACAAGGAGATGGTGTCCTCCGAGGAGATTACCTCCAAATACGATGTGCTGGAGTTAAAGGCAATGATTCAGGAGCATGTGGCTTTGACCAATTCCGCAAAGGGCAAGGAGGTTTTGGACAATTTCGGGGAATATCTGCCGAAATTCAAAAAGATCATTCCTCACGACTATGCCCGTGTGCTAAAGACCATTGTCCAGATGGAGGAAAAGGGCTTAAGTGCGGAGCAGGCGCAGATAGAAGCATTTTATGCCAATACCAGAAAATAGGAGGTTAGAAGAATGGGTAAACCAACCGGTTTTATGGAATATAAAAGGGAAGTCAGCCTGTCTGAGGACCCGAAAAAGAGAATCAGGCATTTCAACGAATTCCACCAGCATCTGCCCCGGGAAAAGCAGCAGCTCCAGGGGGCCCGCTGCATGGAGTGCGGCGTTCCCTTCTGCCAGGCGGGGATGATGATCTGCGGCATGGCCAGCGGCTGCCCGCTGCACAATCTGGTGCCGGAGTGGAATGATCTTGTATATACGGGAAACTGGCGTCAGGCCTACTACCGTCTGAAAAAGACAAATAATTTTCCTGAGTTTACTTCCCGGGTGTGTCCCGCTTTATGCGAGGCTGCCTGTACCTGCGGCTTGAACGGGGACCCGGTCTCTACCAAGGAAAATGAGTATGCGATCATTGAAAATGCTTACGAGGAAGGCCTTGCAGGAGCCAATCCCCCCAAGGTGCGCACGGGCAAGAAGGTGGCCGTTATCGGAAGCGGCCCTTCCGGCCTTGCGGCTGCGGATCAGCTCAACAGGCGGGGACATCTGGTGACCGTGTTTGAGCGTTCCGACCGCATCGGCGGGCTTTTGATGTATGGGATTCCCAATATGAAGCTGGAAAAGCACATTGTGGAGAGAAAGCGTAAGATCATGGAGGAGGAAGGCGTGGTCTTCCGCACCGGCGTGGATGTGGGAAAGGATATTAAGGCCCAGAGCCTGCTTCAGGAGTTTGACCGGGTGATCTTAGCCTGCGGCGCTTCCAATCCCAGGGATATCAATGGGCCGGGAAGGGATGCAAAAGGCATTTATTTTGCGGTGGACTTTTTGAAGGCAAACACCAAAAGTCTTTTGGATTCTAATTTTGAGGATAAGGCCTACGTGGACACCAAGGGAAAGCATGTGGTGATTATCGGCGGAGGAGATACCGGAAATGACTGTGTGGGTACGGCCATAAGGCATGGCGCAAAGTCTGTGACCCAGATCGAGATGATGCCAAAGGCTCCGGATCAGAGGGCTGAAGATAATCCCTGGCCCGAGTGGCCTAAGATATGCAAGACCGATTACGGCCAGGAGGAGGCTATTGCAGTCTATGGTCACGACCCCCGTATTTATGAGGCTACCGTGAAGGAATTTATCAAGGATAAAAACGGCAGCCTGAAGGCGGTAAAGATCGTAAAGCTTTCCTGGGAGAAGGACGCCCAGAGCGGACGGATGAAGATGCAGGAGGTGCCGGGAAGCGAACAGATTCTGGATGCGGATATTGTGCTGATTGCGGCAGGCTTTTTGGGGGCTCAGAAATATGTGGCGGAGGCCTTCGGCGTGGAGCTGAATGAGCGCACCAATGTAAAAACCGCTGCCGGAGCCTATCAGACCAGTGCAGAAAGAGTGTTTGTCACAGGGGATATGCACAGAGGGCAGTCTCTGGTGGTTTGGGCAATCCGTGAGGGAAGGGAGGCGGCCAGAGCCGTGGATGAAAGCCTGATGGGCTATTCCAATCTGGCAGTACAGTAAGGAAAAAGAGAGCCTGTATCAAGCAGGCCAAAGGAAGGAGCTATGTGCGGCTGAATTGTTCAGCGTGGCAAGGCTCCTTTTTCTTGGGAAAATTCGGAAATATCTTCCCATAGTCCTAAAAAGAGTGTAGAATGATACCAAAAAGACCATGGAAGGATAAGGAAGCAGGCATGGAAAAACAACAAAGGGTTGTAAAAAAGCCCAGGATGGCCAATCTGGAGCTGCTGCGGTGTATCGCCATGATGATGGTGGTGACGCTGCACTATCTGGGAAAGGGCAATCTGCTGGGAGATTTGACGCAGGAGACAATGACCGGCGCAGGAATTGCGGCATGGGTGCTGGAAGGGTTCTGCCTTGTGGCGGTAAATGTATATATGCTGATCAGCGGTTACTTTCTGTGTGAGTCCAGCTTTAAGCCAAGCAGGCTTCTGCGGCTTATGCTGCAGGTGTGGGTTTACTCTGTTGGTATCGGCATGCTGGCGAGGGTGTTTGGAATCGTTCCTTTGGAAGAGGCGGACATCCATTATTTTCTTACCCTTTTGTTCCCCATATCCATGAATCACTATTGGTTTATGACTGTATATGTTTTTCTGTATGCGGCGCTGCCCCTGATTGGGATGGGAGTGCGCAGGATGAGCAAAAATCAGCTTAAGACAGCGCTTTTGGTCTTGCTGTTTTTCTTTTGCCTGTTAAAATCCATTCTTCCCTTTCGGCTGGAGACAGACGGTCAGGGATACGATGTTCTCTGGTATCTCTGCGTATTTTTGACGGCGGCCTATATCCGCAGATTCGGCTTCCCTCTCCTTGGGAAGAAGGCAAGGAGCCTTTGTCTTTATGCCGCAGGCTGTCTTGGCATTCTGGCGGAAATAGCCCTGCTTCGTTTTGGATATCTGAAAACGGGCAGCTTTGGCCTGATCTTAAAGATTTCCACAGAATATAATCATTTGTTCCCCTTTCTTGCATCTGTAGGGCTGTTTTGCCTGTTTTTACAGATCAGGATATCGGGAAAGGCAGCTGGGGCTGTCCTTAGAATTGCTCCCTATACCCTGGGCGTTTATCTGCTCCATGAAAATATAGGCGTCAGATATGCCTGGCAGGCCTGGCTGGGAGCGGAAGCGGCAAATACTCCCGTAAGAGTGGTGTGCTATACCCTTTTGGCGGCGGTGGCAGTATTTTTCTGCGGCGTTTTGGCAGACGCGATCAGGGAGCTTTTCACCAGGGGATTTTTGGGGCTTCTTTTGAAAACTGCGCCGGGGAAAGCAGCTGGGGGGGCCATACAAAGGCTTGATGGAGTTTTTGCGGCCGGGGAAAAGCAGGCTTAGGAGATTTGGGGTTCAGCAGATTTGGAGGTTATCGTGAAGAGAAAAGTGAAAAAGGAAAAGGTGTTTTCCCTTATTTTTATCCTGATTTTGGTGCTTTATCCCTTGCGCCATATTACATGGGGGCTTGACATTTGGGACACGGGCTATAATTATGCTAATTTCCAGTATATGGGGCTGGAGCATATGGATTCCATGTGGCTTTTTTCCACCTATTTTGCAAACGCTGTGGGAAATCTGCTCACAAAGCTTCCCTTTGCAGGAAGCCTTGCGGGCATGAATTTTTATACGGGTCTGTCTGTGAGCCTGCTGTCTGTGGGAGGATATCTTTTCTGCACAAAAAAGCTGGGCATTGGGAATTTTACAGCCTTTTTGGGAGAGCTGGCCGCTGTGAGCCTCTGCTGGTGCCCGACGGCTCTTTTGTACAATTATCTCACCTATCTTTTGTTTTTTGGCTGTGTGGTTCTTTTATATGAGGGACTGGTAAAGGAAAGGCCCTGGTGTCTGGCTCTTGCGGGAGTTTGTCTGGGGGTCAATGTGTTTGTGCGTTTTTCCAATCTTCCCCAGGCGGCTATGATTCTGGCGGTATGGGCCTATGCCGTGCTGGGTGGCAGAAGTAAGGGGGAAAAAGGAGGAAGGATTTTTGGAAAGGCGTTTCAGGATACCCTTTGGTGTCTTTTGGGATATGCTTTGGCTCTTTTGGCATTTCTTGCCTACATCCACCTCCGGTACGGACTGGACGCTTATGTATCCGGAATTTTGCGGCTGTTTGCCATGACGGACAATGCCACGGATTACAAAGCTTCCTCCATGCTGATGGGGCTTATTGGGGTCTATGTGGAGAACCTCTACTGGGTCATCCGGATCGGCGTCATCGGGGCGGTGGCAATGATTCTCTTTCAGGTGCTTTCAGTGCATCCTTTTTTGCAGAAGGCCGGCAGAGTGGTCTGTATCCTTTTGTCTGCCGCCATGCTGGGCTGGCTGTATTATAGGGGCTTTTGCTCCCTGGAGTTTTACAGCTATGGCTCCATGCTGCGCCCGGGGGTTTTGTTTTTAATGCTGTCCATGCTCATAGCGTTCATACGCATTTTGGATAAAGGGTGTCCGCTTCCCGAGAAGCTGGTAAGCGGCATGATGATTCTTGTGGTGCTTCTTACCTCTATCGGAAGCAACAACGGAGTGTACCCCAGCCTGAACAATCTGTTTGTGGCGACTCCCTTTACCCTCTGGCAGTGCGGGCGTTTCTTAAAGAATCAAAAGCCTTTTCGCATAAAAAAGCTGGCCCTTTCCCGTTTTCCCCTGAAGGGGCTTCTTGCAGCCTTTCTTGCCATGTTTTTGTTTCAAAGCGGTCTGTTTGGCCTCTGCTTTGTATTTGCGGAGGCTACGGGGGTGCAGGATGTGAGCGCCAGGGTGGAAAACAATCAGGTGCTTTCGGGCATAGGAATGAGCCCCCAGAAGGCGGCGTGGCTTGGCTCCATCACGGATTATGTGGAGGAAAACCATCTGCGGGGCAGGGAGGTAATCCTTTACGGGCAGATTCCGGCGTTGTCCTATTATCTGCAGATGCCGGCAGCCTTTAATCCCTGGCCGGATCTGCGTTCCTACAGCGCAGAAGCCATGGAACAGGCGCTTAAGCAGACAAGGAAGGAGGCGCAGGAGAGTGGAGTATTTCCTGTGGTTATTTTGGAAAATCAGTTTGTGCGTTATCTGGAGGGAGGAGAGGAGGCCCTTTTAGAGCTTGGAGTGGATCAAAAGCGGATTAATGAGATCAAAGAGGATGAAAAGTGGAAGCTGCTTTTGGAATTTATGGAAGAAAACGGATATGAACAGACCTTTACCAACGAGAAGTTTGGCATATGGCAGGCTTCTCGCTGGTAGTCAGAATTTGAGGCGCTTAGGCTTTAAGGAACGATTTGAAAATGCTCGATTGCGTTTTTGATTCCCCCCTGATCCACATCAGAAGTCACATAGTCTGCAATTTCTTTTACACAGTCGTGGGCGTTGCCCATTGCCACGCCGATTTGAGCAAATTTTAACATATCCATATCATTCTCCGCATCGCCAAAGGCCATAACTTCATCTTGGCGTATTCCATAGAGGTGACAGAAATATTCAATTCCTTTTGCTTTGCCGCCTTCTGCGGAAATGATGTCTACTCCCACATCGCTCCATCGGGCAAATTTACAGCCCTGAGGCAGATATGCCTCCAATAATGGCTCCTCCTGCCTTTTTAAGAAAGTGGTAGCCTGGTAAATCAGTCCGTTTTCATATGAGGCAATTTCAGGCACTGGCGTGGAAACACTCTCCTGTGCCCTGCATACGGTATCATCGATAAAATTGATATAGATTCTTTCTGCTTCAATCAATGCCAGAGGATGCTTTTTACACTCAAAAAATGCAACCAATTTGTCTGTGATTTCTTTATTAAAAGGCGTCCCAAATACAATATGCCCCATATCATCCAGACATAATTGTCCGTTTAAGGTAATATATCCATCAAATTTTATATTGTTTACCGGCAGCTTTAACAGCTCGGCAGGATGCCTGCCGGTAGACATAAATATTTTTATGCCGTGTTCCTTTAACCGCATCAGGATTTGTTCCGTATCGTGCGGTATCCTTCTTGTTATGTGAGAGAGCAAAGTGCCATCCACATCAAAAAATATTGCCCGTATCATAAATAATCCCGTGTTTCTTTCCGTATTCAGAATGGGAAGCCTATAAAAGCTGCAGTCCGTTTTCTTCGGCGCATCTTGTGATTTCTTCGGGCCAGATGGAGCACTGAACCTCTCCGATATGTGCCTTTCGCAGGAAAAACATACAAATACGGGACTGGCCAATGCCGCCGCCGATGGTGAAGGGAAGCTCTTCGTTGATAACAGCCCTGTGGAAGGGAAGAGACGCCCGTTCAGGACAGCCGGCCTTTTCAAGCTGCCTAAGCAGCGCTGTTTTATCCACTCTTATGCCCATGCTGGAAAGCTCAAGGGCGATATCCAAAACAGGATAGTAGACCACAATATCCGCATTGAGACTCCAGTCGTCATAGTCGGGAGCGCGGCCGTCATGGGGCTTGCCGTTTTCCAGATCATCTCCGATCTGCATAATACATACGGCGCCCTTGGCCTTTGCGATAAAATATTCTCTTTCCTTTGGAGTGTATTCGGGAAACATTTCCTCCAGCTCTCTTGTGGTCACAAAGAAAATATCGTGGGGAAGAATTTCCTCAATATAGTCAAAATGTATGGACATATATTTCTCTGTTTTGCGCAGCACCTTATAAACCGTGCGGACGGTTTCCTTTAAGGTATCCTCGTTGCGATCCTCTCTGGCAATGATTTTTTCCCAATCCCACTGGTCCACGTAAATGGAATGAATATTGTCTGCCTCTTCGTCCCTGCGGATGGCGCTCATGTCTGTATAGAGGCCTTCTCCCACGGAAAAACCATATTTTTTCAGGGCGTAACGCTTCCATTTTGCCAGAGACTGTACAATCTCGGCCTCCCTGCCCCCCTGGTATTTGATATCAAAGGTGACGGGACGCTCCACGCCGTTTAGATTGTCGTTAAGACCTGAGGCCGGATCTACAAAAAGAGGCGCGGACACACGCAGAAGATGCAGCCGCTCCGCCAGCAGAGACTGGAAAAAATCCTTCACGGTTTTGATGGCGGCCTGTGTCTTGTACAGATTCAGCTCCGAGTGGTAGCCGGGCGGTAAAATTAAATTTGACATAAAATTGCTCCTGCTTTCTTAAATGGATATTTGTTCACTCTATTATTTAACTTCTTTTCAGGCTGTTTTGCAATAGTTTTTTATAAATGCGGCGTTGAAATTTTCCTTGCAAAACCAGAACATATGTGCTAATCTATAACCAGAACAAATGTTTGTATTTGGATGGAGGGAAACATGGAATATCCGGAAGGAATCAAGAGTATGCCCCTGATGGAGAAATTAGGGATTTTGGCGGATGCCGCAAAGTATGATGTGGCCTGTACCTCCAGCGGTGTGGATCGGAAGGGAGACGGCGCTGGCCTGGGAAACTGTGTGGCGGGCGGTATCTGCCACAGCTTTGCAAGCGACGGCAGATGTATCTCCCTGTTGAAAATATTGCTTACCAATGAGTGCATTTATGATTGTAAATACTGTAAAAACCGCTGCTCCAATGATGTGCCCCGGGCAACCTTCACCCCTGTGGAAATTTGTACGCTCACCATGGAATTTTACCGGAGAAATTATATTGAAGGTCTCTTTTTGAGCTCCGGAATATGGAAGAGCCCCACCTTTACCATGGAATTGATTTATAGGACCATATGGCTTTTGCGAAACAGGTATCACTTTCGGGGCTATATCCATGTAAAGGCCATCCCGGGGGCGGATGGAGAGCTGATACGGCGGCTTGGCTACCTTGTGGACAGAATGAGCGTCAATCTGGAGCTGCCCACGGCGGAGGGGCTGCGGGCGCTGGCGCCCAACAAGCACCGGAAGAATATCCTGGCCCCCATGCGTATGATACAAAACGGTATTCAGGAAAGCAGAAACGAGCTGGCAGTCTACGGGAATACGCCCCGGTTTGTAAGCGGCGGACAGTCTACGCAGATGATTATCGGCGCAACCCCTGAAAGCGATTATCAGATTTTGAATGTGGCCCAGAGCTTATATGAAAAATTTGCACTAAAGAGAGTGTTTTACTCGGCCTTTGTGCGGGTAAACGACGACGCCTGCCTCCCTGCGCTGCCCGGGGGCCCGCCTCTTTTGCGGGAGCACAGGCTGTATCAGGCAGACTGGCTGCTTCGCTTTTACGGCTTTCGGGCGGAGGAGCTTTTAGACGAGAACCGCCCCTTCTTTAATGTGATGCTTGACCCAAAGGAGGACTGGGCGGTGCGGCATCTGGAACAGTTTCCTGTAGAGATCAACAAAGCGCCCTATGAGAAGCTGCTTCGGGTGCCTGGAATCGGCGTAAAGAGCGCGCAGCGCATTGTGGCGGCCAGAAGAAAGGCAAATCTCAATTTTGGGGATTTAAAGAAAATAGGCGTTGTGTTAAAAAGGGCCGTCTATTTCATCACCTGCTGCGGCAGGATGATGTATCCGGTAAAGCTGGACGAGGATTACATTGTGCGGAATCTGACAGATGCGCAGGAACGTATCCGGTTTGGCAGCGACGGGATGAGCTACAGGCAGATGTCGCTTTTTGACGACGGAGCCTTTGGACGGCCGCCAAAGCCAGAAGAGCAGCTTCAGGCAGCACTGGGACAGCTGTAGCATAGGGCGGGGGGCCGAAAGAATGAAAGGCCGAAAGAATGAAAGGCCGAAAGAACGAAAGACCGAAAGAACAAAAGACCGAAAGAACGAAAGACCGAAAGAACAAAAGACCAGAAGAATGAAAGACTGGAGGTGCAGGCTTGAGGGTATATCAATGTGAGGATTCTCTGGAGGGGATTTTTACCGCGATTTTTACTGCATATGAAGAAAAACAAAATCCCCGGGATACCAGAATCAGTCTCAGTGAGGAGCTGTTTCTATTTGCCGAGCATGTATCTGTGACTCCCCACAGGGAAAAGACGTTTAAGGTGATGAACACGCTGAAAAAACAGTTTGGGAAGGAGGATTACCTGATGCTTTGCCTTGCCCTTTCTTCCTCTCATGAAAAAAAGGCGCAGGCGGTTTATCAGACGGTTGCGGCGGGACTGAAAGCCAGGTGCGCCAGAGGGCATTTGTTTGACAATCTGGCGGATGACTGGGTGAATCTTGCGTTTTGCCTTGCAAGAGGCGCCAACAACGAAAATCAGCATTTGCGGGGCTTTCTGCGTTTCCAGGAGCTGGAAAACGGCGTCCTTTTCGCAAGGATAGGACCCAAAAACAATCTGCTTACTTTTTTGATGCTCCATTTTGCCGACAGAATGCCCTTGGAAAATTTTATGATTTATGATGAGGCCAGGGGTCTTTTTGGGATACATCCGGCGAAAAAGCAATGGTATCTGGTGAGAGAAGATGTGGAAATACTGGGATTTAACGGCACAGAGGACTGGGGACTGTCGAAAAAAGAACGGGAATACCAGGAACTTTTCCGCACCTTCTGCCATAAAATAGCTGTTGAGGGGCGGGAAAACAGAAAGCTGCAGCAAAATATGCTGCCTCTTAGATTCCAAGAATATATGGTGGAATTTCAATAAATTATGCCAAATATGGATTTTCTTTGTAGCGTGGTAAAGCGGTGTGTGTGCAAAATTTACAAAAGGGCCGTGGATTTTGTTTTTTTTAAAAGGCAAAATGGAGATATCTGTGAAAAGTGTGTGATTTGGCAAAAAAGCGGGGGAAGAAAAATATCTTTACATTTGGCTTTTTTTGGGTATAATTGTTTCAATGGTAGTAGTTGTAAGGATTGGAAAGGAAGGATAATTATGACAAGGACAATTCGCTTAACACCAGATGAAGTCCAGCACTTTGTTGATGTAACTACCAAATGTGATTTTGATATCGATATCTTTTACAATCGGTATACAGTAGATGCTAAGTCATTTCTTGGAGTATACGGTCTGGACTTTACAAAACCGCTGACGGTATCCTATGACGGCTATAATGAAGCGCTTGAAAAAATGTTGAAAGAATATGCGATTGCCTGCTGATAGGCTGGCAGCGGTAAAAGTAAAATTGACTCCCCATGTGAGATAGGGTACTATCTACATGGGGAGTCTTATTTTTGGATTGGATGTGGAGATCGCTATGGAGAGAGGAAAGCAGTGTGAGAAGGAAATACGGATATCTGTCAGAGGTCTGGTGGAATTTCTTTTGCGCTGCGGGGATATTGACAACAGACGCACGGCAGCTCCCGACAATGCCATGCAGGAGGGAAGCCGTATTCACCGCATGATTCAGCGGAGGATGGGGGCGGATTACCAAGCGGAGGTTTCCTTGCGCCATTCCTGGGAGACAGAGCAGTATACGCTGGTAGTGGAAGGAAGGGCGGATGGAATCATCGACAATGACAAGGAGACAGTCATCGATGAAATCAAGGGAACCTATCGGGATGTGGCAAGAATGAAGGGCCCTGTGCCCGTCCATGCAGCCCAGGCAAAGTGCTATGGTTATCTGTATGCCTTGCAGAAGAAAAAGGAAAAGCTCAGGGTGAGGATGACCTACTGTAACCTTGAAACAGAAGATATCCGCTACTTTTATGAGGGTTATACCTTTGAGGAGCTGGAGAGCTGGTTCCTGGGGCTTTTGGAGGATTACAGAAGGTGGGCGGATTATGCCTGGCAGTGGAAGGAGACACGCCAGGCATCCATCGCCGGACTGGAATTTCCTTTTTCCTATAGAGAGGGGCAAAGGGATCTGGTTTCCCATGTGTACAGAACCATATACCATAAAAAAAAGCTGTTTCTGGAAGCACCCACAGGAACAGGCAAAACGATCGCTGCCCTATTTCCTTCCATAAAGGCTGTGGGACAGCAGATGGCGGACCGAATCTTTTACCTGACGGCGAAAACCATTACCAGAACTGTGGCGGAGGATACCTTGAACCTGCTGCGTCAAAAGGGGCTTAGATGGAAAAGCGTAATACTCACTGCAAAGGAAAAAATATGTTTTTTGGAGGAAATGGAGTGCAATCCGGAGAAGTGCCCTTATGCAAAAGGACATTACGACCGTATTAACGATGCCATATATGATCTTTTGGTGAATGAGGAGAGCTTTACCAGAGAAAAAATCGAGGAATATGCAAAGAGGCATCAGGTCTGCCCTTTTGAAATGTGCCTGGATATGAGCCTGTTTTCGGACTGTGTGATATGTGATTACAATTATCTGTTTGATCCCCATGTTTATTTGAAACGCTTTTTCGGGGATGGGGTTCACGGAGAATATATTTTCCTGATTGACGAGGCCCACAATCTTCTGGAAAGAGGCAGAGAGATGTACAGCGCGGTTCTTGTAAAGGAAGATTTTCTGGAAATCAGGCGGGAAGTAAAACAGACAGCTATGTCGGAAAGAGAGAAAAAGCATAGAGAAAATCAAGTACAGGGACAGCTGACACTGGATATGACAAATATGTCGGTTATGGAACGGGAGAGGGAGGAAAAAGCCTTTGGGGAAGAGGATACGGATTTCTCCAAAGGGGGGAGGGGAGCAGTAAGCGTTCTCACAAGACAGGGGTATGGAGAAAAGCTGGAGTATCACCTGGACCGGTGCAACAAGGAGCTTTTGGCTTTGAAACGGGAATGTGAGGACTACAGGCTGATAGACAGCGTGGACTCTTTTGTGCAGGCGCTGACGCGCCTGCATTCTGTGCTGGATGAATACCTGGATGAGCAGGAGGAGGCGGCACCTCCGGTCCGGGAAAGGCTTCTTGACTTTTTCTTTGAGGTCAGTCATTTTCTGGATATTTATGAGCGCCTTGATGAGCATTATGTAAAGTACACCTTGCTTGCGCAGGATGGCAGGTTTCTGATCAAGCTTTTCTGCGTGAATCCCCGGGAGAATCTGAAGGAGTGTATGCTTAGAGGCAGAAGCACCATTCTCTTTTCCGCTACCTTTCTTCCCATACAATATTACAAGGGACTGCTGGGAGGAGACAGTGAGGATTATGAGGTGTATGCGAAAACGGTATTTCATTCTGAAAAGAGGGGGCTGTTTATTGCGGGGGATGTGACCAGCAGATATACCAGAAGATCGGAGGAGGAATTTTTTAACATTGCCAGATATATTGATGAGATCGTAAAAAACCGGCATGGAAATTATATGGTGTTCTGCCCCTCCTATTCCTTTTTACAGGAGGTGTATGAAAAATATCAGGAGCATTTTGCGGATGAGACCAGGGAGTGTATTTTGCAGAGTGATTACCGCAGAGAAGAGGAACGGGAAGCGTTTTTGGCCAGATTTACGGAAAGTGGGGACAGCGGCCAGGAGGAGAAGATTTTAATTGGCTTTTGTGTGCTTGGGGGCATTTTCGGCGAGGGGATTGATTTAAAGAGGGATAGCCTTATCGGGGCTATCATAGTGGGAACTGGTCTGCCTCAGGTATGCAGCGAGAGGGAAATCTTGAAAAACTATTTTGACCAAATGGGTGAAAACGGCTTTGATTATTCTTATCGTTTTCCGGGAATGAATAAGGTGCTGCAGGCGGCGGGCCGTGTGATACGCACTGCGGAGGATGTGGGCATTGTGGCGCTTTTGGACGAACGCTTTCTCCAGCCCGGCTATAACAGGCTTTTTCCCAGAGAATGGGAGTATTTCCAGGAGGTCAGTCTGCATACCGTAGCCGGAAGGGTGGAGCGCTTCTGGGATTCCTGGCTTTGATGGCTGAACTGACATCAAAAAAGTATGGAAATGACATTGGAAAAATGGTAAAATGACAAGTGTGTATATGTGGATAACTCTGTGGATTTGGTGGATTTCTCGGAATCCGGCGCCAAAAAAATGACATTTGATTCAGTGGAAGGGTAAAAAAGCCTGCAGGCAAAGCTGCAATGGTACTGAATTGGTCAATGGAAGTTATCCGAATCGCACAGTGAGAAAAGAAAGAAAGGATGAAAAGAAATGTGGGCTTACGAAAGTGTTTTTTACCAGATATATCCTATGGGATTTAGCGGCGCTCCCTTTGAAAACGACGGCAGGCTGGAGCACCGCATCAAAAAGGTGGAGGAGTGGATTCCTCATATGAAAAAGCTGGGGATCAATGCAGTTTATTTTTCGCCTGTCTTTGAATCGGATTCCCATGGCTACAATACCAGAGATTACCGGAAGATTGATGTGCGGCTGGGCACCAACGAGGATTTTGGGCAGGTCTGCAGAGCGCTTCATGAAAATGGCATCAAGGTGGTGCTGGATGGTGTGTTCAATCACGCAGGAAGAGGATTCGGGCCTTTTTTGGATGTAAAGAAGAACAGGGAGAATTCTCCCTATGTGGACTGGTTTTACCGGATCGATTTCAACGGCAATTCCGTCTATGACGATGGCTTCTGGTATGAGGGCTGGGAGGGAAGCTACGGCCTTGTAAAGCTGAATCTGCGCAATGAAGCGGTGATTTCCTACCTTTTTGAGAGCGTAAAGCAGTGGGTGGAGGAATTTGATATTGACGGGCTGCGTCTGGATGTGGCTTACAGCCTGGACGAGGATTTTGTGAGACGGCTGCGCAGCTTTACGCAGACGTTAAAGGAGGACTTTTATCTGGTGGGGGAAATGATTCATGGAGATTACAACCGTCTGGTAAATGAGCAGATGCTGCACTCCGCCACCAATTATGAGTGCTACAAGGGGTTATACAGCAGCTTCAACAGCATGAATCTCTTTGAGATCAATCATTCCCTGATGCGCCAGTTTGGCCCCGAGGATTGGACGCTTTACAAGGGAAAGCATCTGCTCTCCTTTGTGGACAATCACGATGTAACCCGGATTGCCAGCATTCTGACCAATGAAAAGCATCTGCCGTTAGTCTATGCCCTTTTGTTCGGTATGCCTGGCACACCCTGTGTATATTATGGAAGCGAGTGGGGAACCAAGGCGAAGAAGGAAGAGGGGGACCCGGCCCTTCGCCCTTGCTTTAAGGAGCCTGTGTGGAACGAGCTGGGAGAATGGATTTCCA
Organism: Candidatus Acetatifactor stercoripullorum; assembly: GCA_019114005.1. Taxonomy (GTDB): domain Bacteria; phylum Bacillota; class Clostridia; order Lachnospirales; family Lachnospiraceae; genus Acetatifactor; species Acetatifactor stercoripullorum. The sequence continues at coordinate 25,868 of DXGH01000001.1, forward strand.
GGCTCAGTGAAGCGAAGAAGCATTCCAAGGCTTTGAACTATGGCGGCTTCCGCTCTGTTTTGCTGACCAATAAGCAGTGTATTTTTGAGAGAAAAACAGATGAGGAAAGAGTGCTTGTGGCAATAAATGCGGATCAGGAGGAGTTTGTGGCCCATTTTGACGCTGGGTGCGGCACGGCGGTAGATCTGATTAGCGGAGAAACCCATGATTTTGGCGGTGGAAGCAGACTTCCAGGCTACAGCGCCTTCTTCTGGAAAATGGAAAAATAGCAGATTTTCTTTAGAAAGGCGGTGCTCCGGACAGTTTCGGGGCGCCGCCTTTCTTAAGGATATCTTTAGAATGTCTTTGGCAAATATATATTGACATACAATATTATATGCTATATAGTATAGACACAAAGCAGATATTATATGGCATATAATATTATAAAATTCATATTGGAGTAAGGAGCGATGACATGGTATTTAATACGGGCGCGGCTCTGCTGGATGCAATCGTTCTGGCGGTTGTGTCAAAGGAACCGGAGGGAACATATGGGTATAAAATCACCCAGGAGGTTCGTCAGGTAATTGAGCTGTCGGAGTCCACTTTATATCCTGTTCTGCGGAGACTGCAGAAGGATGAATGCCTTGAGGTGTATGACATGGAATGCGCAGGAAGAAACAGAAGGTATTACAAGGTAACCAGCAGAGGCTGGGCGCAGCTTAGGCTGTATGAGAGCGAGTGGAGACGATATGCGGATAAAGTGACAGGACTTTTTGAGGGCCGCATCGATTTTTCGGCAGCGGCTGGCAACAAGGATGAGGAAAGGAACAGGCGCTGATGCGCCGGAAAGGGCAATATGAACAGAGTTGACTTTATGAGACAGTTAGAAAGCCTGCTTCAGAATATTTCACCTGCAGAAAGAGAAGAGGCGTTACAATATTACAATGAATATTTTAATGACGCGGGCCCGGAGAATGAGCAGGACGTCATTGAGGCGCTGGGGAATCCTGCCAAGGTGGCGGAGAATATCAAAAGAGACCTGTATGGAAATGGTTACGGAGATACCTCCTATCAGAGAAGCGCTCCCAGTGACCGGGCGGTGGTACAGTACCAGCAGAGCGCTCAGTCTGCAAATACGGCGGTGGAAAAAAGTGACAAAAAAATGTCCTCAGGCATGGTAGCCTTGATTGTAGTGCTGTGTGTTCTGGCTTCCCCTGTGATATTAAGCGTAGGCTCCGGCGTCATAGGCGTGGTTTTTGGAATCGTGGTTGCCTGGTTTGCGTTGATTTTTGGATTTGGCCTTACGGCGGTAATTCTTTTTGCGGTGTTGCTTTTTTTGCTGGTTTTGGGTATTATGTGTCTGTTTACGGACCCTCTGGCAGGGCTTGCGCTTATTGGAGGAGGACTGGTATGCGGCGGCGTAGGGATTTTATTCCTGATGCTCACAGTGGCCATGGCCGGTATTGCAACGCCGGCTATCTGCAAGGGAATTGCAGGACTGTTTAAAAAGAAATCTCCCAAAAACGCCCCGGCGGCCTGAAAGACTGAAACATCTGAATGACGGCAGACTGAAAGACGAGAGACGGCGGGATGAGAAAGGTATGGTATTAGAATGAAAAGGTTTATGAAGGGCTGTGCCATCACAGCATTGATATTTGTGGTACTGGGATTGATTCTTGGGATTGTGGCGGGAAACGCCAGAGGAAGAATTGCTATCCAGGATGCGGTGGAGGCCATCACTGGCGGAAGGGTGCGTCTGCAGCTTGGCGGTCTGAGAGAAGTGGGAGATGATCTCATGGAACAGATCGGCGGCGAAGGATATTATGATATCGAGGATGCAATTCCTTTTGCGGATGGATATGATATCCTGGAGGGCGATGTAGAGCGTTATGCGCTGACCGGAGACATCCGCAATTTAGACATAGAGATAGGGGGCTGTGTGCTTTATCTGGAGCAGTCCCCGGACGCAGATTTTTATCTGGAGGCGAAAAATATGAAAAGCCTCCAGGGATATGTGGAAGGCGGCACTATTTATGTGAAGGCGCTGCGAAATGGGAATATCTGGGATGAGATAAAGAATTGCGAGATTACCTTGTATGTTCCCCAGGGAGTCTATTTAGACAGCGCAGACATGAGTGTGGGAGCCGGCAGCATTCAGATCGAGGAGCTTTATGCCGGGGAGATTTCTCTGGAAGCGGGCGCCGGGGAGATTACAGCCCAGAGGCTGCAGGCGGACACGCTGGACATGAGTGTGGGAGCTGGCCTGATTGAGGTGTATGAGCTTGAGGCGAGACAGCTTGATGGAGAAGTCGGTGTGGGACATCTTTATCTGGAGGGCAATGTGACAGAGCATGGGGATATTCAATGCTCCATGGGCAGTGTGGAAATGTATCTTGAGATGGGGGAAGAGGATTATAATTATGCGGTAGAATGCGGTATGGGAAGCGTTGAGATCGGCGGCAGAGCCTACAGCGGCCTGGCCAGAGAACAGTATGTGGACAACGGCGCGGCAAGACAGATTGATGTGGACTGCGCTATGGGCAGCGTTGAAATTTATTTTGACTGATTTTGCCGGATCAGTTCTCCCAGGTATTTCTCAAAAATAACTCCCTCTCTCACGGGGATATTTGCCCTCTCGCTGCCTTGGATGCACAGAGCCACAAAGTCAGCCGCCTTTTTTACGGAAGCGTAAAAATCTCTGTGGTGCAGAGCGTCTGCCGCCAGTATGGAGGCAAACAGATCCCCTGTGCCGGGGCGGCTGCTTCCTGCGGCGGGAGCCAGATAGGCGCTGTGGCTGTTGTTTTCCCAGATATAATTCATGAAAAGGCTGGCCTTCGTAAGACCGGTGATGACGATTTTGCCCGGACATAGTTTGGAAAGCCTTTCGCACAGGGATAAAAGTTCGTAATCCGTCCAGCCGCTTTCCCGGCAGGGAGTATCCGTAAGGAGGCATGCCTCCGTGATATTGGGCGTCAGGATATCTGCACGGCCCATCAGGCTTTTCATGCGCAGGCAGTGCTCCCTTGTGATGGTAGAGTAGGGCTTGCCGTGATCCCCCATAACAGGATCCAAAAGAAAAAGCTCCGGCTGAAAGGTATCCAGAAACTCCTCCACGATGGCAAACTGCTCCGCGCTTCCCAAAAAACCACAGTAAAGTCCGTCAAAGGTGATTCCCATTTCCTGCCAGGGACGCAGATATTCCCGCATATGCGGGGTGTAATCATCAAAATGACAAAGAGGGAAGCCCAGGTGGTTGGATAAAATAGAAGTAGGCACAGGGCAGACCTGTACCTCCATGGCGCTGATCACAGGCAGCGAAACTGTGGTGGAGCAGCGTCCAAAGCCTGCAATATCGTTAATCATAGCAAGGCGCGGAATTTCTGCCGCGCCTTTTTGTGTACCTTGATTTTGTAAAGAATTAATCATACCAGCCTCTTTTTTCCAATCATGTCGTTTAAAAGCCCGGTCTTTTTCATGGCGGGGCGCAGGGCCATATATACTGCCACCGATACGATCAGTGAAATCACCGCGTTGATAGAGGTGGAGGCCACGTTCCAGACCAGAGTAATCTCTGCCGCAGGCTTGCCCAGAATGAGCAGCTTGTAAAAGTATCCGGCCAGGGGATCGAAAATTACGTTGAACAAAAGGCCCCCTGCCGCCGCAAGGCTGCTCCACAAAAGCACCCTTTTGTGATCGGTTTCCTCGCTGATTTTACCGATCCGGTGGGCAATGAGCCCGGTGATCAGACCAATGCAAAGCTTCAGAATAAAGGTTTTCGGGGCGTACACCACATACACGGGGTCCAGCAGATCGCCGATGGTCATGCCGATGGCGCCGCCGATGCCGCCGTATACGCCGCCCAGAAGCAGGGCGCCCAGCACACAGACCGCATTTCCCAGATGAATGGAGGTTGCGTCGCCTCCGGGCAGAAAGATTTTTATCTGCAAAAAGGTGAATACTACATAGGATAAAGCGGCCATAAGACCGGTCAGTGCAATTTTTTGTGCCATATGATTTTTCATAATGATACCTCCCTTTCGTTATATCACATTATAAACAAAAGTGGTATCATAAAAAGTGCCAGAATAGAATTTTTTTATCAGTCCAGTTCAAACCAAATCAGTCCGCCGTCTTTTCCCTTTTTTGGTCGTCAATGACCGGTACGGGAGTGTCATCCCAGGCGTCCAGATCGTTTATGTATTTCTTGGTTTCCCGGGCAATCACGTTTGACAGTAAAAGCACAGCCAGGAGATTTGGTATGGCCATAAGGGCGTTTAGGATATCCGCCAGCGCCCACACTACGTCCAGGGTCACGACAGGCGCGATGGCGGCTACGGCCACATACAGAACACGGTAGGGAATTAATCCCTTCTTTCCTGCAAAGTATTCCACTGCGCGCTCTCCGTAGTAAGCCCAGCCAAGCACGGTGGAAAAAGCAAAGCAGATCAGACCCAGGGTCAGGATAATGGGACCAAGATAGGGAATCTGGTCAAAAGCCAGGGTGGTTAAAATACCGCCGTCTGTGATTTCATCGGCGTTGATAGAGGGGTTTTTCATAATGGTGGACACCAGTACAAGACCGGTCATCAGGCATACCACCACAGTGTCCCAGAAGGTGCCTGTGGAGGAGACCAGAGCCTGCCTGACGGGATTCCGGGTCTGGGCGGCAGCTGCCGCAATGGGTGCAGAGCCCATGCCGGACTCATTGGAAAACAATCCACGGGCGATACCGTAGCGCATGGCCATCATAATTCCGGTTCCCACAAGACCGCCTGCAGCGGCTCCCGGCTTGAAGGCAAGTCTCAGAATGGTGGAGATGGCAGGTATGATATAGTCATAATTTATGCCTAAAATGATCAGGCAGCCTGCCACATAAAAGACAGCCATAAAGGGCACCAGCTTTTCACATACGTTGGCAATGGAGCGGATGCCTCCAAAGATAACCACGCCTGTAAGCACCGCAATCACAAGGCCTACAATAAAACCCGGTATGCCTGTGTTCGTCTTTACCACATTGGCAATGGCGTTTACCTGGGTGGCGCATCCGATACCGAAGGAAGCGAAGCCGGCAAAGACCGCAAAAATCATACCCAGCACGCCGCCCAGCTTTTTCCATTTCAAGCCTCTCTGGAGGGCGTACATGGCGCCGCCCTGCATACGTCCGTCCGCCTTTTTCACCCGGTATTTTACTGCAATCAGTGATTCCGCATATTTTGTGGCGATCCCGAATACGCCGGAAAGCCAGCACCACAAAACGGCCCCCGGACCTCCCAGCGCGATTGCCGTGCCCACGCCTACAATATTGCCTGTTCCGATGGTGGCAGCCAGCGCCGTTGTGAGGGCGCCGAAATTGGACACTTCCCCCTCGGCGTCGGGGTCCTTTGTCACGGAGAGCCGGATTCCCTTGGTGATGGATTTCCATTGGATAAACCCGGTGCGGAACGTCATAAAAATATGGGTCCCAAACAACAGGATGATGAGCCACCAGCCCCAGATTACGTTATCCAATTCCAAAATAAAGTTACCGATTGCTTCAAACATAATTTTTCCTTCTTTCAGCAGATATTCTTTTTACCATGTTAACAGTTTACTGGAATAAAGTAAAAATGGCAATCCTTTTTTGCGGCGTTTTATTGGATTGCAGCCTGAGGGAAAGCTGGTATAATGAAACAGCAAAGGAGACAAGGGGAGTGGAGATTCTGATTTGCAAAGGAGGCAGGTCCATGGATTATTTAAACCATAATATAGCAGTGAATTTAAAGAGAATCCGCCAGGCTAAGGGCTATACCCTGGATACCGCAGCGGAGCAGACCGGCGTCAGCAAAAGCATGCTGGGGCAGATAGAGCGCGGGGAGGCCAATCCCACAATCAGTCTATTGGGGAAAATTGTAAGCGGCCTGCGGGTGGAGCTTTCCGATCTGGTGAAAACCCCCGGGGACAGGGTATACCGGGTGAGCAAAGAAAAGCTGATTCCCACAAAGGAGCTGCAGGATAAATATAAGGTTTACACGTATTTCCCCTATGAAAAGGAAAGCAATATAGAGCTGTATACCTTTGAAATCCAGCCGGGCAGCTCCTATTTCAGCGGCACCCATGGAGAAAATACCGAAGAGTATGTGATCGTAGAGCAGGGGGTGCTGACCCTGTCTGTGGGAGGAACGGCTTACTGTGTCAAAGAGGGGGACGCAGTAAGATTTGATACGGACAGGGACCATGAGTACCAAAACAGAGGGAGCAAGCTCTTAAAAATCGTGTGCGTATTTCACTATAGTGCATGAATGAAGTGCGATATACTGCATTTATTTATCAAATAAATAGAAAATAAGAAAAAAACATTGAGAAAAACTGTATTTTTTAACAAAAAAAAGGTGTTTTCAAAAAAGCCATTGACATTATATCGCACAGGGTTTATACTCACTTCATCAATTGAACAGCTCGTGAAAAACAACGGCGTTTACTTAGCGATAAGTATGCGCCGTTCTTTTTTTGGCTGGACAAAGAAAGTGAGGAGACAATTATGAAAAAGAAAATGGTAGCTTTCCTTATGACTCTGGTTATGACGACAGGTATGCTTGCAGGATGCTCAAGCGCGGAGGCCCAGGAAGATACGGCAGTTTTGCGTGTGGGCATGGAATGTGCATATGCTCCCTTTAACTGGACCCAGGAGACGGCAGAGGTTTCCAATGGAGACACGGCAGTGCCTATCTACGGCAGCAGCTATTACGCATATGGCTATGATGTAATGATGGCCCAGATGATAGCCGAGCAGCTTGGCATGGAGCTGGAGATCCACAAGGTGGAGTGGGATTCCATCGGTCTGGCAATGGATTCCGGCGAATATGACTGCATTATCGCAGGCATGGGCAAAACGCCGGAAAGAGAAGCTTCCTACGCTTTTACCACTCCTTACTATTACAGGGATAACTGCCTTACGGTGAAGGCGGGAAGCGGCCTGGAAAATATTACTTCGTTAGAGGAGCTGGCAGGCAGGAACATTTCCGTCACCACGCAGACAGGTACGGGCTGGGTTTCTTTGATGGAGCAGATTCCAGACAGGGTGGAGGCTGCCAACTACGCCACTACGGCGGAATGTTTTATGGCGGTGTCCAACGGTGTGGCAGATGCGGCTCTGATTGACAAACCCACCGCGGAATCGGCGCTGCTTACCAATACAGATCTGGTGATTCTTACTTTTGAGGAAGGAAAGGGCTTTGTGGATGACAATGGCATGACCAATGTATGTATTGCCACAAGACTGGACGACACGGAGCTTAGAGACAAAATTCAGGGCGCAATGGATGCACTGGAGTGGGATAAGGAAAAGATGGATGAGATGATGTCGCTTGCCATCGAATTGCAGCCCGCAGCTAACTAATAAATATACATACCGGAGGTAGCCTTATGATTGGATTTCTTACAGCGCAAACCCCTACAAGCACAGTAGGGTGGATGCTATTTTTAGCGGAAAGATATGCAGCTTCTTTTTGGCAGGGAACCTGGATCACCCTGTATGTGGCTGTAGTGGGGACTATCGTCGGTTTTGTCATGGGATTTTTGCTGGGTATCATACAGGATATCCGCATGAGCCGGGAAGATAATATAGTAAAGAAATGTGTTGTTAAAAGTTTAAAGGCAGTCTGCAGCGTTTATGTGGAATTGTTCCGGGATACGCCTATGATCGTGCAGGCCATGGTAATCTACTATGGCCTGCGCCAGGCAAACGTGGAGATCGGCGTCATGGCAGCGGCTGTTTTGGTAACCTTATTAAACACCGGAGCCTATATGGCAGAAACCGTCCGGGCAGGCATCAACTCCATTGATCTGGGGCAGAGAGAAGGAGGCCTTGCCTTGGGAATGTCACCTATGAAGGTTATGTTTGCCGTAGTGCTGCCTCAGGCATTCAAGAACATTATTCCTGAAATGGCAAATATGTTTTTAACCAATCTCAAAATGACGTCGGTATTAAATGTAATTGGTCTTTCCGAGCTGTTTATGACAGCAAAGACCGTTGCAGGAAATTACTATAAATATTTTGAGTCATATTTGATTATTGCGGCCATCTATTTTGTCCTTTGCTTCCTATTTAATAAGCTCTTTTTGTACTTGGAAAAGAAGATGGCGTTGAAAAAGGACTATGTGCTCGCAGTGGAATTCATGGACAATCAATAGGAGGTGTAGGTTATGGAAGATACTATCATAAAAATTGAAGAGCTTGGCAAATCCTTCGGCGGCCATGAGGTCCTGCGAAAAATTGATTTTTCGGTGAAAAAGGGTGAGGTAATTTGTATTGTGGGCTCTTCCGGCTCGGGAAAATCAACCCTCCTGCGCTGCATCAACCGCCTGGAGCACCAGACGGTGGGGAAAATCTATTATCACGGCAGGGAAATACGGGATGTGCAGAAGGAAATCAACGCTTACCGGGCCAAGGTTGGGATGGTATTTCAGTCCTTTAACCTGTTTAACAACATGAATGTTTTGGAAAACTGTATGGCGGGCACCAGAAGAGTGCTCCATATATCCAAGGAGGAGGCTTATGCCCGGGCTATTTCCAATTTGAAATCCGTGGGAATGGCGCCCTATATCAATGCTTTCCCGGAGCATTTATCCGGCGGCCAGAAGCAGAGAGTGGCCATCGCAAGGGCACTGTGCATGAACCCGGAGGTACTTTTGTTTGATGAACCCACCAGCGCCCTGGACCCCGAGATGGTGGGAGAGGTTTTAAACGTTATGAAAGAGCTGGCGAAAACCGGACTTACCATGATCATTGTGACCCATGAAATGGGTTTTGCCAGAGATGTGTCCACCAGGACAATTTTCATGGATAAGGGATTTGTTGTGGAGGATGACGATCCAAGGAAACTGTTCACAAATCCCAAAAATCCCAGAACCAGGGAATTTTTGAGCAGATTTATGGCAGGATAGGGAGGATGGAAGATGGAAAATTTTGTAGTTACCTTTGCCAGAGGCTTTGGCAGCGGGGGAAAGGAAATTGCGTCCAAGCTGGCGGCGGAGCTGGGAATTCACTGCTATGAAAACAGGATTCTCACCCTGGCCTCTCAGATGAGCGGACTAGACGAGCAGCTGTTCAGCGAGGTAAACGAGAAAATCCGCTCCCATGGCAGCTTTGCAAGCCTGCTTAAGGGCCTGCCCCGTTCCAGAAATTATATATCCAGAAATGAAAAGTTTGTGTCGGATGATAAGCTGTTTGAGTATCAAAAGCAGATCATCGAAAATCTGGCGGACACGGAATCCTGCTGTATCGTAGGAAAGTGCGCGGACTGGATTCTGCGGGGAAGGCCCAATGTGGTAAGCATTTATATTGAGGCGCCCAGAGCGTTCTGCGTGGAGAGAACCATTGAGCACATGGGAGTGACTCCGGAGGTGGCCAGCGCCACCATTGAACACACGGACGCTTACAGGGCCGATTATTACAAATATTACACCCATGGAAATTACTGGACCAATCCGGTAAATTACGATCTCACATTAAACAGCGAGAGAGTGGGCGTGGATAACTGCGTGAAGCTGATCAAAGATTATTTAAGGATAAAAGGACTTATCAAAGGAGAGTGAAACGTTATGAAGCTTGCAGATACAGGATTAACGGCAGAGGATATCAAGGCGAAGGCCAAAAGGTATATCATTGAGACCTACGAGCGTTTTGACTTTGTGGCTGAGACTGCAAAGGATATGTATATGTACAGCACGGACGGGGACGCATACCTTGATTTTTATGCGGGGATTGCGGTAAACAGCGCCGGCAACTGTAATGAGAAGGTGGTAAAGGCAATACAGGAGCAGTGTCAGGACCTGATACATACCTTTAACTATCCCTACACCATACCCCAGGCGCTGCTGGCGGAAAAGATATGCACCACCATTGGCATGGATAAAATTTTTTATCAGAATTCGGGAGCCGAAGCCAATGAAGCTATGATTAAAATGGCGAGAAAGTACGGCGTTGAAAAGTACGGTCCCAATAAGTACAATATCGTAACGGCAAAAATGTCCTTCCACGGCAGAACCTTTGGCGCAATGAGCGCCACCGGACAGCCTGACAATGCCTGCCAGATCGGCTTTGGGGGCATGACGCCCGGCTTCTCCTATGCAGAGTTTAATGATCTGGAATCCTTTAGGGAGGCAGTTTCAGAGAACACTATCGGTATCATGGTCGAGCCGGTGCAGGGAGAAGGAGGCGTGCATCCTGCCACTAAGGAGTTTATGACGGGGCTTCGCAGACTCTGCGACGAAAAGGGGATTTTGCTTTTGCTGGACGAGGTACAGACCGGCTGGTGCAGAACCGGAGCGGTTATGAGCTATATGAATTATGGAGTAAAGCCGGATATCGTATCTATGGCAAAGGCTATGGGCGGCGGTATGCCTATCGGCGCCATTTGTGCCACTGCGGAGGTAGCAGGGGCCTTTACCCCCGGCTCCCACGGAACCACCTACGGAGGCAACCCTGTATGCTGTGCGGCGGCGCTGGCTGAGATAGGGGAGCTTCTGGACAGAGACCTGGCGCGAAATGCTGCAGAAATGGGAGATTATTTCTGCGATAAGCTGAAAACCCTGCCCCATGTAAAAGAGGTAAGATATCAGGGGCTGTTGATCGGCGTAGAGTTTGACCAAAGCATCAAAGGCGTGGACGTAAAGCACGGCTGTCTTGAGAGAAAGCTTCTGATCACGGCCATTGGAGAGCATATTATCCGTATGGTTCCGCCTCTTATTGTCACCAAAGAGGACTGTGACAAGGCCTTTGGCATTATTGAGGAGACAGTAAAAGCGTTGGCATAGCGAGGATAGGGCAGAATGAAGTTCAAATATTATTTACCTGTAAATTTGATTTTCGGACGGGGAGAGGCAGAGAGCATAGGCTCTATTGCAGCTCAGTACGGCAAAAGCGCTCTTGTGGTCACTGGACGAAGCAGCACGAAAAAGAGCGGGCTTTTGGATCGTGTGCTGGAAAATCTGGAGGGAAACGGGCTTAAGGCTGTGGTATTTGACAAGGTGAGACAAAACCCCCTGACCACCACGGCAGAGGAGGGAGCCTTGCTTGCCAGAGAGAAAAACTGTGATGTGATTATCGGACTTGGCGGAGGCAGCGTTTTGGACTGCGCAAAGGGGATCGCCTTTCTGTGTGTAAATCATGGAGACATCAACGATTATATCTTTAACAGGGCTGCAGGAAAAAGCGCCCTTCCCATTGTGGCGGTGCCTACCACCTGCGGAACGGGCAGCGAGGGAAACGGCTTTGCGGTTTTGACCAATCCAAAGACCGGGGACAAGAAATCTCTCCGGAGCAACACCATTATTCCCAAGGCGTCCATAATCGACTCCAGGCTGATGGAAACCATGCCCAAGTCTGTTCTGGCTTCCGTGGGCTTTGACGCCCTCTGCCATTCCATGGAGGCTTATCTGTCCAGACTGGCGCAGCCTATGACTGATATGATGTGCGTGGAGGCCATGCAGATGATTGGAAAGCATCTGGTTTCGCTGTGCCGCGGAGATGAGAGCGCCGGGGCCTGGGATGCAATGGCCTGGGCCAGCACCATAGGAGGCATGGTGATCAACACGGCGGGGGTGACGCTGCCCCATGGAATGGAGCATCCGGCCAGCGGCTGTAAGGACATTGTCCACGGAAGAGGACTTGCGGCTCTCACCCCCGTGATCACGGAGGCAAGCATAGATGCGGCCCCTGACCGATATGCAGTGATCTCAAAGGCCCTGGGAGGGAAGGACGAAAGGGACTGCGCAAGCCAGCTTAGAAAGCTTTTAGAGGAAATCGGGCTTTCTACATCCCTGGGGGAGCAGGGCATTACCCGGGAGGATATTCCATGGATGACAAAGAACTGCTTTACCGTTTCGGCTGCAGGCATTGCAAATCATCCAAGAAAATTTACAGAAGAAGAAATCGCACAGCTCTATGAGAAGGCGTATTCCCTTTTTGTTATTTAAATCTCTAAACTATAATTTGTCATTACTTTTTCTTTAGTTTTTCCGTTTATTCTCTTTTCTGTAAATAATAAACTAGAAGTAAGAAAATAAAGGGAAAGATTTGAGAGACAATATGGGAAAAATCAGATTGACCTCTTTTTTCAGCGATGGGATGATATTGCAGAGGGAAACAGAAAACTGCATCTGGGGATACGCGGAAAACAGTACAAGAATAAGCTGTTTTTTGGGCGACCGCCCTATTGTGACAAAAGCCATGGAAAATGGCTATTTTGAGTGTTGGATTCCCAAAATGGAAGCGGGGGGACCGTGGGAAATCAGAATCAGTGACGGGAGGGAAAGTATTTGCATTGTGGATGTCTTGTTTGGCGATGTATTTTTGCTCGGCGGACAATCCAACATGGAGCTTCCCATAGAGAGAGTGCGTGAACGCTTTGAAGAGGAACTGTCAGATGTGGAAATGGGCTGTATTCGAACATTTGAGGTTCCCAAAGAATATGCTTTCCGGTGGAAACGGGAAATGCTTACGGACGGCATCTGGAGAAAAGCTGTGGGTGGGGAATTGTCCGCTTTTAGCGCGGTGGGCTTTTTTGCAGCAAGAGCCCTTTGGGAAAAGGAAAAGATACCAATCGGCCTTTTTCAGACCGCAGTGGGAGGCACACCGGTAAAAGCATGGACAAGTGAAGAAACCATAAGGCGTCTGGATCTTGATGCCGGGGAACTAGAGGAATGTGCAGATGCCTCTTATGTGAAACAGACGGAAAAAAAAGAGGAGGAGCTGGAAGAGCGGTGGATTGCTGAAGCGATGCTGCCCTTTGAAGAGGAGAAGGAGAAAGGCTCTCATGGGCAAAAGAAAAAGGGGAAGGTTTTTGTACCTGGCTTTTTTGGAGAGGGTGATTTGTGCGGATTTGCCGGAAGCCTGCGTCTGAAGAAAAAAATACTTTTGACGCAGGAGAAGGTGGACAAGCTTTTGGGACAACATTGTGCGGACGAAGAACAGAAAATGGGCGCAAAGTTATATTTTGGAACAGTTATCGATGCGGATCAGATATTTGTAAACGGCGTAAAGATCGGCGAGACAGCCTATCAGTATCCGCCTCGCATTTATCCCATTCCGGAAGGCCTCTTGCAGGAAGGGGAAAACGAGATTGAGGTGCACATGCTGGTGATGCGGGGCAAAGGGGGAACCATGCCCGGAAAAGAATATGGCATACGGTGTGGAAAGAGGGAGATTGCTGATCTGAGGGGTGTATGGGAATATGAGATTATGAAGGATATGAGGGCTTCCTCTGGTTATCTTGGGGAGAAGGATTTCTTTTCATATAAGGCCTCCGGCCTATATAACGGAATGCTCTATCCGATCAGAAAATGTCGGTTTTCCGGCTGTTTTTTTTATCAGGGGGAATCTAATACAGGAAGGCCGGAGACTTATGAGAAAGAGTTTACTGAGATGATCCGGGATTGGAGACTGCTGTTAGGGGAGCCAAAGCTGCCATTTATTTATGTACAGCTGGCAGGCTTTGGGGACGGCATAGAGCATACAAAAAAAGCGCTATGGGCAAGTCTGCGTGAAGCTCAAAGGCGGGCTGGGAAAACAGAAAATGCAGGAATGGTGCAGGCATATGATCTGGGGGAATATAATGACCTGCATCCCTTGGATAAAAAAAGTGTGGGCGAGAGAATTTCCCTTGCTGCGCAGGCACTTATTTATAAAAAAGATGTGGTTTGGAAAGGGCCGGAGGTCAGCCGGGTTTTGTGGGAAAACGACTGCGTCAGAGTTAGCTTTTCACTACAGGATGAAAGGCTCTCTTTATGTGCGAAGGATAGCAAGACAATATTTGTTCGCGGTTTTGAGATAGAGACGAAGGAGGGAGGAAAATTTCCGGTCAAGGCACAGATCTGGGGGAGGGATCAGGTGATTGTAAAGCTGTCTGCAAAACAGAATGTGGAGAGTCTTATGTTTGCATGGAATGATTGTCCGCTGGATGCTGATTTGTATCATACGGCGGGGCTTCCTGCAGTACCCTTTAGGAAGGTGTATGGAGAAGAGTAAAATGCGGTTATTTGATGAAAGCGCAATAGTGACCTTTGTAGTGGAAAAGGAAAGCGATGTGGGTATTTATGCCATAGCCAAAAAGGTGGCGGCGGATATGGAAATGGTGTCGGGCAGAAGGCCGGGTATCGTGGAGGACTGCAGCCAGGCATCTGGAGACATTGTTTTGTTTGCACAGCTGGGAAAAAGTCCCATCTTAAAGCAGCTGGAGCTGACCGGAAGGATAGATGCGAAGTCAGTGAGAGGGAAAAGGGAAGTTTATGGAATCCGTCTGCTGAAAGAGGAGCAGCTCGCAGATATAAAAATAGGAAATCATTGCAGCCAGGCTCTTGTTATATATGGAAGCGACAAGAGGGGCACTATTTACGGTATGTTTCATTTGTCCGAGCTGATGGGAGTCAGTCCGCTTGTTTTTTGGGGAGATGCCCCTGTACAGCATAAAGAGCGTATGGAATTGGATGCCTCCGTGGAAATGATTTCCAAGGAACCCTCTGTGAAATACAGAGGATTTTTTATCAATGATGAATGGCCCTGCTTCGGTACATGGGCATTTCATCATTTTGGTGGATTCAATGCCGATATGTATGACAAGGTATTTGAACTGTTGCTGCGTCTGAAGGGAAACTATCTTTGGCCAGCCATGTGGACCTCTTGCTTTGCTTTGGATGGGCCGGGAGAAGAAAGCGCGCGCCTTGCGGATAAGTACGGAGTTATAATGGGCAATTCCCATCATGAGCCTTGTCTGCGCGCGGGAGAGGAATGGGATATCTACAAGGGGGAGAATGGTTCTTACGGCAGTGAGTGGAATTATATGATAAATAAGGAAGGACTGTTGAAATACTGGGAAGACGGACTAAAACGAAGCTGCAAATATGAAAATATCATTACCGTCGGCATGCGGGGAGAAAGAGACAGCAAGCTGGAAGGACCTGGCTCCCTTCAGGAAAATATTGATATCCTGAAGGATATCATCACGGAGCAGAAGAAGCTGATACAGGCCAACATAAGACCTGGGGAAAAGGGGTTTCCTATGCTTTTAGCCATTTATAAAGAAGTGGAGCAGTATTACTATGGATGTGGGGAGACAGCAGGGCTGAAGGACTGGGACGGCCTGCAGGATATCATTTTGATGTTCTGCGAGGATAATTTCGGACATATGCGGTATCTGCCAGAGAAGGAAGCCTCTCACCAGGGCGGCTATGGTATGTATTATCACCTGGATTATCACGGGGCTCCCATCTCTTATGAGTGGATCAACAGCACGCCGCTTACTGCTATTTGGGAGCAGATGACTCTTGCCTATGAGCAAGGAGTGAGAACCGTATGGATGGTAAATGTGGGAGATCTTAAGGGAAATGAATTTCCTCTGTCATACTTCATGGAGCTGGCCTATGATTTTGAAACCTGGGGAAGCTCTGCACCAAATTCCACCAGAACATTTACCAGACTGTGGCTGCAGAAGCAGTTTGGAGGACTTGTAACTGCTGCGCAGATAGACTGTATGGAGCTTCTTTTGACAAAGGGAACCGCATGGATCGGGAAATGCCGTCCGGAGGCGCTGAAAAGTGATACCTATCGGCAGGCGGACGGGGAAGCGGATCGGGTCTTGGAGGCAATCTGCGAATTGGAGCAGAGACTTCAGAAATTGGAAAAGGAGCTGGCTGTGGAAGCGAAAGAGGGCTTTTACAGCATGATCTATAATCAGCTGAAAATGGGATTTAATTTGATACAGATGCAGATAAGCGCTGGAAAAAACGCACACTATGCCAGCTTGGGAAAAAAGGCTGCGAATATCTGGGCAGACAGGGTACGGGAATGTATTGAGGCGGACAGACAGCTGGTTTGTACAGCGGGAAGCCGCAATAACGGAAAATGGCATGGAATGTGGACGGGAAGTCATGTGGGATTTGTAAAGTGGAACGAGGACGGCTGCCGTTACCCTCTGCGCACCTATGTTACACCCTTTGAACGTCCAAGAATGGTGGTTTCCAGAGTGGGAGGGGACAGAATTTTATGTAAAAATTACGGTGAGCCGGACAGCATGGAGATTCTGGATTTTTTGTACGAAGGTATCAGTGATGTGTGGATAGAGATTGCAAACTCAGGAGAAGGGAAATTTGTCTGTGGTGTAGAGGCCCAAAAAGTGGGAGGCCGCAGCCTGGAAACCTGTAACTGGTTGACGTGGGAGCTTACCTGCGCACAGGTAGAGTACCAGGAGCTTTTACATATTCACTGCTGCAGAGAAAAGCTGCCAAAGCAGGAAGAGATCTGCAGGGTTCAGATTACGGAAAAAGATGCGGTGGTGTATCTGAATGTACATGGAAAAAGGACAGGACTTGAGACTGCCAAAAAGGAAATCCAAAGCGGAGCAGCTGGACGGACTCACACGGAATACTGCGGAAGAATCTGCATTCCTGCAGATGGCTTTTTTAAGGCGGATCTTCTTTCCTCTCATGGAACCCTTGGCCTTTTGGTGCTTGAGGATTTCGGATTTTACGGAATTGGTTTAAAGGCATTTCCATTTCAGACAGAGTATGAGGAGGCCCTTGCGCCCAAGGCAGTGTACAGTATTTATGTGCAGGAAGCAGGCGATTATATTCTTACATTGTATCTTGCTCCCTCAAATCCAGTCTCGCCAAAGAGGCAGTGGTATCTATCGGCAGGCGTTACGTCGCAAGGGCAGATAAAACAAGGAGAAGAAGCAGGACAGTCGACGGAATGGAGACGGCTGCAGCTTTTTCCGGAGGACTACCGTGCGGGGGAAGCGGACTGCAGGATGTGGGCAGAGGGTGTAATTTCACAGATACATACGGTAGAAACCAGATTGCGTCTAAGGCAAGGGTTCAACCAGGTGTCTATCCGTTTCCATGATGGGGTGGCGGTGCTGGAAAGACTTGTATTGGAACGAATAGTGGAAGACAGGCCATAATGCGTGGAAAAAGAGGATTGTTTA
The DNA here is from genome assembly GCA_019114005.1 of Candidatus Acetatifactor stercoripullorum. Lineage (GTDB taxonomy): Bacteria > Bacillota > Clostridia > Lachnospirales > Lachnospiraceae > Acetatifactor > Acetatifactor stercoripullorum. Next base: position 42,811 of record DXGH01000001.1, read on the forward strand.
TGCTATGATAGTAAAATAGCATAAAAAGCAAGGGAGCAGATATGAGGGGAATATTGGACAGGCTGGAAAATTGGATGAACGACTATAAGCTTAAAAAGAAGCTGGAGCTGCTCTATGTTTTCTGTGTATTGATCCCGCTGATTTTAACTGACGGGGTGATCTTGTACAATGTGATTTTGTCAGAGCGGGAAAAGCAGCTGCACGAGATGGAGAATGTGGCCAGTGCAGTACAATATAGTCTTTCCAGCGCGGTTGAGCACTCAGCTTCTGCAGCCAAGAGTATATATATGAATGAGTATATTGAAGAGTTTCTCAATACCCAGTATGATACGGCGCTGGATTATGTGGTGGGGTATCAGGAGTTTATGAGAAATTCCTTGTTTAAAAGCAGCATGGGCATTGATAATGCGCAGGTGACGATGTATGCGGATAATGAAACGATTGTTAATGGCGGAGAGTTTGCAAGGCTTTCGACGGTGCGTGATACAAAATGGTACCAGTATCTGCAGGAGAGCGGGAGAGATATGCTGCTTTTGTTTTATTATGATGACTGGAAGAGTCCGGCGGTGGAAGCGAAAAGAAAAATTCTTTTTTTGCGGAAAATGAATTTTTTTGGGGGAAGTCCCTGTGAAAAGGTATTGAAAATAGAAATGGATTACAGCAATCTGGTCAGAAGCCTGGAAAGCATGAAATATGAGCTGCCAGTGTATATATGCCGGGACGGAGAAATTATGCTGTCAAACGAGGGATACAGCAGTGTGGGGCAGGCATTTGAAAGCTTTGAGGAAAAAGGAAGGATCGGGTATTCAAAGGATATTACATTATATGGGGAAGAGCTGCAGATTTATATTCTCAAAAGACCAAGCAGTACGCTTTTGGTTATTCTGGATAATTTTCCCCTGGTTGCTTTGCTTTTGCTTGTCAATATTATACTGCCGTGGTGCCTGATGAAGCAGATTGACCGCTCCATTACTGTCCGTATCAGAGAATTGAGCCATATTTTTGAGGGAGTGGATCAGGATCATCTGATGGAGCTGCCCCATGTGAGGGGAAAGGACGAGATTGGCAGCTTGATGCAGAATTATAACCGAATGGCTGCGCGGATGAATGAATTAATACAGACGGTGTATAAAGACCGGCTGAGAGAACAGGAGATGGACATTGCCAGACAGAATGCGGAGCTGCTTGCGCTTCACAGCCAGATCAATCCACATTTTCTCTTTAATGCCCTGGAAAGCATAAGAATGCACAGTATTTTGAAGCAGGAATATGAGACGGCGGATATGGTGGAAAAGCTGGCGGTGATGGAGAGGCAGAATGTGGATTGGGGTAATGATAAGGTGGAAATTAAAAAGGAAATGGAGTTTGTGGAAGCATATCTGGGGCTGCAGAAGTATCGCTTTGGAGACAGGCTTTCTTACCAGCTTGATATGGAGGAGGAATGTGCTAAGCTGCGGATTCCAAAGCTTACGATTGTAACCTTTGTGGAAAACGCCTGTGTGCATGGGATTGAAAATAAAGTTGCGCCAGGCTGGATATTTGTAAGAATTTACAGGGAAGAAGAATCGCTCTGCATAGAGATAGAGGACACTGGCGAGGGCATGGGTGAGGAGATGCTTTCCTGTATCCGGCAGAAGATGCAGGATGTAAGTATTGATGAGATGCAGAAGAATGGAAGGGTAGGAATTTTGAACGCCTGTCTGCGGCTGAAAATGATGGTTGACGAAAATGCTGAATTTCTGATTGAAAGCGAAAAAGGCGCAGGAACCATGATTCAGATTCGGCTTTCTTATAACAAAATTCAGGAGGCTTAGGGGAGGATATGATGAAGGTATTGCTGGTAGATGACGAACCGTTTATTGTGCAAGGCTTGTCCGTGCTGATTGACTGGCAGAAGGAGGGGTATGAAATTGCTGCTACGGCATCCAATGGGAAGGAGGCATTAAACTATCTGAGAGGCCATAAGGTGGATGTGATTATCGCGGACATTAAAATGCCGGTTATGACGGGGCTTGAGCTTTTGGAGACAATACGCAGAGAACATGTATCTGAAGCTTATTTTGTGATTCTGAGCGGGTATAATGATTTTGTTTTCGCGCAGCAGGCGATCCGGCATAAATGTATGGAGTACATCCTAAAGCCTGTGGAAAAAGAGGAGCTGATCGCAGTTTTGCGGAAGGCTGCCAAAATATCGGAGAATTCCAAAATTGACAGGCAAAATCAAAAGGTTATGGAGCGTGCGTATCTCGCGCGAAATGTGCTTGCGCTGCTGTTTGGAAAATACGACGGGTTGAATTTGGAATATGTCAGGAACCATATGCGTCTCTCTGAGGGAGTCCGGTACATAGATATTGAATTCTGCGATCTGAAAGAGGCACAGGAGCAGGAGGACGGTCAGCTCAGATATCTGCAGAGGCGATTGTATCAGGCCTGCATAGATTATTTAAAGGAGGATGAGGTACACTGCATTTTTGATGTATCGCAGGATGAAAAGAACTTTGACGTGGGATTTTTATACTGTGATTATATGGCGGCAAGGGAGGACTGCAGTGAAAGAGAATATCTGCAGGACTTTCGAAAGAACCTTGAGACAGTGCTGAAGCATCCGGTTCGGATGCTTGCAGGAAAAAAGGTGCATGATATCTCAGCGGTGGCAAAATCCTACAGCGCGGCTTGTGTGCTCAATTCACTGGAAGCATTTCGGGTAAAAAAGGATATTTATTTTTATGAAGAAGAGGTACAGATCAATCAGGGAGGAATCGTGCTGTGCAAGAACAGTGTTGACGCCTTGATTGCTGCCATAGAGCAGAATGATAAAGGAAAGATTTGGGGGAGTGTGGAGCGACTTTATGCGGAAATGAAACAAATGGGAGTGGTAGGGGACACGGTCAATTTAAATATCAACTATTTATTGTTTCAGCTTATCCATCTGGCAGCACAGCAGGATGACGGCGTAAACCAGGAGGAAATTCTGCATTATATCAGTGAAAGCTCCTTTGAGGAAGGCACTGTGCGGGGAAGCAGTGTACATTTGGCAAGGTTTGCCTGTGAGTATGCAGAGTATCTCGCTCAGCTTAGGAAAAATGTCTCAAGAGGCGTTTTGGGAGATGTGGAAAAAGAGATACGCTGTAATTATGCGCAAAACCTTACGCTGCGGGAGCTGTCACAGAAGTATTATGTAAACAGCGCGTATTTAGGACAGCTTTTTCGAAGAAAATATGGGCAGTCCTTTAAAGATTACCTGAACAATTATCGGATAGAACAGGCTGCGGCAAGACTGCTTCGAACGGATGACAAGATTTATCAGATTGCGCAGGACGTGGGATACAAGGATCTGGACTATTTTATCAATCGATTTATTGCGGCAAAGGGCTGCACACCGGCAAAATTTCGTAAACAGGCGGGGAAATAGAAATTCCTGTCAAAAAACACACAGGGCAGATTATTGTTTTAAAACTATAATTTGCCCTGCTTTTTTATATTCTTTCTCAGGTTGCTAATATGAACCGGAAAGGTAAAATAAAATTATCAGAAAAACGCATCCAGGCTTGCTTGGATGTATGCTTATTAAGAAAGGGAAGGTGTACAGTGAAAGCAAAAAAGACAGTATCCTTATTACTCACTGCAGCGGTGGCGGTCGGCGTCCTGGCTGGCTGCCAAGATACGGCTCAGACAGACGCAAACGGCGGACAGACAGCCTCAGGGGGCACGGAGGCGGCAGGAAACGGAGACGGAGAAATAAAAGAGTTTACCGCATTCTTTGCAGTCCCCGGCTCAGAGATCAATGATGACAATGAAATTATGCTGATGCTTGGGGAGTTGACCGGAGCTACCTGCAAGGAGACATGGTTGACCGGACAGACTGCACAGGAGGCGGTGGGAACCCTGATTGCCGGGGGAGAATATCCGGATTTCATTGACGGCGGCGACGGCATGGCCCAGCTGTATGAGGCGGGGGCGCTGATTCCACTGGATGACTATATTGATCAATATCCCAATATCAAGGAGTTTTTGACAGAGGAAGAATGGGATAAGCTTCGCCAGGATGATGGACATATTTATTGGATTCAGCAGTTTGGAAATATTTATGGCGAGGAAAGGGCTACAACGCACAACGATGAGGCCTTCTGGATACAGACCCGTGTGCTGGAGTGGGCGGGTTATCCGGAAATATATACCATGGATCAATTTTTTGATCTGATTGAATCCTACAATGAAGCGAATCCTACTATGGAAGGGGGAATGGAAAACATTCCGTATACCATTCTCTGTGATGACTGGCGTTATTTCTGTCTGGAGAATGCGCCTCAGTTTTTGGATGGCTATCCCAACGATGGTTCCGTAATTGTAGATCCGGAGGAGCTAAAGATTATCGACTATAATACCACACCGACTGCAAAAAGGTATTTCCAGAAGCTGAATGAAGAATATCACAAGGGCATTGTGGACCCGGAGTCCTTTACGCAGACCTATGATGAGTATATCGCAAAGCTCTCCACAGGCCGTGTGCTGGGAATGATTGATCAGTGGTGGAATTTTGCCTATACTGTAAACGATGCGTTGAAGCAGCAGGGGCTGGATGAGCAAGGCTGCAATTATGTTCCGCTTCCCATCACCATCGAGGAGGGCATGAAGAACCAGTGGCATAATTCCGGCGGTGTTTTAAATGTAGCGAGCGGTCTTGCCATTACAACAAGCTGTGAGGATGTAGAAGGAGCTTTGGCGTTTGTGGACGCACTGCTTGGCCAGGAGGCCCATGATCTGCGCTTCTGGGGTGTGGAAGGAGTGGACTATGAGGTGGATGAAAACGGCGAGTACTACCGGACTGAGGACATGAGGGTGCAGAGCTCCGACACAGCATACAAGGCATCCCATAGTTGTACCTACTCCTATTTCCCGCAGTATTCCGGAACAAGCCGTGATGGCATCAACGCTATGAAGCCGGAGTACCAGGCTAAGGAATTCTACAACAGCTTGAGTGAGGACGTGCAGGAATGCTTTGCGGCATATGGCGCGGAAACCTATGTGGATATGCTTGGAACCAGCGAAGCGCCAGGTCCCTGGTATCCTATGTATTCTTACTCTAACAACATGACAACATCCACTGAAGGCGGGCTTGCATGGGCCAAGATGGGTGAAGTGAAACATGAATATCTTCCGAAGGTTGTAATGTCCGATGATTTTGAAGCGGCGTGGGAGGAGTACATGAAAGTTTATGACTCCTGCGATCCCCAGGCATTCTTAGACGAAATGCAGGCGGAGCTGGACCGCAGGGTAGAAGAGGCGGCAAAATATAACTAAATAAGGCTGTAAAAAGATTTAAAAACAGGCAGATGTCAATGGGAGTCGTCTGCCTGTTTTTCCGAATTGCAAGCTCTGAAAAAGAGCGGAGAATGGAGGTAGGCAAGGCTTCTATGGCAAGAAAGAAAAAAGAAAAAATACATGAGCCCAAAGTAAAAATCACATGGAAGGAAATAAAGCGGCAGAAGGTTTTACTGATCTGGGCGGCTGTAATCGTTGCATATGGCATTGTTTTTTATTATCTGCCCTTAGCAGGATGGGTGATGGCTTTCCAAAATTACAGACCGAAGGACGGGCTGATTCATTCTCAGTTTGTGGGGCTGGCAAAATTTCAGCAGCTGTTTTCTGATGCCACATTTCTAAGGGTGATCCGCAATACGCTGGCTATGGGAGTCATCAATCTGGCAGCGACCTTTATCATGGCCATTGTTTTTGCTATTTTGTTAAATGAGATCAAATCAAAGGGTGGAAAAAAGGTGGTGCAGACAATTTCGTATCTTCCTCACTTTCTTTCCTGGATCATTGTAACAGGAATACTGCATGATGCTCTTTCCAGCAACGGAATCGTCAACGAGCTGCTGGTAAGGGCTGGTATTTTTGACCAGCCCCTGAATTTCTTTGCACATCCGAAATTTTTCTGGCCTATTGTGGCATTTGCTAATGTGTGGAAAGAAACCGGCTGGAACGCTATCATATATCTTGCAGCGATCACTGCCATCGATCCTTCTCTTTATGAGGCTGCCGGAATCGACGGTGCTGGAAGGTTTGCCCGGATACGGTATGTAACGCTTCCTGGGATAAAGCCTACTATTATAATTCTTTTGCTGATGAATGTGGGAAATGTGCTGAACGCTGGCTTTGAAATCCAGTATTTGCTGGGGAATGGGCTGGTACAGAGCGTGTCCCAGACGATTGATATTTATGTTTTAAAGTGGGGCATCAGCCAAAATGATTTTTCAATCGGAACGGCGGCGGGAATTTTTAAGAGTCTTGTGAGCATTATCCTGATTGTGATAGCAAATATGATTGCAAAGAGAAGCGGTGAAGAGCAGTTATTCTGAGAGCAAAGGTGGAGACAAATATGGGAAAAATAAAGAAGAAAAGGCATAAAACCTCAGTTTGGGATAAGCTGTTTACAATATGCAACACCCTGTTTATGATTGCTTTTGTGATTATTACACTTTATCCGGTTATCAATACGCTGGCCATCGCATTTAATGATGGAACAGACGCGCTTCGAGGCGGAATCTATCTGTTTCCCCGGAAGCTGTCTATAAAAAACTTTACGACGGTTCTGCAAAAGGATAATCTGATCACGGGTGCGTATGTCACTGTGGCAAGGACGCTGATCGGAACAATGCTTTCACTTGGAGCAAACGCACTGCTTGCCTATATCGTCAGCAGAAAGAGATTCTTGTTTAAAAGACAGCTCTCTTTGTTCTGGGTGGTGACTATGTATGTCAATGGCGGGATGATTCCGGTTTTCCTTTTGTATAAGAATCTTGGACTGACAAACAGTTTTTGGGTATATGTGGTTCCGGGTATGATAAGCGCGTTTAATATGCTCGTCATCCGTACATATATGAATGGTATACCAGACAGCCTGGAGGAATCCGCGCAGCTTGACGGGGGTGGGTACATGACAATCTTTGTCAAGATTATTTCACCACTCTGCAAGCCGGTTTATGCCACTGTCGCATTGTTTGTGGCAGTAGGGCAGTGGAACTCGTGGTTTGATGCGATGCTGTACAATCGCATGAGCAGTCAGTATACTACGCTGCAATATGAGCTTATGAAGCTCTTGTCTTCGGTGACAAACCAGGGCAACAGTGTGGAGGCTATGAAAAACGCGGCAGGAGCGGTAACACCCACCTCCGTACGGGCAGCGGCTACGATTTTGACCATGCTGCCAATCATTTGCCTGTATCCATTTTTACAGCGGTATTTTGTCACAGGACTGACAATCGGAGGAGTGAAGGAATAGAAGCTGGTGTGATAAAGAAGGCAGATAGAAAGGGAAGGCTATGAAACAAGGCGCTTTTTACACAGGCAAATACAGAAATGCGTTTGCGGAAGCGGGATATGACGAGGAAGTCATTGAGAGCCGGAAGAATGAGATTTTCAGAACATTGTTTTACGGCAGTGACCAAGAACGGCTTTATCATCCGGTGGGTGAGGATATGGGCTACATAGAGGATACCGGAAACAATGATGTGCGAACAGAAGGCATGTCCTACGGTATGATGATGTGCGTACAGATGAATAAGAAGGAAGAATTTGACCGTCTCTGGAAATGGGCCAGAACCTATATGTATTTGGAGGAGGGAGAAAACGCGGGCTATTTTGCGTGGTCCTGTGGTAAGGATGGAACAAAAAACTCCCTTGGGGCAGCGCCGGACGGAGAGGAATATTTTGCGATGGCTCTTTTGTTTGCAGCCCATCGCTTTGGCAATGGAAAAGGTATCTTTAACTATGAAGGAGAGGCGCGTGAGCTGCTGCACACCTGTATCCACAAGGGGGAGGGCGGCTCTGAAGGGCGCAGTATGTGGGATCCGAATAACAAGCTGATCCGCTTTATCACGGATGTGGATTTTACGGATCCGTCCTACCATCTGCCGCACTTTTACGAGCTGTTTGGTCGATGGGCGAAAGAGGAGGACAGACCGTTTTTTCTGCAGGCTGCCCAGGCAAGCCGTGCTTACCTGAAAAAGGCATGTCATCCGGTTACGGGGCTTTGTGCGGAGTACGCTGAATTTGACGGAAGCCCGTATATGCCTGTTTTGGAGATATGGGGAGGAAGACATGACTGGTATTATAGTGATGCATATCGAACCATTGCCAATATAGCTTTGGATTATGAATGGTTCGCAGCGGATGAATGGGAGCCCGTGGAGGCAAAGCGGCTGCTGAGATTTTTCTGTGAGACCATAAAGAACCAAGACAGGGATGGTATTTTTGCAGTGGACGGCACGCTGCTGGAGGGGAAAGCGCTGCATCCGGTGGCAGTTACAGCCACCAATGCGCAGGCCGGTCTGATTGTTCGGGATGAAAACGCGTATGCGTGTATCCGCAGATTCTGGGAAACTCCGCTTCGGACGGGAATCCGAAGATATTATGATAATTGTCTTTACTTTTTTGCGTTTCTTGCGCTGAGCGGAAGCTATAGAATTTATTGAATTCCTATAGAGACACAGAAACAGGAACATACGACAGAGAAAGAAAGCTACCGGCATTTTTATGGAAGTGTTTAAGGCGGTATATTTATATATTTTGCTTTGAAGAAATATGCGGACTGGCAGTTGAACAAACCATCCCCACCCTTTATAATAATGAAGGAGCAAAGGAAATGTTAAAGGGTGTAAAGGATGAAAAAACGAAGCGTATGGAAAGGCATACTGTCGGCGGCCCTGCTGGCGTGTGCAGGCATTTATATCTGGACACAGGGAGCTTCCGGAGAGCAGATCAAGGAATTTACAGCATTTTTTGATGTCCCGGGGAATACTTTGGATACAAAGAACAAGATTAGGGATAGAATTGCTGAGCTGACCGGATATAGGTGCCAGGAAATCTGGCTGGTGGGACAGACGGCGGATGAGGCCATAGCTTCCTATATTGCAAATGGTGAATATCCTGATTTTATTTCCGGGGACGTGACGCTTTATGAGGCAGGTGCGTTGATTCCCATAGATGAATACTGGGAGGCGTACCCCAATATCCGCACTTATATGTCGGATGAAGCGTGGAACAGGCTCAGGCAGGAGGACGGGCATATTTATTGGATTCCGCAATTTGGCATAGTCAGAGACCAGGCGCCGGAGGTTTTGCACGAGGGGGAAGCGTTCTGGATACAGACAAGAGTGCTGAAATGGGCTGGATATCCAAAGATCAGCACAGTGGAACAGTATTTTGCCTTGCTTGAGGATTATATGACGGCAAATCCTTGTATGGAAAGCGGTGAAGGAAATATTGCATTCACCATCCTGTGCGACGACTGGCGTTACTTTTGCCTGGAAAATCCTCCCCAGTTTCTGGATGGCTATCCAAATGACGGAAGCTGTATAGTAGACACGGAAACCATGACCGTTAAGGATTACAATATAACAGCAACGGCAAAACAATATTTTGAGATATTGAACAGGGAATATCACAATGGTCTGGTGGATCCGGAATCCTTTACCCAAAGTTACGATGAGTATCTTGAGAAGCTTGCCTCCGGGAGAGTACTGGGGATGGTGGATCAATGGTGGCAGTTTTCTTATGATGTGGGCGATTTTCTGGAACGACTCAGCGGCCAGGGCTGTAACTATGTTCCGCTTCCGGTTACCATAAGGGAAGGGATTGAAAACCAATGGCATGTGAAACGGGGGGATGATTTCAGTGTGGCAGAGGGAATTGCGATTACAAGGGACTGTAGTGATGTGGAAGGCGCAATGCAGTTTATGAATGATTTGCTGAGCGAAGAGGTTATGAAGCTTCGGTTTTGGGGAATAGAGGGGGAGGACTATAATGTGGATGAAAACGGCGTGTTTTATCGAACAGAGGAACAGCGGGCGAAGGCAAGGGATGGGGAATACCAGGCATCCCAGTTTTGTTACTATTCTTATTTTCCAAGGCTTGAAGGAATGAGTGGAGATGGGCTCAACACATTTCAGCCGGAATACCAGAAGGGAGAGTTTTTCGCCGGACTACCGGAGGATGTGAGGGAATGTCTGGAAGCCTATGGATGCAAAAGCTATGTAGATATGCTGGGAAGCAATGATAAGCCAGGGCCATGGTATCCTATGTATTCGCATTCTGATATGCTTACAAGACAAACAGAGGCAGGAAGGGCGTGGAAGGAAATGAATGCGGTAAAACACAGATATCTGCCGCAGGTTATCATGACAGAGGATTTTGAGAAAATGTGGGAGCAGTATATGACAGAATACAGAGCATGTCTGCCGGAATTGTTCTTTGAGGAAATGCAAAGGGAGCTGGAACGGCGTATAAAAACAGCAGAGGATTAGAAAAAATTTTAATCTGAAATTTTTCTGATTGAGATATTGACAAATGGCCTGCAGATAGACTATAGTCATACATATATAAAAAGGCGATGACGAAGAGGAGTATATCCTACCCCTTAAAAGAGAGAGCGGCTGCCGGGTGTGCGGCATACGGCGCTGAAAGGCCGCTTGAAGGAAGGAGGATGGAAGGTAGCTTCTGAGCCGGAGGGCTGAAAATCTAAAACAGGCAGTAGGCTCTCACGCTTTATCCCCGTTAACGGATAGGACTTTGCAGGAAGTCTTAAGAGACAGTGCGCCGGATGAAAGGAAAAGCTTTTCTGAAGGCACTGTGAACAAAGGTGGTACCGCGTCAACGACGCCCTTTGCCGGTTCTCCGGCAAGGGGCTTTTTTCGTGTGCGCCTGGCGGCGCACGTTTCTTAAGGGTGCAAGTCCCAAATCCGCCTGGTAGCGGGAAGGATATAGCCGAAGGCAAGGGTGTCCATCGTGAGGTGGAATCTGAAGGAAGCTGGATGGAGGGAAAGAAACGTGTGGCACCAAAGCCATGGCATGGCTTGGAGGTCTGTGCGGTATGCTCCGAAAAGAGTAACCGTTATTGTGAGATAACGCTGAACGCACAGAAGTCAGCAGAGGCCATAGTAGCTGAGTTTATCAGTGAAGGGCCGAATCAATAGGAGTCTTTAGTACGACTGGGAAAGGAGGAATGGGCAGATGGGTACAGAAAACAAAGAAAGCTGCTCACAAAGAGACAGCGCGGAACGCAAAGGGTATGTGAGAGCGCACCGCTCATTCAACCGGATATGGAAGGAAAGGGACAGTGCAGAGCCGGACCTCTTAGGCAAGATACTGGATAAGGACAACCTGAACAGGGCTTACAAAAGAGTGAAGGCGAACAAGGGAGCACCGGGAGTAGATGGAATGACCATCGAAGCGGCGCTGCCATGGCTAAAGGAGCATAACCGAGAACTGACAGAGAGAATCCGAAAAGGGAAATATACCCCGTCTCCTGTCAGGCGGGCGGAAATCCCGAAGCCGGACGGGGGGATACGAAAACTTGGCATCCCGACCGTCATGGACCGCATCATCCAACAGGCAATGCAAAGTATTTTGATACGCTGAACCACACAATCCTGCTGAACCTGCTGAGAAAGCAGGTAAAAGACGAGAGGGTGATACAGATGGTAAAGCGATACCTGAAAATTAGCAAATGTATATCTGAATGAATTCGACTGGGAGTTTCACAGGCGGGGCGTGCCATGCATCCGCTATGCAGACGATATCATACTGCTGGCGAAAAGTGAACGGGCCGCGGAGCGACTGATGGAATCCAGCACGAAGTATCTGGAGGAAACGCTGAAGCTGAGAGTGAACCGTGAAAAGAGCCGGACGGTCAGTGTATTCGCAATCCGAAATTTTAAGTACCTTGGCTTCTGTTTTGGGAAGAACGGAAAAGGGATTTATATCCGAGTCCATGGGAAAGATAAAAGTCTACATGAGAGGATGGCTGAATTACTACGGGATAGCGGATATGAAGAACAACATCGAAAGTCTGAATGGATGGCTGTACCGACGGATACGGATGTGTATCTGGAAACAGTGGAAACTACCCAAGACCAGAATGAGGAAACTGATAGGACTGGGAGTGGACAGCCATTATGCGGCAACAATAGCCTACGACCGCAAAGGATACTGGTTCAATGCAGGAAACAAGGCGGTCAATTGGGCATTAAGTAAAGAAAGACTGATAAACTGGGGCTTTTATGACTTAGCCGCAGCCTATCAGCCACTGCATGTCAACTATTGAAACCGCCGTGTACCGAACGGTACGCACGGTGGTGTGAGAGGACGGCGGCTAATCACCCCCTCCTACTCGATTACAGGAAATCCCGCAAAAGGAAAGGAGCAGGAAATGAGCAGAGAAATGGCAAAAACCTATGACCCAAAGGGCATAGAGGACAAATTGTATCAGAAGTGGCTTGACAAAAAATATTTTCACGCAGAGGTGGATCATGACAAGACTCCTTTTACCATCGTGATTCCGCCCCCAAACATTACGGGACAGCTCCACATGGGGCATGCGCTGGACAATACCATGCAGGACATCCTGATCCGGTTTAAACGGATGCAGGGCTATAACGCCCTGTGGCAGCCGGGTACGGATCATGCAAGCATTGCCACAGAGGTTAAAATTATTGAAAAGCTGAAGGAAGAGGGCATTGATAAAAATGACTTGGGCCGTGAAAAATTTTTAGAGAGAGCCTGGGAGTGGAAGAAGGAATACGGCGGGCGCATCATCGGCCAGTTAAAAAAGCTGGGTTCCTCCTGCGATTGGGACAGAGAGCGCTTTACCATGGACGAGGGCTGCAACAGGGCCGTTACCGAGGTCTTTGTAAAGATGCACGAAAAGGGCTATATCTATAAGGGCTCCCGAATCATCAACTGGTGCCCTGTGTGCAACACTTCTATCTCTGACGCGGAGGTGGAATATCAGGAGCAGGCAGGTCATTTCTGGCACATCAAATATCCTCTCATCAACGAGGATGGAACGGTAAGCGATACAGAATTTTTGACCTTTGCCACTACCCGTCCCGAGACCATGCTGGGAGATACGGCGGTGGCCATTCATCCCGACGATGAGCGTTATCAGCATCTGAAGGGAAGAAAGGTGATGCTGCCCTTGATGAACCGGGAGATTCCCATTGTCACGGACGCTTATGTGGACAGAGAGTTTGGAACGGGCGTGGTGAAGATTACCCCGGCTCATGACCCTAACGACTTTGAGGTGGGGAGACGGCATAATCTGCCCATTATCAATGTGATGAATGACGACGCCACCATCAATGAAAACGGCGGCAAATTTGCGGGAATGGACCGCTATGAGGCACGCAGGGCCATCGTGGAAGAGCTGGACGCCATGGGCCTTTTGGTAAAGATCGAGGAGCATGTGCACAATGTGGGCACCCATGACCGCTGTAAGACTACCATTGAACCTCTGGTGAAGGAGCAGTGGTTTGTAAAGATGGATGAGCTGATAAAGCCGGCTATAAAGGCGGTGAAAACCGGAGAGATCAGGCTGATTCCCGAGCGTATGGAAAAGAATTATTTCAACTGGACCGACAATATCAGGGATTGGTGCATCAGCCGCCAGCTCTGGTGGGGACACCGGATTCCGGCCTACTACTGCGACGAATGTAAGGAAGTGGTGGTTGCCAGTAAGATGCCGGATGTATGCCCCAAATGCGGCTGTACCCACTTTACCCAGGATCCTGATACGCTGGACACCTGGTTTTCCTCGGCCCTGTGGCCCTTTGAGACCCTGGGCTGGCCCAAGCAGACGGAGGATTTGAAATACTTTTATCCCACCGATGTGCTGGTGACAGGCTATGACATCATTTTCTTCTGGGTCATCCGCATGATCTTTTCCGGCTATGAGCAGATGGGGGAGAGACCCTTTAAGACGGTATTGTTCCACGGCCTTGTGCGGGACAGCCAGGGCAGAAAAATGTCCAAGTCCCTGGGCAATGGCATTGATCCTTTGGAAATTATCGATCAGTACGGCGCGGATGCCTTGCGGCTGACGCTGATCACCGGAAATGCGCCGGGCAATGATATGCGCTTTTATTATGAGCGGGTGGAAAACAGCCGGAATTTTGCCAATAAGGTGTGGAATGCTTCCCGGTTTATTTTGATGAATATGGAGCAGACCTGTGAAAAGACCGGAAATGAGATAAGAGAGCCAGAAGCAGGAGAGCTTGCTCCTGCGGACAAATGGATTCTCTCCAAGTTAAATACCCTGGTGAAAGACGTTACGGACAATATGGAGCATTTTGAGCTGGGGATTGCGGTACAGAAGGTTTATGACTTTATCTGGGATGAATTCTGCGACTGGTACATTGAGATGGTAAAGCCCAGGCTTTACAGCTCAGATGACGAGATCAGCCAGAATGCGGCTCTGTGGACCCTAAAGAGCGTGCTGCTTGACGCCTTAAAGCTGCTGCATCCCTATATGCCCTTTATCACGGAGGAAATTTTCTGCACGCTGCAAAGCAGTGAGGAATCCATCATGATCAGCAGCTGGCCCAAGTACCGTCCGGACAGAAGCTTTCCCGAAGAGGAGAAGGATATTGAGATCATCAAGGAGGCGGTAAGAGGCATCCGCAATGCAAGAAGCGGGATGAATGTGGCGCCCAGCCGCAGGACGAAGGTCACTGTAGTCAGTGAGGATGCGGATATTCTGCGCACCTTCAGCGAGGGCAGGCTGTTCTTTGCCTCTTTGGCTTACGCAAACGAGGTGATCACGCTAAGCGCTCTTTCCGGGCAGGATAAAGACAGTATGGGCAAGGATGCGGTGTCTGTGGTGATTCCGGGGGCTACGCTGTATATTCCTCTGGCGGAGCTTGTGGATATCGCACAGGAGATAGAAAGGCTGGAAAAGGAGAAAAAGCGTCTTACGTCGGAGCTGGCACGATCCCGGGGAATGCTTTCCAATGAGCGCTTTTTGTCTAAGGCGCCCCGGGAAAAGGTGGATCAGGAGAAGGAGAAGCTTGCAAAATATGAACAGATGATGGAGCAGGTGACCCTGCGCCTTGCACAGCTTTCCGGAGGAGAGGGCAGGTAAATCCTTTTGGAAAAAAAACAAATCAATACCTTTGAGCAGGCGGAGGCGTATCTTTACGATACGCCCCGCTTTACCAGAAAAAATACCCTGGAGGATACAAAAGCCTTTTTAAAAAGGCTTGGAAGCCCGGATCGGGGAATGAGAATCATCCATGTGGCCGGCACAAACGGAAAAGGCTCCGTTTGTGCTTATTTGCGCTGCATTTTAGAGGAGGCCGGATACACTGTGGCTGCGTTTACGTCGCCTCATCTGGTGGATATCAGAGAGCGGTTTTTCATAGGGGGCCGTATGATAGAGAAGGAAACCTTTCTTTGGGCTTTTCTTTCGGTATACAATGCGCTTGACTGGGAAGCCCTTGAAAAGGGAGCGGGGTATCATCCCACCTTTTTTGAGTATCTGTTTTTTATGGCCATGCTTGCCTTCTCCAGAGAGAAGCCGGATTTTTGTATTCTGGAAACAGGTCTGGGAGGGAGGCTTGACGCTACCAACGCCGTGGACGAAAAGGAGCTTTCCGTGATCACCCGGATTGGCCTTGACCATGTGGAATATCTTGGAAATACCATAGAAGCCATTGCGGGGGAAAAAGCGGGGATTTTAAAAAAGGGAACGCCGGTGGTTTTCTCCGATACTGTAAAGGAGGCTTCTTTGGTGATTCAGGGCAGGGCGGCCCAGCTTGGCATTCAGGCTTATCCGGTGTCGAAAAATGACTACGCTTTCTTAAAAATTAAAAATAAAAG
>DXGH01000026.1 GCA_019114005.1 Candidatus Acetatifactor stercoripullorum
CTTAATTTGTATCATTACAGGCAGGAAGCTGAAAAAGTATCAATATCATGAAAAGTAATATGCTATTTGCTATGTAATAAACAGCCTGATGATCCGATAACCAAAATAGGAAATGGAAATGTGTTGAGGAACGGGAGGCAGTATATGGCAGCGGGAACGATACGAAATGCAGTAAATCAGATGCTGGCAGCAGGCAGCTGGGAAAACAAAAAGAAATCGGGAAACCTTTTGAAAAAGAAGGACGCAGAGCTGACCCCACAGGAGCGGATGATTCAAGACTTTAAGGAACAGCTTGAGGCCAACCGTGAAAGTGAGAAGTATAATCAAATTTACACAAAGCTCATGAGCGGCCAGGACCTTACGAGGGAAGAGCTGGACAGGCTGAAACAGAAGGATCCCAAAGCATACATGGAATATAAGGCTGATAAGATGGAGCAAAAGGCCTATGAGAGAAGGCTTCGGAATTGTAAAACCAAGGAAGAGGCAGAGAGACTTCATGTGAATAAAATGAACGGAAAGCTTTCGGAGCTAAAGTCCGTTGTGAACAATCCTAATATACCAAAGAGTGAAAAGGTGAAAGCGGCAAAGAGGATATTGGGAGACACCAGACGGACCGTGCAGGTATATCATGACTTTACAAAGAGCGCTGCCTTTGGGCAGCTGCCTACGGAAGAAGAGGTCAGGAGGGCGAAGCACCTGCAGGCAGAAGAGAAGGAGCCCGAAATTTCTTCCGACAACAAGGATCAGCCGGAATATGAGACGGACGATAGTGGAGAGGCACAGGAGCTGACAGAAGATAAAGATACGGCAAAGGTCGAGAAAAAGATTCTGGAAGAAATGTTGGAGCTGGAAGAGAAGCATTTTGGAGAGAAGAAAAAGGCTGTGCAGATCGACGTGTCGCTGTGAGGAAACATTCTTGCGCTGCGGAATGGAGATGAAAATGCACTTTGTTGACGCAAAAGGAATCTTATCAGCCGGAAATGGAATGAATATTTACCGGGGATGTACCCATGGATGTATTTATTGTGACAGCCGCAGCAGATGCTACGGCTTTACACATTCCTTTGAGGATATTGAAGTCAAGCAGAATGCCCCT
The DNA here is from genome assembly GCA_019114005.1 of Candidatus Acetatifactor stercoripullorum. GTDB lineage: Bacteria > Bacillota > Clostridia > Lachnospirales > Lachnospiraceae > Acetatifactor > Acetatifactor stercoripullorum. Next base: position 1,097 of record DXGH01000026.1, read on the forward strand.
GTGCTCCTGGAGCAGAGACTTCGTTCCAAACGGAAAAAATGTATGATTGGGACCGGTTCTATGTGCGATCCCTATATGCACTGTGAAGAGAAGCTTGGGCTGACCAGAAAGTGCTTGGAGCTGGTGGAAAAGTATGGATTCGGAGCAGCCTTGCAGACAAAGTCAGACCGGGTTTTGCGGGATATGGACCTTTTGTGCAGGATCAATGAAAAGGCCAAAGCGGTGGTGCAGCTTACGCTCACCACATATAATGACAGCTTGTGCCGCATCATTGAGCCAAATGTCTGTGTCACAAGCAGACGGGTACAGGTTTTGAAAACAATGAAGGAAGCGGGAATTCCCACCGTCGTCTGGCTGACGCCCGTTCTTCCCTTTATTAACGATACAGTGGAAAATCTTGAGGGGATTTTAAGCTGCTGTGTGGATGCGGGAGTGAAGGGGATCATGAATATGGGAATGGGCGTCACGCTCCGAGAGGGCAGCAGGGAATATTTTTATCAGGCGCTGGATGAGAAATTTCCCGGGCTAAAGAAGGAATACCAGAGCAGATATGGGTATGCTTACGAGTTAAATAGTCCGGACAGTCAGAGGCTTACGGCTATTTTTGAAGAAACCTGCCGCAAGGCAGGAATTATGTATAAAGCTAAGGATATTTTTGCATATCTGAGAGATTTTCCGGAAGATCACAGCTACAGGCAGATGAGCCTGTTTGACGAAAAGGAGTTCTGATGAAATCTTCAAAAAACCCCCATTTAACAGACCCCCTTAAAAGGTATTGGTACCTGTGCCTTTTGTATGTGTTGTTTTCCTATGCCTTGACACAGATATTAGTGCTGGGAAGCGACAGGATCGCAGATGCCACAGACAACCTGTTTGCCGGGGAGGCTATTGTCTTGCAGGAATTTATGGTTCCTTTTATTGTGCTCATGCTGCTTGGAGGCGCTGCTGCGTTTGGCAAAAGCTATTCCAAAAATACCTTCAGTATCCGTATGCAGACGGATATGCGAAATATGTTAATTGGGAAATTAGTAAAAATAAGAACCGTCTATTTTGATAAAGAGGGCACGGGAGCGCTGATGAATAAGCTTTTGTCTGATATGTATCAGATAGAAGCTTTATTTGCAGAGTGCATCCCCGAGCTTTTGGTGGCATTTGTTTCCATTGTCACGGTATGTGTCTACATAGGGATACAGAGCGTGCGTCTGCTTTTTGTGACGGTGGTCTGCTATCCCATTCTTTTGTGGATTGCCAATAGGCTTACCAAGGCGGTTGGCGCAGTGGCGGCAGTGCGCCGTCAGCTGTATGACGATCTGGAAAATTCTGCCTATGATGCGATCCAGGGAATCCTGGTGGGCAAGGCATTTAACCTGTACGAGCTTCAAAAAAAGCGGATTGACCATATTGAGGATGATATCGTAAAGAATGAGTCTCATCGCACAAAGGTGCTGGCCGCGAATTATGTCATGGGGGATCTGGTGCGATGGATTCCAAAACTGATCTGTTATCTGTTTTGTCTCTATGAAGCGGGCAAAGGAAGAATGTCTGTTGGGGCTATTTTTGCCTATGTAATGCTGCTTGACCAGATCGCCAGACCCATGGGGAATATTCCCGGTCAGATTGCGTCTATCAAGGAATACGCCGTTTCTGTCAGGAGACTGCAGGAGGTTTTAAATCAGGAAGAGGAAATGTCCGGAACCGGCGACTTTGTGCCGGAGGGGGATACGGTGATAGAGCTTTCCCATGTGAGCTTTGGCTACTCTGAGGAAAAGGAGGTCCTAAAGGATATCAGCCTGACCGTAAAAAAGGGCAGCAGTGTGGCGTTTGTGGGCAGATCCGGCGGCGGAAAATCAACAGTAATGAAGATTTTGTGCGGGTTTTATTATCCCCAGAAGGGCCAGTACCGTATTTACGGACATGATTTTGGGGAGTGGGATATAGGCGCTCTGCGCAGACAGATCGCTTTGGTTTCCCAGAATGTATTTCTGTTTCCCGGCTCTATTGCTCAAAACGTGGCCTACGGAAGGATCGGAGCATCCAGAGAGGAGATCATGGATGCCTGTAAAAAGGCAAATATCCATGATTTCATCATGCAGCTGCCAAAGGGGTATGAGACAGAGGTGGGAGAGCGGGGAGCCAGACTTTCCGGCGGACAAAAGCAGCGGATATCCATTGCCAGGGCATTTCTAAAGGATGCGCCCATACTTCTTTTGGACGAACCCACCTCAGCGGTTGATGTGGAGACGGAACAGGGGATACAGGAGGCTTTAAGGGAAATCTCGCGCAACAGGACGGTGATCACCATTGCACATCGTCTGAATACCATCGAGGATGCAGACGAGATTTATGTATTTGAAGATGGCAGAATTGCGGAAAGGAAGGTGCGGGCAAATGGCATTCAGTGACGCAATACTTGAACAATGCGGTTCTGAGGATGCGGACAGCAGTAATGACCTAGGCATTTTGTGGCGGATGCTGAAAATGATGAAGGGCGGATTTTTTCGTTATTTGCTTGCTATTATCACAATGAGCGTGGTATTGTCCGGATTTGACATGATAACGGCGCTTCTGCTCAAAAATATTATTTCCCGTGTGGAAAATAAGGAACAGGGGAATCTGTTTGAGGGGCTTTTCCAAGAAGGGGCGGCCTGTGTGGGATTGGGGCTTTTGCTGCTGCTTGTGTATGCAGCGGCCTTTTATGTGTATACCATGGAGGCCAAAAGGGGCGGCGCAAATCTGCAGAAGGCTCTTTATGCCAAATGTATGCGGCTTCCCTACTCCTACTATGAGCAGAACCAGAGCAGTGATTTTATGTCCAAGGTAATTTATGACTGTGAACGGGCCTGCGGTATTTACGGGTCCCGGTTTCGAAGAGTGCTCATGCCCTTTTTGATGATGATATTTTACCTGATTTCCATGCTTTGGCTGAGCTGGCAGGTGACACTTTGCCTGTTTGGAGCCAGCGCGGCATTGGTTGTGGTAAACGGTCTGTTTATCGGGCCCATGCAGCGCTTAAGCAGAGAAATGTCTGCCACCAACGTGTCCATAACCCAGCGGATCTCTGATATTTTATCGGGCATGGAGCAGATTAAAATTTTTTCCCTGAAATCCGTGCTGGTGGATCGCTATGTGGAGGATAATGAGAAATTCCGCAGGAAACAAAACAGGATGAACCTCATGTCCGCTCAGTTAGACGGCTTAAATCAGCTTTTTGAACTGCTGGGGTCACTGGTATTTATCGCGCTGGGGATTGTTTTTGTAAGCAGGGATGTCACCACCGTGGATAATCTGGCGGCGATCTATCTGCTGTATGGCTCTATGAGCTGGAATTTCCTGCAGGTAGGACTTTATATTCCCTCTATGGCAAGCTATCTGGCCAATGCCAAGAGAGTGTTTGCATTTATGGAGCTGCCTGAGGAGCCGGAGCGTTACGGGGAAGCTCAGAGCCGGGAGCCCAACGGCAAGAGAGTATACAGGCAAGGGGCAGGCAGCGAAATCTCCATTTGTGATGTGACCTTTTCCTATGACGGCATACAGAATGTTTTGGAGCATTTTAACCTGGATATTCCCAAGGGGAAATGCGTTGCACTAAAGGGCGAGTCCGGCAGAGGAAAGAGCACTATTGCAAAGCTGATACTTGGCTTGTATCCTGTAAACGCCGGGGAAATTTTCATCCGGGGAAAAGCCTTCCACGAGTACTCCCTGGCGGAAGTGCGGAAGCTGATCGGCTATGTGTCCCAGGAGCCCTATTTGTACGATGTGAGCATTGCGGAGAATATCCGTTACGGGAGGCCGGACGCCTGCAGGGAGGACATCATAAATGCAGCTAAGCTGGCAAATGTCCATGAATTTATACAAAAGCTGGAAAAGGGCTATGAAACGAGAGCCGGAGAGAGAGGAAATCTTCTCTCCGGCGGCCAGCGGCAGAGAATTGCCATTGCCAGGGCTATATTAAAGGGTGCACCTATATTGATTCTCGACGAGGCCACTTCTGCCCTGGATCATAAGTCGGAACAGCTGGTAAATGAAGCCCTGGACAGATTGATGGAGGGCCGAACCACCATTGTCATTGCCCATAGAGCCTCCACGCTGGCCCATGCAGATATGGTAGTGGAATTATAGGGCTGTTTTGCAATATCATGATATGTCTGTCTATTTTTTAGGTTAATAGCCCTTGCTTATGAAGGGCGGATATGATATATCTAAAACAAAAAAGAAGTATTTTGTGGGATCATCCAGGGAAACAACGAGGTGTGATAATGATCAGATATAAAGAGGAAATGTGGTTTCCCAACCTGGGAACGGGAGAGACTTACAGGTTTCGTTTTCTGGGAGGGCTTTTGCTGCTGGCAGCAGCCGCTGATATTATTCGAATAACAAAGCAGCCAATCCTTATGATGGTTTTTGGCGTCTTTGGTTTTGTTTTGACGGCAAATGGTGCTGCCAGGGAGATAAAACGAAGGAGCAGGGCTTTGACACAGGCAGGCGATTTTAAGGAAAGGGCGGTCAAAACGACTGGGAGGATCGTTTCGTATGACGGCGGTGTGAAGCGGTATAGTTTCAGTAAATTTCCCGATGGACCAATAAATTCCCATGGCTTTTTTTTCGAATTTACGTGGAGTGCCCAAGTGGAATATGAGCGGAAGGATGGGACGGTAGAACGCGCTTATATCAGGGGGCTGAATAAAAGCCCAAAGAGATTTCTGCGGAAAGAAGTAACTGTATATTACAGTGGAAAAAAAATATATGTAGAGTTTTGAGGTGAAAACATTGAAGAAGAAACATTCTGCAGCTGATGTGCTTGAAGGGCTATGGATTATGATTCGGGCGGTGATGCTGTTTGGAATCCTGCTGACAGGCCTGTATTTAATATTTGACATGGGTTTCCCCTTTCTGGTGACCATACCTGTCCTTGCCATATATATAGTTTCCATGGGGGCTGGAATGATAAGGTATGGATTCCATGTTATGCTGCATGGGTATTATGAAGAAACGTATTAAGGGGATGGAAAAAAGGCCTGCTGCGGCAATTCCTAATTGCTGGGCAGGCTCTTTTATGTCTATTTTTTCTTGTAAAAGGACAATTTACTTTTATTATATAACAAAACTAAAATAAATAATTAAAATTGTTAAAATAATAATTTTATAGTATTGAAATTGCGGAAATTTTATGATATAAAGAATAAAGAGTGACAAAAAAAGTGGGAATGGGGAATGAAAATTGGAGATGACAGCGCTGAAGTTATTTAAATCTTGAATCATTTGGTTCGTCTGAAACAATCTTTTTGCGGAAGGGCAGTTTGATATGAGTGATATCATTTTTGCCCTAAAGAGCAGAAAAACAAATTTTCCCCTTAAATTGGAAAGCGGTGTAAAACAAGATACCAATATTTATTATTGACATGGAACTTGGAATGGATAAAGCTACCTTGCAGATATGCAGACAGGCACAAGCCGTCGTCTGAGTGTGGGACGAAACTAGAATATCCAACATTAAGATATGCAAGGCATATCCAAGTACGGGCACTCAACAGAAAATCAGATTGTTGATCAGCTTTCAACAAAGGATATGTTTGATCGGATTCTTTGATGAGAGGGCGTGAGGGAGGTGGATTTTGAGCAGAATGGATGATGATTGCCTTGGTGACCCGGTGTTATAATATCAAAGGAAAATCTGCATATCTCGGTGAACAAGTTGTCGTTTGTCTGGGATTGAAGCGACAGTATCCAAAAGCAGAATGACCTGAATTGGCTGTCAGCGTAAGCGCAGCTTTATTTCCTGTTTTGTATCATCAAAAGGGCAGATGCTATATGCCGCTCTTTGAAAGGTGGATTTCTATGGAATATTTAGCACATGTGGACGGGGAAAGAAAGCAGACCATAAAGGAGCATTTAAACGAAACGGCTAAGCTTGCAGGAACGTTTGCAGGCCGATTTGGAAAAAGCGACTGGGGTTATTGCTGCGGTATGCTGCATGACATCGGCAAATACTCTGCGGAATTTCAAAAAAAAATCATAGAAGGCAGCAATAAGCGGGTAGATCATTCCAGTGCAGGAGCGCAGGTCTGTCTGGGAAAAGGGGGCTTATATGCACTTATGAGCTACTGCATTGCAGGACATCACGCGGGCCTGCCGGACTATGGCAGCATGTCGGATACCGGCAATTCCCCCACCTTAATAGGCAGAAGCAGAAAAAAGGTGGAGGACTTTCAGGCATATAAAAAGGAGATTGAAATACCGGAAGTAAAATCCATTCCCTTCGATGTGAAAAAGTCAAAGACTCCTGATTTTTCCTTGAGCGTTTTTATCAGAATGCTGTATTCCTGTCTGGTGGATGCGGATTTTTTGGATACGGAAAAATTTATGAAAAACGGACAGACAGGCCGGGATTTTGGAGAAGACGTGAATGTGCTTCTGGGAATGCTGGAAGGGTATATTTCGGACTGGCTGATGAATCAGGATATAGACACAGTAAATGGAAGAAGGACAGAAATTTTAAAGCATTGTCTGGACTGTGGGAAAGAAGCCAAAAAGGGCCTGTTTCGGCTGACTGTGCCCACAGGAGGGGGAAAGACTGTTGCCTCACTGGCGTTTGCACTGCGTCATGCTGCGCAAAATCACATGGACAGGGTGATTTATGTTATTCCCTATACCAGCATTATTGAGCAGAATGCCCAGGTATTTCGGGAAATTCTGGGAGACGAGAATGTATTGGAGCATCACCATAACGTGGAGTTTCAGGACGCAGAGGAGCTGCATCCCATGCAGCTGGCGGCGGAAAATTGGGACAAGCCGGTGGTGGTAACCACCAATGTGCAGTTTTTTGAATCCTTGTTTTCCAACAAGTCGTCTCGATGCAGAAAATTACATAATATTGCAAACAGCGTTGTTATTTTTGACGAGGCCCAGATGCTCCCAAACGATTATTTGAAGCCTTGTATTACAATGATGGAAGAGCTGGTGAACCAATACGGAGCCAGCATTGTGTTGTGTACTGCCACGCAGCCGGCGCTGGATTCCTTTTTCCAAAGCGGGTTAAGGGCATTGGAGCTGTGTCCCAGGATGGAGGAGCAGTTTCGTTTTTTTGAGAGAGTAAGCTTTCAAAATATAGGAATGGTGACGGAAAGAGAGCTGCTGGAAAGACTGGAGACACAAGAACAGGCTCTTTGTATCGTAAACACCAGAAAAAGGGCCCAGTCTTTGTATACACAGCTGGCGGGAGAGGGCGTTTTTCACTTATCCACCTCCATGTATCCCAGTCACAGACGCCTCGTTCTGCAGAAAATCAGACAACGGCTGCAGGAAGGGAAAAAATGCCTTTTGATTTCCACCAGTCTGGTGGAGGCGGGGGTTGACCTGGATTTCAGAGCCGTGTACAGGCAGCTTGCAGGCGTAGACGCTATGATACAGGCGGCAGGCAGATGCAATAGAGAGGGCAGACAAAGAAAAGAGGAGAGCGTAGTTTCCATTTTCCAGTTTGAAGAGAAAGAATATATGCCGGGTCTGAGGCAGCAGACGGATGTGACGAAAATTCTGCTGGCAGAGGGGGAAGATATTTTTTCACTGGAGGGAATAGAACAGTATTTCCAGATGCTGTATCACTTCAGAGGGGAGAGTCTGGATAAAAAGAAAATTTTAGAGGAGTTTGAGCAGAAAAGATTTCACTTTGCAAAGGTGGGGAAGGAATTTAGGCTGATTGAGGAAAATACCAAGACGATATTTGTTAACAGGGAGGAGGAAGCAGATCAAGTTTTGCACCAGTTAAAGCAGCAGGGATATACCAAAAGCGGGATGAGAAGGGCCGGACAGTTTTGCATCCAGGTATATGAACGGGAGCTGAAAAGACTGGAAGGCCTGGGAATGGTAAGGCCTGTTTCACAGGAAATACAGGATTTCTATGAGCTCGTGGATCATGATCGATACTCAGAAGAGATGGGACTGTGCCTGGAGGGGGATTCAGGAGCGGCGGTTTTTTTGTGAAAAAGGCCGGTCAGATAACAACAGCGGTGCAAAACATATCATGAATTTTGCACCGCTGTTGCGTATTAACTTTGCCATAAATATTATTATTTCAATCCACAGGCTCTCCTGACTATGCAGGAAGTATAACAAATTAAAAAATAAATTACAATAGGAGTTATAATATAAATATAAAATATTT
>DXGH01000027.1 GCA_019114005.1 Candidatus Acetatifactor stercoripullorum
GTGTCAAAGTGGCTCAATGCACCAAATCAAGAGAATGGTATAACTGTGAGCTTCGCTCCCTCACGGTGCAAGTCACAGAAAACAGACGAATACCACCTACGGTGTGTGTCTTACACCGTAACAAGCAGGGACTTTGTGTGCCAAAGTCCCAATCAAAAGCCGCAGATTTTCTTGCGGCTTTGCTCTTTGGGGGCTTACCACCCCCCAATCCCCCGGAAAGGAGAGATGATATTATGGGGAAAGATATACGAATTGCCGTGCGTGTCACGGCAAGAGAAAAAGAAAAAATGCAAACAAAAGCCCGAAAGTGCGGGCTTTCAACAACTGAATATGTAAAGCAAAGAGCGTTAGGGTACGAGCCGAGAGGTATTCCACCTGACGCTCTTTTTCTTTGCCTTGAAAAGCTCGGTGAGCTTGCAGATAAAGCGAGTTCGCCGGAACTGGATATAGAAATCCGAACTGTACTGAAAGAAATTACAGCAGCTTTTCTATTGCCGGGAAAGGGGTGATGTATTTTGGCTGTTACTGGGTTCTGGCCTATATACAAAAACCTAAAAGCAACGCTTGACTATGCCGACAATCCCGACAAGACCACTGCAAGAGAATATCTTGACGATGATTTGTATGCGGCGCTTTCTTACGCTGAAAACGATAATAAGACCGACCGTAAAATGTATGTGGGCGGTATAAACTGCTCCAAGCAGAATGCCTATGTCGAAATGATTGCTGTACAACATCGGTTTGGACTTCGTGGCAAAGTTGTCGGGTATCACGGAATACAGAGTTTTAAGACAGGTGAGGTTACACCGGAGCAGGCATTTGAAATCGGAAAAGCAACCGCCCGAAAGATGTGGGGCGATAGGTATCAGGTGCTTGTGACCGTTCACCTGAACACCGAAAATGCGCATTGCCATTTTGTTGTAAACCCCGTTTCATTTAAGGACGGTACAAAATTTCAAAACAAAATCGGCGATCATAAGGAGCTTCGCCGTGTGTCGGATGAGATGTGTCGGGAGCACGGTCTTTCTGTTCTTGAAAACAGTAGCTTCTACGGAGGACACAAAAAGGACTATTGGCGGCACAAGTCAGGCAAGAAAACGCATCGGGACTATATCCGTGAGGATGTGGAATACTGCTTATCTTTTGCAACCACTCCGAGAGAGTTTGAAAATCAACTTTATGCGCTCGGATATACGCTTGACCCCGTGCGGTTTTCCGTGAAAGCAAAGCACTGGGAGCGCTCTGTTAGGCTTGCAAATATCGGTTTTACAAAAGAAATCGTACAAGCACAGTTGGATAAAAACGCCGAGAACAGATACCGCCTGTTCACTTTGGAATACCGTCCGCCTTACAGACCGAAAAAGTTTCCTTTGGAAAACGAACTGCGAAAGCTTGATTTTGCAATTGACCACAGCTACGATGCGGCAACTGTTTTAGTAGATACGATTTTCTATCTCGTTATAACAGTAATCCAAATTGCCGCCGAGATTGCCGATTTAATGCTGTTGTCGCCTGATTTAAGGGCGGCGAAAAAGGATTTGAAAGAGCTTGTAGCAGATTACCGATTTATGAAGGAACAGAATATTCACACCGTAGCCGATTTGCAAACCAACATCGACGAAAGCAAAGCACAATTATCCGATTTGGAGCGTAAGCGCAAAACACTCGGCAACCGTATCCGCCGTCCGAAATCGCCGGAGGATGAGAACCAAAACAAAGAGCGCCGCAAAGAAATTTCCAAACAAATGAAGCCTGTCCGTGAAAGGCTTCGCCGTGCGGAGAAGATTTTGGAGAAGTCTCCGCACTTATACGAATTATTAAAACAAGAGCACGAGCTTGAGAGAAAAGCCCGTGCGAGATATTTAGATAGGAGTAGATGAAAATGAAAAATACTATGAAAAAACCGGTTAATATTCCGGTTTCAAAGCTTCGCCCGTTTGAGGGGCATCCGTTTAAGGTTAAGGACGATGAGGAAATGAACACTCTGATCGAAAGTGTGCAGACGCAAGGAATTCTTTCACCGCTGATTGTCCGACCGATTGAAAACACAGATGAATATGAGGTGATAAGCGGACACCGCCGCTTACACGCCGCAGTTAAGGCAGGGGCCACAGAAGTCCCTGCCTTAGTTGTTTCCCTTGACCGTGATGCAGCGGCTATTGTGCTTGTGGACAGCAACCTACACCGAGAGCATATTTTACCGTCTGAAAAAGCCTTTGCTTACAAGATGAAACTTGAAGCAATGAAGCATCAGGGGTGGCGAACTGATCTAACTTCGACACAAGTTGTGTCGAAGTCCCGCACGGATGAAATGGTGGGCGTCGATAACGGAGATAGTCGTGAGCAAGTACGCCGATATATCCGTCTTACAAACCTTATCCCCGAAATTCTGCAATATGTGGATGACGGGCGTATCGCTTTCACTCCCGCCGTTGAGCTTTCTTATCTCAACGAGCAGGAACAGTATGACCTGTTGGAACAGATGGAGCTAAACGATTGCACTCCGTCACTCTCTCAGGCTTGCCGCTTTAAGAAGATGAGTGCGGAGCAAGGTCTGCCCCCCGAAATCATTGCCGCTGTTATGAGCGAGGAAAAAGCAAATCAGCGAGAGATGTTTAAGGTGCCGATGGAGCGTATTCGCCAATATATCCCTAACGCCAACGCAAAGCAGGCTGAGGATTTTGTTTTGAAGGCTTGCGAGCATTACCGCCGATATCTGCTTCGACAGCGTGACCGAGAACGATGAGGTGAGCCTATGAAGAAATATTCCAAGATTGATTATACCAAGGTAGAGTTACCCGAAGAACTGCTCACTTCTTTTGCGAAAGCCTTAGCACCTGAGATCAGAAAATTTTATGACAGTGATGAGGGTAAAGCCTACTTTGAAAAATGGTTAGCGAAACACCCTGAATACGATGAACGGACACCCGATGCAACTGTATCGGGTGTCTGAATTTTCGCACATTCGACAGCAAATAAAGGAGGATTATAATTATGTATAGAAAGAATTGGAGGATCACAGATGAATGTTGTAATATACGCTCGGTTTTCCAGTCATAGCCAAACCGAGCAATCCATTGAAGGACAGTTAAAAGTCTGTTATGAATATGCCGAGTCGCACAATTACACGGTAGTCGGTGAATATATCGACCGAGCACAAAGCGGTAAGTTTGATAACCGTGCTGATTTCCAAAGAATGATTGCAGACAGCGATAAACACCCCTTTGAGGGTGTACTTGTATATCAGCTTGACCGCTTCGCCCGCAACCGATATGACAGCGCGATTTATAAAGCAAAACTCAAGAAAAACGGTGTCAGAGTATTATCTGCAAAAGAGAATATTACCGACGATGCTTCGGGCATTCTTATCGAGGGAGTCCTTGAAAGTATGGCGGAATACTACTCCGTAGAGCTTGCACAGAAAATCCATCGAGGTATGTCTATCAATGCCGAAAAGTGTTTGTCAAATGGCAGCAACCCCGGACTTGGTTTTAAGGTGAATAAAAAGGATCGCACTTTTTATGTTGATGAGGAAGAAGCGGCAATTGTCCGTGAAATATATGAACGTTATGCAAGTGGTGAAACTAAAGCGGAAATCGTAAAAGATTTACAGCGAAGAAGGGTTAAAACCTCACTTGGTAACGAGTTCACGTATAACAGTCTTAGCCGCCTTCTCAAAAACAAACGCTATATCGGCATATATTTATACAAAGGAGTTGAAACACCCGGCGGAATGCCACGCATCTTGGACGACGACTTATTCTATCGGGTACAAGCGCTTATGAACAAGAACAAATCTGCACCCGCCCGCACACGGGGCGAAAATGAATATCTATTGACCACAAAGCTTTTCTGCGGTCATTGCAAGGAAATGATGGTTGGATACGGCGGCACGGGAAAGTCTGGCAAGCAATATCACTACTATATGTGCAAGAAAGCTCGCAAAAAGAAATGTAATAAGAAGATAATCAGCAAGGATTATATTGAAGATCGTGTTGTCAGCGAATGCCTTAAAATGCTGACCGACGAGAAAATTCGATATATCGCCAAAAAGGTTGCAGAGGAATGTAATAAGAGTCCCGATAATATATCGGTGCGTGAAATTAAGAAAGCCATTAAAGAAGTTGATACTGCCATTGAAAACCTTTGGAAAGGTATTGAGCAAGGACAAGCGGTTGATATGCTCACCGAGCGACTGCATCAGCGACAAGTAGAAAAAGAAGAATTGGAAACTCAGCTCGCTATCGAGAACAACAAGAAAATTTGTTTATCCGAGGCACAGATTTTAGCCTTTCTTGATTATGTGTGCGAAATGCCGCTTGATGACTTTAATAAGCGCAGAGCGATTATCAATATATTCGTTCACTCCATTTACTTGTATGATGACCACTTTACTTTGATTATCAATGCGAGTAAAAAGCCTTTGAGCATTGAGAATATCCCGCTTGACGATATTGAGGAAGCTTTTGAGGGCGAAAATACCGAAACGGAGGGGTGTTCATCCATGATGACACCCGCTCCACTATCTCTTAAAAGCCCTCTATGCCTCCTCCATGAAATAAATGCGGGAGGCAAAGTCCGGGTAATGCCTCACCCTTTCATTGTAGCCGGTTCCGGCAAAGGCTTGTTTTAAATGAACGCCCGCATACATCAGCGTATCTCCATAGGCGTACATATCTTCCGTTTCTCCGTCCATTTTAACCAACTTTGAAACTACGTTATGCAGCAGAGAATCTTGTCTGATATGGACAGGCGCAACGGTATTGACCAGGTCTCCAAACTCTTTTACGTTATACTTTAGCTGCCTGTTATAAAAATGATATAGCGTATCCTCCTGCAGTCCTCTCGCCCTGAAATAACCGGCTCTGGAATTGGGTACAGAAAGCTTTTGAAGCAACAGCCCTACAGCTCTCTTCCCATCCTCCGATACGCAGATCCATTCCATGCAGTTTGCTCCGTTTGATTCCAGTACATCCGCACCTTTCCCAAAACTTCTTCCTCTGTAAAAGCGCCCCCTCTGCAATACCTCACGCCATTTTTTGTAGAGCGCGATCTGCTCCTTTACCGCAGTGAGCTCCTCCTTTTTCATATCGCAGAAATTGCATTCATAGCCAAAGGCTCCAAAACACGCCACATTGAATCTTGTTTCCAGCGGCGTGTTACGCAGCGTCTGATGGTTCGGGCAGGAAGACACGTGCGCGCCCACGCAGGACAACGGATAGCCGTAGCTGTAGCCGTTCTGAATCTGAGCCCTGCACAGCGCGTCCGTATCATCGCTGCCCCAGATTTGGGGAAAAAAGCATAAAATGCCCAAATCAAAGCGGTTGCCGCCTGCCGCACAGCCCTCAAACAAAATTTGAGGAAAACGCCTTGTAAGCTCCTTCATGCAGCGATACAGCCCAAGCACATAGCGATGAGCCACCTCTCCCTGTCGTCCGGCAGGCAGCGCAGATGAAAAATAGTCTGTAAATGTGCGGTTCATATCCCATTTTACATAAGAAATATCCGCTGCTCCAAAAACGCTGCTCATCGCTTCGATCACATAATCCTGAACCTCTTTTCTTGTCAGATCCAGAATTCTTTGGTTGCGGCCTTCTGAATGTGGCTTTCCCGGTATCTGGACAGCCCAGTCGGGATGCTGCTCATACAGACGGCTCTTTACGCTGATCATCTCCGGCTCCACCCAGATACCGAACAAAAGCCCCATATCCTTTATCTTTTCGCATAGACCTGAAAGACCGTTCGGCAGCTTTTTGACATTTGCCTCCCAATCCCCCAGGGAGGATGTATCGTCATCGCGTTGCCCAAACCAGCCGTCATCCATGACAAAAAGCTCGATTCCTACTTCCTTTCCGGCTTTGGCAAGGCTGAGCAGCTTTCTTTCGTTCAAGTCAAAATAGCATGCTTCCCAGCTGTTTAGCAAGACCGGCCGGGGCCTGTTTTTCCACTCTCCCCTGACGATATGCTCTCTGACAAACTGATGCAGCTGCCCGCTCATCCCGTTAAAGCCCCGGAAGGAATAGGTCATAACAGCCTCCGGAGCCTCAAACGACTCTCCCTCCTCCAGCACAAAGCAAAAGGACTGGGGATTGATGCCGGCTGAAATTCTTGTTTTCCCGGTACTTCCAACCTCTGCCGTCTCATAATGATTGCCGCTGTAGATCAGGTTAAAGCCATAGCATTCTCCAAAATCCTCCGTGGTTTCTTTTCTGCTCAGCATTACAAAAGGATTGGCACGGCTTGAGGAGGTTCCCGTATAAGAAGCGTTAACATATCTGCCCGCCCTTATGGGCATGTCGTTTCGCTTCATTTCTCTTCCCCATGCGCCGTTAAACGTGGTGAATACATAATCCGCCTCATCCAGATCCAGCTGCATGCTCAGAAGGCGCATAAGCCGCAGCTGACCGCTTCCTGTATTTTTCAGCTTCGCGTTTCGGGTGATCACGTTGCACGCCTCGAACACAAAATAGTTCAGCTCCAGGCTGAGTCCGTACTGAGGATCCTTTAGCGTCACGCAAAGCCAGTCCGTCTCCCCGTTCTCATCATAGGATCCGGGCAGTGTGTCAAATTCCGGTTTTCCTTTTTCTATCCTTGCGTCCTCAAACACAAAATCCAAGGTATAGCTTCCGTCCGAATGCACCGCCTCGATCATCGGCTCCCGGATATCCCCCCGTCCATAGGAGGATATCTCCAGCCTGACATCCTCCAGCGAAATATTTTTATGGGCTTCATTATAACAGTTGGTGTTGCCGGGAATAAATTCCTGCTTTTCCACAAGCGCCTCCAGCCCCGTTCCCTCTGGCAGACACAGACGTCTGCCGTAGTACAGATGCTCCAGGTGCCCGGTCTCCATCACCCGAAAGCAGTATGCGGTATCCCTTGTCTCCAGAATAAATGTATCCTCATGTCTCCTGATCATAGTCCATCCTTTTCCTCAACAATTATACGGCTTGCACTAGCTATCCTGTCTTTTTCTCAGCTCTTTGGCGATCTGCGCCACCTTCGCCTCGGTCAGGATAAATTTTTTGTAAAATAACAGCACCGCGGCCAGCAGTCCAATGATTGGAAATACAGTCATCGTCAGCCGAAGGCCAAATACCGAGGACGCCGCAGCCTCTATCTGCTCCACAGCCAGTGTGCTGTCGCTCAGATTGCAGACGGACAGGCAGACGGAAGCGATCAGCGCCGCCACTCCGCTGGCCAGCTTTACCACAAAGGTCTGCATGGAAAAGATCACGCTCTCATCCCTCCTGTGGTTCTTTAACTCTCCGTAATCCACTGTATTTGCAAGAAATACGGTAGTCAGCACAGTCAGCATGCCAAAGGCCGCAAATACAAAGAAGCCCGGAATAAAGAGGAGATAAATATGATTCGCGTTCTGCAGCATCATGACGATCAATATAAGATACCCAAGCACAGCCATGGCCATACTAGTATAAAATACCTGAAGGATACTCATAAATTTGCGAAGCAGAGGAAAAAACAGCATCATGGACAATATCTGGACAGCTCCCCCGAATGTATTGAACAGCGTATAGCTCTCATGCCATGCCTCGCCGCCGAAGTCATACTTAAAAAAGTAAATCAGAAGATTGGAAGTGATATACAGCGCACAGTTGATGAGCACAATGCTGATCACCACCGTCATGGCCTGGTCGTTCTGTACCAGCGCCTTAAACATCTGCCTTACAGAGGGCGAGTCCACATCAACCGTTGATTTCTCCCTGATCGTAATACATGTAAAACTAATAAACAGGACAAATAAAACCGCAATGATCAACGCAAACCACCGAAAGCCCACTCTCTCATTCCCTCTCCCCAGAGCGTGTACGCAAAGCATAGTTATGATCGTTATTACAGCCGAGCCCACTCCTGCGCAGGAACGGGCCAGAGTAGTTAAACCCTCCCGTTCCTTTCCCCCTTCTGTGAAGGCGGGGATCATGGACCAGAAGGGAATATCCATCATCGTATAGGTCACCCCCCAAAGGATATAAGTGACCGCCGCGTAGGCCACCAGCCCTCCGCCGTCCAGCGCAGGCGGCGCCGCAAACATAATATACAGGACAAATGCGTTTGAGACCGTTCCCACCAGCAGCCAGGGCCTGAATTTTCCCCATCTGGTCCTTGTTTTCGCCACAATGACGCCCATGACAGGGTCATTAAACGCATCAAATACTCTGGCCGCCATCAGTATCAGCCCCATGGCAATCGCGCTCACCCCCAGAATATCCTGATAATAGTACAAAATGTAGCTTGCGGAAAGCATATACACCATATCCTTTCCCACAGCTCCCAATCCATAAGAAAATTTTTCCTTTGCCGATAATTTCATAGCTTTCTCCCTTCTTTTCAGCTCTTTTATGCCCTGCGCATTCCTGCCGCCAGTTCCACTACCCTGTACGCACCGTCATAAATTCCGGCCTTTTTGTTGTTCTCAATGGCGTCGCACATACCGCAAAACAGCGTATCCTCCCGCAAGAAAAGCTCAAGCATCTGCAGCGTGTGCGGAATATCTTCACACTCCAGCGTCCCGTCCCCAAGCTCTGCGGAATGGACGGCTCCCCACTGCTCATGTCCTCCCACCCGTTTGATAAACAGCTTTGGAACCGGATAAAACGCAAGCTCGCTTGGTTTTGTAACCAGCACATCACAGCTTCTCATCAAAAGATTCGTACAGTATACGGCCTCAAAGATATCCGCATGGTAAAAGCCATGGATTCCCTCTACCGGGCCGCAAAGCGCCTCTTCGCAGAATTTCCGCGTTTCGTCCCAGTCGTCAAAATGCTCCTTTGCTCTCCGCCCAAGCTCGGGGAGCTCCTTTACAAGCTCTTCCCATACATTTTTGTAATCCCCCACATTGATATAAAGAGCCGCCTGCCCTTTTTCCACCGCCGGAAGCATATGCCTGATTATAGCCGCAAATATCTCCTTCTGGGCTCCTGCGCCGCCGATGGTCAGCAGAAAGCGCATCGGCGCCCCCGCCTTCTTTCTCTCTCGTCTGGCCTTGCAGTCCTGCTCCAGATTGCTCACCAGCTCATGATCCACATAATGTCCCGTAAATACCAGGTCACCGGCCGGCATTGGATGAAGCACGTCTTTTCCTTTCATGCCGTTTAAAATACGGTAGCCCTGATAAGCGAAATGAGTCTGCACTGTGTGAAGGCTTCCCTCCGCCAGGTGGAGCGCCATAGGCCAGTTGTCCGGAATAGCGTTGACCACATTTTTCATTCCCCCGTGTATGGCTGCCTGTGCCGGCCATACGTGAGTAGCCACCACCGGTATCTGCTTTGGAATATTTCCAAAGACAGGAGCCATCAGCTCTGCATTTTTTTGATCCGACGCGTTATAGCTCAGCTTCCGAAAGCCTTCGTAATTGAGCGGCTCCCAAACCAGCCTGTTAAAAATCCTGCTTTTGGCGGAAATCCTCGACCCCAGAGAATACAAATCATTCTGGGCGCTGATCACCTTTGTACAGGTGGTGTGCTTATAGGAATTCAGATCCATCCAATAAGGGATATATCCCATGGCGTTCGCGGCGGAGGCAATGGCCATGGAAATGCGGTAATGCCCAAAGCCCATACGGATATTCCCCACAATCAGTCCCTTTTCCACATCGAAGGTATCCCCCTTTCCTTCCCCCTCCGGGGAAAGCCTGACATCCATGACGCCCAGGCAGTCTCCAATATGTTTATTTTTCTCAATTTTTACCTGATAAGAAATCCCGCTGTCATCCCCAAACCTGCGTATGTTTTTCTTTTTTGTCCTCACCGCTTTTCGATAAACCTTCTTCGGCATTTCATTTCCAAATATTTCCTTCGACTTTTCCATATCCCGCTTCCTTTCCTCCATCTGTCTACAGCTGTTCCCCGTCTGCAGCTGCTGCGCAAAAGGCGAGCCGAATGCTCCCTGCCTGCGCGCTCTGGATAACCAGGGCAGCCTCTCCCGATTTCCCGGTGGTCTTTACATAAGTGCCGCCCATACCTCCCTTAAGGGAAATCACGGGTTCCCCTATTAGCGCGATTGGTCCCTCCACTGTCAGCTGTAATGGTTCATTGTAAAAACAGAGCTGATTCTCATTTTGATCCAGCATCCGAATGCGGACGGCCGCCACATCATAAGTATGCTCCTCTCTAAGCAGTGTATGGTCCGCGTCTGCCCAAAGATGTATTTGGGTCACAGGCTCCTTTACCACCGTTTTCACCGTCCTGCCATCCTTTATGGCCTCGAACCGGTATGCGGTAGACGCGCCGCCCCAGTCTCCTACATACCGATTGTACAGCTCCACTGCCTGGGAAGGCTTCATGCCATAAACCGCAATCAGCTTAAGAGCCTTGAAAAGAATGCGCAGGGGAAATCTTGAAAGACCGTTTCTGGCCACGTAATTCAGAATGTCCTTTACATCCTCTGCCTGCTTTTTGGTAAAATCTTCATTTTCAGCGATAGCATTGCCGATATAATCGTCTATCTCAATAGGGCCGTGGGCAAGATTCTTATAGGGAGAATCCCCCCTCACATATTCCTTGATAAAACGATCGTTCTTATACATTTTCACGCTGTCCGCATTTGTAAATATCCATGTTTTCCCGCGATTGCAGCCCGGATGCTCCCCAATGTCCATAGAGGAGCTTACCGAAAGCACCGTCCTCTCCTCCTGCTGCATGGCGTAAATGTCAGCCGCCAGCTTTGGGTTGCGGAACATATCCATTACACCGTGATAGCAGATACGGTCGCCGCTTCCGAAATCCTTATGGGTGTTATAATCGGCCATGCACCAGCCGAAGCCGCCCGCAATATCCTCCTCACCCGCCACTGCGTCCAGCACGTTGGCGTGCCTGATGGCATGCTCCGTTCTGTGTCCCTCCCAGTCAAAGGCCTTCGACGGGTACATATGTCCGTTATATTCGCTGATCAGATAGGGCTTTTCCATATCCGGAGTCACATTCTTCTTTGGTTCGCAGCCCTTTGCAGCTCCGTCATGGGAAAAATCATTATAGGTGTATACGTCCTCCAGCAGACTGCTTTTTTTATGCGCCCTGACTCCCCCTGTCTGCCGGTAGGGATCAAGGCTTCTTGCCATATCATTTGTTCTTTGGTAAAAGGCATCATCGTCTGCGGACTCATTAATACGCACTCCCCAGAGCATAATCGATGGATGATTTCTGTACTGGGTCACCATATCCTTTACATTTTCCACCGCCTGATCCTTCCAGCGTTCTCCTCCTATATGCTGCCAACCCGGTATCTCCATAAATACCAAAAGGCCGATCTCATCGCATCTGTCCACAAAATAGTGTGACTGTGGGTAATGAGAGGTTCTCACCGCATTCATTCCAAGCTCCCATTTGAGGATATCCGCGTCCAGCCTCTGCATGGAGGCGGGCATTGCATAGCCCACATAAGGATAGCTCTGATGGCGGTTGAGTCCTCTCAGCCTTTGCCTGCGTCCATTTAAATAAAAGCCGTCCTTTTTAAATTCCACCCTCCGGAAGCCAAAAACCGTGACCCTTTCATCCACGGGCTCACCCTCCCTTAGCAACTGGGTCTTAAGCTCATACAGCACAGGATGCTCCAGATCCCACAGCTTTACTTCCTCCAGGCTGCAGGCTGTGGCTGCGCGGCCTTTTCCAAGGACTGCGGCTTCTATGTCCAAATCCTCAAATGCCCCCTCCCCCCTTTTTCGAAGCTGCTGTCGTATGCCTATCCCATCCTCCCCGCTTTTGATAGTAATGTCGCAGCACAGTCTGGGCTTTTCCTGCTCCAGATGCGTATGTACAAATACATCCTCCAGGCATACCGGATTTTTAATTTCCAAATACACATCCCTGTATATCCCGCCATAGGTCATATAATCCACCACATGTCCAAAGGGCGGTATATCCAGTGTTTCCCTACTGTCCACCCTGAACGCAAGAACGTTTTCCTCCCCATAACGGATAAGATGACTGATATCCACCTTAAAAGCAGTATATCCGCAGTGGTGCGTCCCCGCCGGCACCCCATTTACAAAAACCTGGCAGTCATGGGCGGCGCCCTCTATGACCAGCACAATATATTTTCCTTCCTGCTCCTTCGAAACCGCCAGCCTCCTGCGGTAACAGCACAGCATCTGGCATTGTCTCTCGTCAAAATAGTGAAAGGGCGTCTCTGTGCAGGCATGGGGCAGCCGCACCTCCTCCATATCCCTATCGTCATACTGCACAGACGTCATTTCCGGCTCGAATCTCTCCGCAAAAAACCATCCATCATTCAAGTAAACCCGCTTTCCCAAAACCATTTCCATACCAATCTCCATTCCTGTGCAGCTTATCACAAAACAGATGCCCTGATGCCATCCACCAGAATACTAACCACCTCATCCAGCGCGCTCTGGTAGGAAATCTGATGACGAATCAGAATGTCCCTCTGAAAAAACTGCTCCAGCGCCGCCTCCATCATCAGCTTGAAGATCGGAATTTCTATCCTGCGGATCACACCCTCTGCCATGCCCTGCTCTAACAGCGCAATCGTTGCCTCCCACCCCGTCTCCAGTCGTTTTTCCACCTGGTCATAGATTTTGGGGTACTTATCCTTCAAAAGGTACAGCTGTTTAAAATCAATCTCCTGGTAGGTTTCTGGCAGCACCCCCAATAATCTGCGCAGCTTTGTCAGTGTATCCAGCTCAGGGTTTTCTAGCACCTGCCTTTCGCTGATCTTGATATTGTCAAACAGATAATCCACCATGTCCAAAAACAGCTCCTCCTTATTCTGAAAAACTGTATAGATGGTTTTTTTGCTGATTCCCAGGGCATTGGCAATATCATCCATAGTAAACTTAAGCCCTTTCTGGTTAAATACTCTGATCGTTCCCTGTAAAATACTCTCCCTTAGTTCCATTTCACTTTCCTTCCTTTTCTCAAATAGGTATTCTACTTTGCCGCCTCCGCCAGGGAATTCATAATGTCGTTGAGCTGATGGTACTTATTCGCCACTGAATCCACATTTTCATGGAGCCGTATAATACTGTCAGAAATTTCCTCCATGGCACGGGAGGTAGACGCTACGTTTTCACTGATATGATTCACCTCTGCGCTGGTTTTTCCCAGCAGGCGTTCCAGGCTCCCGGCCTGATCTTCAATCCTTTGGGCACCGGAAAACACCTGCGACGCATTGCTGGAAATATCTTCAAAGGACTGCTTTACCGTTTCCATCTGTATGCTGCAGCCAGTCACACATTCCTGGCTGAGCCTGATTTCATTCATAACATTTCCCGTCTGCTCCTGTATCCCTCCCAAAATGAAATGAATCTGCTCCGTAAAACCAGAAGAGCTTTCCGAAAGGCTGCGGATTTCCGAAGCTACCACCGCAAAGCCCTTTCCCTGTTCCCCCGCCCTTGCCGCCTCAATGGAGGCGTTGAGGGACAAAAGCTTTGTCTTGGACGTAATTTCATCCAAGGTTCCCAGGATTTTTACAATCCTCTCATTTTCCTGGTTCAGCTGCTGGATGGCTGCCGTAACAGCATCCATTTTGGCGCTTAAAAGCTTCATCTGCACATCCATATCCGCCACACGGGTTCCGCCCTGAGCCACACTCTCTCCAGTTTTTTCAGAAATCCCTGACATATCTGCGCAGGCCTCCGACACACTCTGTATATTTTCCACGCCTCGCTGCATCATTTCCTTGACAGCCGCCGCTGCCTCCACATCTGAAATGGCTCCTTTTGCCACCTCAGAAGCCGTCACTGCAATCCTGCCGGATATCTCCTCCGTAACTCCCATGCTCTCGTTCATCATGCTGCTTGTCTTTTCCAGTATTTCCACAGATTTCCTTATTTCCCCAAGCAGCTGCTCTGCTTTAGCCCTTGCTGCCGCATTCTCACTGTTAGCCGCCCTCAGGCTTGCAAACTGCCGGCCTGTCAGCCTGCACAGCGCCCAGAATACAAACATGGCGCTGACAATATAGACAATGCACATTGCCATGGCATCCACCGACCATGTAGCAGAAAGCTCCTTCTCATAGCGAAAATAAAATATATACATACAGACGGCGCTGAGAACACATTGCAGTGAGATAGGCCTGATATCCTCATAAATTACAACCATAAGGATTGCCAGAAAGAACATGAGATAGTTTGTGGTGCAGGGAAACGCCAGCATACAGGCCACGCTCACCCCCGTCAAAAACGCGGTCATAAAATACATCATCAAAACCGGATTCATCTTCCAGGACAATCCCAGCAGAAGGCTGCACACCGCCAGGCCTGCCATACCCATGGGAAGCACGCTGGACCACCCCATAAATACGGCATTTACCACACACCGCAAAAGAATGCTCATTAAAAGTGCAATACATAATATTTGGCTCTTGCGCCGGATCACAGCTTCGTATTCCATAGGTCTTCCCTCCGCGCCGTTTCCCGTCCATCCTTTGCAGGAAACTATTTTTTTATTTTTAGTTTCCTACATTGTAGCACATCCTTATGCCCCTCACAAGAAACTAAATTTACAAAATTAGTTTCCATTTTTTATGAATTAGTACCAAAAAAGCGCTTTTTCCCAGCTTTTTTTCATTTTTTAATACCAAAATCACTATAAGGGGTCTATAATAGGCTTGAAGCTGTAAAGTGAAATGTAATGGATGGGAGAAACACATGGAATTTCAGAACAATCCTGGAAGCTTTGAGATATTAAGCCGCAAGCAGTGGCAGGACTGGAGGCCATTGCCCTTGGTATCTTTCGTTTTTCCTGCACCTTCTTTTTCTCCTCCCACAAAAGACGTGTGCTTTCCTTGTATACTATTTTCCTCTCCTCCTTTTTCGCAGGTGTGACAGTCTGTGTGCACACCAGCGTAAAATCCCTTCCCGTACTCCTTTTGCTGCCCATGATCCTCACGCCGCTTTACAGGGACAAGCTGATGACCGCCCTGCAGGCAGTTCTTGTGGTTCTCCTGTACATCCTCAGCAATTTTTACTTTATCCCCAATCTGCCCTTTGTGCTTCCAAACAGCTCCGCCGATCCCTATGTGGAGCTGAGTGTGTTTATTGGAGCCGCACTTATAACCGACATCCTTCTTAAACGAGTTAACGCCGCTATTCTCCTCAATGAGGAGCGGTCACGTCACGATTCCCTGACACATTTGTATAATCATGAAAGCTTTTACCTTGAACTGGAATACTTCCGCTGTCAATTTAAAAAAAGAGGTCTACCCTTTTCCGTCATCATTGCGGACATTGACGACTTCAAAAAGATAAATGACACCTACGGCCATGCCTTCGGCGATAGTGTTCTATGCAGGCTGGGTGAGCTGTTTATGGACTGCCAGAGCCGTGGAGCCTTCTGTGCCAGATACGGCGGAGAGGAATTTGCCATTCTCCTGCCGCACGGCCAGCCTCTGCCCACTGCAGAGGAGCTTCGGCGGGCCTTTGCAGCCCTCGCTTTTCAGACGCCGGAGGGCGAACGCCGCTTTACCCTGAGCATCGGCGCTGCCGTCTATGACAGGGATTACCCAAGCGGGAGGGCTTTCTTTGAAAGAGCGGATAGCGCTTTATATCTTGCAAAGAGGGAGGGAAAGAACCGGGTCAAATTGTACGATGCTTCCTCCGAAAACGAAGAATTCTAAGTCCAGCTCTCTCCCCCGCTTTTGATAAAATCAATCAGCAGCGAGGAAATGGTCACCGTCACCAGCGAATAGGCGATCCTCTTAAAGGGAATATAGGAAAGGGACAAAATAAGCACCGTGAGATCTGTAATCAGGTACGCCCTTGACAGACGCCAATGGGCCAGCTTGGAAATGGTCAGCGCCAGCGCGTCATCTCCTCCGCTGGAGCCTCCCTGGCGCACGATCAGCCCCACGCCCACTCCCACGAAAATTCCTCCCAGCGCCGCTGCCAAAAGAGGGTACTCTGACAGGTCGGGAAGCATGGGCGGGAACAGCTCCCACAGCTTATAAAAGACAGAGACGCAGATGGTAGAGGTCACAGACGTTTTGACAAAGCCCTTCCCCAGCCATTTTAAGGCCATCAGATAACAGGCCACATCTAGAACAAAGGTGGCGGCAGAGGCCGGTATCCCAAGCCAATGATTTGCAAGCAGAACCATTCCGATAACGCCGCCCTCCGTGATATGCGTCTGCTGGTGAATATTATGAATTCCAAAGGTGGCGATGGCTGCCCCCAGTAAAATTAAAGTAAGCTTTCTGATTCTTTCCTTCCACATACATTTTCCTCCGTTTCTTTACTGCCATGATAAACTCTGGTACAATACCAATGTCAATACCCTAAATATTTCAGGTGCATTATGAAAGAATATTATAAAATTAACGAAATTTCAAAATTATATGGAATTGGCGCCGACTCCCTTCGCTACTATGAAAAGCTTGGAGTCATAAAGCCCAAAAGAGATCAGAACGGTTATCGGCTCTATGGCCTGAAGGATATGTATAAGCTGAATCTCATCCGGGATCTGCGCAGTCTTGATTTTTCCATGAGCCAGATCAGGGAGTATCTGGAGAAGCAAAGCATTGACAACACCCTTTCTTTGCTAAAGCAGGAGCTGGAGCTGGTACGTCTTACCATGGAGGAATTAGAGGAAAAGGAGCGCTGTCTGCAAAAGCGCCTGGCGGGCCTGCATGAGGCCCTTTCTGTAAAGCCAGACGTCATGGAGATCATTCACATTCCCCTCAGAAAATGCGTTCAGATAATGGAGCACATCACCCGGGACGAGGAAATGGACTTTGTGATGAAAAAGCTCCACCGCAGACATGAGGATAAGGTAAAGGATTTTGGAAATCAGACCGTGGGAGCCCGCTTTGACATGGAAAGGCTGCGGCAAGGGGCTTCCAACGTGTATGATTCCGTGTTTTTTGTGCTGGAGGAGGATGCGGGCCTCTATGACTTTGAGCTGCCGGAGGGAAATTATCTTTCTTATTTTTACAAAGGCAGCTATCTGCAAAACGGCAGGCGCGTAAAAGAGGCCCTTTCCTGGCTGGAGGAAAAGGGCCTGTATGCTTCGGGCGCTGCCTTTGAGCTCTATGCGATTGATAACCGAGACACCTCGCTGGAGGAAGAATTTCTCACCGAGATCCAGATTCCCGTTTCCGCAGCATCCTCTCGTGCATCAAAACCATAAGAACCAGAATCACGGCCAGATAAACCGGAAACAGGGAAACGCTGATATGGTTTGCCACCAGTCCAAACACGGAGGGCATGAAGCAGGTTCCCACATAGGCGGACGCCATCTGTACGCCAATCAGCGCCTGGGAGGAAGCCGCACCAAAATGCTCCGGGGTGGAATGAATAATACAAGGATAGACCGGCGCGCATCCAAGGCCCACCACGGCAAGCCCCACAAGAGCTGTAATCTCTCCAAAGGGCAGAAGCAGCGCCAAAATTCCAAAAAGAATCAGCCCCTGGCCAAGCCGGATCATCTGCGTATCCTTAAGCTTCATGGTAAGAAAGCCGCTGGCCCCTCTTCCAATGGTAATTCCCAAAAAGAAAAGTCCCGCATAGCCCGCCGCCTGCTGGCCGGATAAGCCCGCATGCAGGGCCAGGTAGCTGCCCGCCCACAGACCTGCTGTCTGCTCCAAGGCACAGTAGCAAAAGAAGGTGACCATGATCTCCTTTGCCCCGGGTATGCCCAAAATCTTTTTTAAGGAAAGAACCTCCCCTTCACCGGCAGACGCCTCTGTGCCTGCATCCAGTTCTGCGCCGCCGTCTATCCTTGCACTGCTCTCCCCCTGGGCGGATGACGCGTTTTTCTTCCAAAGCGGCAAGCTGAACAGCAGCACCACCGTCAGAGCGATCTGTATCAGACTGATATAGCGGTAGCCCATGTTCCATGTCTGTCCCCTTGTCAGGGCGAAGCTCATGATAGAAGGGCCTAAGGATGCGCCCACTCCCCACATACAGTGAAGCCAGCTCATATGGCGGCTGGCATAGTGAAGCGCCACATAGTTATTTAAGGAAGCATCCACTCCCCCCGCGCCCAGACCGTAGGGAACCGCCCACAGACACAGAGCCCAAAAGGAGTGGCTCATGGAAAAGCCAAACAGTGCTGCCGCCGTCATGGCCACGCTTACCATGGTCACTTTTCCTGTGCCGAATTTTCTGGTAAGCCTGTCACTCAGCAGACTTGACACGATGGTGCCAGCCGCAATGATCATGGAGATCACTCCCGCATAAGATACCGGAACCTGAAATTCCTGATACATGGACGGCCAGGCGGAGCCCAAAAGGGAATCCGGCAGGCCCAGACTGATAAAGGCAAGATAAATAATTGCTAAAAGCAGATGAAACATACTTTTTATTCCTCCATTATAATTATGCTTTACAAGTGAACTTATTTTCGCCGCCGTCCCAAAAGCGCTGGACGCCGACCGTTTTAAACGGTATAATTATATCATCAGTATTTGGCAGAAAATATAATATTTTCGCCAATATTATATAACAAAACCGTCATCATGGAGGATTTATGTCGCTGTCATACTGCACCTGCACAACAGATACACAGGGCCGGGAGCTGGCGGAGCACGGCTCTGCCCTGTTTCCCATCGCCTGCTACGAGGAAAATATTCCCGAAAACGCCGTGCCCTTTGAGGCCGTCCCCTGGCACTGGCATGAGGAATGGGAGGCGATTCTTGTAAAAAAGGGAACCGCCATCGTTTCCGCTGAGTTTGAAAAATATACCCTTAAGGAGGGGCAAGGTATCTTTGTCAATTCGGGGGTGCTGCATGAGGTGCATATGGAAAAAGGCCTGTGCTGTCATACTCGTTCCATCGTGTTTCATCCCCGTCTGGTAGGGGGAACCATAGACAGCATTCTCTGGCAGAAATACCTTCAGCCCCTGCTGCAGAATACATTGCTCAAAAGCGTCTGCCTGGATGGCTTTTCTCCCTGGCATAAGGACGCCCTCAGGGCCATAGAGGACGCCTGGGAGAGCGTGACAGCAGAATTTGAGGGATACGAATTTTTTGCCCGCAATGCCCTGTCCTGTCTGGTTCTGCTCTTAAAAAAGCATTGCACCAGTTTTCAAAGCTCCCTCTCCGAAGGCCGGCTGCGAAACACAGAGCGGATTAAAATCATGCTTCAGTTTATCCACCGCCATTATGCCGAGGAGCTTACTACTTCCTTGATTGCCAAAAGCGCAATGATAAGCGAAAGCGAATGCCTGCGCTGCTTTCACGCCGCAATCGGCACAACTCCCATACAGTATGTGAGACAGTTCCGCATCCAAAAGGCTGCGGAGCTTCTGTGCCTGTCCCAGAAAAAAGCCGGAGACATCGGCGCCGAATGCGGCTTTGAAGACTCCAGCTATTTTACAAAAATATTCCGGGAAATAAAGGGATGCACCCCGGGCGAATATAGAAAGCAGAACGCACACGCTATCCAGACAAAATAATAGTCCCTACCCTCGGGCAAACTTCTCCCAGCACACCTGGGACAGCGCGTACTTGCTTCTCCGCTCCGGCTTTCTGTTTATCCAGGCTCCTTTTGTGAAATCCGGCACGGGAACCGGCATTCCTCCCATTGCCACGGACTGCTCGGACAAATAAGTAATAGACATCCACAGGGCCGTATCGTAGACATCTATGGGGGAGTCCTCTCCGTTTAACACACTGTCCGCAAAGGCGCAGAGCACTAAATAGTCCATGTCGTTGTGCCCTACCTTTTTGATCTGAAGGCTTTCATATTCCTTCCACAGGGGATGCCTGTATTTATCCTTGTATTCCTGCATGGGCGTCCATTCATGTTCTCCCTCAAGGTTTGACATTCCCGCCTCTTTCTCCGATTCCAGGTAGATGCCGTCCCTTTCCTCCAGCCAGATTCCCTTGGTTCCCTGGATTCTTCCGTCCCTGGAATAGGGTCTGGGCAGTGTACAGCCATGATTTAAAACAATGGTTTCTCCATTTGCGCACTTTAAGATGCTTGTGACCACGTCCCCCTCCTTCCACTCCGCCATGGCAAGCTCCGGATTGTCCGGACGGTTATTTTTAACCCAGGCCCCCAGCCCCCTGGCCTTTGATGCCATAGAAACCAGGGAAAGTATCCTGTTTCCTCTGTTAATGTCCAAAAGCTTTGCAATGGGGCCAAGCTGGTGGGTGGGGTAAAGGTCCCCGTTTCTGTGTAAAAAGTTCGGCATTCTCCCATGCTTCAATTCTCTTCCCAGGGCAATCTGCTCCCGCAGGTCATGCTCATAGCCTCCCTGGGCATGGACAATCTCTCCGAACAGCCCCAGTCTGGCCATGTGAAACACAGTCAGCTCATTGTCCCCGTAGCAGCAGTTCTCCAGGAGCATACAGATTTTTCCCGTGCTCTGACTGGTGTTCACCAAATCCCAGCAGTCTTTTTCACAGTAAGCTCCCCCCACTTCCATACCCACATGCAGTCCCGCCTGCATGGCCTCCAGAGCAATGGGGACATGTGTATTCCAAGTGGTACTCACAATCACAGCGTCTAAAGGACGTTCCAGAAGCTCCCTGTAATTCTTTGTGGCAAAGGGATGCAGCCCGTACTCCTCCTCGCACAGCCTCACATATTCCTCCACCCGCTCCGGATACAAATCACATACTGCTTCCACATGGAAAGCTGAAATAGCCTGAATACTGGGAAGGAGTACCTTTCCCCTTCCTCCAAGCCCGATAATCCCAAGTCTGATTTTTTCCATTTTCTCTCTTATTCTCCCGCCTCCTGCTTCCTGCCAGCCTTGCAGACAAGCCTTCCTCTGCGGTATACCTCCTTTACCTTCACGCCCGGAGCAAATCGCACCATATCTGCATATTTGCCCGTCTCCAGGCTTCCGATTTCCCTTTCTCCAAGAGCCCTTGCCGGATTGTATGTCATCATCCTCACCGCCTGCCACAGAGGCACCCTGGCCTGTTCGTTCATGACTCTTATGAGCCTGTCTGCGGTAGCCACGCTTCCGGCAAAGGAAATACCGTCCTGTAGTCTTGCAATCTCTCCATCCGAGATTACCTCCTGTCCGTTTTTTTGGCTTCCCAGACGGTATCTCCCCGGTCCCATTCCCGCTCCCCGCATGGCATCCGTAACCAATATAATATGTTCCACTCCTTTTGTCTTGACGATCAGCTGCAGCAAGGAGGCCGGAAGGTGCATTCCGTCTGCAATCACTTCCACGTCCAGTGCGTCCATAAGCAGGGAGGCCTCCAAAACCCCGGGTCTTCTGCAGCCGTTTTCCCGGATGATAGTGGACATGCTGGAATACAGGTGCGTCGCCATGGTATAGCCATCCCTTACCGCCTGTTCCACCTCTTCTATTCTGGCATCACTATGCCCCACAGACAGCAGCACACCGGCTCTCCTGGCCTCTGCGGCAAAGGCAGAAGCCCCTGGAAGCTCCGGTGCCGCCGTCCAGATTTTCAGCTCCCCTGCAGCCATTTCCAAAATTTGACGAAAGCTTCCATCCCTGGGGTCCCGGATAAATTCAGCATCCTGGGCGCCCTTCATGGACTCTGCAATATACGGTCCTTCCATATGCACGCCTAAAATACCGGGGAGACCTTCTTTGGGGTTTTCCGCCAGCCGCCTCATGACGGAGCTCTGCCCAAAGACCTGTTCCAATTCCTTCATTGTTGCAGCAAGTGTAGTGGGACAAAGTCCGGTAGTCCCATGTGCCAAATGGGTTTTCATCGCTTTCCGGAAGCTGTCCTGCGTCCCATCCATAAAGTCGCCGCCTCCGCCTCCATGCACATGAATATCCAAAAAGCCGGGGGCAAGATAATCCCCCTCCAAATCTACGGTTTCATCCACCTTGAGGGATATCCCGGTTTCCCTACAGTCCGAGATGCTTGCAATCCGTTCTCCCCGGGTAATCAGAGTTCCTCTCTCCACATATCCCCAGGGGGTGATAATACATCCATTGATATATCTTACTGTTCTCATACGATTCCTTTACCTTTCTCCGCTCTCCGGCTTTTCCAGCCTGCCCAGGAGGCGTTTTCCATACCACAGTGCAAACAAAAAGCACAGTCCTCCCTGCAGGAGCAAAAGCTGCTGGGAAGGTGACACGCTGATGCCCCCAAGCTGAAGCGGGTTGCAGCAAATCTTCAAAAATGCAGCCGCCGTTCCCTGTCCTGCCAGAGAGCCCAGGGCCACAACCATAAGATGCCAGGACAAAAATACGGTGCGTTTCTCCTTGGGCGTACAGATATAAGCCATATTGCCAAAGCAGAAATTTCCTCCGGCCAGCACTGCCTGATAAAACAAAATGGTCACAGGCAGCATCCAAAGCCAGGTTTGCTCCGTTACAAAGGCATGCAAAACCGGATACAGGGAAAACAGCAGAAACACTCTGCGAAACACCTTAAACCAGCCCTTCTGCATCTGCCATTTCAGCCAGAAAGGCATAACCAGAGCAGTCACAAAAATATTGCAGGTCTGCAGTATGCTGAGAAATGTATAGGATACGCCTACCTCATCCAGCAGGTAAGCGTTTGCCGCGTATAATGTCATGGTAGAAAATGCCATCCAGGCAAACACTACTATCATGGTCATCAAAAATCTGGGATGTTTTGCCGGCTCTGCCAGCAGATAAATCCCCTGTCCCGAAGAGGGCGCATAAGGAAATTCTTTGGGGATCAGCAAGGCTGCCAGCTCTAAAAGGGCCAGCACAAAGGCAGCCATGCGCACACACCCAAGCCAAAACAACTCGTTTCCCGAATCCTTTGCCATATCCGAGAGCACACTGGCCGCCAGTGATGCAAGAGCCGTGGAAATGCTGTTAATCATGCCGGAAGCCGCAAAAAAACGTCCTCTGATTTCGTCTGGAAGAAATTGAATATGCCAGGCAGGAAAGCCGCTGGCAACCAACACGTTGGCTACATTTCCCAAAAGAATGGCAAAAATCAGCAGCCCGCCCAAAATTCTGCCCTGAAAAAGGAAGGGAAGCAGAGTTACTGCAAAAATATTCAGGCTGTGAAATAGAAAACGAAAGCTTCCTAAAATCGCCTTCCTCTTTTGGAAGCGCTCAAGAAAGAGCGGCGCAATGGGATAGAGAATGCCGGATACCAGGGGGATGGATGTGACAATGCCGATATCCGCGCTGTCAAGCCCTCCCGCAAGCAAAAATCCAGTGAGGAAAACCCCTGTAGTCAGAGCCGTATAGACAGCCTTTAAAGCTTCCGATACAAGAATACAGACCCTGGCTTTTCCCTCCTGCGTCCCTGTGGAAAAAATCGCTTTCCACTGTCCCCGTTTTTCACCTTCCATCTGTTCCTTCCCTTTGTGTCACAAAATCATCCACATCCAGGCATTTGCCGCCCAGCTGACGAGAGCGTTCTGCTGCCAGCGCCATATAATGGCTGGCCAGAGATTCCTCCAATCCCGTAAGGGAATCCCTTCCTTCCCGTCTTGCCTGAAACATTTCCGAAAGCATGTGGTAATCTCCGCCTCCGTGCCCCGATACCGTTTCCTCTACACTCAGGCGAATCTCCTCAGGCTCCTTCCCGAATGGTTTTAACAGGATTTTTTCTTTTTCCAGCTCTCCCCACAGGTCTCCTTTGGTACCCATTACATGAATGGTTCTGTAATTGTCGCTGTTAAGCCCACACATGGCAAAGCTGATGCTGACGCCGTTTTTCATCACCGCGGAAAGTGTCTGGTGATCCACCACATTGTTGTCGCAGCGAAAAACGCAGCGTCCATAAGGGCCCGTGCGCAGAGCCTGGTACAGGCTCTCCCTGTCTCCAGACGGCGTGACCGCTTTCTGCATCCAGCCCGCACCGTTGGCGTCATATCCGGTAAGCGCATCCGTCACGTATATTTTCTCCGCGTCAAAGCAGCAGCTTTCCTTTACCGGGCAGCCCCCCAGACAGTGGGACGGCGCGCCTTCCGGGGCGTTTTCCTTCCGGAAAAACGTAAGCGCTCCAACGGAGGAAACGGTTTTGCAGGTGCTGCCGGTGAGCCAGACCAGAATATCCATATCATGGCAGCTTTTGGCCAGAATCATGGGACTTGTCTTATCCGCATCCCTCCACTTTCCTCTTACATAGCTGTGGGTCTGGTGCCAGTAGCCTACGTTTTCAGCCGCCTGAATACAGACCACTTCTCCCAATGCTCCGCTGTCAATCAGTTCTTTGATTTTTTGATAAAAGGGAGCATACCGAAGCACATGGCATACTGTAACAAACCTTTTCAGTTCCCTCGCTCTTTGATTCAGCTTCTGACATTCACCGATATCTGCAGATATGGGTTTTTCCAGCAAAATATCATAGCCCGCCTCCATGGCAAGCAGCCCGTGCTTTATATGCTGGTGATCCTGGGTGCAGATAAATGCCATGTCCGCAAACCTGGGAGCAGAAAAAAGCTCCTCTGCAGTAGAAAAACAGTTTTCAGAAGAAAGTCTGTATTCCTCCTGCATCATCTTCCGCCGTTTCTCATCAGGCTCTGCCACGCCCACAACCTTCATCTGTTCCGGATATTTTTTTGCATAAGGAGCATAGGTCAGATAGCCTCTTCCGCCCGCTCCTATAATGACCACCGTTACCGGCCTTCTGGCTTCCTTGGATTTGCTCATGCCTTTTCTCCTTTCTCCTTTTGGCTTCTCAAAGACCCTTGAGCCGGTCAAGCTCCACCAGGTCTGCAATTTTTACAATTTTTCCCTCTTGGATGCTCTTGTTGGCGGCAATACCAATCAAAATTGACAGGGCTCCTGCCCTCAGGCCTGCACGCTGTCCCAGCGGGTCAGCTTCTTCTCCGCAGGAATTTTCCGCCCGGAAGAGGTTGTCCAGAAGTTTTGTATCCGCTCCCCCGTGGCTTCCGGTTCCTTTTTTCATATCGTAGGTCATAACGCCGTCTTCTCTGTCAAATACCTTGATGTGAAAACATGTATCCTCCGCCTGAGGGCCTGTGTCAAACTGCACAGCCTCCAATCTGCCCTCAGAACCGGTTATGGACAGCTTCCAGCCCTCATAGGGGCCATAGGCAGTCAGAGAATACGTCATAGATGCGCCCTTGCTGTAGCGCACATTCAGGGACATGGTATCATAAATATTTATTTCCGAATCAAAAACACAGCGGTCTCTGAAATAGCCATCCTCTTTTTCACAGTCAAAATACATTTCCCGTACAGACGGTTCTGATAATCCCGGGTATACAAAGGGGCATGTGGTCTGCTCCGTGCAGGTGCTGCACCGCAGTCCCTTCTGCCTTTTTTCATCCCCATAAAAGCGCAGAGCCCCAAATGCGGACACTTCCTCCGGGTCCTGCTCAATGAGCCAGTTCACAATATCAAAATGGTGGGTGGATTTATGTACCAGAAGCCCTCCGCTGTTTTCTATCCTGCGATGCCATCTCCGAAAATAGTCTGCGCCATGCACGCAGTCCAGCATCCATTCAAAGTGGACGCTGTAAACCTGTCCTACTGCCCCTTTTGCCAGCAGCTCCTTGATCTTTTCAAAATGAGGCATATACCGGCAGTTAAAGGTAACCCTTACATTTTTACCGGTTCTTTCTCTGGCATCCAGAATCTGATTCAGCTTGACTTCATCTATGGTTAAAGGCTTTTCGCAGATTACCTCCACTCCCATATCCAAGGCCTGTACCACATAATCATTGTGATATCTGTCCGTAGTAGTGATAATGGCGCAGTCCGGCTTAACCTCCCGGAGCATTTTGGCAAAATCCGTATACACAGGAATGTCCTGCCCCATCTGCCTTTTTACATACTCTGCCCTCATTTTGTTCACATCCATAATTCCTGCCAGAACGGCACAGTCTGCATACTCATCCCGGATAGCCTTCGCATACATCCAGTATCCTCTGTTTCCGGCTCCCGCCAGAACATATTTCTTCATGACAATCTCTCCCGTCCGCTTTTTCTGTAATTTTTCCATACTTTCTTTGTCTTTCTATTCTGCTTCCTTGCGGTGCCTTGCAGCCCTATAAGTACTGCCGGAAAAAGGCGGCTGCTTTTTTTCCCGAAAAGGCATGGCCTCCCGGATGAATATCCTTCCAAAGCTGATCGCCCGCCCCGGCATTCTCATAAATATTTTTTACGCTCTCGTACCCCTTCCACAAATCCTGGAAGAAGAAGCATCTGTCCCCAGTGCCCATTTCCAGAAGAAGAGGTCTGGGTGCAATCAGCCCGGCAATATCCGATGTATCCAGATGGCATCGCAGGCCAGGCAGAATCTGAGAGCCACAGAAATTCCCCCTTGCAATCCCAAAACGGTCCAAGGGGTTGATATAGGCAATGATATCCGCCGCCTTAATTCTTGGCTCCACAGCGGTGGTAAACGCCGTCATGGTTCCCCCCAGGCTGAGTCCCATCATGCCGATTCTCTGAGGATTCACATCCTTTCTGGTGCACAGATAGTCAATGCAGCACTTCATATCCCAGATATTCAGCGCCAGGGGATACTTTCCCAAAATTTCTCCCTTCAGAAGGTTTACATTGCAGGTGTCCCTTCCCAGCCAGTCATCTCCGTCTCTTCTCTCTCCAAATCCCCTTAGATCCGGGCATATGGTCAGAAAACCCGCCTTTGCCATCTGCGCGCCGTAATCATAATTCATCTCCGCTATATCTGCCCGGCATTCCGGCGTTCCAGCCAGCCCCGCCACGGGATCCTTGCCAAATTTCCCGTGCCCATGGCAGCACAATATTGCCGGAAATCCCCCCTGGGGCTGCTCCCCTTTGGGAATCAGCACCTGACAGGGAACAGACATCTCTTCCTCCGAATCAAATACAACTCTCTGCCTGATAAAGTCCTCTTCCTCCACGGAATATTCCACATCCGACATAAGAGGAACCCTCTTTGGAAAATCTCCAATCAGCTCCCGGAGCTTTGCGCCGGAAGCCTTTTTCCACTCTGCAAAGTCCCATTCCTCGTTCCAGGAAAGGGCAGGACTTATTTTCTCCGCCTGCATCCGCCAGTAATACTCCATGGAAAACTGATGTCTGCTCATAGCGCTACTCCTTCACCGCCCCAAGGGTCATCCCCGTGGTAAAATATTTCTGCAGGAAGGGATAGACGCAGAGAATCGGAATCAGTGCCACCACAATCACCACATATTTCAGCTGTGTGCTAATCATACTTTGAGCCGCAGAACCCATGGCTCCCCCGTCTACAGCGGATTCGTTATTAATCAATACCTTCATCAGATAAATCTGAAGGGGCTGCAGGTCTCTCCGTCCCGGCAGGTAAATCATTGCGTTGAAATAGCTGTTCCACTGCTGAATTGCATAGTACAAAATCAGAACGGAGATTACCGGCTTTGAAAGAGGCATATAAACCTTCCACAAAATTTTCATTTCTCCTGCGCCGTCAATTCTGGCCGAGTCATACAGGCTGTCGGATATTCCCGAAAAAAAGGTCCGGGCAATAATGATGTAATAGGCGGCCGCTCCTGTTGGAAGCACTATGGCCCAACGGGTATTGTACAATCCCAGATTATTAATCAGCAGATACATGGGAACCAGTGTTCCCGTAAAAAACATGGATATGGAAAAGAATACCGACAAGGGCTTCCTTAGGCAAAACTGTTTTCTGGAAAGCGGGTAGGCCGCCATCAGGGTCAGCAATACGCTGATAGCCGTTCCCACTACAGTGTACCATATGGTATTGTAATAAGATCTCCATACCTCCATATTGGAAAATACCAGTTTAAAAGCCTGCAGGGAGAATCCCTTGGGCAGAAGCTTCACCGTTCCCGATACCACCGCTTCAGGTCTGCTGATGGACATGCTGAACACATAAATCAGCGGGTAGGCTGTAATGCAGGCAATTATAAAGCAGAGCACATAATTTACAATGGTCACCACTTTGTCCGACACGGACATTCTCTTCATGCTTTCACTCCTTTCTTCCCTTACCACAGCGAGGTTTCCGATACCCTGCGGCTGATTTTATTTGCAGCAAACACCAGAATCAGATTGATAACGGAATTGAAAAGCCCCACCGCAGATCCGAAGCTGTAATTTCCCTCCACCAGGCCGGTGCGGTATACATAGGAGGAAATCACATCCGCCGTCTCCAGGTTCACAGGGTTATAGAGAAGAATTATTTTTTCATAGCCTACGCTCATAAGAGTTCCCAGGTTCATAATGAAGGTAACAATAATGGTGGGCATAATGCAGGGTATGGATACATGCCAGACCTGCCGCAGCTTTCCTGCTCCGTCCACCCTGGCCGCTTCATACAGCTCGGGATTCACCCCCGTAAGAGCGGACAGGTAGACAATGGCAGACCATCCAAATCCCTGCCAGATACCGCTGGCAATAAATACTGTCCGAAACCAGGAAGGCTCCATCAAAAAATTAATGGCTTCCCCGCCCAAAGCCTTGATAATGGAATTAATGATGCCTGAGCTGGGAGAAAGAAAATTTACCAGCATACCGCACACAACCACGGTGGATATAAAGTAAGGGATATAGCTCACCGCCTGCACCAGCTTCTTGTATGCCCCAGCCTTCAAATCATTGGTCATCAGCGCAAAAATAATGGGAATGGGAAATCCCCACAAAATACTGTAAACGCTGATTAAAAGCGTGTTGCGCAGCACACGGAAGAAATAAGGGGATTCAAAAAACTGAATAAAGTATCGAAAGCCAACCCAGGGGCTTTTGGTGATACCCAATACGGGGGAATAATCCTTAAAAGCAATGATATTGCCGTACATGGGGTAATAGATAAAGACGAGATAGTGGATCACTACCGGCAGTACAATCAAAATCAGTGCCTTATCCCTTTTCAGCTGCGCCCAAAAGGATTTCTTTTTTATCTTTTTATCTTTCATATTTTCTCACACTGCTTTCTTTTTCGGGCGCCTTTTTGGGGCGCCCGAAATCTGTTTCTATTCCGCCATCGCTTCCTGCAGTCTGTCATACTGAGCCTGCTTTACAGCCAGGAGCTGATCTACGCCAAGGGTATGCACATATTCAACATAGCTGTCCCATTCTGCTTCAATATCGGATACACCTACTGTAAACTTACCGGTCATTTCCCAGATATAAGTGCTTAAGTCACCCGCAATTCCTTCTATGGAAGCGCTCTCCTCCGCTGTAGCGGGAGGAAGCGTAAGGCCCGGCACAATATAGGGTCTTGTAGCGTCGCTGACTTCAATAATGGTTTCTCTCAGCTCCTCCGGATAGCTGAAAAGCATTGCTTCCTCTCTCTTTTCAGATTTGATAAAGGGGCCTCCCACCTGACATCCATAAGCCTCCAGAGCCTCTCTTGCCGACAGGCCGTTTGGATCATTTGTCACCTTTTCTGTAAAAGTATAGGTTCCATCCGCCTCCTTTACATAGGTATCGCCTTCAATGCCAAAATTCAAAAGCTCAGATCCCTCTTCACTCATCAGATAATCCATAAATGCCACTGCAACGTCAGGGTTTTCACAGGAGCTTGTAACTACGTAACCGTTTACAGACATATCGCCAATGATTTCCACCTGCCTTGCGTAAGGACCCTGGGGCGGAATCACAGGGATCAGCTCTGCACCCTCCACGCCGTTTGCCTCAAGGGCCGCTTCAAGCGTAGGGATATTGGACGCATATGCGGTGAACGCTCCTACCTCGTCCCTTGCAACCTTCTCAAACATCTTGCTTTCGTCGCCCAGCGTCAGAAACTCAGGGTCCAAGAGCCCTTCCTCATAAAACCCGTTCAGCCAGGTATAAAATTCCTTTGCTCTGTCGCTGATGAATTCATACTGTATCTGACCGTTTTCGTCAGGATACCAGCCGTCTGACTGGAATAAATGCAGTCCCCAGGCATTTCCCCAGTAGGTTGGATACCAGGCATGTCCGCCTGCAGAATAAGGCACCTCATCATCAGGATTGCCATTTCCGTTGGCGTCCTCATCTCTGAATGCTCTCAGCACCTCCATCCAGTCATCTATCGTGTCAGGAACCTCCAGGCCCAGTCTGTCCAGCCAGTCCTTTCTGATAATAAACGTATAGGGAGAAAAATATGCCGATTCATTCAGCTGGTTAATGGAATAAATATGACCGTCTGCCGAGGTAAGCGCTCTTGCATTGGGAAATTCCTCATAAGCCTTCAGAATATTTTCACCATTTGTCTCAATATAGCTCTCCAGAGGAAGAATAATTCCCTGCTCTCCCAGTTCAGAGAGGCTTAAGCCATTGGGAAGCAGCATAATATCCGGCAAATCCCCGCCTCCGGCTGTCACTCTCAGTTTCATTACCTCTACATATTGAGCCGAAGCCGTTACGTCCCAGTTAATTTTGATGTTCGT
Source organism: Candidatus Acetatifactor stercoripullorum (assembly GCA_019114005.1). GTDB lineage: Bacteria > Bacillota > Clostridia > Lachnospirales > Lachnospiraceae > Acetatifactor > Acetatifactor stercoripullorum. The sequence goes on from DXGH01000027.1 coordinate 30,182, forward strand.
CCTCTCCTGGATTTCCTGCCATACTGGAAGCTGATCCGCCAGACTGGCCACCGAGCTGTCAGGCGTGGCGATTGTCAATTCCACCTGTTCCGCAAGGGGAAAGGTTATTTTGGAAGCTTCGCTCTCCTGAGCGCCCGCGCTTTCAGCTGCCGCACTTTCCGTACCGGCTACAGACTGCGGCTGGCTGTCTGCAGCCTGCTGGCCCTCATTACTTCCGCAGGCTGTCAAGCTTCCCGCAGTCATTACAAGTGCCATAGCGCCCGCCAATAGCTTCCATTTTCTGCCTTTTTTCATAAAAAATATACCTCCTTTTATTTTGCCTTCTGCATTCGGTATTTTTCCTCCCGCATCCAGCAGTTTGCTCTTGTGATATGTGAATTGTAAATTTGCAAATGGTTGTTTGCAACAATTTATTCTTGAAAAGCATTTATTTTTTGTATCATATGACCAATCAGCAAATTTTGTATCCCTTGCAAAAAAGCATGGGTTGCCAACCCTGATTGTCTATATTACGCTGAAATTACTGCATGGTCAGTATAAATCAACAATACAACTATTTTAACAAGGAGGAATTCCCTATGAACATCCATATTCAGGAAACAGCACAGCAGCTTGGACAGCAGGCAGCCCATCTTACTGCACAGTATTTAAGAGAAGCCATCTTAAAAACTGGAAGCGCCCGTTTGATTTTATCCACCGGCAGCTCCCAGTTTGAAACTCTGCAGGCACTGGTTCAGGAGGATGTGGACTGGAGCAAGGTAGTTATGTTTCACCTGGATGAGTACGCAGGACTTCCCGAAGCCCATCCCGCCAGCTTTCGCAAATACTTAAAGGAACGTTTTATCTCTCTTGTGCCATTGGGGGCTTATCATCTGGTGGACGGAAACCCTGCGTCCATCCCTGATTTGACCAATGAGCTTCGCAAGGCTCCTATCGATGTGGGTCTGATCGGAATCGGTGAAAATGCTCATATTGCTTTTAATGATCCACCGGCCAATTTTGAGACAAAAGAAGCCTATATCACTGTGAATCTCAATGAAAGCTGCAAACGCCAGCAGGTGGGAGAGGGCTGGTTTGCATCCGTTGAAGACGTTCCCGCTCAGGCCATTTCCATGACCGTCTTCCAGATCATGCAATGCCGTCATATTGTTTCCAGCGTTCCCCACAAGGTTAAGGCCAAAGCTGTATATGACACCTTATGCAGCAGTCAGGCAGTGCCGGAAATTCCGGCCACAATTCTGAAAACCCATTCCAGCTTTGATCTGTTTCTGGATAAGGATTCTTCGTCCCTGATTACAGGGCCGGTTGTCTGGAGCCTTTGAGGCTCCTTTGAGCAGCCGCAGTCATAACTGCAGTTTGTTGTGCGCCTCTCTGCCCAGAGCAATAGAAGCAGCTTGCAATCAGGTTTGACAAACTCTGTGGTCTGATATTATGATGACAAAGACATCTATTGACGGGAAGCGCAGAATAAAAGGAGGCGGTCTCTTGCTGCATAAATATATTACGAAATGGAAAAGTATGCCGAAAATTTTTCTTCGGATGTTTCTTTATAACTATATCTTTTTCCTTTCTTTGCTCTTCGTAATCTGCGCCGGCGTCTGGGGCTTTGCCACGCATCAGCGCCGGCAGGTTTTTCAGGAGAGAGCCTCTTCCCATTGTCAGGCTCTCTCAGAATATTTCGACAGCCTTTTTACATCCTTCGACAGACTTTCTGTCACAGTAGGGCATAACGCAAGACTTCGCTCGCTGGCATCCGATCCGGTGTCAGAGCTTGATTTTGATCTGATAGATTCCACTATGCTGTTTTCCGCCCAGCAGGATATGATTACCTCCCTGGCTATAAACAGCAGCATTTCCAATCTGGCCATCTATTTATATGGAAAGGATTATGTGATTTCCAGCTACGGCACTTCCACACTGGAAAGTTTTTACCAGAGCCTCTTCCTTATGGAGCCAAACGCTCTGTCAGAATATCTCCGGCCCCTGGACGCAGGCTCTTTTCTTTTTCTGCCTCGTTCCGAGGACAGCAATTCCGTATTGTCCCAGAACTCTGTTTATGTTATCTCACTGGTTGATACCAATGGAACACGATATGCCAATCTTTTTATTTTTCTGGATGACAGAGAGATCGGGCAGCATCTGGAGCGTTTAGTGGATTCCAGCGAAAACTATTACATTTTCACAAATCAAAATCAAACTGTTCTGACAAATGGGGAAGCTGCCAGTGAGGAGGAGCTGCTGTCATTGGGCCATGCAGCGTCTCAAACGCTCTTTTTACTTGAGAATGCAGATGACTGGAAATTCTATGTGGGAACCTCTCCCGAATATCTGAAAAGCCAAATGCTGCTTATTACACTGGTTCTGGCGGCTTTGTGGTTCGCCGCAGCTTTCATTGGCATTCCTGTAGTATTTACCCTGTGCCGCAAAAATTATAAGCCGATCCGAGAGCTGGCCGATCTTATCTCCCAACAGGCTCAAAATTCCAAAAACGCTTCCTTGGAAAAGAAAACGCAAATGGAGTATGAGACTTTAAAGCTTGCTATTTCCTCTATTTTTAAGGACAAGCATCTTTTAGAGGAGCAGCTTTCCATTTACAAGCCTGTGCTGATCAACAGTCTTCTTCTACAGCTTTTGGAAAATACAGGAAATTCTGACTCTGTTATAAGCGGCCTGGCGGCTCTGGGAGTGCCCATTCCGTATCCATGCTATAAGTGTATCTCCCTGCAGGCCGTCTCCATTCATCAGGAGATTTTTATTAACCGGGCGCTTTCCATGAGAGAGCACGGAGCGCTTTCCTGCCTTTTTATTTCCATAGACAGGCATACCGGATATTATCTGGTAAATGCACCTGACTGTGAAAGCTGTCTTGCAGCGGTTTCATCCCTGACTGCATTGCTGGACAAAACTGCTGGAGTTTCCTGTATCGGGATCGGATGCTGCGTACAGAAAGCCGACAATATTTCCCACAGCTACCGGCAGGCTAAAGAGGCTTTGCGCTATTTAAACTTAAGCGCAGGCAGCAAATGCGTGTCTTGGGAAGTCCTTGAACCCATCCAAGCCCAGTCCGCTTTATTGCCGTCCTTGAGCGCCTTTTCCTCTCTGCTGTTATCCGGACAATTTACCGACGCCGACAAAGAGCTGCAAAAATACTGGAAGAAAAATATCTTGCAGGAATATGTTCCTAAATCCGCTCTGGTACACTTTCAGCAAAGCCTTCTGTCCGTGCTGCAGCAGCTGAAAAAGGATCATGGCTTTTGCTGTGATGATACCTGTATCCATTCTCTGCAGTCCTGGAGTGTAAATATGCCAGAGGCCTTTCCGGAGCTGTGGCAAATTTGGGAAAATATCAGAGAAAGCCTGGCCCGCAGCTTCTCTGATTGGAAGGAGGAACGAGATTCTGAGGATATCCGCCTTTTTCTCGACTATCTTCATGAGCATATTTACGAAGAGGATATGTCCTTAAGTAAGATGGCTGCCACCTTCCATATTTCAGAGAGCACCGTAAGCAGGCGGATCAAAGCCTTCACCGGATACAGCTTCCTTGATTATGTATCCAATAAGCGTATCTCCCATGCCTGCTCCCTCCTTGCCGAAACTAATATGTCCGTCCAGGAAATCGCTGTTGCCACAGGCTATTTAAACGATGTCACATTCCGCCGTCTCTTTAAAAAACAGATGGGAATTACTCCCAGCGAATACCGTCAGATGAATCGAAGATAACGTTATTAAAATATGGAAATTGTTGTTTTTCTTTTGAACGAATGGTATTATAATGAATTTGAAACACTAAAAACAAATCATGACAGGAGGCAGCATTATGAAAATATTGTTTTACGATACCAAAAATTATGACAGGGATTCCTTTGACGCAGCTTTGAAAAAAGCAGAGAATAACCATATTGAAATCGAATATATCAAATCTGATTTAGACCCGAGAACCGCCGCCCTTGCGGAGGGGTGCGATGCAGTCTGCGCCTTTGTAAGCTCTGATGTGGGCGCTAAAACCTTAGAAATTCTTCATGAAAAAAAGGTGGGACTGGTGCTCATGCGCTGTGCAGGCTTCAACAACGTGGATTTGGAAAAGGCTGAAGAATACGGTATCCGCGTTATGCGGGTTCCCGGCTATTCCCCCGAGGCCGTGGCGGAGCATGCCATCGCTTTGGCACTGGCATGCAACAGACGCCTTTATAAGGCTTATAATAAGGTACGGGAAAACGACTTCAGCCTAAGCGGCCTGATGGGCTTTAATTTTTATGAAAAGACCGCAGGCATTATCGGCACCGGAAAAATCGGAGCGTCTATGTGCCGTATCTGCCAGGGCTTCGGCATGCAGGTGATCGCCTATGACGTATATGAGAATCCTGCCTTGAAAGATTTTGTGGAATATGTGTCTTTAGACAGGCTGCTTCAGGAAAGCGATTTAATCTCCCTGCACTGCCCGCTCATGGATTCCACTTATCACTTGATAAATATTGACACCATCAAGAAAATGAAGGACGGTGTCATTTTAGTGAACACCTCCCGGGGCGCCCTGGTAAAAACCGACGACCTTATCGAGGGCATTCGTATGCACAAGTTTGCAGGAGTTGGACTGGATGTGTATGAGGAAGAAACGCAGAATGTGTTCGAGGACCGCTCCGACGAAATTCTGGAGCATTCCACCACTGCCAGACTGCTTTCCTTCCCCAATGTAATGATTACCTCCCACCAGGGCTTCTTTACAAAGGAAGCGCTCACCGCCATCGCAGAGACCACTCTGCAGAATGCCAGAGATTACCTGAACGGACATTCCAGCCAGAACGACGTAAAATAAATGCCTGTTTCTTATGGGCGGTGAGGTTACTCATAGCGCAAAGCTTCAATGGGATCCATTTTTGCCGCCTTATTGGCGGGATAGTATCCAAAAAACACCCCGATTGCCATGGAAAAGGTAAGGGACAGGATAATGCTGGAGACAGAAGGCGACGCCGGCGTTCCCAGCAGATCTGCCGCCGCCACTCCAAGCACTATGCCCAGCACAATGCCGATCATGCCTCCGATCAGGCAAATCACAATGGCCTCCACAATAAACTGCAGACGGATGGAGCTGTTGGGCGCTCCCAGCGCTTTTCTGGTGCCGATCTCTCTGGTTCTCTCCGTGATAGAGACCAGCATGATATTCATTACGCCAATACCTCCCACCAGAAGGGCTATCCCGGCGATTACCGCTATGGCTGTGGTAATGGTGGAAAGCATGCCGGACATACTCTCCACCATGGATGCCATGCTGAAAGCGGAAACCTCAAAATCCCTGTTGTTGCGGTAATAGGTATTGAAAAACTGTTCTGTGACGGAGGCAAAGCGATCCGCATCCTCGGACGGAGAGGTCACTACCGTAAACTGGGCATACCCTTCCGAATGGTTCATCTCCTTGGCAGTGGTCAGCGGAATATAAAAGTTTGTGGCCACATCTCTATAGGAGGCGGTGGAAAAGCTCATAATGGTCTGCTCGTATTCATAGACCCCCACCACGGTAAACTGGTAGTAAGCGTCTCCTATGTTTACCTGCAGTATGCTTCCCACCGCTTCCTCCAAATCGGCCCCTTCACCCAGCAGATTTTCTACCGCCCGGTCTGAGATAATGGCCACCATTGACGCCTCGTTTGTCTCTCTTTCCTCAAAAAAGCGTCCCGCCAAAAGAGTGGTATCCTGGGTCAAAAAATACCCAAGGCTCACCCCCTGGGCTGAGATATTGGCGTACAGATCTCCATCCTGAATCTGTCCGCTTCCCACTGCCTCCGACGCGGATATGGCAATCACCGAATCCCCATAGGTAGTGCAGTAATTTTCCAGCATCTCCTTTGTAAAATAATCCTCCTCTGAGGCTGCCGCCACAGTATTTCCTTCAGAAAAGGAGAGGCCGGACTCCGTGGAATCCTCTCTGGTCTTCTGCTGAAGTCCCACCATAATGTTGGAAGCTCCCATGGAGGACATGGTATCTGTCACATACATGGTCATGGAATCTCCCACTGTCATAATGGCGATCACCGAGGCAATTCCGATAATAATTCCCAGCATCGTCAAAAGCGCCCGCATCTTATTGGCCTTCAGGCTAAAAAGCGCCAGCCGGATATTTTCATATATCATCATATGGCCGTTCCCCTCCTTTCTCCCAAAATGCAGCCGTCCTTTATGGTAATGACTCTCTGGGTCTCCTCCGCCAGCTCCGGGGAGTGCGTGATCAGCACAATGGTCTTTCCCTGTTTTTTGTGAAGCTCATGGAACAAATCCATAACCATTCTGCCTGTTACAGAATCCAAAGCTCCCGTTGGTTCATCTGCCAGAATAATGGCAGGATTATTTGCCATGGCCCGGGCAATGGCCACCCGCTGCTTCTGGCCTCCCGAAAGCTCCTCCGGCAGATGCTTCATACGGTCGCCCATTCCCACCAGCTCCAAAAGCTCCTTAGCCCTCTGAATTCTTTTTTTATTGGGCATTCCTGCATAGAGCATGGGCATTTCCACATTTTTCAAGGAATTGGTCTTGGGAATCAGATTATAGGTCTGAAAGACAAAACCAATTTTGCGGTTTCTGATTCGTGACAGCTCCATATCCTTGGCCGCCGTCATGTTTACTCCGTCCAGTATATAGCTTCCGGACGTGGGGCGGTCCAGAGATCCGATAATATTCATCAACGTGGATTTTCCAGAGCCAGAGGCCCCCACAATAGCCACAAATTCGCCCTCTCGCACTGTCAGGTCGATTCCCTTGAGCACCTCCAGCTCATTGGGCGTTCCCACATAAAAGCGCTTTCGTATTTCCTTCATTTCGATGATTATGCGCCCTTCCATCTAAAAGCCTCCCATAGCGCCCCGGTTCTCCAAAAGCTCCTGCAGCGTCGTTCCTGTATTTTCCGTTCTCGGCACGATCACCTCCATGCCTTCCTCAATCTCAGAGCCGGATACCTCCGTATAATAATCGCTCTCAAGACCCTTCGTCACCGCAATCCGTCTGGTCTGGCCGTCCGCCGTAACCGCTTCCACATAGTATTCTCCATTCTCGTCCTCCTGCACAGACGCATAAGGAACCGTCAAAACATTTTCGCTTTCCTCCAAAATGATATTCAGTTTTGCCGTCATATCCAGCTTTAGCAATTCATTTTCCGTTTCTATGGAAACCAGCACCTCGTAGGTCACCTCGGCGCCTCCCTCCGTAGCTTTTGGCGCAATCCAAGTGACCTTTCCGGAAAGCTCTTCCTCTCCGGTTCCATTGGTACGAATCACCACGCTCTGGCCTTCTTTTATTTTCCCGATATCATACTCGTCGATCTGAGCGGATACCTGAAGGGCGTCCGCATTCTCAATGGTTGCCAGAATGCTGCCGTTGTACACATCTCCGGGATCCACGTTGACGGCTGTGATAATGCCGCTTATGGGCGCGCTGACAGTACACTGCTCAAGCTGCTTCTCATATTGACGTATCTGCTGCTCACTGGTCAGCCCGCTGGTAGACGCGCTCAGCCGGGCGGTTGTCAGGCTGTCCGATCTGGTGTTTACCGTGGTCTCATTGTTTCTGGCCGAGTCATCCTTTGCCCGCACCTGTTGGTAATAGGCGTCCAGTCTGGTGTCTGCGGCAGTGGAAGCGCTGTCATAGGCCGTCTTGCAGGCGCTCTCGGTCTGCAGGGCGCTGTTGTAGCGCAAAAGCAATACCGCCCCTTCCGCATCTCCGCTGCTGACAGAAGCGCTTCCCTGGTATGCTTCATAAGCCTTTTTCGCCTCGCTGGAAGCCGTCTTTGCGTCATTATACGCCTTTTCGGCGTCCTGCAGGCTGGAAAGGGCGTCCTGATAGTCCTCCCAGGCGGAGGCTGCATCCTGATCTGCTCTCTCTGCATCAATGTTTCTTACCTGCTGTACCTCTTGAAGACTTCTCTCCGCCGCAGATATGTCCAGCTGGCTTCTCTCGCTTGACGCATTCAGCGAAGCACGTGCATCCTCGAGATTTTGCTCAATGTCTTCTGTGGACAGCATACAGATCAGGTCGCCTGCCTGTACATAATCGCCCACCCCCACCTTCACGCTCTCCACGTCTATGCCGCTTAAGGGAACCGTCACTTCCTTTTCCTCCATGCCGGTTACTTTCCCTGTGGCGGAGATTGTATTCACCAGGGTGCGCCGCTCCACAAGGGCCGTCTCTGGCTGGTTTATGGCCTCAGCCAGCTCCTGTCCGGCTTTCCGTAAACGGGCTGCGGCATAAAAAAATACGCCCAGCGCCGCCGCAATCAGAATTCCTGCAATCAGCAGCTTTCTGTGTCTTGTGATAAAAGCTTTCATTCTATTCTCCTCTTTACGCTTTCTTCCTCTGCTGCCATTGCGCCGCCCTTTTTGTCTGCAGACAGCAAAAAAGAGTGAGGCCATGCGCCCAGCGCTGCCCCACCCCGTCAATATGCAGCTTGCCTCTGAATCCTAATCCAAATGGAAAACCGGCTTCAAATCAATGCTCACCGGGCTGTTGTCCGGATTGGTCTCCATAATATCCGCCATAAAATCCCACCATTTGCGGTTTATGGCGGTATCCGCTCCCTTGGCCCAAAGCTCCTCATCCTCGATCTCGATATAGCCAAACAAGGTCAAGGTCTCCTGATCCAGAAAGATACTGTAGTTTTTGCCCCCATGCTCATGGATCATATCCTGCATTTCCGGCCAGAGCTCATTATGCCTCTTCTCATATTCCGCTTCCTTGCCGGGATATAGCTTCATTTTAAAACCCTTTATCATAGCTGCCTCCTCCTGTATCTCTTTTTAGCTACTTCTATTTTATCATGGATTCTGAGAAACACAACCGGTATCTTTCCTCCGGGAACAGCTTCTAAACAGCAGGAGCAGCAAAGCAACGGACAATGCGCCCGCCGCTGCGGTAATCAAAACGCCCGCTGCCGGCGTCCCCCCTATGGGAAGATAAGGAAGCACCACCCCTCCTAAATTAAACATCATATGTAGCACCACTGCCGCAAGGACAGAGTCTGTTTTCCACGCCACTGCGCAAAACAAAAGCCCCAGCAGAAAGGCATATGCCATCCACAGTATCTGTCCGTGCACCAGACCAAAGGCCGCCGAGCTGACTGCTGCAGCTGCAGCCACAGGCACCGCTTTTCTCATTCGGGAAAAAATCATGCCCCGGAAAATCACCTCTTCTGCCACGGGAGCCGCCACAATCTGGGCTGCGGCCGTCAAAAGCGTCGTTGTGCCAAAAACCCCTGTAATCTCCTGCATATAGTCCTCAAGCATCCACTCCGGCAGAAAACCCATTCCAAAGGAAACAAATACATTCAGGGAAAGTCCAAGCAAAAGCAGAATGGGCAGAAGCTTCATAGAAAATGGCGCAAGCTCTGCCTCCGCTGCCAGCTTCTTTTTACGGATTCGGAAAAACAACCAGAGAAAAAGCACCGTCAGGCCATTGGAAAGAAGCAAAATCAAACCGATGTTTGCATAAATAGCTTCCACTACACGCTCCGTTATGGCCTGAACGTCAAATTCCGCACCCACTGCCGCCAGCCTGAACGCCTCGGTGAAAATAAAAATAAATTGAAAGGCAAAAGATACCAAAAACTGCATCCCCACAAAAAGCAGCAGGTAGCAGACAGCCTTGCCAAATTGTTTGAAAAAGTTTCTCATAGCAAATCCTTTCACACGATTCCCCCCTTTTTTGAAATACCATTCTGTGCTGTATGCCTTATATCCCTGGTGGAAGCCCTGACCGTCAATTCTCCGGCAAAGACCCTGTGCTGATGAGCCGACTTCCCTTCGATGATGTCAAAGAGGATATGGATGGTCTCAAGAGCCATCTTTTCCACCGGCTGCTTTATGGTGGTCAGGGAGGGCGTCACATATTTTCCGATCTCCACTCCATCAAAGCCAGCCAGGGAAACCTCCCCCGGCACATCAATTCCAGCCTCTGCCAGCGCCTTTTGGGCTCCGATAGCCAGTGCGTCGGAAATGGCATACAGGGCGGTACAGGGAAGCCTTCTCCCATTCCCCCCTCTGGCCGCTCTTTCCAAAAACTCTCTGGCCACCACATAGCCGTTTTCCAAAGAGTAATCCTCTATGTCAGGCTTCATGGACAGGATCAAATCCTCCCGCACAGGAATTCCATTATCCCTTAAGGCTTTTTTATATCCCTGAAGGCGAAGCCGTCCAATGGACGCGTCCGTGGTTTTGGCACAGATAATGGCGATATCTCTGTGACCGCTTCGGATGAGATAATCCACCATTTTATAGCTTTCCTTTTCATCGTTTACCGTCACCGAGGAATAGAAATGTCTGTTGTACTCTCTGGGAAGCACTCCGATGGTGCTGAGCACAAAGGGCACATGAAGCTGGGAAAGCTTTTCCTCACTGTGGTGAAAATAGCCGCCCAGAAAAATAATCCCCCGAAGCCTTTTTTCCTTTACCAGCTCAAGCGCCACATCCACCTCGTCCTCATTAAAATCCACATGCTGAAGCACCATGGAATATTTTTTCTTTTTGATCTGGGCCTCCATAATCTTAATCATCTCGCTGAAAAAGGAGTTGCCGATTCCCTTTACCAGCACCGCAACAGCCCTTGCATCCTGACGCTTCAGGTTTCTGGCGCTGTTGTTGGGAACATAGTTATATTCCCTGATAGCGTTTAAAACCTTCTGTTTCGTCTCTGGATTGATATCGGGGTGATTATTTATGGCGCGGGATACCGTGCTGACACCCACTCCACAGATGCGGGCGATGTCCTTTATGGTAATTTCCTCCATAATGCTCAAACCTTTCTAAATCCCTGGCAGCCGCAGCCCCTTTCACTTTGGACTTAACCAGCTTCAGGCCCTAAGACGGCCATACAGCCTTGTCAGCTCCTTGATTTTTTCTGCCAGCTCTTCTGTAAAATCTCCGTCCTTCATTCTCCATTTCCAGTTATCCCCTATGGTGGACGGTGTATTAATACGGGCCCTGGAATCCAGCCCAAGATAATCCTGCATGGGAATCACCGCCAGAGACGCAACACTGGCAAGGGCTGCCCGTATCAGTTCCCAGGCTGCGCTCTTGTCAGGCTCCTCTTCCTTCAAGCAATGATACAGATTCAAATAATCATCGCACAGCCTTCGATCCTCCCCCGGCAGCGACTTGTACCAGCCCAGAATAGTGTCATTGTCATGAGTTCCCGTATACACCACGCAGTTTCTGGTGTAATTATGGGGAAGATAATCGCTTTCCTCTCTGGAATCGAAGGCAAACTGCAAAACCTTCATGCCGGGATAACCGGTTCTCTCCACCAATTCTATCACAGAAGGGGTCAAAAATCCAAGATCCTCCGCAATTACTTCCTTTTCTCCCAGCTTCTTTTTCATGGTCTCAAAAAAGTCATAGCCCGGGCCCTTTTCCCAAACGCCGTTTTCAGCCGTAGGCTCGCCATAGGGAATGGAATAATATGCGTCAAAGCCCCGGAAATGATCGATTCTCACCACATCATACCGAAGATAGCAGCTCTCCATGCGTTTCATCCACCACTCATATCCCGTTTCCTTATGATATTCCCACCGGTAAAGGGGATTCCCCCAAAGCTGTCCTGTTTCTGAAAATGCGTCAGGGGGACATCCTGCTACCGCCGTAGGCTCGCAGTTTTCATCAAATTGGAAAAGCTTGGGGTTTGCCCAGGCGTCTGAGCTGTCCAGCGCCACATAGATGGGAATATCTCCAATAATGCCAATGCCCTTCTTGTTTGCATAGCTTTTCAGCTTTTCCCATTGTGTGAAAAACAAGTACTGCACAAATTGGTAAAAGCACACCTCATCCGCAAGCTTTTCCCGGTACTGCTCCATGGCCGCAGGCTTCCTCAGCTTAATGTCGTCCTCCCACAGAATCCAGCTGATACCGCCAAAGGAATCCTTCAGGGCCATAAACAGCGCATAATCCTCCAGCCAGTAGCGGTTCTCCTCCACAAAGCCCGCAAATGCAGCATCCTTTTTTATTTCACTGTTTTCATAGGCCTCCCTAAGCATCTGAAACCTGTTTTCATAAATTTTGCCGTAGTCAATGCTTTCTTCGTCCCCTCCAAAGTCAAAAGCACTGCACCTTTCTTTGCTGATCCACCCTCTTTCTATCAGTTCTTCGGGATCAATAAAATAGGGATTGCCTGCAAAGGTAGAGAAGGACTGATAAGGCGAATCCCCATAGCTGGTGGGGCCTAAGGGAAGTATCTGCCAATAGGATTGGCCCGCCTCCTTAAGACGATCTACAAAATCATATGCCTCCTTTGAAAAACACCCGATCCCATAAGGGGAGGGCAGGCTTGCAACAGGCAGTAAAATTCCGCTTTTTCTCATAATTTTCTCCGTTCCGAAGCATTCAACTAAGCTTCTATACTTCTTTTATCATAATACACAAAAAGCGATGAGATTGGAAGCAGTTTTCTTTTTCCAGTCTGCTTCTAAAAAAGACCGCCCTGCATTGGGATGCGCCGCTGCAGAGAGGTCTTTTCCTTATCTCAGTTTCCAGATATCTCGATTGTATTCCGAGATGGTGCGGTCCGAAGAGAAAAATCCTGCCTTTGCAATGTTTACCAGCATCATTCTCTTCCATTTCTGACGGTTCTCATAATCCTTCAGGGCCTGATCCTTCACGCGGATGTAATCCTCCAGATCCAAAAGGGTCATAAACCAGTCCTTGTTCAAAAGCTCCTTGTAGAGACGCTCCAGATTCTCCGCATGTCCCACTGCCAGAGCCTCCTTGCTGACAATAAAGTCAACCGCTTCTTTAATGACGGGACTCTTCTCATAGTAATCCCTCGAAACATAATCTCCCTTGGCATAGTGATCGATGACAGCCTCGCTCTTTTCTCCGAAAATATAAATATTTTCGTCTCCCACCAGCTCATGGATTTCCACATTTGCGCCGTCGCTGGTTCCCAGGGTGACTGCGCCGTTTAACATAAATTTCATATTGCCGGTGCCCGACGCCTCCTTGGAGGCCAGTGAAATCTGCTCAGAGATATCGCAGGCCGGAATCAGCTTTTCCGCATAGCTTACATTATAGTTCTCCACCATCACCACCTTCATATAAGGGCTGACCTGGGGATCCTTGTTTACAATCTCTGAAAGAACCAAAATCAGATGAATGATATCCTGAGCAATCACATAAGCCGGCGCCGCCTTTGCTCCAAAAAGGAAGGTGACCGGTGTGGACGGTTTCTTTCCAGCCTTAATCTCCAGATATTTATGGATAATATACAGCGCGTTCATCTGCTGGCGCTTATACTCATGGAGACGCTTCACCTGAATGTCAAAAATAGAATTGGTATCCAGCTCCACCCCTTCCTTTTCCAGGATATGGGCTGCCAGCTGCTCCTTTTTCTCCTTCTTGATCTGGGCCAGTCTGTCCAGGACCTCCTCATCGTCTATCCTGGTCAAAAGCTTTTCCAGTTCCCTTGCATCCTTTTTGAAGCCATCTCCAATGGTCTGTGTCAAAAAGGCGGAAAGCTCCCTGTTACAGGACAAGAGCCAGCGTCTAAAGGTGATTCCATTGGTCTTGTTGTTGAATTTTTCAGGATACAGCTTATAAAAATGGTTCAGCTCGGTTTTCTTTAAGATATCCGTGTGAATAGCCGCCACTCCGTTTACGCTGTAGCCATAATGGATATCAATATGAGCCATGTGCACCTTATCGTCCTTGTCGATGATCTGTACCTTTTCATCCTCATATTTTTCAGCCACCCGCCTGCTTAACTCCTCAATCACGGGAACCAGCTGGGGAACCACCTGCTCTATATAGGAAAGGGGCCATTTTTCCAGCGCCTCCGCCAAAATAGTATGATTGGTATAGGCACAGGTTTTGCTCACCACCTGAATGGCCTCATCCATGGTAAAGCCCTCCTGCCCGGTGAGAATCCGAATCAGCTCGGGAATCACCATGGTTGGATGGGTGTCGTTGATCTGAATGGCCGCATACTCATTCATTTTGTGGAGGTCGCGGCCCGCTTCCTTTAATTCTTTTATAATGAGCTGGGCTCCGCTGCTGACCATAAAATATTCCTGATAAATGCGCAGCAGATTTCCCGCCTTATCGGAATCGTCCGGATACAAAAACAGCGTCAGGTTTTTCTCCACTGCCTCCTTGTCAAAATCAATGCCTTTCTTCACAAGACTCTCGTCAACGGAAGCAATGTCAAACAAGTGCAGCTTATTTCTGCCGTTTCCATAGCCGATTACATCAATATCATAGAGAACGGAGGTCACCTTCCTGTCCCCAAAGGCCACCTCAAAGGTACTTCCCTCCTTCTTCAGCCAGGAATTGCTCTCAATCCACTGATTTTTCTCCGCTCTCTGCAGATGATCCTCAAACACCTGCTTAAACAGGCCAAAATGATAATTCAGCCCGATACCGTCTCCCGACAATCCAAGAGTTGCAATAGAATCGAGAAAGCAGGCAGCCAGACGGCCCAGACCGCCGTTGCCCAAAGAGGGCTCCGGCTCCTCCTCCTCAATTCTGGAAAGCTCCTTGCCATTTTTTGCAAGAATTTCATTCAACTCCTCGTAAATTCCCAGATTGATCAAATTATTGGATAAAAGCTTTCCGATCAGAAACTCCATGGAAATATAATAAACCTTTTTCTCTCCTGCAATCACGGGAGTTTCCTCCATCCTGTTTTTCGCAAGCTGGAGTATGCAGTTATACAGCTGGGCGTCGGTACATGCCGCAATGTTCTTGCCATACATCCTTCCCGTAATCTCGTTTAACTGTTGTTCCAAATTCATGGTTCTGCCTCCTGTCATAAATCTCTTCTCTCAATATGTCTTGTAGGGTTCCTCGATTTTTCGCCGGCGAATATTTTACGCATTGGTAAATATCGCCCACGCTGGTAGCATATCACAGGAAAACGTTTTCCGCAAGTGATTGTTTTTAATTTGTGCAATATCACCTAACGAATAATATCCTTATAGTACATTTTGACAATGCTGTGGGGCATGACCACCTGACGGCCTGCTTCCCCGTCCATCAGACGTTTTACCTCCTCCACAGCCCGGCTGGAAATACTGTAAAAATCCTGCTTCACCGTATTCATCTGCTTTCCCACATATCCCATCAGGGTGATACCGTCAAAGCCGCATACCGGGCGGAAAATATCCATATCGATCAGCGCATTCATGGCTCCGATTGCCATTAAATCCGATGCGCACACCACTACATCCTTATTCTTGGCATATTTCAGGGTAATATTCCTGGCCGCCAGCTCACTGAAATTTCCCGGACGAACCAGCATAGACAGTGAAAGCTCCTGTGCCAGACGCTTCATGCCATTCAGACGCTGTTTTGTCACATAGCCGTCCTTTTTTCCCGCAATATAGAGCACCCTTTTGCAGTTGTCACCCAAAATGGTTTTTTTTGCCACATCATACTGGGCCTGTTCGTGATCAATCCCCACGCAGGTGGTTCTTTCGTTGATCACCGGCGCATCGATCACCACACAGGAAAACTGGCGATCGTCTATCAGCTTCTGAAAGACCTTATCTTCCCTGGAAAGCCCGTATATGATCACACCGGCCACACTCTGGGACAAAAAATACCGGGTGATCTCCTCAGCGCTCATTCCCGCCAGCATGGAGGTAAATACAGTCAGCGCCTCCAGATTCAGCTCCTTGGCCTTGTCCAGCGCTCCCAACAGATACTGCATGAAAATCTGATCTATGGCCTGAGTCTGCTTCTTTGGGTCTAAAATGACAGCAACCCTCCCAAACTGCTTGGAGGAAAGGGCCGATGCAATGGAATTGGGAATATAATTCAATTCCTTTATGGCATCCTGCACCTTTTTTTTCGTTTCCTCACTGATATTGGGATAACCGTTCAGCACCTTTGACACGGTGGAAATTGCCACACCGGCATGTTTTGCTACTTCCTTAATGGAAACCATACTCTGCTCCGTCCTCTGTTTATTCTGCTCTTATAGTATATGGTAAAAAGTGAAAAGTCAATCGCGCGATAATTATTCAAGTTAACAATTGTACACTTCTCATCTAATGCAGATGCTTTCCACCGCCCTCTGTATTTCCTTTTGATGGCTGCGGTATACCTGGCGCGGAAGCGCTATGGACAGAGCATAAAAGCCGCCTCCTGTAATACCTTCCTCATCAAAAATATAGGTTTCCAAGACAAGCCCGTCACGCTCCTCCTTATAGCGGGCTGCAGAAAGGGATTCATTCACAGAAACCTTTCCATCTTCCTTCAGGAAGCTGGAAATATGCCCCCATTGACGGTAAAAATAAATTTGATTTTCTTCTTCGCCATCTACATAAATGTAAAGCCCCACGTCAGGGCTTGCCTCATAAGATTCTTCCGGAGTATCGCCGGAAAACCCAGGCCAGCCTTCGTTTATATCCACCGTCCAGTCTGCAGGCACCTCTATGCTGAAATAGGATTCTTCATCCTCATACTCGTAAATTCTCGTCTCCTGTTCACCACAGCCGGACAAAATAAGAAGGCAAAAAGCAAACAATATTCCTTTTTTTCATACGTCTCCTCCTTTTACACTTGTAGTTTTAGCAAATTCCCTATATTTAAAGTAATTATTCCCCTTATCTTTTACTTTCTACCGCAACACTTCTTATACTTCTTGCCAGAACCGCAGGGACATGGAGCGTTAGGATATATTTTCTTTTCCGCACTTCCTTCTAAGTCAGCAGGTATCCCCAGCTCATTTAATTGAGGCGCCGCATCTCTTAGCATTGCAGCTGCATGAGAACTTCCTGGCACGACTGCAGGCATTCTACATACAGATTTTCTTCTTGTCAATTCATTCGGTGTATGGCCTCTGTTTTGTTTCATTCTTGTGTTATTATGAGCATCCATAAGCAATCCCAAAAGCTCATTCATCTGCTTTTCACTCTTAAATACCACATCTGCATCTGACATTTCGCTAATCACCTCTGCCGGCAATTCTCCTTCGCAGCTGTTTACCCATACCTGCAGACACCACGTAACAGCCTGTTCATATGACAAATCCAATTCACTCATAAAAAATTTTTGTAATTTTTTATATGCCAATGAATTTTCTTCATATCCTATTCTGCAAATTTCTTCGATCTGCTGTACCGATGGTATATAAAACTCTTTATCCATTTGGCTATCCAGCAAATCACCGGCTTCATCATTCTCCAGTATTGGTATATGTATAAGCAAGCCTTTTGAAGAATAAATTGGATCATCCTTCGGCCAATCCTGTAATCCCAGGCTTCTCATGGGAAAAATACAAGATTCCACAATATCTAAAGGCATTTCCCATAATATAGCAATCATTTCATCTATGGTATCCTTAACCTTTAATCTGTATAACTCATAGATAACTTCCACCGGAGCAATTCCATAACAGTTTATGAAAAAGTGCACACATTTCATCATCCAGCCTTTTTTGCGTTGCTCAGTTTTAAACGCTTCATCATCAATCCTCTTGAAAACAGCAGACACCTCTTCAAACACACAGAATCTGTCCGACAGCTCCTCAAAAGCACCCAGCCAGTACATATGCAGCTGCATACTATCCACTATTTCATTGATAGAAATATCCTGTGGTTCGTCACATGCTTTACGGAAAAGAATCATTTGCTCCTTTGTCAAACATACCAGTCTGCTTCTAAGCATATCCTCTGCACAGAAGCATTCAAAAATCCGTTCTATGAGCGCAGCCTTGCGAAGTCCTGAACACTTTCTTAATTCAAAACTTCTTGCCTGCTTCAGAAGCTGTTCTTTTGTATATTCTTCTAAATGCTCTCTCAATAACATACCGTATCCTCTCTGCTCCGTCCTCTGTTTATTCTGCTTTTATAGTATAGGGCAGAAAGTGAAAAGTCAATCGGGCGATAATGAAAAAAGATACTAAGGCACAAGTCAAATCATGGCTTAATATCTTTTTTCAATTTAACAATTGTATACTTCTCATCTAATACAGATGCTTTCCACGCCCTCTGCAGAAGCCTTTCCCTCTTCAAAGCCCCGCGTCAGGGCCTGCCTCATGGGATGCTTCCTCCAGCAGACGGTTTTTCTTTATCACGTTTCCCAGCGCTCTCGCCATGGAACGAAAGCCCAGATCATTTGGATGGACGCCGTCCACGGTTCCCTCTTCCTTGCAAGCGTTCATTAATTCCCTTCCGGTCAGCAAAAATACGTTCTTATCTCCTGCAGCCTTTGCATCTTGAAAGGTCCTCTCTATTATGGCAAGTCGCTCCTTCTCATCTGAACGCAGTATATACCGGGGCCTTGACAGGATAATAACAGGCGTTTGCGGCTTGGCGCTTCGAACTGCCTGGAACATTCTTTCATGCGTTCTCTGCAAATCTGCCGGTGAAGGAGCATTGTGATCATAATCATAGACAAACAACGACATATTCAGCGTTTTAATATAATCTGCCATGCGCTCCTCCCCTCTTGCACTTCCGGAGAAGCCCAGATTAAGATAATCACAGTTAAAGCGCCGGGATAAAATGCTTTGGTACGTCAATCCCGGCCGGGATGCGCATCCTCCCTGGGTAATCGAAGAGCCATAGTACACGATTGGCATCTGATAGCGATAGGGCCTGGCCTCAGAGAGCCTTGCTCTTTCATCCAGTCCGATATATAATTCCCGTACAGCGCTGTACAAGGGAAAATGAATTGTAAATTCTCTGCTTTTTGATCCCTCAAGCTCTATGAAGCTCTCATAGCCCTCTGTCATATCCATAGGCGGTACAAAGCTCCCCTCGTATTTTTCCCGATTGCCTTCCCTGCTGTACAGGTCGAATCCCGCAGAGCCCAGCAAAGAAAAAATCGGCGTCCTTGTAATGAAATCCATTTTTGCAGAAATCGCGATGTAAGCACTGTTTGTGCAAAAGCGCACACGCCCGCCTGCCGTATTCGCATGAAGTGCAGCGACTCCCTCGCTTATCCTTACTGCCACCTTCTCAGGAAGCCTTCGGAATTTCCCATTTTCCATTGAAATCCCATAGATGCAAAAGGGCTTTTCCAAGACATTGTAATACTTTATCCCTGCTTTTTCCGGGGATTTGCCTGTCTTGAAATTTTCATCAAAATACTCTATTTTTTTCATCCCATCCCTCCCATCCTCAGACAAATACGCCTCCATCCTGTTTCAAGCCGCTTTGCAGGCACATTACAAAAACAGGCATGTGCCGATACAGCAAAGCAGCAATGCCATGCGCATCCGCCGAGTCAGCTTTTCCTTGAAAAAGCATTGTCCGAACAATGCGCCAAAAACGATGGTTCCCCCGGTCACAATTGGATACAATACAGTGGCGGGCAGGCTTTTTGCCCCGATCAGTTGAAGCCAGTACGAAACGCTTCCCAGAAGCGTTGCCAGCAAAACCAGCCATATTGCCCGAAAAGAAAGCGCCGGATGTCCGGCGCCTTTCTTTCCAGCAGTCCCCAGAAGCGGCAGGCAGAAAACAATTCTTGCCAGATTGCTGAGCAAAAGAAAATCAGTTGACGGCACCGCCGCCGCGCTGATCTGATGCTCCTTAGAAATTACGCTTACCAGACCGTTCAATAAGAATACAGCGCCGCAAAGAAACGTAGGCCTCCTGCCTTCCTTCTGCATTCCCTTTCCGGAATTTGACAGATAAATAGCTGCCGCAATCATTATAAGTCCAGCCGTGCGCGCATACGAAAAGGATTCGTCCAGTCCAAAAAGGCCCCACAAATAAGGAACTGTCATCCCCCCTGTCATGAGAAACAGAGTGTACAGCGTCATCTTTTCTTCCTTCATCAGAAGAAATCCAATTAACGTATAGCCTGTGGACAGCAATGCCATCAGCCCCGCCATCACCAAAGAATACGTGCTGACCTGGATATGGAATCCCTTCACAGCCCAAAATACCAGAGATGAAAAGATGCCATAAAACACCATATAGATCATACCGGCCCACAAGGATACTCCCATCTTCTTTTGATACAGCCGATTGGCCGCAAGATTACCCGCTCCCAATACAGCGGAGACCAATAACAAAATATAATTGCCCATTTGTTTTTCTATTTCCTTACCATTGATAACAATCCTTGCCAAATACGCTTTCCCAGCAGGCCGGGCTGTCCGTCTCCATCCAATCCAGAGGCATGGAAGCTTCGGCGGCCTGGCAGCTTTTCCTGAACGCGTCAGAAACACCTTTTTTTACCTCTTCAGAATAGGCGTCCTCCGCAATGGACACGAACAATGGCGTTCCGCTTTTTGCCAGAACATCCAGCCACTGTCTGTTTTTCTCCCAGGGTATCTCATTGGTAATGCCTACGCAGTCAGCATCGGCCAAGTAAAAGCGCTTGTGCTGGGGCAGCCGGAACGCCAGCGTATTGACGCCCATCTTCTTAGTCCGGCTCCAGTCCCTGCCGCTTGTGTCATCTCCGGTACGCTGTATTTCAAAAATACCTGCCGACAAATGGCTGAAGGTGTTACATCCCATAATCAGCACGTCGTCTCCGGCAGCCTCGCGGATAGCAAGATACAATTCCTTTATAATCTGCGCTGTGGTTTTCCCGGAATCGTAAAATTCCATTCCCTCAAGCTGCAGCTCGTCTGTCACTTCAAATCCCCATTTTCCCCAAAGGTCAAAGGTTGAAAAATCATGCTTGATCAATTTATAGCCCCAGGATGCCAGTGTCCGGATGTCTTCCTTTATCATTTCAAGCGCCTTGGGATGGGAGGGATCTAATATGGCTGTGACGCCATTCTTTTTCAGTACGCACTCTGAGGGCACATATTCCACCGTTTCCAGCGGACGCATCCAAATCCCGGGAATCACCCCCTCTGCGCTGATGGCTTCAGCCAACTTCCTCATGTCCTGAAATTTTCCATTGCAATATTTCCACGGGCCGCCATTGTACCCGGAAAATTCACCCTCCCCCGGATGATACGCAAGCTCCCATCCGTCGTCCACTACCATATAGGGGCGGACGGGACACCCCTTTGCGCACTCTGCAATTCTCTTTGTATGCAATAGAATCTTTTCAAAGGAATTGTCTCCATAATTACAATACCAGTCATTTCCTCCATATATATGCGCATTCACCGGTCTGAGCTGTCCGCACATCGCCTCGCAGAACAGGCACATGGCGGAAAAAGCGTCCGTATCCCATTCTCCAGTTACAAGCTCACACAGCAGCAGACAACAACCGTGCAGCTCCAGTCCCTTGCTTCCGTTCCTGACGTCCAGCGTCAGGGTAATCTTACTTTCATCACACTGCCAGAAGCACATTGCATTGGGAAGCGTCTTAACTCCGAACCCGTAATTACATTTGTCCGTTGTCCGGTGCGCCATAAAATACCACGGCATTTGCTTTTTTCCATCCGGCCTTTCCCATTTCAAATCACCATAGGCCCTCTCCCAGGCGTCTCCCAGAATAAGACAATCCGCGCCTGCAGCACTGTCCGCTCTCAAGCGGACGGCGTAAATGCCCTGCTCTTTTCCAGACAAAAAAACCCTGCCCTCTGCGTCAATCATTACTTCAAGCTTTCCCAGAGAAAAGGCATTCTGCGCCGTTCTCTCCATAGAAATCCAGCGTCCATCCATATTGATGTCAGCCTGTTCAAAAATCATTGCCACACCTCCCCGAAGACTCCTTCGTAAGATACAATACAGAAAACTCCCAGGCCTTCATGGAATTCAGTTCCATGCGCGCCCTTCCGGTTTCCTGATCCACCTGAAACAAAAGCGGCCTCAATAATCCATCCTGTCCAATCTGATATGCACCCGCCGCGTTTTTCACATTAACATCCAGCGTAAAGGGACCTGTTTCGTCCAAAGAGCCGTTAATCAACACCAGCAAGGCGCTGCTGCCATCCTCAGCGCATGCAATGAACGGAATCACTTTTACGCACTCCCTGATGGAAACCGGCATTTGTCCGCAGCTCACCCAGCTGCACACAGCCTGAAGCTGATATCTCTTTTCCGGGGAACCCACAAATTTCCACGGCATAATTCCCATGACCGCAATCCGGCCGCCAAGGGAATTTTCATACAAGGACATACAGGGGCCTGCAGGCGTACCACAGATCGTCTCCAGACCGCTGATGAACTGTACAGCTTCATCCGTCTTTTCAAGAACATAGCACTTGCTGTCCTCTCCCCAAAAAGTAATATAGGGGTCTCGTTTGCTGCCCGCAGCCATACCATTGAAGGGGTGGTCGTAAATTCTCTCATAGACGCCGTTATCCACTGTTTTTATGATTTTTACACCGCAGAATTTGTCCAAGCCGCGCTGTGCGAGAATAGAAAGCGCCTGCCCGTCCATAATCGCTCCCTGTGCGAGTATCTTTTTAAGCGCTTCTTCTTCGTAAGCTTCCGGCATGCTTCCAATCAAAAGGTTCGCACACGCCCCCTCAGGCCGCATTGTCAGAGGAATCCCTATTTTGTTCCATTCATACGCCTGATCCACCTTCTGTGCCGCCCGAAAGCTGAACCAATCCCCATCCACTCTGCGTTTTGCCGCATATGCCAGGCTAAAGCAGGGGTACAGGCCGCCCGGTACAAAGCCCCGCGCCAATCTCTCCATGGTATCCCACATAGCGCCGTACTGCCGGACAGCCTCCATCAGCTCCGGATAGTCCCCGCTGGAAATAGCGTTAAACGCAATTCCGCTGTGTCCGACAGCCAGACTTGCGGTACACTCCAGAATCACCATAGCCACTGATTTAGACAAACGCTGATAGGGAAAATTTTCCAATTCATACTGAATATCAGAAATCTCTTTCGGATACAGCGCAATCTGACGCGCACATTCGTGTATTTTCCGGACAATATCCAAAGGCTCATCATCGTTGGAAAAGCCTCCTCCCGGGCGCGCCATGGACGCCCCCAGCGCCTCCATCCACTGCCCGTACTCCGGGTTTGAATAGTTTCCCCACACAACACCGCTTGTCATAAGTCCCAGTCTGACTGCAGGAGAAGCTTCACTTACACTGCTCCCAATCCATTTCATCAGTTCTGTGATCGTATGACAATTCCAATCCAGCCAGGCGCGCCGCTCCCTTTCTCCCTCCGGGGAATTCAGCATTTGAACCAGCTTCTCCCGGTCATAGGCAGTATGGTTTCTTTGATTGAACCGCTCTATGCAGAGTGGGCAGAAGCACGCGTAATCCACTGTATGATGATGCATCCGGATGTCGTCGTCCACCCAGATAAAATCAGGCCCTGTCTCAGCTAACAGCCTATATTTCTCCTGAATGTACTGTTGATATCCCGCTCCATTGGGGCACAGGCAGCTTCGTGATACGCGGCCGTCATGTCCCATCATTCGTTCAAGGGGCGGCTCTCCCCACACATCCCACGCCTCATCTATATGTCCCAGCGTATCCAAAACGTTCAGGCCTACACTGGGAATTCCCAATTCTCTCAAAGCGGGAATACGCCGCTTCAATACCTGGCACAAATCTTGAAAATAGGACAGCGGATAATAGCCATGATGAGAATACTCTGTAAACAGAGCCAGCTCATCCACGCAGTCCCTGTACCGCTCAAGGAAACGAAGCAGCGCCTCAAATTCAGCGTCCTCATAATAGCGCCAATATCCAATCCGATAGGCTTTTTTCATTTTTCCTCTCATTCTGCCGCATAAGCGGCTTCCCTCCTAAGATTTTACAGCCCCAGAAGTAATCCCATCTATGAATGTCTTCATATTCAGAGAAAACAAAATCACCATGGGGACGGAAGCCAGCACAAACCCTGCGAACATCGGTCCATACAATACCTGCTGGACGTCTCTGAAGGAATACAGTCCCAGTGTAATGGTTTTCAGCTCTTTATTGCTGGACAAGGTAAGCATCGGCCAGATAAAATCATTCCAGCTGTTTAAGAAGGTCAGAAGCACCTGTGTAAACAAAGCCGGCTTGATTAGCGGAGCCGCCACATACAGGAAGGTCTTGATGCCCCCCGCGCCGTCCAGCTTAGCCGCTTCAAACAGATCCCCGGGCAGGCTCTCGATATATGGCCTCAGCACCACAATAAAGGAAATCTGCGCCGTCGTCACGAAGGGGAAAATAGCCGCCCAATAGGTTCCGATAATTTTCATATCGCTTACAAGCACATACTGTGGAATCAATGTCAAAACTCCGGGAATCATCTGAAACATTAAAACAAACACATACAAAAACTCTTTTCCCGGAAAGCTCGTTCTCGCAAAGACATACGCGCTGGAAACAGCGATTGCCGATGTAAGAAAAACGCTGATTCCACTGATGATCAGCGAATTTTTAAAGTATTGCAGGATCATCCCCGCAGAATCTTTGTAATTTTCAAATCGAAGGGGCATCGTTACCCAAAATGGCTGCGCGGCAATCTCCACATTATTTTTGAAGCTGGAAATAATCATAAAATAGTACGGAAAAAATGTACACACAACGATTACTGCCAGAAAAACGATAATGCCCCCTCTGCAAAGTAACTTTTTCGTTTTATTCATTCTCCGCTGCCTCCTGCTATTCATCTGCCTTTTTAATATACTTCTGCTGCAAAATGGTAATAATCAAAATAATAAGAAACAGCACTGTTCCCTGGGCCGTGGCATAGCCATAGTTTCCATTTTCAAAGGCGTTTTGGTACATGGCGTACGCCGGAACCATCGTATGATACCTTCCCTGCGTGTACACGATCTGTACTGTGTAATCCTGTAAGCCGCCGATCATTCCCAGGACAGACAGCAGCTTGATCTGGGGAATAGACAGCGGCAGATAAAGTCTGGTAAAAACATCCCAGGCATTCGCTCCGTCAATCTGCATTGCCTCTTCCAGCGCCGTATCCACATTCAAAAACCCTGCAAGAAAAATCAGCATTGCAAATCCGCCGGCCCACGGAAATCCTTTAAAGAGCATTGCCGGCAGTGTAAAACGGTTATCCGCCAGCCAGATATGGATCCATTCCTCTTTTCCCAAATAGTTTAGTATGGCATCCAAAATACCCGTATCATGCTTGTAAAAAAAGCTCCAATACATCGTTCCCACCATAGCTGGGATCATCATGGGAACCACAAACGCTTTCTTAAAAAATCTTCCCGCCCTGGTGTCCTTTAGACGGAAAATAAAATAGGTAGTAGAGAAATTGATCACAAAGGTATTGATAAATCCCCATACAATAAAAACCAGCAAAACCCCAAAGGATTCCCAAAAATCGGAATCTCCAAGCAATCGGACATAGTTATCCACACCTGCAAATTTCGGCGTAAAATAGTTGTTGGTTTTCCACCGAAACAGCGACCGGTAAATCCCCAGCAAGGCCGGATACAGCGTAAAGGTAAACAGAAATGCAAAGGTAGGAATCAGCGCGGCATACGACCACCGCGCCTTCCATATGCGCTTTCCCAAAGATTTCTGCCCAAAGGCAGCTGCTTTTGTCTTTTTCCCGTTCAAAATCTTTCCTCCTTTCCCAAGATACAGGGCAGTATATTCTCCAGGCGCTCTTCCATGCTCCAGACAAGATCCGTCAAGCCCGCCGCTTCAATATTCCCATCCCGCATTCCAATCACGTCAAAGCCGGCCAGACGCGCCGCTAAAACTCCCGCTGCGGAATCCTCCAAAACAATCACGCTGGAGAACTCCTCTTCATGGATTCCAAGGCCCACTTCGCATATTTCCCTGTACAGCCATGGGTGAGGCTTAGCGCACAGCTCCCCCAGAGTACCCGCACACCCGTCTCCAAAAGAGGTTCCCGCCGTAATCACGGCATCGTAAAATTTCATGGGGTCGCCCAGATAAGGCTTCCGGCAGTCCATTTCCCGGAATCCGGATATGATTTCCGGCATTGCTTTTTCATACAGGCCGCTTGTGACCAGGCCAATCTTAATATGGCTTTCCTTAAGCCTCTGCAGAAATTTTTTTAATCCGGGCGCCGGCATATAAGCGTTTTCTCTGCCCTTTCCCTCCAGTATCTCTCTCGTTTCTCTGTGAACCACATCCATATAACACTTTCTTGCTGTTTCCATATCTGCATCCAGACGATACTTTGCAATGCAGTACTTCAGATGTTCTGAAACAGAAAAACCGGATACAAATGGGATATCCTCCTTTGACAGCCGGAAAGAGGGATTGCCCATAAGAGCGCACACCGTCTGCTCAATGACGCCGATCCAAAAGCCTTCGCTTTTGATGCTTGTGCCGTCCAGATCCATCAGCACCGCTTTTGCCGGCCCCCGAAAGGGATGGCTGATCAGCGGATAATATACCGGCACGGCGGAATTGGGCAGGGTGACCAATATCTTTCCCGTTTGAAACACAACAAACTCCGAACGTCCGTCCAGGGGAGAGAGAATGCTTTTCACGCCATTGCGTCCGGCCTGAAAAATGCCATCGTATGTACAATCCAGATTTTTCCATTCAGCTATTGTATTTCTCGCCGTCATCTTCTTCACTCCATTCCAGGGATACCGTGACTATCTCTCGATCACCCGCCGAGAATGTAACATAATGTCCGTCCCGGACAGTTAAGCTTTCCAACAGGCAATTCTCCAGCGTTACTTTTTCTGCCCGCAGCAGTTTTTTCCAAAAGAACAAGGTTACGCAGCTCTCCTCGCCGGCCAGGCTATAGCCCCGCAGCAAAAGCTGGTTTTTTTCTCTGCCTTTGGTGACAGAGGTAAGCAGGAAGTTTTCCCCCTTCCCTCCAAAAAAGCTGAGCCGTCCGGGCAATTCTCCACAATGCTTCGTGGTCTGCATCACATAACAGGGCTGTACCGCATCCAGCGCTGCTTTAGCCAAATCAGCATCCCCAACCTTCTTTGGGTACACTGCAAGCCAGTAATCAAACTCTGATTTCCCCTGACACTCTGCCAGCTCCTGATACTCATAGGTTTCTGTGGGATTGCCTGCGTTGCCAAAGCACCGCAGAAGGGTCAGTGCAATCGCCCTGGTATCATCATCCAGCACCTCGTATTCGCAAATCCCCTTATGATATACCGCCGCGCAAAATTCCTTTTCGGAGACCGCCACAAGCGAATGACTGGGCCATGTCCGCGCGGCCGCCTCATACCACTGGCTGGAATCGGGCACTGTGATTTCCCGCTGTACAATATCAAATGGGGAATCTGCCCTGCAGAGCATGGCTCCCGAAAGCCCCGTCTCAAATAAAACCCTCAGCCTGTGATCTTTTATCGTATTATTCACAACCGTGTGGAACTGCAGCCATCTTGCTCCTTTTTTTAAAGTAACATCCGTTGTGATGCAAAGCTCCTCCCATTCGTCGCTTCGCTGCATACGCCCCTGATCCACCCATTCGCTTCCATGAGGCACATGCACCTTCAGCGCGGTCTCCACACGCTTAGGGAGCCTCCAGCGCAGCATAATCCGATAAGTCGCCTGCAGCGGTCCGTTATATACCAGTGCGGCAGACGCTGGTTCATTCAGGCTGTACATTGTCATCCGCTCATATACAGGACTGTACACCAGAGGACCGCCCTTGTCAGAAGAATCCTCAAAAAAGTGCACCTGCTCCATGACCCTTCCGGTTTCCTTTTCCGTTACCGTAAGCGTTCCGTTCCAGTTAATCTTTACAGAAAGATATTCATTTTCCAGCATATTGGCTTTGGGAGAAATCCAGTCAACCGGCCGCTGCTCCCCTTCCTTTGGCCGCAGCCTCAAAGCAAGGAACCCATTCTGCGGGATGTCCTGCAGCCGCATCACCAGCCTGCATCGGCTCACATCAAAATCAAAAGTGTCGCCATATTTTAAATACGCATAAACCGTATCGTCCTCAATATTCAGCATCTGTGCCGGTATTGAATTTCCCTCCAAATCCGCCACATCTATGGAAATTTCTCTTCTCCCCTTATTGGCATAGCGCAGATTCCAGGAAAGGGGCACGTCAACCGTGCATGTCACCATTCCGGTACGCTCAAAGGGAAGTGTATTGTACACTACGGCGCCGATTTCCTGCGCCTCCAGCATGGAAAAATCAATTTCTCCCGTGACCTGCTTCAGCGATTTCTTAAGGATCGTTTCGGAAATATCCATTGTCTCACGGAACCGCTCCATCATGGCCTCCGTCACACGATCCACATGACATCCGCCAATTCCGTCATGCTGCTGATTCTGCAGCAGCTGCTTCCAGGCACGGCCAAGCAGCAGCGCCGGATACTCATTGCCAAGCAAAGCCGACCATGCAGCCGCAGGCTCCGCGCCATTGATCAGCTCATATTCTGCCTGCGCATTTTTCAGCTTTATTGGCATTCTTGCTGAAAATACACCGTTATACAGCGGACCGAAGGGATCGCCCTTTTTCTCCACCTCCAGCATTTCCCCGCTTTTGACCGGGAGCGCATCGTAAATCTGCGGAGAAATATGGTCGCGCACCTTGCTTATATAATTTTCCAGAGATGCAATTTCAATCCTGCCCTCATCCAGGGTTTCATTCAGGCGATCCACCAGCTCTGTTATAATAGGATCCGGATTTTCCTGATCAAATCCCTGAAAAAACAGCAGCTCGTCCGTCACTGCCTTGTGGATTACTGTTTCAATCAGCCGCTTCAAGCCATCCTTTGCACTTTCAAAATCTCTGACCGGCGTCTGATTGGACAGCCAGTGATTATTCTCCGCAAGGCTCTCTCCGCACATCTGTGTCAGATACGCATCACCTAAGTCGTCCCTGGAAAAAGCATTTTTCAGGCTGTTCCCAATCATGCGTCCTCCGCCCAAAATATAAGGCTTGTACACAAAGCGCCAAAAATTCAGCCTGTGATACTCCCCAAATGTAATCGCAAGCGACTCTTTCCCGTCCGCTCCCTTCCAGCGGAATTCCAGGGTATTCAGCTCCGTTTGATTGATGCCCCGATAGAATGTGATCGTATCCATCCCGAACTGCCGGTACAGCTGCGGAAGCTGGGAAACCTGACCCCAGCTGAAAATATTATGCGCTGCTTTCATGGTTCTTCCCAAAGCGCCCGATATCTGATGCCCCAGCAGGAGATTTCGGACAAGACATTCTCCATTCACCAAAAATTCTGCCGGCAAAGTATACCATGGTCCGGTAAGGATGCGCCCGGCGCGGACAAGGTCTTTCACCTCCTGTGTTCTCTCAGGACGCATCTTCAGATAATCATCCAGCATAGATACCTGGCTGTCCGTGTGAAAATAGCCAAATTTTTCATCCCTCTGCATGATGTCCAGCAATTCATCCACAGCCTCCACAAGACGATATTGTGTCTCTCTCAGAGACCAGCGATATTCCCTGTCCCAATGTGTATTGATAATAAGATTCATGTTTTTCATCAGAAACGCCTTCCTGCCTGTTTTGACAGGCCGTACATTTTAAAGAATTTCTCACGTCCTCCGGCCAAGCTGATCCTGCTCCCGTAAGCGGGCAGGCCGTTCAATTCCATAGTTTTTCAAGCTGCGCAACATCTGCCGGTATCCGCTGAAGCCCGCTTCCGCGGCAATTCTTTCCATGGAATAATCTGTTGTCTGCATAAGCTTTATCGCAACATTCACCCGCGTCTTTGTCAGCATTTCATGAAAAGTTTCATTATATTCCTTCTCCAATATTCGGTCAATCTGCCTTGCGCTGAGATAAAAGACCTGTGTACAGTCTTTAATCGTGATATTTGTTTTATAATTTGCCTCCAGATAATTTTTGATACTGGAAGCTCTCTGATAATTGATATTGTTCTGATTTCTGGAAATGCTTTGGATTCCCAGATTTGCAGTAGAAAAAATCAGCATACTCAATATAGTCTGCAGCATTAAAGCTTTTACCAGCAAATCGCTCTGAAATCTCTCAGCTTCTTTGTATCTGCTGAATATGGCATCCATCTGTGAAAAATTTTTTATCAAAATGCCGTCGCTGTCGCTGTATTTGCAATACAATATTTGACTGAGCCTTTGAAGCAGCAATACGCTTTCATTCTGGCTTCCATTTGCTTCCCCGCAATTCTCGGTTTTCAAGGAACATTCAATGCAATACTCTTTCATTGGATGCTGGCAGTCCGCCTTCTGGCTGTGATCAATGAATGGCGGGCAGATATAAAAATCCCCCGCTCCTACTCGGAACACATTGTCGCCAAGCCCAATCGATCCCGTTCCGTCATAGATATAGTGCATCTCATAATTCATATGAGCATGCGCAGGAATCTCCCATTCGCAATCGTCATCTATTCTCGTAAATCTAGTCACTGTAATATGAAGTCCCTCAAACTCCATATACATTTCCCGCTCCAAATACACATGTGTCTTTATCGCTTTGGTAGGAATCATACGCACACTCCTGTCAACATAATAAAACGGGCGTTCCGGCGCTCCGGCTGTTTTCCGGGGAGCCGGAGCGCCCTTCTGTGCAATCAATGCACACCGATTTTATCCTTGTACCTGATCCACATAAGACATTACATCCACCGTACTGTCTTCAATGGCCTCATCCAATAACGGAAGCACCTCTTCTTTTAATTCGGCAATGAGCTCCGCTGCAGTCTGCGTTGAAGACGGATCCAGGTATGCCACATACAGCTCCCTGTATTTGCTGTAAGCTTCATCAGAGAACTGGAAGGCAAGCTGTACCCAGGTTGTCACTGCGTCCCCTGTCTCGGCATTCGCCAAAGCGCCTACCTCCTCCGGCAGGGTTACGCCCTTGATGCAGCTTCCCAGCATGACTGCGTCGATATACATCTGCGCTCCGCCTTCGGGACATGTCATAAACTGAAGGAATTTAACAGCCGCATCGCCCCGGCCTTCATCCGCACATTTCTGAGAGATAAAAAATACTGCTTCCCCTGCTGGAGGCGCATATAAAAGAGGCTCGTCCAAGCCAAACTCCGAATATGCCGAATCCACATAGGGCATTGGTGCCGCACCATAGTTTACTTCATATCCGTTTTCGACCACCTGACCAGGATACCACCCGCCGTTGACATTGAAAAGCACTTCTCCGTTATTAAATAAGCCTTCATATTCCCATCCGGCGGCATTGTAATCCTCATTCCAGTATTGCGTCAGATCTTTCATTAAAGTAAAATACTCCTCAAACCGCGGATCATCGTAATTTAAAACCCCCGTTTCCAATCCCAGCATCGCTTCCGGGTAATCAATGGCTCCGTTTGGAGTTATGATGTCCAGTTTTTCCACCACATCTGTATTATGAAACAGGTCATCCATAAAAATCCGCTCCAGCCAGCCTACATTGGTATCATTGAGATTCTGAACGCTCATGGGGATATATCTGCCATCCTCTTTGCAGACCTTCATCATTTCAATCATCTCAGTGAAAGTCTCGGGCGGTTCTGTTCCCAGGCCCAGCTCTTCCATAATGTCCTTGTTATAATACAGGTTAAACGTAAAGCCAGTCATTGCCGTGGAAATATATTTTGTTCCATCGGTGCTCATGCTGTTGACCAGTGCGCCGTCAGTGAAGCAGTCCTTCCACGTTACCCCGTTAAACACATTTTCCTGATCATAATACGCAGTCAAATCCATGATCTTTCCCTGATCAAAGTACTCCTTTGGTGCATTCCAGAAAATATCCGGTTCTGTTCCAGCAGCAAACTGCGCCGTTACCCATGTGTCATAATCCGTTGCCGGAAGCTCAATCCACTCTACTTCAATTCCTGTCATCTCCGTAAATTTATCAGAAATCTCATAAAAGCTTTCGTAAATATACTCGCCCTGACAGTGCGCAACCGAAATCGTTGTGCCTTCGTCAGCCCGCAGAGGATCTGCAGCGGTCTCTCCGGCGGCTGTCTCTGTGCCCGCGTCCGCTGCGGCCGTACCCGTTGTTTCCGCACTCACTGTGTCCTGGGAAGCCGATTGATCAGTCTGTTCCGTTGAACATCCTGCCAGGCCTGCCGCTGTCAAGGCTGCACACAGTCCCAGGCATAAAATCTTTTTCATCATAATTTTCCTCCTTTTCTCCTTTAAATCGTTATTTTGTGTAATTTTTTTAATAAAAGCGCGCTTTTTATTTGAACTTATTCTATAATCATATAATATTCGACAAATTTTATCTCTGCAATACACATCTTTGCCAGCAATATGTCAAATTTAGACGCTCTGTTGTTCTCCGGTATTTCAACGTCCAAAACCGTCTGCTTTTTCATATACTGGAATAAGATCAGTCTCTACACTGAACCAGCCGCTTTGTATCCTCTCCTTGGTATAGAAATCCCGCCACTGCCCGTCCGGCAGATAAACCCGCCGCGAGGAGGCGCCCACAGGCATGGGCGCTACCAATAAATTGTCGCAAAACAAATATTCATCGTCCAGCTGATAGGTTTCTGTGTCGTCCGTGTAATCGCTCACCAGCGCCCTGACCGGCGGAATTCCCGTCCTGCGGTATCCTTCAAAGGCTCTCATTAAGAGCGGCTTCAAGGTTTCACGCAGCGCCAAAAGAGCCTTTGTCTCTGCCTCACAGCACAGTGTTTCCCAGGGAAATTCCTTACAGTACCACGCATTCAGCAGACATTGAGGCGAAAACACGCCGATCTGCAGCCTTTTTAAAAATTCCTCCTTTGAAGCGGCGTCCCTTACCTCCGGCGTCCACAAAAGTCCGCCGAAGCCTGCGGTGACACAGCCTCGGATAAAATCTGTGTAATCATAAAGATCACTGTATAAAACAAAGGGATACGGCGCGCAAAGCGCCCCCGCGTTTCGCACTTCGGAAAAGGCGGGCTTCCCATCCAGCGCCTCCAATATCGTCTGCATATACAAGACGCCGAACAGCGCATGATATTGCTCCCCATCCATTCCAGAGGGAAAATCCGCCATATTGGGAAAAGACCAGCTTCCCGTATAATCACTCCCATCGCACTCATCCAGCTTAAAGCCGTCCACTCCCATTGCCACCAGCTTTTTATGGTAAGCCGCAAAAATACTGCGGGCCTCCTTCAGAGAAAAATCCGGCACTCCCCCTCCCCAGACCGTGTAATTTCCCATCAGAAGGTACAATTCCTTATAAATCGGCGAATCTGGATGTACAAAGCCATGCTCCCACAAATTTACATGAAAGCCGAGCCGTCTCAGCGAAGCAAGCAGGAAATCTGGATTCGGATACAGCTCTTTGTTCCACACATATGAGCAGGGATAAGCCTTTGACTGCCAGCCCGGCTCCAGCCCGATGCAGCCCACTGCAAATCCCCCTTCTCTCAGTCTTTTGGCCGCACGAAGAACCTGCTCCTGGGAATATCTGCTGTAGCAGCGGTACACGGCGGAAAGCCCCCACTCTGGAACTGCGCAGCCTCCTCCCGACAGCATATTGTATTGCGCAACGATATCCGTAATGGTCCCGCCCTCTATCACATAAAGGGTTACACCCTGTGCCGCTGGAATAAAAATACTGATATTGGAGCTTCCCAAGTCCCTGAAAGCATATAAATCCTCTGTCGAAACAGCGATATCTCCGGCCTCCCGGATTCCCCCGTCCGCTCCTTTCAGATCGGAAGATCCAAAATAAAATTCTGCCTGACGCGCTGTGTCCACATAGATTCCATATCCTGCGGTGCTGACAAAAAAAGGAACCGGCGCATGGGAATCCCCCGTAGCGGCCACTGGATCGGCGTTTGGCCGCAAGGTAAGCTTCTTTCCCCGCAGTGCAAACGCCTTCAGCTGCAGGCCCAGTCCATAAATCTGCTCCTTTGCCCCCAGCGGCAGCGTCAGGGAGCACCCCCTGGCGCTGCATCGAAATTTAATCTGATTTGTATGATAATTTATCTTCGTTTCTATATATGTAAAATTTTTGCAGAACAAAGCCGGAGTAATTGATTCCGGGGTTCCAAATACGATTTTTTTCATCCCTTCCCCTCATCCTTTCCAGCCGGCGGCTTTTCCAAATCACATCTGATTCCCGCAAATGCGAAAGGATACAGGGACGTGTCCAATACAATCCTGTTTCCATCCCGGTGTCCGCTGCAATTTGCGTACGAAATATGCTTTACCGGCAGCTCCACAGCAACCTCAACGTTTACAGCCTCGTCCTCAAATAAATTCCACAAGCCTATGGTAATGCCCTCCTGGTCCCTTTTTGCCATAAGATACAAATACGGATAATTTCCAACAGCATACACCTCCATTTTCCTTCTTTGCAGCCATGGAATCCTCTTTATGAGCTGCCGCTTCCGGGCGTAAGAATCAAGCCACCCCAGGCGTTCCCTTGCCTGCTCTGCATCAAAGGGGAAAACCAAAAAACGCATTCCGTCAGCATTTTCGTATGTAAACACACCCGCTTCCATTCCGGCTGGATCATGATATTCCGTAAGAATTTCCGCGCCATTCTTATGATTGATTTTTGAGATTTCCACGCCGTCAGAAAGGCGGGTATATATTTTTTCTTCTCTAAAAAATTCCTGGGGCACTGCGGTAAAGCCCGGTTTTACATACGCGTCCCTGGAAAGGATCGACTGGATTCCCACATCGATCTCTCTCTCCATTAAAATCTTCGCCGCCGGCAAATCCAAAATGGCGCCATCCTTTAATGTCTGCCAAGGGATATAACGTGCATTTTCGCCAAACACTATATTCACATTCCCCTCTTCATACGAAACCGGAAGGGAATTCGCCGCCGCAAGCCTGATGGACGGATAGCGGACGCTTCTGGTCTGAATTTTCTCCCAAAGCTCCGGTTTTTCCCCGTCCAGCCGGGAATGCTCCAGCAGATGCGTCACGTTATAGGGACGAACCCCAAGACATTGGCCGGATTTAAAATTTCTGCCGATCCACTGATACAGCGCCTGATTACGCACTGCTGCGTCCACATAGCCCGTTTCATAGTCTGCATCCGAAATGTAGTCAAACGCATATTTTAAAATGCCCTCTGCATTGCCGTCCGAACGCAGGATCATATCAAAGCATTCCAGATACGAAGCCGGGGTGGCAAATCTGGGCCGCGGATAGGTGTCGCCCTCCGTGATCACGTCAATTTCCCGCGTACGGCACCATGCAAGCTGTGTCCGCGCAGCCTCTATCACATCCCCCAGCCGGTTGTGCTCCGGCTGCTGCGCAGCCCAATAGGGCGCTCCGCAGATTCGGATAATCGGCCTTGTTCCGCCCGCTAAGATTTCTGCTAATTGAAATACGTCTATCCCCTCGGCATCCCAGCTTCCCAGGGAGCAGCACATTCCCAGCCTGATGCCAGGGTCCACTGCATCCGCTGCTTTTCTCAGTGCATCTGCAAAATGATACATAGATTCTCTTTGAACCTTCATCCATGCGCTGCGGTACCTGCCGCCTTCTCCGTGAAATATCTTTTCACGAAGCTGCTCTGCAGATATCGCTTCCCCCAGCTCCCTCTTTAGCTCCATCAGATGCAGGCTGCAGCAGCAGCCCATCCCCGGGCGCAGTCCAAGGCGGAAATCATCATCCAGCAGGATCATTTTTGCACCGCATTCTGCAATTTTCGTGATCCACAGGCACATATCCTGCTTAAAAGACTCATCCAGAGGGCAGAAAGCTTTGATATCTCCTTCGTCAATCAGCCGTATATTGGCATAGGGCTGATCTCCCTCCGGTCTTCCCCCCTCATGGCCAAAGGTTTCTCCCAGCCACACAAGGACATCCAGCCCATTTTCCTGAAAGTACTCTATCAGTTCCCGCAGCAGCTGCAGATTCTCCGGAGAAGAAAACCGATACTGCAGTTCCCGCTCCACTGCCAGAGCCACAGAGTCTGCTCCAATCCGTTTCAGTTCCTTCAAGGTAATCTCCCGATTAAAATGTCCATTCGTTATTAGGGTCGGTATGATCGTCTTATACATTTTTCGTTTTCCCTTCTTTTTTGTCTGGCTGCTTTGCCATGTTTTCACAGTGGAGAATCAATCGCTTTTCCTGTCTTTCTACCGTAATCTGCGGAATCGTTACAAGCCCTCGCTCATCCGCCGTTACACTGCCGCCGCAGCTGCCAAACTTCCAGGTCACCTGGCCGCCCGGTGGAAAATGGCATTTTTGCAAGCGCCTCAATGTTATGTCAGTCTTTGCAGTCTGCGGAAAGACAAACTTCGACATTCTTTCATCCGGCGACAGGAGTCTCAGCGGGATTTCTATATGCTTTTCGCCCTCTTCGACCTTGCCCCATCGGAAATAAGCGTTCACCTGTCCAGCAGCATCACTGATGATGGAACCATCATCAGCCCACGGAACGGTATCGTCCGTATCTGCATTTGTAAATGCTGGATATGGCTGGTTTAAGGCTACCTGAAAGAGATCAAATGAGTGTACTAAATCATTTTCCTTTTCAATTACTTCGTCATCATTGGCGTGTCCGAAATTGCCCCAATATCCCAGCATGGCATAACGATTCTCGCTCATCAGCCTGTACAGATGCTGGTGTCCCGCGGACCAGGGGTCATTCTGCGCCGAGTAATCTACCAAGACAGGCGGATCAGGAATAGAGAATCCGTTCAAAACCGTATGCTCTAAATCACAGCGGTCCACCAGATGCCGCACGCCTGCCGGAACATTCACTTTTACCGCCGCAAACAAATCTCCACGACACATCGCTATTCCCAAAGCGCCGCTTCCCCCCATGGAATTTCCCACCGCATAGATACGGTTCCGGTCGATGGGATAATGATCCGCTACCCATTCCACAGTGGCAATGCACCGCATCTCGACCGGCTGTTTTTTAATCCCCCTACGGTCTTCGCTTAGAATTTCCAGTGCGGAATTTCCTCCCCACCACCAATCATCTTCATTTTGACGGCAGTCCAGGTATAAGGCGTACATCCCCACAGGAGCATGATAAATACTATGATTGCCCTTTTGCCAGATGCAGGCCACCGCCGAAAACACGTCATGGCCGGAGGAATGAAATACAACATACAAGGGATATGTTTTTGTACTATTATCTTTCTCCTCATCCAGCGGATGCAGCACGGCAAAGGTATCTGTCTGCGTTTTCTTATATCCCCAGGCCGCCAGAGATTTATGATGAAACCATTGAATTTTTCTTCCCATCAGCACTCCGTCAGGCTGAGGAGCCATTTTTAGTTCATCGCTGCCGCGCCTGTGAATTATTCTTGTATCGCTGCTCTGCATCATTGCCCTCCCCCTTTCCGCAGAAGATCACAGCATTCTCAAAAACATTGTTCTACAATCTATTTTGATATTATAAAATAGACATAAATATAATACAAAGCCAATTTGTGCCATCCTACTGACATATTCAGTCAATTTCGAAAAGGAGAGTCTTTATTTCGCACATAAAAAGTGCGTTCCCGGAATCGGAAACGCTTTCCCCAAAGTATATCTGCCGTTCTCCTAATCTTTCATAGCATTGCGTTAAAATGTGTGGTAAAATAATCCCCGTATAGAAATGCCCCATAGATTCCTCTCTGGGAAGTACAACGGGCAGCAAAAAGGTGAGGGAAAGCATGGCACAGATAGGTAGCATCTCGGAAAAATACATGAGGGAAGCCTTAAAGCAGGCAAAAAAAGCATATCAGCTGGGGGAGGTCCCCATCGGCTGTGTCATCGTACACCAGGGCCGCATCATCGGCAGAGGCTACAACCGCCGCAATACCGACAAAAATACGCTGTCTCATGCTGAGATTACCGCCATTAAAAGGGCCAGCAAGGTCATGGGCGACTGGCGGCTGGAGGACTGCACACTCTACGTGACGCTGGAGCCCTGCCAGATGTGCGCCGGAGCCATCATACAGGCCCGTATTCCAGAAGTAGTCATGGGCTGCAGAAATCCCAAGGCCGGCTGTGCCGGGTCTGTGCTGGATATTCTGCAGAATCCCGCCTTCAACCATCAGGCCAAAGTGACTCAGGGCGTGCTGGAAAATGAGTGCAGCGAAATGCTGAAAACCTTTTTTGCAAAGCTTCGCCTGCGAAACAAGGCGGAAAAGGAAGCAAAAAGGCAGAACAGCCCTTCTTGAAGCGTTCTGCCTTTTATGATTACCAGGTTTTTTCCAAAGCCGTGTTATAGTCTACCGCATAAGGATTATCACTTCTTGTCTTGAGCTCCTCGTATACCGCCCGGCGGTCATCCGCACTTTCCTCCGCCCAATATACATATCCCCGCATGTAGCTTTCAATCAGCTCATCCCAGGATGTAAACTCAGGCTGCACGGCCAAGGCAATTTCCAGAGACGTATCCAAAGCCTCTTTCTCTGTGTAATATCCTGCCACATAATAGTAGCCCAGAAGATTTAAGGCTCTGCAGTAATCCCAGCCGTCTATGGCAGTCTCGCCGCACTCCAGATACATATCATACATATCTGCGTAAAACTGTGCGCTTGCCTCATCTAATCCAAACTCGCTTTTCAGGAAGCTTATTCTGTCCTGTGCAGAGACGCTGCCGATTCCGGCATCCTCCAAAATCCCGATATCATCCCGGAAACCGACTCTATGCCCCTCCGACAAAATCCAATCCAGCGTCTCATCTGCGGAAGCCCGATCCGTCACATCCCACCATTCCACCAGCAGCTGCTGTACCGCCGCCTTAGATTCTTCATTGGCAGGAAGTCCGCCAAAACGATTGTAATCCCAGCCGTTTAAATCTGTCAGCACCGCATAAGAAGCATTAAACCAGCGCACTGTATCCGTAAGCTCTGCGGTGGTATAGTCCACCTCCTCAGGCACATTTTCCTGAAACTGGCTGCAGGAAACCTTTGCACTGGCCAGAAAGCTGTCGTTCATATTATCCGCCCCAAACAAAAGAGCATAATAGGCGTAGTCTGTCTCACCGAAAACAGCATAGCCGTCAATGGTGCCCAGGTCAGTATTCATCTGCCCCTGCTGTGCCGTCACTCCGGTCATAAGGGGAATTTCAGGAGCCTCAGCGCTCTCCCCCAAAAAGCTGTAGGATTCCTTGAACAGCTCCTTTAATTCCTCCATATTGGAAGCAAAACCGTCAAAGCCGTTTTTCGGCGACTGCATCATGATAAAAACCTGATTTCCCAAGGTGTTTCCGGCACACAGCCAATAGTCAACGCCCAAATCCTCTACCGTCCAGTTTTCGTTCAGATAAATGGACGCAGTTCCATCCTCTGTGGAAAATTCCTTCATGGATTCCAGCATTTTCTCAGGAGACTGTGTCCCCGCACAGCCCTGGAGCATCAAGGTACCGAATATCACTGCCGTGCATAAAGCCAGCCATTTTTTCCATTTGTTTCTCATATTTAATTTTTTCCTCCCTCATCTTTTTCCCCTGTATTTATTTTTTTACAAAAGCCGTTTTTGGCTGTCTGCACACAGGGCAGGTAAAGCTGTCCGGCAGCTCCTCAAAAGGAATCTCCCCGTCATACACATAGCCGCAGACGCTGCACACATACTTTGCCTCTGTTTCGAAAGCAGCCCCTTCCTCCGCAATATAAGTGGGCGCATTTTTCGGGCTTTTCCCTTTGATTACATTGTGATAATATGCGTAGGTCATTGCGTCATCCTCCTTGAGAATGTCCGCATCCGTTACCCTACCCAGAAAAACCGTGTGGGAAGAGGTCTCCATTTTGTCGATAACCTCGCACACAATATAGGCACAGGCGTCAGCCACCACCGGCATGCAGTCTTTGATGAGATGCTCTGTCCCATCAAACTTGTTGTGGTCTCTGCCGCTTTGAAAGCCAAAGGTGCCGATAATGCCAGGTTCCGATTTCTCCCCCAATATAGAGATGGCAAATTTCCCGGTTTCCTGAATGCACTGATTGGTATAGTTGTCATGATTAATGCTTACGGCAATGGAAGCGGGCTCCGAAGTGATCTGCATGGCGCTGTTTGCCGTGCATCCGGTAGCTCGTCCCTTATCCCATGTACTGATCACATAAACTCCATATGACAGCTGACGAAACGCATTTTTGTTCATTTCCTTCCTCCTTGCGTGAGCGCACATATAATTGGGGTTTCCCCCTTTTATTCAGCATAGCATAAAAGCGGCCAAGATACCACTTTTATTTTGTATTTGCCTTGACAAATGCCCCGGAAACCGATACACTAAAAAAGCCGTACATTATCCGGGGTTTGGAGACGACAATGATGAAGTTCGGTCTCACGCAATGGGAATCTGTGAACCGTGTCAGGTTGGGAACAAAGCAGCACTAAGCAGAACCTTCCATGTGCCGTGAGGAAGCCGGGCGGAGCTGCCGTCTCTCCCCGGGGTGTGCGGCCTTTGTATCTCATCTGTTTAATGAGGAAGCCTATGAATATAGATGTAAGTTCTTTTATGCAGGACTGCACCCTCTGCCCTCGTCTCTGCCACGCCGACAGATTAAACGGCAGAACCGGTTATTGCGGTCAGACTGCCCGGCTTACTGCCGCCAGAGCCGCTCTTCATTTCTGGGAGGAGCCATGTATCTGCGGCCCTAATGGGTCGGGCACTGTGTTTTTCTCCGGCTGCAGCCTGCAGTGTGTCTTTTGTCAAAATCATGAAATTGCCGTGGGACGACAGGGACAATTTCTTTCCGAAGAACGCCTCTGTCAAATATTTCTGGAACTGCAGGAACAGAATGCGGCTAATATCAATCTGGTGACTCCCAGTCATTTTATTCCACAAATCTGCTATGCCCTTAAGAAGGCCAGGGAAAAGGGCCTGTCCATTCCCATTGTGTACAACACCTCCGGCTATGAAAGAGTTTCTTCTCTGAAGCTTCTTGAGGGCTTGGTGGACATTTATCTTCCCGATTTCAAATATTTTTCCCCTGAGCTTGGCCGCTTTTGCGCCCAGGCGCCGGATTATTTTGAATGGGCCTCCAAGGCGCTGCAGGAAATGCTGCGGCAGACAGGCCCTCCTCAGTTTGACCAAAAAAGCGGCCTGATGAAGCAGGGAATGATTGTGCGCCACCTGGTCCTGCCGGGACAGACAAAGGATTCCAAAAAAATTCTGCGTTATCTTCACGACACCTTTGGAAACCAGGTTTACGTGAGCATTATGAATCAATACACTCCTCTTCCCCATGTTGCCCATATCCCCCAGCTCAACCGCAGGGTCACGCCCTCCGAATATGCCAAAGTGGTGGATTTTGCAGAAAAAATAGGAATCGAGCAAGGATATATTCAGGAAGGAGAAACCGCCGCCGAGAGCTTTATCCCCTCCTTTGACGGCCAGGGGCTG
This sequence comes from Candidatus Acetatifactor stercoripullorum, assembly GCA_019114005.1. GTDB lineage: Bacteria > Bacillota > Clostridia > Lachnospirales > Lachnospiraceae > Acetatifactor > Acetatifactor stercoripullorum. Next base: position 71,154 of record DXGH01000027.1, read on the forward strand.
TAACCTAAAGCTCAATGCGCATCAGGTAGTACCCGAATTCCCCCTGCCTTGCAGGTTCCTCCTTGCACTCAAAGCTTTCAAAGCCAAACATAACAGCAACCTGTTTTTCTCTGTCGTAAAAATTTCCCGGAACTCCTACATAATACAGAATGCGCCCTCTGCGCTCCACTCTGGTTAATATCAAATGCTCATAGTTATAGTAGCCGTGGAGCAGGAAGCTGTTGTTGGCCATGCGGTAGTATTTTTCCGGCAGAACCACAAAGTCAGCAGGACCTATGGACAGATAATCTCTTTCATCGCGAAAAGGCCTGATATGAGGATATACGGCAGACAGCTGCTGCCATTTGCTTTCCGCCAGCCGCATATGCTCTTTTTCCACTTCTCTTTCTCTGACAGAAGCCTGCACGTCTTCCGGCAAGGGATCTGATTTTTCCAAAGGAGCTTTTGCAGGCTCGGTCTCACTAATGCAGACCTGCGGCTCTTTTTTGGCAGGCTTCGGATTTTCAGGCAAAGCTTTCTCAGGCTCCGGCAAGGTTCTTTCCGCTGCCGCAAGGGACTCCCCCGGTTCTTTTGGCACTTCCGCCTTTTCGCTCTTGGCAAAGGCACCGTAAATTTCCCTGCCGCTCCCAAGAGGAATCCTGATTCCCGCAAGGCTGTCATAGGAAATGCCCGTTTTCCCAATGGATGCTCTGTTCAAATTCCTTAGCAAAAGACTTCCCTTTCCTCTCTCCAGTCTGATGCTCCCAAGCTTTTCCTCCCGCTGCTCGTCCAAAAGAAACACATCCCGCTCAAAGGTGTCTCCCTGACGCAGGCCGCTCACCTGAACAGTAAGATGCAGGGCTTTATCCCACACCTCCATTTTGACAAATCCCGCCCCCTTACAGCGTTCCTTATTTTCCAGATAATCCAGATATTTTATTTGTCTGTCATAAAACATAAAAAATCCCCCCGAATATCTCTTAGTCAGGAAATGAAATCACGGCATTTTGGATTTTATTTCTTACTACAAGTATATTCGGGAGGTTGTCTCTAATATTCCAAGGAGTCTAAATACTTCATATAATTTACCACCATAAGGGCAATCTTAAAGGTCAGCGCATCGTCAAAATTGCGCAGGTCCAGACCTGTGCTTTTTTGTATCTTTTCAATCCTGTAAACAAGCGTATTGCGATGCACAAACAGCTGTCTGGAGGTTTCCGACACGTTCAAATTATTTTCAAAAAACTTATTAATAGTGGTCAGCGTCTCCTCATCCAGATCACTTGGCACATTTTCTCCAAAAATCTCCTCGATAAAAATCTTGCACAGGTTCACAGGGAGCTGGTAGATCAGGCGTCCGATTCCCAGTGTGCTGTAAGCCACTACGCTTCTCTCCACATAAAATATTTTGCCCACATCCAGAGCCATCTTGGCTTCCTTGTAAGACTTGGACACATCTTTCAGCTCCTGGACTACCGTGCCATACGCAACCTTTACATTCATCATGGCCTCTGCATTCATCATTGCCACAATCGTATTGGCCACACTTTCAAGCGCCTCCGGCTCCGCGTCCTGCTCCAGCGCCTTGATCAATATGACGCTGCTTTCATCCACCGCCGTAATATAATCCCCTGCCTGGCTGGAAAACATGCCCTTTAGCAGTTCCGTCACAATACCGTCCTTTTCCAGCTTTGTCTCCACAAGAAACACCGCTCTGGGCGCCGTCACCTCCACATGAAGCTTCTTGGCCCTGTTATAAATATCCACCAGGAGAAGATTGTCCAGCAGAAGATTCTGGAAAAAGTTGTTGCGGTCAAATCTCTCCTTATAGGCAATGACCAAATTCTGAATCTGGCACACTGCGATCTTTCCAACCATATATACATCATCGCTCATGCCTCTTGCCACCAGTACATAAAGAGGGTCTCCCTCGTCCAATATCTTTAACAAATGATGGGCTCCGATCACCTGGCTGTCCGCCGGAGAATTTGCAAATCCCACAATCAAGTCTACCGTAATCTCCATCTGGCTCATGGTGGAGGCTACCAGAATTCCCGTCATGTCATATACGGCCAGGTCTACTTTTGTAATTGCCTTAAGTTCATCTATGCTTGTTTGAATAATCTGACCTGTAATCATTTTCCCTTTCCTTTCTTTCAGCCTGTCAAAGTTTGCGGCGCTTCTTTAAAAAACCCCTTTGGCCTTTCAAACAGCCAAAGGGGTTTCTATGCTTCCTTTACATAAGGATGTCCCGAAAAACGCGGCAGCCTTTATTTTACTAGTTTGTGATAACCTGCTCAGTCTCTTTGTCGAATACATGAATCTTCTCAACATCAAGCGCAAACTTAACTGTGTCGCCAGGTCTTGCAGTGGTACGAGGATCTACTCTTGCAGTCATAGCGTACTCATCCAGATCAAAGTACAGATAAACCTCTGCACCAAGCAGCTCGTACACCTTGATGGTGGATTCAAATACACTCTGAGGAGAGGTCTCAATGTACATCTCAGAATCATACACATCCTCAGGACGGATACCAAAGGTAACAACCTTTCCGTCATAACCGCCGTCAATAATCTTCTTAGATTTTGCGGGAGGAAGAGGAATGCTGTGGCCTGCGATCTCCAGGTTTGCGACATCGCCGGTAACCTTAACAGTAGCATCCAGGAAGTTCATCTGAGGAGATCCCATGAAGCCTGCTACAAACAGATTACAAGGCTTCTCATACAGATTCTGAGGGGTATCTACCTGCTGGATTACACCGTCCTTCATAACTACGATTCTGGTACCAAGGGTCATAGCCTCTGTCTGGTCATGGGTAACGTAGATGATGGTGGTGCCCAGTTTCTGATGCAGCTTTGCAATCTCAATACGCATCTGCACACGCAGCTTTGCATCCAGGTTGGAAAGAGGCTCATCCATAAGGAATACCTTAGGATTACGAACGATAGCACGGCCCATGGCAACACGCTGTCTCTGACCACCGGACAAAGCCTTGGGTTTACGATCAAGCAAAGGAGTCAAATCCAGAATCTTGGCAGCTTCCTTAACCATCTTGTCGATCTGATCCTTGGGAACCTTTCTCAGCTTCAGACCAAATGCCATATTGTCGTATACGGACATATGAGGATACAGAGCATAGTTCTGGAATACCATTGCGATATCTCTGTCCTTGGGCTCCACATCGTTCACAACTCTGTCGCCGATTTTCAGCTCGCCGGAGGAAATGTCTTCCAGACCTGCAATCATACGAAGGGTAGTGGTCTTACCACATCCGGAAGGTCCTACGAAAATAATGAATTCCTGATCTGCAATCTCGAGATTGAAGTCCTTAACCGCTTCAAATCCATTGGGATATACCTTGCAGACATTCTTTAAAGATAAACTTGCCATACTGGTAAACTCCTTTCATGTTTACAAAATACTTTTCTTTCTGATAGTTTGACTTTCGTCATTTGAGTCTGAATTAAGTATATCTAAAATCCTGTTCTTGCGCCATACCACTATTTCACAAAGATTTTGCTTCCTATTGTAAGAATTGCTTATAAACTTGGACTTTTTTTCGTCCATTGGTCATTCTGAACAAAATATGATCTTTTTCCTGTGCAGAATACACAAGAATAGACCTTACTTACGATCCTCTCTGTCTATCAGCGTCTCATCAAGCTCGTCTTTAAAGATTCTTTCATCCTCTTCCGGGTTCTGATTCTCCTTTGGACCGCTGTTTTCCTCCATCTGGGCCTCCAGCTTTTTAAAAAATTTATTATACATCAATGCGGATAGAAAGGCAGGCACCGACAATCCGAATAAAAACACCACTGGGGTGGCCGCCGGAACAAAGATATACAGCGCAATGGGAACCACAATTCCAAGAATCAGCATGGCAATGGTCTTTGGAAACTGCAGGATGCTCATAATAAGAGCATTTTTCAATGTACGGTATATGGTATTTTCAAATTTTGCAAGCACCGGAAACACAAAGGTAGCGGTAAACAGCACCAGCACTCCCACAGCAGTAATCACAATCTGAAGAGCCTGGGGAAACTCCATGCCGGAATTTCTCATGATATAAAAATCTCCAAGTAAGACGGCAAACAAAAGCAGAAGCAGAAGCCAGATCAAAGTTGCCTGTCTGAAGTTTTCCTTAAAGGATTTAAAAAACCCTCTGGTGATATAGCATTCCTCATTTCTCACCATTTTTAACGCCATATAGTGCATAGCGGTCAAAGAGGCGCCAATGGTAACAATGGGGATGCAGCAGATAAAGGTCAAAATATTCAGCCAGAGCAAATCTGCCATCTTATTTAAAAACTGCATCAACGGGCTGTCTAAGTCAAAAATTTTCATTTTCCGTCTAATCCTTTCCTCTGTACAAGCCTGCGTATTACAAGCTCTTTCTGTCAAAAATTTTTTCCATGGAGGTCACCCGGATCCCCGAGTATTCCTCCTCCCCATTCACCGCGTTAAAACCAAGCTTCCGGTAAAATTCCACCGCATAGGGCGCCGCCTTTAACGACATATAGCGCTCCCCTTCCTCTCTTTGCAAGTACTGGCAGAGCTTTTCCAGCAGGGTTTTCCCCACTCCTCTTCGGTGATAATCCTCATCTACAAACAAAAGGGACAAATGGTTCCTGTTTCTGATGGAACCTGCGCCGATCACCCGGCCCTTGTCAAGGGCTACCATCATCTGGTAATCCCCCCGCAGAAAAGCCGCATGCAGCTTGTCATCCGTTATAAAATCAAAAAAATTCCGAATTCCCTCTTCCGTATAGTCATTCCCCTCAAACTTCAAAAAGGTTTTCCAGATCATCTCCATGGCAGGCGCCCATTCGTCCTCTTTCGCCCACCTGAATTCATAGGACATTCGCTTTTCACTCATCACAGAACACCGCCCCTATCTTTTACACCATTTTTTCATCCACTGCCAGATATCCTCCATGACAGCGTCCCTGTTGATTTCATTCAGAAGCTCGTGCCTGGCTCCCTCGTACAGCTCCAGGGTTACATTCTGCATACCCGCCTCCTTCAGAGAATCAAATGCTCTGCGTACTCCCTCACCGTAATCCCCTACCGGATCCTTGTCACCTGACACAACAAGCAGTGGAAGCTCCTTGGGCATCTTCTCGAGATTTTCCTTTTTCTGGATTCTGGAAATCAACTCAAAAAGCGTCTGAAAGCCGTTTACGGTAAATACGAATCCGCACAGAGGGTCTGCAACATATTGATCCACCCGGCTCTCGTCCCGGCTCAGCCAGTCAAAGGATGTGCGGGGATTTTCTATTTTCTGGTTATAGCCTCCAAAGGCAGCCTTATCCAGGGCCCTACTCACATGCCTGGAGCCGAAAAACAGCTTCTGCAGGCAGGCAAACGCCTTAGAGACCCTGATCAGCCCAGACGGCTGCATTCCCGTTCCCATGATAACCGCCGCCGAAATGCCTGACCCATAACGGCACAGATAATTGCGCAGAATAAAGGAGCCCATACTGTGCCCTGCAATGATGTAGGGAATCTCAGGATAAATCTGCTGGGTAAGCTTTTTCAGCCGGTGAGCATCCCGCACCACCACCGTGGCCGGGTCCTGCTCACAAAAATATCCGTAAGGCTCTCCCTCCCGCACGCTTTTCCCGTGCCCCAGATGATCCTCTCCGGTAACTACACAGCCTCGTTCTGTGAGAAACGCCGCAAATTCCTCATACCGCTCCACATACTCCGCCATGCCGTGGATGATCTGCACCACGCAGACAGGCTCCTCCTTGTCAGGCAGGTATCGCAAAGCATGAATTTTGCTTTTGCCATCCCTGGAGTCGAAATAAAACGCTTCCTTTCTCAAAATGCACCTCCGGCCTTCTTTTAAAAAAGCAATCAGCATCTGTCGCTTCTTTTGTGCAAAAATACATGGTTCCTTTATCAGAACCATGTATCCATTATAACCTATTTTCTACGGGATTTTAACCCCTTTAGAAAAAATTAACAGATTTCGGCCCCGGCAGGCATATCCTTCTCAGGGGTCACCAGTGCAAGGCGTCCTTGTGCGTCCTCTGCGCACAGAAGCATTCCCTCAGAAACCACGCCCGCAAGAGTGGCAGGCTTTAGGTTCACTAAAACCATCACCTTTTTGCCTACCATTTCCTCCGGAGTATAGTATGCCTTGATGCCGGACACAATCTGGCGCACCCTGCTTCCCACACGCACCTGGCTGCACAAGAGCTTTTTGGATTTCGGCACGGCCTCACAGGCTATGATCTCTCCCACCTGAAACTGCAGCTTCGCAAAATCATCGTAGGTAATCTCTTCCTTATCCTCCACATCAATCACAGACGCTTCTGCCTCCGCCTCCTGTGCCTGTGCCGTTTCCTTTTCCTGCTCTGCGGCAGCTGCAACCGCTTCCTCCCTGGCAGCCACTTCCTTCATATCCAGACGCGCAAAGAGAATTTCCGGCTTTTCCGTAACCTTCGTTCCGCTCTCATAAAGGCCAAACTTCTTGAGCCTGTCAAAATCCCGAAGGGAGGTATTTAACTGAGCTGCAATCTTTTGTGCGGTCTCGGGCATAAAGGGCTCCAGCAGAGAAGCGCCGATTACAATCCCCTCCACCAGATGATAAAGCACCGTGGAAAGGCGGTCTGCCTTGGCAGAATCCTTTGCCAGCACCCAGGGCTCAGTTTCATCAATATACTTATTGCATCTCTTAAATACGGTAAAGATTTCCGTCAGGGCGTCCGCCACCCGGAGGGTCTCCATTTTTTCACAGACCTTTTCATAAGCGGCTGTCACTGTGTTTTCCATATCCTCATCTATGGCTTTGTCCTGGGGCGTAAGCTGTACGCCCTTATTTTCCACAATCCCGCCAAAGTACTTGTTACTCATGGATATGGTACGGTTCACCAGATTCCCCAGGGTATTGGCCAGATCGGAATTCAGCCGCTCCGCCACCAGCTCCCAGGTGATGCTGCCGTCATTGTCATAGGGCATCTCGTGAAGCACATAGTAACGCACTGCATCCACGCCAAAGTAATCCACCAGATCGTCAGCGTACACCACATTCCCCTTCGACTTGCTCATCTTTCCGCCGCCCGTCAAAAGCCAAGGATGTCCAAATACCTGCTTGGGAAGGGGCTCTCCCAGCGCCATCAGAAAGATAGGCCAGTAAATAGTATGGAAACGGATAATGTCCTTGCCGATCAGATGCAGGTCTGCAGGCCACAGTTTTTTATACTGCTCAGAGCTCTCCCCGTCGGCGTCATAGCCTATTCCCGTAATATAATTGGTCAGGGCGTCCAGCCACACATAAATCACATGCTGATTGTCAAAGTCCACCGGAATCCCCCACTTGAAGGAGGTACGTGACACACACAAATCCTGCAGTCCCGGAAGCAGGAAGTTATTCATCATCTCGTTTTTGCGGGATACGGGCTGGATAAATTCCGGGTGTTCATTGATGTGCGCAATGAGCCTGTCCGCATATTTGCTCATGCGGAAGAAATACGCCTCCTCCTTGGCAGGCTTTACCTCTCTGCCGCAGTCCGGGCATTTCCCGTCCACCAGCTGGGACTCTGTCCAGAAGGATTCACAGGGAGTACAGTAGAGTCCCTCATAGGAGCCCTTGTAAATGTCTCCCTGTTCATAAAGCTTTCTGAATATCTTCTGCACCTGCCTTTCATGATCTTCATCGGTGGTGCGGATAAATTTGTCATAAGAAATATTCAAAAGATCGCAGAGGCTCTTTATGATGCCCGCCACCTTGTCCACATATTCCTTGGGCGTGACCCCGGCTTCGGCCGCCTTCAGCTCGATTTTCTGGCCATGCTCATCGGTGCCGGTCTGGAAAAAGACGTCGTACCCCTCCTTGCGTTTGAATCTTGCAATGCTGTCCGCCAGCACAACCTCGTAATTATTGCCTATGTGAGGCTTTCCCGAGGTGTAGGCGATGGCTGTGGTAAGATAATATTTCCCTTTATTCTCCATAATTTATGCTCCTTTCTTCTGGAAAAACTGACTCTTCCTCCATGAGCAGGTCCCGGTCGCTTCGCTTCCCGGGACTCGCGTTGCTCGTCATTTTTTCCGGCTTTCGTCCGCTCACGCCAGCGTGGCAGACTTCCTCCGGATAAACTGACTCTGCTCATTCGCGGAAATGAAAAAGCTCGTCTCCTATATTTATTATATATAGAAGACGAGCATATGCCCGTGTTACCACTTCTCTTTATCTGCTTTTCGCAAAGCAGACCTCTTCGGGTCAGTAACCCTATCCGCTGTAACAGGCGGAACCTGTCGCAGCCTTACTTCTCCTGTCCCGGCCGCTGATAAAGATGGGGTGCCGTTTTTAGTGGAAAAGCTCGGTGCGCTGCTCGGAAGCCATGTTCCATTTCCTTAAGCTCCATTCCTCTCAGCTATGCCGAAAATGATTTTCTCCGGCCGGAATGCTCTCTGTAAAGCCTCTGTGAAATGTACTCTCTTCGTCACTGCCTTTGTGTGTTTTTAAATTAAAGTTAGAATAGCACAGGAATCATGGAAATGTCAATCCTTTGCATCAACAAACTGGTAGAATTTGAGCCTTTTGCATGGTACAATGCAACATAAGACATAGCGGAAAATCGGAATTTGACAAAGGAGTGTGATTGCTTGAAAAAATTGAATACCATCTTAAACATCATTATGGGGGCTTTTGTTGGTGTATTTATCGGGCATGGGATTTATACTGTTTGGAACTTCAAGACTCATCCCAAATTATACGCTATGCGATCGGCGCCGTGGTATACAAGCGTCTTAATGTATGGTGCATTTACCATCATTGTGTTACTGATTTGCATTGTGATAAAAGCAATCATTAATCATAAATCTAAACAGAGGAACAACCGATAGCCTGACCGAATTGCTATTCGTTTTCATAGAGGAGAGAATATGCCTCAGTTTTGTTCAATGAGAATTTGGAGGAACGGAATGGAAAGGCCAATTACAACGCTATTTATGCTTATGTCTGTTGACGGAAAAATCAGCACAGGTGCAACAGACGCTTTAGATGTGGATAAGGATTTTCCTAAAATCGCGGGCGTTCAAGAGGGACTGCACCAGTATTATGAGATAGAGCAGACAACCGATTTATGGTCGCTCAACTCCGGCAAGGTTCAGGAGAAAATTGGCGTTAACACGAAGAAAATGCCAAACAAGACGCCGATTTCCTTTGTGGTAATCGACAACAATCATTTAACTGAACATGGTGTCCGTTATCTTTGCACCCTGTCAAAAGATTACCATACAAACCGGCGGCACGTTAAACGGGTTGTTTCTTCGAGAGAAGCTGTTTGATTATATCGATATTGTCGTTGCCCCTGTTTTAATTGGCGGCAAGGACACATCCACCCTGATTGACGGAAAATCTCTGCTGTTAGACAGCGAATTATCACACTTAGGAGTGTTGAAATTGCAGGATTGTATTGTTTTGGAGGACTCATACCTCAGATTGCGTTATAAAGTGATTCGCTGACCAGCTTCCCATTTATTGGGGCATCAAGCAGAGTGTCAAATCGGAATTCCCAATATGCAAGAAAATCGCGACACAGACGCTTTTATAGCTGCATATATTAGTTGACTCAGTCCTCTAAATTTTCTATATTGTGGACAGAGTCAACAATTTACATTTGAAGGGAAACAAAGACATGAAGGAAATTGATATCATTACAGAAATCAGAAGCTTTAACCGGTTTTACACAGGTATTTTAGGCCTGCTGAACCAGCACATTCTGGACTCCGGCTATTCTTTGACAGAATCAAGGGTTCTTTTTGAAATCAGCAAGACAGAATGCTGTACGGCCAATCAGCTCTGCTCCACGCTGGATATTGACCGCAGCTACATGAGCAGAATCATACGGAAGTTTGAGAAAAACGGATTGCTTATCCGTCAGACAGACAGCTCCGACAGCCGCAACATGGAAATTCAGCTGACCGAAAAGGGAAATCAGGTGTTCCAGGAATTGAATCACCGTTCCAACGAACAGGTCAGAGGTCTCATCACAGGCCTGAACGATGGGGAAAAGGAAAGCCTGATTCATTCCATGCGCACCGTCAAGAAATTTTTTTCCATGGCGTCAAAAAACATATCCATTCGCCCCTTTCAGGAAAAAGACATAGAATATGTGATCGACAGACAATTATCCCTGTATCAATCAGAAAGACAGTTCACCACACAGACCTGGAAAAAATATCTCACACAAGGAGTGCTGGAGCTTGTGGAAAAATTTGATCCAAAAAAGGACTGTATGCTGATACTGGAATGCGGCGGAAATGCTTCGGGCTGTATCGCCATCACTCACACCCAGGACAATACGGCACAATTAAGGTACTTTTTCCTGGAGCCGGAAATACGGGGGCTGGGAGCCGGCACTGCCCTTTTGAATCAGGCCTTGGAATTTTGCCGGGAGAAAAATTATTCCCATGTATTCCTCTGGACAGTGAGTGCCCAGGAATCTGCAAGAAGGCTTTACCAAAAGGCAGGCTTCCGAATCTCTCAGACAAGCGAAAATAATACCTGGGGAAGCCCGGTGCTGGAAGAAAAATGGGACTTGGATTTATAATAGTTCTTCCCGCACCGGAGCTTTCCCGGCAGTCACCGTCTCACCCGGACGTCCCCGCTGGCAAAGCTGCAGGAAACGGAATACTGCGGGCTCTCCCCCACACTTCCCTCCGCCCAGTTTCCTTTATCGTTGAAGGACAAAGCCTGGTCGAAGGAGGTCTGAATACTGCCGCTTGTGGTTCTTGCTTCAAAGGAAAAGGTGCAATCCTGCGGCAGGTGCAGCTTGGCGTCACCGCTGCTTCCCCTTAGATCAATATCTCCCCCAAGGGTTGTCACTCCCAGGGAGATGTCCCCGCTGCCTGTCTCTATCCGGGCCGCTCCTCCAGCATCCCCCACCTGAATGTCTCCGCTGCCTGCGGAAGCGCTCAGATTTCCCTGACAGAGTCCGATTTCCGTATCGCCGCTGGATGCGCTTGTCTGCAGATTCCCCCGGCAGCTGCCAATCTCCTGATCCCCGCTGGAAGAGTTCACCTGCAGATTTCCACTGCAGCTTCCTATATTTATGTCGCCGCTGGCAGTGGACAGCGTAAAATCCCCTTCACAGACTTCGATTTCCACATCGCCGCTGGATGCGGAAATGCTGCCTGCTGCCGTCCGCAAAAGTTCGGCCTGCACGTCCCCGCTTCCACTTTCCACCTCCAGCGTATCCAGCTGTTCAAAAAGCACCCCCGGAACATACAGCTTTACATACTCCCTTTTCCATCCCCCAAAGAAGTTCCGGTCTTTATCCCTGCGGACGGACACCACACCGCCTGTCTTTTCCAAGGCTGCATATTCCTCTTCCTTCGCCTTATAGGAAAAATATTCCTCCAAAATCAGAGCTTCCCCCTCCGTCTCACAAAAAATAATATCACATCCCGTCTTGGAAAAATCCACCTTTAATTGTGACACATCTGTCACATTCAATTCCCGGGTATTCTGCAGTGTACAGAAAGGGTCTCCGCTCTTCCACTCCCAGCCCAATTTTTTGCCCCCTCCCGGCAGGCAGTAAATCAGCACCGCTGTCAGGCAAAGGGCCAGCACAGTTAAAATTACAATCAAAGCTATTTTAAGTCCCTTCATGGCGCCCCTCTCATTTCTCATCCTTCTTCAGACTGAATACAAGCGAAATAATGCTTTCCAGGCAGGCTAAAATCAAAAAGATCACCCAGGTAATCCCCCAGGCTCCTGTGGTAAAGCTCACCACAAAATAGCAGGCAATCCCCAGAGTCCACAGAACAGTGCTCAAAGCGTCCTTTACCGCCTTATCCTTTTTCCGCTCGTTTTTCCATGCCTTGTACTCTTCCACCATGTTTTCCTCTTTTTTCTGATACTTGGGATACATCATGGAACTATAAATCAGCATACAGGTAGGAGGAATGCAGAGAATGCAGGCGAAAATCACGCCAATCATTCCTGTCTCCATTCCAAGCAGGCTTTCTGTGTAATCCTCAAGACTGGCAAAAATAAGAAGCACCGCCAGAGCCAGAATATAAATCCCCACAGAAGCAGACGTAATCACCGCTCTTTTTTTCTGAAACTGCTGTCGGCCCAGGGGCTCCCTTTCCTCTTCCTCCCCTCTCAGCTCCGAAAACAGCTCCTCCACATTCCCTATGGAATGAATCACAATGTCAAAGGCGTCCTCCTCCTTGTAGCCCTGGCTTAGCAGATCCGCCATTTTTTCCTCTCCATTGTTTATGATTTCCTCCCGCAGATCTACCGCCGCTCTGGTCTTGGGCGCATCCTCAAATAATTCCTCTATATATTCTCTGATTTTCTGATTCATATTTCCCTCTTTTCTGCGCCTGCGCGCTATTGCTCTTTTCCTTTCACTATCTCTTTTCAGTCTCCTTTGGCAAATGACTTACACAAGGAGCCTGTCGATCATATTCTTGGCCTCTTCCCACTCCTTTTTATATCTGTAGTAGGCCTCCCGTCCGCTTTCCGTAATGCTGTAGTAGCGGCGTCTGGCACCCACATTCTCATCTCCCCAGTAGGTGCGGATATAGCCTGCCTGTTCCAGCCTCCGGAAAGCTGTGTACAGGGTAGCCTCCTTCAGCTCGTAGGCGTTTCCCGTCTTTTTCATAATATCCTTGTTGATCTGATAGCCATAGCTGTCATGAGAAAGCAGGCTGGCCAGAATGATGGTCTCCGTATGTCCCCTCAAAATATCGGACGTAATAGACATTCCCTCACTCCTTCCTTTTGTACGACTAACATATCACGATATACCTCATCTGTCAAGGTATATTTATAATTAATATATTTTAATAATTGCTGTAAATTGCCGCAAAAAAGCAGGAACTCCCTCTTTGGGGAGTTCCCGCCTTTCTTTGTTTCTTATTCTTTATCAGACGCCCTTTCGCGCTCTTTTTCCGCTTTGCAGTGTACCTCCAGGCATTTCTCATACTGGCTTTCATCACAGGGTATGTCTACCCACTGTTTTGTCCAGTCGGACAGATAGGCGGCATTGACATTTTCCAGCGCTCTTAATCCATCTGAAAATCCAGCCAGAGGCACAGCCTTTCCCTGGATGGTGTCTGCAAAATTCTGCAGCACAATCAAATATTCATCCTTCTCCTGAAGAATCTCCTTACTCTCCTTCACATAGGGGATCACCGGGTTAGACTCTTCTGCGGTCTTGGACACCTGAGCAGTTGAGGAGGCGTTTTTGTAAAAGGTGAGCACACGATTATCCTCCACCGTAAGCTTTCCCATGTCTCCATGGATTTCCAGACGGTTGGTGCCGGGAGAATCCCCGGTGGAGGAAAAGAAGGTCCCCTCCATGCCATTTTCATAAGAAAACAAAAGAGTAGCCTCATCGTCTACGGAAATGGAGCTGTAGCGCCCATAGCGGATTCTGGCAAACACCCGGGAAGGCTGCCCGAACAGCCAATTCCACATATCCATAAGATGCTGGCACTGGTTTAACAAAAGGCCTCCACCCTCGCCATTCCAGGTGCTGCGCCAGGCAGACATTTTATGATAATATTCCGGTCTGTACCAGAAATTTGCAGTCCACAGCACATGGTGCAGACGCCCCAGCTCTTGTCTCTCTAAGAGTTCCTTCACCTGCCGGTAAATTTCTCTTGCGCGCCAGTTAAAAATCATGGCCTCCACCAAAGGCTCCCCGTCGCCATCCGCCCCTTCCAGGCGCTTTCTGCCGTCCACAACTCTCCCACACTCTAAAGCAGTGATCCCCAAGGGCTTTTCGCAAAGCACATGAAGTCCTGCCGCCTTCGCCTTTTCAGCCATGCGGACATGCTCTCTGTGGGGCGTAGTAATAATCAACGCGTCAAATTCCTCTGCCGCCTCAAACATGCTGTCCTCATGAGGAAAAATTTTTACCTGGGGCATCTCCCGGCGGATTTTGTCCTGCATCTTAGGATTTCTGCAAAGAATGCCAAACAGAGAAAGGCCTTCAATCTGTCCCTTGTAAATCCGGTCCGCATACTTGCTCCCCATATTGCCATAGCCTGCGATCACTGCTTTTTTCACTAGTTTTCCTGCCTTTCTTCTATTCTGCCTTTCCTCTACGGCGTCAGCATCACCTTTAGCGCCGTATCATCCTCCTGCGCAGTCTCAAAAGCCTTTTCCCACTGCGCAAGGTGGAAGCTGTGGCTTACCAGGCCTTCCGTTTTGATCCATCCGGCCCTGATCCCCTCTATCACTGCCGGGAAAGTCCGCGCGGAAAGATGAGAGCCCTTGATGGTCAGCTCCTTTCCGTCCCCGATCACATTCCAGTCAGCGCTTACCTTGTCGGCAAACACGCCCATCTGCACATACCTTCCATGGTTTCTCAAAAGGGAAAGACCCTGGCTTACGCTGACGCCGCTCCCGGAGGCCTCTATATACACATCACAGCCCCTGCCCTCTGTCAGCGCAAGGATACGCTTTGTCACATCTTCCTTTGACGGATTCATGGTCACGTCAGCTCCAAATTCCAGTCCCTTTGCCACCCGGAAATCCTTTACATCCAGTCCGATCACCTTTGCCGGAAGCCTCAGCTTAGCCATATTCACCATGGAGAGTCCAATGGCTCCAAGGCCTGCCACCACTACCACATCCTCATGTCCGATCTCCGCAAGTTCCACCGCGTGCATACCGCAGGCAATGGGCTCGATGAGCACCGACTGCTGTGGAGTAAATTCCGCCGGTATTCTGTGGACAATTGAATTTTTGTGAAGCTTCATATACTGTGCAAAGCCTCCCGCAGCGTGCTGTTTAAAGCCATATACTGCGGACTTCTGACACATCCAGTAAATGCCCCTCCTGCAGTAGTCACACTCCCCACAGGGAACAATCTGCTCTGCGCATACCACGTCGCCTGCCTTCCACTGCGCCACATCCTCTCCTGTGCGGAGGATTTCACCGTAAAACTCATGTCCTCCGATCACAGGCGCTTCAATGTATCTGTCCTTGGGTCCGCTTCCCCAGATTCGTATGCCTCCGTGATAGGCCTTGATATCTCCCGCGCAGATGCCGCAGCCCCTGACCTTTAAAAGAATCTCCTCCGGCCCGATATCCGGTACATCCACAGTTTCATAGCGATTGTCAAAAGGCGCATACTGTACCAGCGCTTTCATCTTTGCTTTTACATTTTCACTCATAGAATCCCTTTCTTTCATTTTATCCCTTTATACCGGTGGATGCAATTCCCTCCACCAAATATTTCTGCATGGTGAGAAAAATAATAAAAATCGGCAGAAGCGACAGTGTTGCCATGGCAAACATGGCCCCCCAGTCTGAACCTGAGGTCGGATCGGAAAACAGCTTCAGGGCCAGACTCACCGGGTATTTGCTTGGTCTGTTCAAATACAGCAGCGCCGCCAGAAAATCATCCCAGCGCCACATAAAGGAAAAAATTGCGCTTGTGACAATGGAAGACTTAATCAGGGGCAGGATAATCTGTACAAAGATCTGCACGGTTCCCGCGCCGTCAATTCTGGCCGCCTCGTCCAGCTCTATGGGAATCCCCTTGATAAACTGCACATTCAAAAATACGAAAAATCCCTGAGCACAATATTGAGGAACAATCAAAGGCAGATAGGTTCCCACCCATCCAAGCTGATTGAACAGAATATACTGCGGAATCATAATCACCTGAAAGGGAATCATCATGGACAGCAGCACACAGCCAAACCAGAATTTCTTAAATGGAAAACTGCACCTTGCAAATCCAAAGCCTACCAGGGAGGAGGATACAACCGCCCCCAGAGTGGCAACGGTGGAGATAAACAGGGAATTTCCGAAGAATGTGGAAAAGCTGTACCCTGCAAAGCCTTTCCAGCCGGTGATGTAATTGTCCACGGTAAAGGCTTCCGGCAAAAGCCGCTGCGCCGAATTCAAAATTTCATTGGAGGTCTTAAAGGAGCCGAAGATCATCCACAAAACGGGATAGATCATCACCAATGCAAACAGAAATACGAACACATGATAAATTACCGTATAAATTCTTTTTTTCCTCATGCACCTCTCCTTTCCGGCCTACTCTGCCTCATAGTAAACCCATTTTTTCTGGGTCAGGAAAATCAGGGCCGTCAGGCCGCCCACCACCAGCACCATAAACCAGGCCAGGGCACAACCGTATCCAAGCTTGTTATATTTAAACGAATTCTGATACATATAAACCACATAGAACAGCGTGCTGTTCTGGGGCTTTCCCTCCGTGATGATGTAGCTTTGCGTAAAGGCCATAAAGCCGTTGATCAACTGATTGATCAGGTTAAAAAATATGGTGGGGGTAAGCATGGGAAGGGTGATTTTAAAAAATTTGGTAAACCAGCTGGCACCGTCCACCGTAGCAGCCTCATACAGGTATTGGGGAATCTGCTTTAACCCCGCCAGAAAAATCAGCATGGAAGACCCAAACTGCCATACCGCCAACAGAATCAAGGTCCAGATGGCTGTCTGGGACTTTCCAAGCCACGCCGAGTTGCTCTCAATTCCAATGACTCCTAACAGTGCATTAATCATACCGTTGCTGGCAAACATACGCTTCCACAATATGGCTATGGCAACGCTGGAGCCTATAATGGACGGCAGATAGAAGACGGTTCTGTAAAAGGCGGACAGCTTTCCGGGCCGCACCAGCAAAAGAGCTACCACCAGTGCCATAAGAAGTCTTAGGGGCACGGAAAACAACACATAAAACATAGTGACGCCAAAGGTCTTCCAAAACAGCCTATCCTCGGTAAACATCGAAATATAATTTTTCAGACCCACAAACTCCGGCGGAGTTAAAATGTCATATTGGGTGAAGGAGAATACAAACGACATCACCATGGGAATGCTGATAAAACATACAAAACCCACAATAAACGGTGAAATAAACAAATATCCTGTTATTTTTTCTTTTCTTTTTCTGTGTGTCATAGGCATTCTCCTCCCTATTTGCGCTCTACTGTGCGGCCTCTAAAATGCTCTGTGCCTCTGGCACAAACTCTGCGGCCGCTTCCGCCCCCGTCTTGTTTCCATAACGTATATCCTCCACCAGTGAAGTCAGCACCGCCTCCACCTCGCTGTAGCCTGCGGGAGTGGGCGGATCCACAGCGGTTGCAACCTGATTTACCTCTGCAACATAGTCATATACAATGGCCTCTGTTTCACTGACCAGTCCGCTGACCATATCTGCTATGGCGCTGTTTGCGGGAATACCCCGCTCGCCCTTGAGAATCTCATTTGCCTCCTCACTGTTTACAAACCAATCGATAAATTCTGCCGCCTCGTCCTTATACTGCGAACTTTCCGTCACGGAAAAGAACATGGCGGGTTTTAAATACATGGGCTCCACAGACGCGTCAGGCAACGACGGATACATACACACTCCCAGCTCCCTGTCTCCGCCGCAGGCCTCATAAATGCTCAGGAAGGAATTGGAAAAGGAAAACACATTCCAGGTAGACAGATCGTTGATGGGCATGGAATCCACCACCTGAGGATTTTTCTCGGACAATATGTCCGCCGGAATACAGAAAGGCGCCGTTGCAAATTGCTCCACCCAGTCAAAATGAGTGTCTGCCGCTTCCGTATTTCCTGCAAGAAGCTCACTGTAAATCACTGTTCCCATCGCCCTTGCGTTGTACTCAATGGTAGTCATGCCGCTCTCGTAGTATGCGGGCACCCCTGTTTTGTCATAAATCTCCTGGCAGATATCGTAAAATTCCTGCAAGGTGGGCTTCAGGGGAATGGTGACTCCCGCCGCATCCACAGTAGCCTTGTCATAAAGCACCATGGGGGCTGTGCTGCCAAGGGAAATGGCGTAGCAGCTTCCATCCACCGACCCGCTTTCAATGATACTGTCGCTGATCTGAGAACGGTCTATGACGCCGGACTCCAGGTAGCCATTCAGATCCGCAAGCTGCATACTGGAGGCATACTGGCTTAAATAGGAATAATCCATCTGAATCACATCGGGCAGCTCTCCACCAGCAGCCTGGGTAGCCAGCCTGTCCCAATAGCCCGACCAGTCTGTGAATTCTGCCTCAATCTTTATGTTGGGATTCTGCTCCATATACAGGTTGATAACCTGCTGTGTCAGATCGTGCCTGCTCTGGCCTCCCCACCAGCTCACCCGAATTGTAATTTCCTCTTCCTGGGAAGCGGAGGCCTCCTGGGTACTCTCCTGTACCGTTTCCCGGCTCTGGGATTCCTCAGAAACGGAGGTCTGGCCTCCTCCCCCGTCAGAGCCGCAGCCGGCAAGGACTGATGCCGTCATTGCAAGTGTCGTCATGATACCAATCCATTTCTTTTTCATCTTTTTCTCCTTCCTGCGCTTTTTGCGCTATCTCAAGGCCTCACTTAAGGCCAGGATTACCAGTGACTGTCCATAGGCCATGGGCCTGATATGGATGCTTTTATAATAGGACGAATCCATGCCGATGGCCGTCCCCGCGGACACATTCTCCACAGTGCCATCCTGGGAAATATTGGCGCAGATCGCCTCCACAGCCCGATGGGCTGCATCCTTGTACTCTTCGGGCAAAAGCCCCATGCGAACCCCCTTATAAATTCCCGCAGCTATCCCTGCGCTTCCAGATACCTCTAAATAGCTGTCCGGCTCCTTTAACACAGTATGCCACAGGCCGGATTTGTCCTGCAGGGACACAAGCGCCTTTACCTGTGCCTTAAGAGTATCTGCAAGATAAGCCCTGACGCCCATGGAAAGATTCTTTCCGCACTGTTCCAAATACTCCAGCACGCCAAAGGTAAACCAGGAATTTCCCCTGCACCAATATATCTCTCCGAAATTGTCCTCTCTCTGGAAACTCCAGCCATGATAAAACAGTCCCGTTTTTTTGTCATAGAGGTACTTTATGTGCAGAAGAAATTGATGTATCGCCTCCTGCATCATATCTTCTCTCTTCTCTGTTGTTCCCACACGGTTTAAAAAAAGCACGGCCATCACCAGGGTGTCGATCCACAGCTCGCTGTCATTGAGCCGCACGGCCTTTCTATCGCCGATTGCGCTGGTCACATGCTGGAAGCCATTCTCCCTTGTCTTTGGAAGGGACTCCATGAGCCACAGTGCCTGACGCATACATTCCTCTCGGTATGCCTTATTTTTCCATTGCTGTGAAAGAAAGGACAGGGTCAGGAAAGGAGCCGTGGTGTTGATATTCCGGGAGGGAAGACCCTGTTCAAAATTCCGTCTGAACCATTCCCGGAAGAATTCCTGATATCTGTCGTCCCCAAATACCTGCTCTGCGCGGTACAATCCGTACAGTCCTATTCCCTGAGGCCAGTCCCACTCCTCAAACCCGAAGTCCCTGGCAACCATTCCCAGACGCTGGGATTCTGCATCTGTCTTTTTGTCCATGTCGTAATCGGCTCCTCCCAGATGAATGAGCCTGTCTATCACAAGCAGAAGCTTGTCCTCCAATTCTTGTTTCGTCAGCATTTTTTGTACTCCCTTTCCCTGTTATGCAGTTTCTGTGCAATTTCCACTAACGGCAGGGCATAATTCATGCTTTCTGCCGGTTGCTTTCCGCTTTCCACCGCCTGCAGAAAATGTAAGATTTCTCCGTAAAATCCGCTTGCTACAGCATTTTCCAGAGGGCTTCCCACAGCCGGCCCCTTTAAAGATGCAATAATGCGATCCTGTTTGTATACAGTAACGCCTCCCGGGCTGTCACTGCATTCCCATACGGGAAGCCTGGCATAATAAGCGGTTCCTTTGCAGGAGGCAAAGACTCTTTCATTTACAATACCGCTGTCCACCAAAATGGCTATTTGTCCCCGGATGCCGTTTTCAAACCGACAATCCAGATAAAAATTACTTACATGGGGACCATATTCCGGCAGATCCTGATAGGTAAAAGAAACCTTCTCGTAATCTCCGTCTGCCAGATACCGGAGCAAATCAATTCCATGAATGGCAGTGGTGTAAAATGTGGGCTCCACACGTCCTATCCGGCACATCTGTACGGCAAGGTTTCTCACCGTCTCCTTTTTCAGTTTTTCCTTCAGATCCTGTGCCACCGGTATAAAATGACGGTTAAAAGCCACCTGGTGCAAGACGTTGTATTTTCGGAAGGCTTCGGCAAGCTTTTCCGCCTCTTCTTTCGTAAGCGCCGGAGGCTTTTCCAGCATAATGGGAATTCCCATGGGCGCAGCCTCCATTGCCAGCAATGCGGTTCGTTCCACCGGAACCGCCATGATCAGTCCGTCCGGCTTTTCTCTCTCCATCATTTCCAGGGTGTCCGTATACACTGCTTGAAATCCTGCTGCCGCAGTTTCCCGGGCTTTTGCCGAATCCAGGTCGCAGCAGGCTGCCAGTTTAACCTTTCCTTCTTCCTGCAGACGTTTTAGCGCCGGCAGATAATAGCGTTTCACAATATCACCGCACCCAGCCAGACCGATTCGGATGCTCCTGTTCATTCCTATACCTCCCTGTCCGCTTTTGCGGACGTGCCTTCAGTTTTTGTTAAAATACTTCTTTTGACTTTTGATACGATTTATTATATAGGATTAAAAAAAAAAGAAAACACAAAAAAGAAAACTGTAATGTTTAAAAAATAGCTTTTTTTACAGTTTTTTTCCAATATTTGTAATTGTATGGATTTTTAATATAATCTCAGCCTTTTTTTGACTTTACAAGGCTTTGAAAAAAATGTAATACTGTAATAGGGGTAATTTTTTTAGGAGTACATATACGAGATGCGTATCAAATATTTTTTTCGCAATTTGAAGCTGGCCAAAAAATTTATACTGATCTTTACACTGGCTCTGTCTGTGATCTGTCTGACTGGCATTTCCGTAATATGCTTTATTACAGACAAGTACAATCAGGAGCTTTACGCAAAGACTCAGCTTGCCATGGACTTTCTGGTCACCGATTTGGAGACAAGCCTGAAGGAAATTGCGGTGACCACTGATTATCTGATTGAAAATCAACAGATCCAGCGGTCCCTGACACAATATCATACTGCAGATACCACTGAGGAAAAGGCCCGCAGCAAACGGCTGCTTTATGACAATCTTTACTCTTACTTCAACTCCGACACCGCAATCGAGTCTATCGTCCTTGTGTTGGGAGACGGTTCTTTTGTGCGGATGGGCTATTCCTCCTGGGACTATTCCAGGGATGCTTTCAAAGCTTTGGAAGCCGCCTCCGATCAGGCCATGGGGCGCCTGGTCTGGCAGGGAGGAAGTGATTTTGACAATACAGCCTTCTGCGCCCGTCAGATTCGGCAAAAGGCATATTTAAAGCTGGATAAGCTGGCCACTTTGTTTGTGGAGGTCAATATGGAAAAAATTATCTCTCAGTCCTCGGGTGCCAAGGAAGCCTGTCTTGTCTTTGATACCGGCGGTGATTTTCTGTATTATCCCAATCCTTTTCCCGAGGAAATTGCTCCCTGCGACTATCCCTCCTCCGACAGCTATCAGGTGATCCACTCCTCTGAGGGCGTGTATTTTGCGGCGTCTGGAAGCCTCCCCTACACGGGCTGGAGCTATACTTATTTTTTCGACTATGAGGATTTGTTTTCCCAGCTGAACAACGCTCTTTGGACAGCACTTTTTGTGCTGGTGCTTGTATTTTTTGTGGTGGTCGCCGCAGAATATGCGCTGGTCCGGCGAATTACCTCTCACTTCCGCACCCTGGAAGAAAAAATGCGGTATTTTGAGTCCGGGGCTTTAGAGCCCTTGCCCGTATCCTATGATTATTCTACACGCAATGATGAAATCGGGCTGCTTCACCGTAGGTTTGATCAGACTGTGCTGAACTATAAAAAGCTGGTCCACGACAACTATCGCAAGCAGCTTTTGCTGAAGGACGCCGCTATCCGGAATCTGGAACAGCAGATTCATCCACACTTTTTGTATAATGTGCTGGATTCCATTTATCTGCTGGCAGAGGCCCACGGCGTGCCTGATATTGCTGATATGTCGCACTCCCTGGCCTGCCTGTTCCGGGCCTCCATTTCCGACAGCGCTCCCACCATTCCCATTCGCAACGAGCTGGACTATCTGGACAGTTACATCCATATCCAGCTGCTGCGCTTTCGGGAATTAATCCATTTTTCCAGCTCCTTGGACGAGCCCTGTCTTGATGTGATGATACCAAAGCTTTCCATTCAGCCTTTGGTGGAGAATGCCATAAAGCACGGCATAGAGGAGACCGGAGAAAGCTGCCGGATTGTTCTTACCATATCGGATCAGGATAAGGGGACCTATATTTCCGTGTCCAACACAGGCTCCCGCTTCGAGGATGATATGGAGCTCCGGCTTCGGCATCCGAAGCAAAGCCTCTCAAACACCCTTGAGGTTCACGGAATCGGTCTTAGAAATATCAACGAAAGGCTGCAGCTGATCTATGGTGAGCAGTGCTGCCTGCACTTTTACAACAACGGCCCCTGTGCAGTGGTCTATTTCATAATTCCGAAAGGAGACAGCTGAATGTATCGTGTATTGCTTGTGGATGATGAACCCATTGTACTTTCCTCCTTGTCCGCCATCCTTCCCTGGGATTTGCTGGAGTGCCAGCTTGTGGGCACCGCCTCAAACGGCATGGATGCCTACAATAAAATCTGCGACGAATATCCCGATATTGTCATTACGGACATCAAAATGCCCTTGCTCAATGGTCTTGAGCTCATTGAAAGGGCGAAAAAGCTGGATGCGGATATTGATTTTGTGGTGCTGTCCGGCTATGACGACTTTGCCTTTGCCCAGTCCGCCATGAAATTTGGCGTAAAGGATTATCACTTAAAGCCTGTGCGCAAAGAGGAGCTCACCGCAACGCTGCAAAAAATCATAGCGGAACGCAGGCAAAAGGAACAGGCGCTTCTTTTTCAGGAGCGGCAGTTTCTGCAGAAATTAAAGCTTCCCCTACAGAAAAGCTTTCTTTTTGACGCCTTTAATGCCTCCGGTCTGTCGGAGGAAACCCTGAAGCGCTACACCCACCTTTTGGGATTTCCACAGGGCAATGTGACCTGCCTCATTGCCTCCTTTCTGGAGCCTGCTTTTTTATCCCGTTTTCAGGAGGAATTTTATTGCTGTATCCGCCGTCTGCCCATACGGGTATTGTGGCCCGCCTTTTATGTCACGAACAGCTTTTTATTTTTATATACCGCAGACGACCTCTCCACAGGAGACCAGCTCCAGCGGTTTGTCAAATCCAGAAGCTGGCCCGGGCAGTCGGTGGAACTGGAATGCCAATTCATTCATTTTGAAACCATTACCTGTGCCTATCGGGAAATCATCCGTAAAATTTCCCGATATCAAACCATCCGGCTGATCAATGAAATGCAGCCGCCGGAGGAGATTCTCAACCCTTCTCTTACCGCCCACAGCTTTGGCATCGCTTACAGCGGATGGGAAAGTCTCTCCGACCAATACGAAGCCCAGAAGCTCATTCAGGATACCTTTGCTCCTGTGGCTGATGTAGACACGGCCATCCTTCTATGTATCCGCCTGCTGTTCTCCTCGCCGCTTTTTTCCGCCAAGGAGGATTTTGATTTTCACACACTGCAGCTTCTTTTCCGCAGCAGCACTGTGGAAGAGGTTCAGAATCTGGCTCTCCGTCTGCTGTCCGGACGCCTCCCTGTACAGGCCTCCAAATGCGGCCCCCAGAAAGCCACTCTGATTCCCAGGGTAAAGGAATATGTGAACGCACACTTAGACTCCGAGTCCCTCTCCTTAAAATGGCTGGCGGAAAATCAGTTTTTCGTCAGTGTAGGTTATCTCAGCAAGCAGTTTCAGCAGGAGGAGGGGGAGCATTTCTCCCATTATCTGAACAGACAGCGGGTTGCGCTGGCCAAAAAGCTCATGACCTCCTATCACAACAGTAATATTCAGGAGGTGGCTCTGTTAGTGGGATTTCGCAACAATCCCAGATATTTCAGCCAGGTGTTTAAAAAGTACACAGGAATGACCCCCAGCGAATATCTGGCCGGGCAGAAAGAAGGAGCGTCCTGAAAGCATCTATTTTGATGCCTTCCAGGACGCTCTTTTCTCTTTTCTATTCTTTTGCAGACAGCTTTCGATACTCTCCCTTTCTGTCGTAGGAATCCAGCAGATAGGAATCATCTGTGAGCACACAGTCGATCTCCAGATCATCCTGGCGGTAGCGGCTGTGCCTGCGCAGGTCTTCTCTGGGCCTCTCCTGCTTGGCCTGAAACTCCTTTTTCCCCGAAAACTGTCCCGTCAGATATTTCGACACCTTCTGGAACCGGATTTTTACCTTCTGGGCCAGCGTGGCCTGCCCGCTCCCGGCAGCCTCCGCCGGGGAAAAGTAAGGATTTTGCTGCAGCAGGCTCTGAGGGGTCTGCACTCCCAGCGCTCCCGCCGCCACCTGGGGGCCGTGGAGCTTTCCGGAAGCGTCCTGGGTCTCTTCCAAAACAGGCTCCTGTAAGACTGTTTTTTCAGGATATGCCTCTTTGCTCCCTTCCTCCAGGGTCTCCTGGACGCCCCCTCCCCATAGATTCTGAGCAAACGTTTTTGCCGCATTCAGCGTACTTTTCAGCCAGGCGGACAAGGAAAAGGTCCCCTGGGGCTGTGTAACCGTTTCCGCGGACTGGGGCGTCGCGGAAGCGCTTTCCCACGCCGCGCCCGCTTTGCCCTCCAGCGAATGCGTCTGTGTATGAATACAGGTAGTCACATTATGTGTATCGCTATGACTGTTTCCCACTCCGTTTATCTGCATAGTGCCGTCCTCCTTATCAGTGCTGTGTGGTTTGACGGTTTCACTTATTGTATCGACAGATTACGGCAAAACCTTAATTTCCTTTTCCCTGTTAAATCCCATTATTGATATACAAAGCCGTCCGGCAGAAGCTGATCAGCTAACGCAACCGCCTCTTTACGATTCTGGCACGGAAATGAGATCACCTGCTGATTTTCTGCGCTTTCCAACGACTCATTCAGCAGAATTACTCCCCAAGCACAAGCACTGAATATGCAGGCATCACGGCCGCCGTCTGTGTCCGCTCCACGCCCTCTTCTCCGGTGAGCAGTTCTCCCAAAACCTCCAGTTCGGCCGCCGTCTTATCCCCCACGACCACCTGGTCTAAGGAAACCGATGCGGGCTGGGCCGAAGTATTAAACACCAGCACGATCTCCCGGTCCTGATAGGTCTTGGAGATCACGCAGGTCTGTTCATTGGAGACATTTTCATGGAAGGCAACCGTTCCCCTTGCAATCTCCGGGTTTTGATTGCGCAGGCGTATGGCGGCCTTCACATAATTGTAAATGGAATTCTCATCCTGACTCTGCTCCTCAAGACTGTCAAATTTCATCTGGACAGTATCCATGTCCGGAGGGCCGCTGCAAATCCCGGGAGTCGTTTCATCCTTGCTCCAGTACATGGGCGCTCTCTTATTTTCATCCTTTCCGGAGCCTTTCATCCCCAGCTCCTCCCCGTAGTAGAGAAACACATTGCCGCTCATCAAAAGGTTCAGGGCGTTCCCCATTTTTGTCTGGGCCTCGCTGTTTTCTCCCGCGTAGTAGCCCGCGCTGCGCCCCATATCGTGATTGGTATAAAAGGGTGCATTGATATAAGCAGGATTATAACCGGCAAAAAGCTCCTGCTCCTTAACAAGGGCCCTGCCATAGGACTCCGCCCCCGAGCGTCCGCTCACCACATTGGCAATCACCCCGGACTTATCCGCAAAGTCAAAATCAAACATGCTGTCTACGCCGCTCTCATAATAGGGAGCATAGGAGGCGCTGTCCATCCAGCATTCACACACAAGATAGCTGTCAGGAGACTGGGCCTTTACAAAGTCATGAAACCAGCGCAAAATTTCCACATTTTTTTCCTCATTGCCGGTCACATACTCCTTCACCGCATCCAGCCTGAAGCCATCCACGCCTTTTTCCAGCCAAAACTGGGCTATCTGTTCAAATTCCCGCCGCACAGCTTCGTTTTCCAGATTCAAATCCGGCATTTCACTCCAAAACTGGGCCTCATAGTACCAGGAGGTTCCCTCCAGGGGAACATAGCCTCCCCTTTGTTCTCTGGAAAAGTGATAGTACTCCACATAAGGACACTCCTCCGGGTCCGGCGAAGCATCCTCCGGCAGGCTTCTCAGGTACTGCGCCGCACTCAAAAACCAGGGATGGGCGCTGGAAGAATGATTCATGGCGAGATCAATGATCACGCGGATTCCCCGGTTATGACACTGATCCAAAAGGGCTTCAAAGTCCTCCATGGTGCCATATTGAGGATCAATGTCCTGATAATCCAGCGTGTCGTATTTATGGTAGGTATTGGAGGGCATGACGGGCATCAGCCATATGCCGTTCACTCCCAGGTCTGTGTCCGTGGAGTCGTCGCCGTCGTTTAAATAATCCAGCTTTTCCAGCACTCCCCTCAAATCTCCAATGCCGTCGCCGTCACTGTCGTAAAAGGAATAGACAAAGATTTCATAATAGGTTCTGTACTTATCGTCTATCACCTGCAAGGGCCTGTTTCCGGTCTCTCCCTCCTTTGAGGCGCAGGCCGTCAAAAAGGCCATGCACAGGCAGACTGCCAGGCACATCGCCAAGACATTTGTTCTCTTCTTTCCTTTCTTTTTCTTCTCCCACATCAGTTTTTCTCCTCTCTGCCGCTTTTCTTCAGTTCGGCCCGATACTTGGAATAAATGATTTTCTGGGTATGGTAAAGACTCTGATAGCCCGACAGCATATAGCTTACCGCAACCCCTGTCAAAAAGTAAGGCATCCCTTCCATTCCGAACAGCTCCAGGGCAATCAAAAGAGAGGTGATGGGGCTGTTGGTGACGCCGCAGAATACCGCGATCATCCCCACCGCCGCACAGAGAGAGGGTGACAGTCCCAGAAAGCCTCCCATAAGGCATCCAAAAGCCGCTCCCACGAAGAAAGAGGGAACGATCTCCCCTCCCTTATAGCCCGCCCCCAGGGTGATGGCCGTAAAAATCAGTTTCAAAAGGAAGGCCTCCGGACGCACCTGCCCCTCCAGGCATCGGTCAATCACATCCATTCCCGCTCCCAGATAATCCGTGGTGCCCAAAAGCGCCGTCAGGGCTACGATCAAAGCTCCGGCCAGCCCAATGCGCAGATACGGGTTGGGCAGATACCTTTTGCCCTGGGAGGCCGCCGTATGCAGCGCCACACAGAACAATACACTCAAAACCGCACACAGCATTGCCAAAATTAAAGTCTTGCTTCCCGTGACCACGGTGAATTCCGGCACATAAGCAATCCTCATACTTTCCCCATAAGCGCCCAAAGCTCTGGCAACCCCCGCCGCCGTCAGGGCAGACAGCGCACAGGGCACCAAAGCCGCATAATACATTACCCCTACGCTGACTACCTCCATGGGAAAAATGGCAGCCGCCATGGGGGTGCCGAACAAGGCGGAAAAGCAGGCGCTCATACCGCACATAATCATCACATGGGCGTCTGCGCCCTTCATGCGAAACAGCTTTCCAAAGCAGTTGCCCAGGCTGCCGCCCAGCTGCAGGGCCGCGCCCTCTCTTCCCGCCGACCCGCCAAAGAGATGGGTGAGGATGGTGCTCACAAAAATCAAAGGAGCCGTGGAAAAATGCAGCTGCTCCTCCGAGCGCACCGCAGAAAGCACGCTGTTGGTTCCTCCGTCATTGTCCCTATGGGCCAGATGATACAAAAATACAATCAGAAGCCCGGCCACAGGAAGTCCTAAAATCACAGCCGGATGTCTGGTTCTGAAATCTGTGGCATACTGCATTCCATAAGAAAAGGCAGTGCCTGTAAGCCCCACCAAAACACCGGTGGCAACTGCGATTGCCACCCATTTGATAAAATTCAGGAATTTGCTTCCCACCCCCATAAGGAAGGTGTAAATATCCTTCTCCCGCCCCTTCATTTACTGCCTCATTTCCACGCTTATCTTTGCGCCTGTTGCTCCATACGTCTTTTGAAATCTCTGATATTAGCGCCAATGTCACCTTGAAAAACCGCCGAGCCTGCCACAATCACATTGGCTCCCGCCTCCAGCGCCTGATGTACATTTTCCACCCGGATGCCGCCGTCCACCTGGATGTCAACACACAGCCTCTTCTCTTTTGCCATTTCCCGGATACGCCGCACCTTGTCAAGGCACTGGGGAATCAGCTCCTGTCCCCCGGCTCCCGGCTCCACCGTCATCACCAGCACCATGTCCACCATTCCAAGAAAAGGCGCTGCCGCCTCCGGTGGAGTGCCAGGCTTTATGGTGATTCCCGCCTTTTTCCCCATCCTTCTTATTGCCTGAATGGTTTTCTCCACATCAGCAGACGCCTCTATATGAAAATTGATCAGATCCGCTCCGCTCTCCGCAAAGGCCCCCACATGTCTTTCGGGCCTCTCCACCATCAAATGCACATCTAAAAACAAAGAGGTCTCTCTGCGTATGCACTTTAATACCGGCAGCCCAAAAGAAATGGATGGCACAAACATTCCATCCATAACATCAATATGCAGATACTGCGCGCCCGCTTTTTCCACCTCTTTGACCTGCTCTCCCAGCCTCCAGAAATCAGCGGACAAAATTGACGGTGATAAAATGTTCATAACACTCCCAAGCCTTTCTATCATTCCGTGCCTATTTTAGCAAAAAAAAACGTGAATAGCAACCTGCTATTTCACGTCTCTTTTCAACAGCTCCCAAGCGTCCTCATGCTCCACATAATAAACAGGGCATTTTTTGCCGCCGCAGTCATAATGGCGCAGTATGTCATCCCTGGTAAGATCATAGGTTTCCGTAAGCCAGGCAAGAAGCTCTATCAGCGCATCATAGGTCTCCTGGGTAAAGGATCCGTCCTCCGAAAGATAGCAGCATTCTATGGAAATAGAATCCTCATTTCTGGTCTGCACCGCATAAGCGATCTCATCCAAAGGAATGCACTGAATGATCTCCCCTTCATAGCCGATGATGAAGTGGGCGCTGGCGCTTCTTTCATGGGTATCCTTAAGCTGCTCAAAATAGCTTCTGTTCTGGGCAGCGCTGGTCCCCCGGTTAGCCGTATAGTGTACAAAGATGCTGTTTACCTCCGTCAGCGCATCTCCTGGTCTGGAATATTCATTCACCGTAAGAAAATCCTCTGTCCAGGCAGGATGCCTTCCAAAGGCTTCTGCACTGATTCCCTGGATATCCTGTATTTCTTCCTCCCAGAGCGCTTTGGGTTCGCCGGATTCATCTATTGCATTCCCCAGGCTGGCCTCTGTCCCGCCTGCCCTGCTTAATGCCCACACTGCCAAAATTACCGCTGCAATCAAAACCACGAAAGCTGCGGTCACCACTGCCAGCCTTCTGTAGAAAAGCATTCTCGCCCGTTTCTTTCTTGCAGCCGCTTTGGCAAAGTCCCTTTCCCGGCGCTTTTTCTGAAACTGACTGTAATCCACCAGATAGGGATTGCGCTTCATATTCGTCAGTTCCAGACCCAGCTCCTTTTTCGGACTGCTTGCTTGTCCCATTTCTCTGCCTCTTTTCCTCTTAGGTACTTTCTCTCTTCTAATTAAAGAAGATGTTGGGGGTAAAAGGGGGTTCCGTCACAAATCGTCAGAATTGTTTGTCATCTGCAGGAGTCTTAGTTGCTCCTGGAATCGGCAAAGTTGCGTTGTGAGAAAAAAATCCGCTTGTTTGAGCGCAGCGAGTTCGGATTTTTGGGAACGCATTTAGCAAATTTGTCGATTCCTGGCGCAACTTGACTCCGAAGCCGCAAACAATTCTGACGATTTGTGACTGGGAGACCTTTTGACCCTGACATCTTAAAACATACAATAGCAGAAAAATGTTTCATTTTTGTATACGAAATTCTTAAGTTTTCTTAAGGTGCTTTCTTATAAAAATTCCTTCACGGACCGGTAAACGCCCTCCGCATCCAGTCCGTATTTCTGCACAAGGGCCGCTGCGGAGCCGGATTCCCCGAATACATCCTGCATACCCAGCTTCTTTACGGGAACGGGATACTTTGCGCACAGGCAGTCGCACACCGCGCTGCCTAAGCCCCCGATCACAGAGTGCTCCTCAACGGTTACCACCTTTCCGGTCTTTTTGGCACTGTTTACCACGATTTCCTCATCCAGGGGCTTAATGGTGCAGATATTTACCACCTCGGCGCTTATGCCATCAGCCGCCAGCTTTTCTGCAGCGCCCAGGGCGGAATCCACACAGATTCCCGTAGCCACGATGGTCACGTCCTCTCCCTGCCGCACCACAGTGCCCTTTCCGATCTCAAAGTGATAATCGGGTCTGTCATTGATGACCGGCACCGCTGCCCGTCCGAAGCGGATGTAAACCGGTCCTTCATGCTCCAGGGCAGCCCTGACGGCGGCTCTTGCCTCTACATCATCGGAGGGACACATCACCACCATGCCGGGAATGGTCCGCATCAGCGCAATGTCCTCGTTGCATTGATGGGTTGCTCCATCCTCTCCCACAGTGATGCCTGCATGAGTTGCTCCAATTTTCACATTCAAATGAGGGTACCCTATGGAATTGCGCACCTGCTCAAAGGCACGGCCCGCCGCGAACATGGCAAAGGAGCTGACAAAGGGAATTTTTCCCACAAGGGACAGTCCTGCTGCCACGCCCATCATATTACACTCGGCAATGCCGCAGTCAATGTGGCGCTCCGGATAAGCCTTCTTAAAAATACTTGTCTTAGTGGCCGCCGCAAGATCCGCATCCAGCACCACCAGCTGGGGAAATTCCTCCGCCAGCTCCTTTAAGGCGTTTCCGTAGCTTTCTCTGGTAGCAATCTTTTTGACGGTGGTTTCCTTCACGTTATTTCCTGCCATTATGCTTCACCTGCTTTCTCTAATTCTGCGCCGATTTTTTCCAGGTCGGCCATTGCCACCGCATATTCCTCATCATTGGGAGCCTTGCCGTGCCAATCCACACTGTTCTCCATAAAGGATACGCCCTTGCCCTTTAAGCTATGTACCACAATACAGGTGGGCATTCCCTTGGTATTTCTCGCCTCCCCAAAGGCTGCCCTGAGAGCGTCAAAGTCATGAGCGTCTGCGTTAATCACATGGAAATTGAACGCCTCGAATTTTTTATCAATAGGATAGGGAGAGCATACCTGGTCGATAGGACCGTCGATCTGCAGATTATTGTTATCCACGATCACGCATAGATTGTCCAGCTTGCGGAAGCCTGCAAACATAGCCGCCTCCCAGACCTGCCCCTCCTCGATCTCTCCATCTCCCAAAAGAGTGTATATCCGGAAATCCTTTTTATCCATTTTTGCGCCAAGCGCCATCCCTACGGCAGCGGAAACGCCCTGTCCCAGGGAGCCTGACGACATATCCACGCCGGGAATATGAATACAGGGATGTCCCTGAAGGTAGGAGCCCAGCTTTCTCAAAGTAACCAGGTCTTCCACCGGGAAAAATCCTCTGTGGGCCAGGGTGGAATAAAGCCCCGGCGCCGTGTGTCCCTTGGACAGCACAAAGCGGTCTCTGTTCTCCATAGCAGGATTCTTGGGATCAATGTTCATCTCCTCAAAATAAAGATAGGTAAACACATCTGCCGCAGAGAGAGAGCCGCCCGGATGTCCTGCCTTTGCACTGTGGACTGCGGTCACTATGCCCTTGCGGATTTCGTTCGCCTGTTTCTGCAGGTCTAAATTGTTCATCGTTTCCTCCATTCTGCCGAAAGCCAATTAACGGCTGTCACTGCTATCTGTCTTCCCAGATAATACTAGCATAAACCCCTTGCTTCGTCCAGCACAATTTACTCAAAAAATGTTGATTGTGCTCGTGCACTGCCGCTTTTAAGACTCTTCCCTCTGTCCATAATAGGCATTTGCTCCGTGCTTTCTGAAATAATGCTTATCCTGCAGCTCCTGAGGCGCCGGCAGTATTTTGGGCTGAATGCACTCTGCCCGGTAAGCCATCTTGGCCACTTCCTCCAGAACCACCGCATTATGTACAGCCTCAGCCGCATTTTTTCCCCAGGTGAAGGGACCATGATTTTTGCACAGCACTGCAGGCACTGCCATGGGATCCTTTCTCATAATTTTGAACGCCTCTGCAATCAAAAGCCCCGTGTTCTTTTCATAGGCCGTT
This sequence comes from Candidatus Acetatifactor stercoripullorum, assembly GCA_019114005.1. Taxonomy (GTDB): domain Bacteria; phylum Bacillota; class Clostridia; order Lachnospirales; family Lachnospiraceae; genus Acetatifactor; species Acetatifactor stercoripullorum. The sequence goes on from DXGH01000027.1 coordinate 103,172, forward strand.
TCGATCTCCTCCTTTGTCAGACATCTGACACAAGGCACCGGGCCATATATGTAGTCCGCGTGGGTGGTGCCATAGCAGGGAATATCCCTGCCTGCCTGGGCCCAGCTTGTGGCGTAGGAGGAATGGGTGTGTACAATGCCGCCGATCTCAGGAAACGCCTTATACAGTTCCAGATGCGTGGGAGTGTCCGAGGAGGGCTGGTATTTTCCCTCAACCTTCCTTCCCTCCATATCCACCACCACCATGTCCTGCGGCGTAAGCTTCTCATAGGCCACACCACTTGGCTTAATCACAAACAGGCCGCTCTCTCTGTCAATGGCGCTTACATTTCCCCAGGTAAAGGTCACAAGACCATATCTGGGCAGTTCCATATTTGCCTCATATACCAGTTGCTTTAATTCTTCCAACATTCCTTATATGCTTCCTTTCCCGAAAAAATCCGTATCAGGCCCCCTAAACGAGTCCTTCCACCGCCGCCTTCTCAGCTCCAAAGGCTCCCAGGTAACGCTCCATAAATTTCTCAAAGCCTGTCCCGTCCGCCTCTTCAGGCTCAATGGTGCTGCCAGACCATCCTGCAAAAACCTTTGTCTGAAGGTACTGAGACAGGCTCTGTCCTTCTTCCTTTTCCCAAAGATAAGCGGCTAACAGGGCCATTCCCCAGGCTCCGCCTTCGCTTGCGGTATCCATCACAGTCACAGGCGCTCCCATCGCTCCTGCCAGCAGGCGCTGTCCCACCACTGGGGTTTTGAACAATCCGCCGTGTCCCATCAGGGAATCCACAGTGACCTTCTCTTTATCTAACAGAATATCCATCCCTATTTTCAGCGTGGCAAGGGCGCTGTACAGATGGGTCCGCATAAAGTTTGCCAGGGTGAATTTTGCGTCAGGAGTACGCACAAACAAAGGCCTTCCTTCGTCCACTCCCGTGATGGGCTCTCCCGAGTAATAATTGTAGGAGAGAAGTCCTCCGCAATCCGCATCCCCCTTCAGCGCTTCCCCATACAATGCCGTAAACAGTTCCCCCGGGGCAGCTTTTATGCCAAACAGGCCGGCAAATTCCTGAAACAGATTGACCCAGGCATTCAGGTCCGAGGTGCAGTTATTGCAGTGCACCATAGCCACCGGCATGCCGTCAGGGGTGGTCACCATATCGATCTCCTCATATACCTTAGTCAACGGCTTTTCTAAGACCACCATGGCAAAGATGGAAGTACCTGCCGACACATTTCCTGTGCGGACAGCCACGCTGTTTGTGGCCGTCATTCCCGTGCCTGCATCTCCCTCCGGAGGACACATGGGAACCCCCGGCTCCAGCACACCGGATGGGTCTAAAAGCCTTGCCCCCTCCTCTGTCAGATATCCCGCATTTTCTCCCGCACAGAGCACCTTGGGCAGAATGCCGCGGATATTCCAGGCAAAGCCCTTGTCAGAAATCAGTCTGTCAAACTGCTCCAGCATCTTCTCATGGTAGTCACAGGTGCCTGAATCAATGGGAAACATTCCGGACGCCTCTCCCACACCCAGCACCCTTTTTCCACTGAGCTTCCAGTGAATGTAGCCTGCCAGTGTTGTGAGATAGTCAATTCTGTCCACATGCTCCTCCCCTTTCAGGATTGCCTGATATAAATGCGCAATGCTCCATCTCTGGGGAATATTAAAATCAAAGGCCGCCGTCAGCTTTTTGCAGGCCTCCTCTGTCATGGTGTTTCTCCAGGTGCGGAAGGGTACAAGCAGCTCTCCCTCCTTGTCAAAGGCCATATACCCGTGCATCATACCGCTGAAGCCAAGGCTGCCCAGCTTTTTCAGGGCCACGCCGTATTTTTCCCGCACGTCCTTTGCCAGACTTTGATAACACCCTTTCAGCCCCTTCCAGATATCCTCCAGGCTGTAGGTCCAAATATTGTTTTCCAGACGGTTTTCCCAGTCGTAGGCTCCCATGGCAATGGGCTGATGGCTTTTGTCCACCAAAACAGCCTTGATTCTTGTGGAGCCAAACTCAATGCCAAGAGCCGTGTTTCCTGTTTCAATTGCTTTTCTGATATCTTCGCTCATTTTCCCTCGTTTCTGCGCTGCCTTTTTTTATGGGAAGAGTCCGTACATGCAGCGCCTCTTTGGACTCTCCTTTTGCTTCCTTTTGAAAAACCGCACCCACATATGCTCCATAATCCGCCACAGAATCCCGTTCCACCACTCTGGTTTCAAATTCAAAGGTTTCACCCTTTTTGTTTGTTTCCAGCATTTCCAGCAGAATCTGGGCGGCCTTTGCACCAAGCTTTTCCTTGGGATGCGGCAGAGAGGTAATCGCCACCTCGCTGTGCAGCGCCAGATCAGAATCATCAATGCTGATCACCGAAACATCCTGCGGAATCCGCATGCCCTGCCCTGTCAGAAGCTGAATCAGCTGAAAGGCAATCTGATCGTTATAACAAAACAACGCACTGCATTCCTGTAATCTGCTTTGTATCTTGTCCACGCAGCAGTTAAGCTGTCTGGCTTCCTCCGTATCGATCCAGACCACCCGGGAATCCGTTACTTGATGTCCCGCCCTTTTCAAGGCCTTAAGATAGCCCAGGTACCGCAGTCTTCCCTGTCCATCGTCCAGCTTAAGCACCGCCCCAATGTTTTTGTGCCCTCTTCCAATCAGATAATTCACTGCCGCTTTCGCTGCCTCCGTATCATTCAAGGATACATGGGGCACATCCAGCTCAGGATAATAGGTATTGAGGAACAAAATCGGCACCTTGCGCCTCAGCAGCTGTCTGTAAAGGTGGATATTGGGATTGGGCAGTCCGCTCTTTGTGCCCTCCACAATAATACCGGCCACATCCTCCCTGTGGATCATGTCCTCCAGAACACTCCTCTCCCGCTCCAGGGAATTGTTGGTAAAGGAAATCTGCACGGAATATCCCCGCTCAAACAGCACATTTTCAATTCCCTGAATAATTTTGGGGAAAATGTAGCTGTCCACATAGGTAGTGATTACGGCAATCCGGTTACACCTCTCCAGATTTTCCCTACGGTCATAGCTGATATAGGTTCCGCTTCCCCTGACTCTGCGCACCACGCCCTGCTCTTCCAAAAAGCCGAGGGCCTTGCGCACGGTCTGTCGGCTGATATGGAACATTTCGCTGAGCTCATTCTCTGAATACAGCTTGTCCCCCGGCCCCAGCTTTCCCTCTCTGATTAAATTGTCTATGTAGTCAATCAGTTTCTGATATTTTTTCTGTTTTCCTTCCATGTCGGCCTCCGTTCTCAGTATAGTAAAGTTGTTATTTTCTGTCAATATATTACCAGATTGTTTCCAGTACATTTTATTAAGTTGTATGCAATACAACTCATACTCTCTTTTCATGCGGCATATATTGAAACAATTCTCATACCTACAAAGGCGGCGCGACCAATCTTGAAAAGACCTTTCCCTCTTTCCCGCAGACAGCTTCTGCTTGCTCTTGCCTTTCTTTTTGCTTTTGCGGGAATCACGCTATTCCTTTTTCGTTACAAGCGGGAGGAAAAACAATTTTCCCACATTACCTCCCAGCTGTTTACAGACGAGATGACCTCCAGTACCTTAAATATGCACTACACCATTGCCAATCCCGCTGATTTTGGCATTTACAGCTATAAGCCCATTCTTCCTTCCTACAGCAAAACGGGAACCTTGAAAGGGCAGGCTGCCACAGAGAACGTCATAGCAGCATTAAAGTCCCTGAACCCGGAAAAGCTTTCTGATGCCGACAGCTACACCCACAGGCTTCTTCTGCGCTCTTTAGACAATTCTCTGAAGGCCGGAAGCTTTGTGTATTATAAAGAGCCTCTCTCCCCCTCCTCCGGCATGCAGTCCCAGCTTCCCATCCTCTTAGCGGAGTACGCCTTCCGCACAGAACGGGACGTGACGGACTATCTTTCCATCTTAGATCAGACGGATGAATATTTTGCTTCCCTGCTGGTCTTTGAGCAGGAAAAGGCCCAGGCCGGACTTCTGATGCCTGCCTCCTCTCTGGAAAAGGTAAAGGAACAATGTGACACGATTGTCACAAGTGAAGCTCTGGAAGCCGGAACCCATTTTTTACAGAGCACCTTTACAGAGCGTGTGGATGCGCTGTGTCAGGAGGGCATCCTTACAGAGGAAGAGGCCCAGGCCTATCAAATGCAAAATGACCGCCTGTTGAAAACAGTTCTCCTTCCTGCCTATGAAGCCTTGGCCGACGGACTGTTTGTTCTGGAAGATACTTCTATCCCCCTTGAGGGGCTTGCCTCCAAGCCGGAGGGACGCGCCTATTATGAATATCTTCTGGTTTCCGAAACCGGCTCCTACCGAAGCATCGAAGAAATAAAAGAACTGCTCTCCGCCAAATTCAGCCAGGAATATGAAGCCATACAAAGAATTGTGGCTCAGAACCCGACCCTGGTACAGCGCCTTTCCTCAGAGGAATATGCGGTATTTCCCTACACAGAGGCGGAGGAAATGCTGCTTGACCTGCAAAGACGGATGTCCGGCAGCTTCCCCCAGCTGCCGGAAGATACGTCCGCAATGCCCGCCGTAACCGTAAAGGCTGTCTCCCAAAGCCTGGAGGAATATTGTGCTCCTGCCTTTTACCTGACCGCTCCTTTGGATGACACTGACAGCAATGTCATATACATTAATGAAAAAAATTCCCCGGGCGGATTAGAGCTGTACACCACTCTGGCTCACGAAGGCTATCCCGGGCACCTCTATCAGACCGTCTACAGCAACCGAAGCTTTCTTTCCCAGGGGGAAAACAAGGTCCGCCAGCTTCTGTGGTATGGGGGCTATCAGGAGGGCTGGGCTCTTTATGTGGAATTTTTAAGCTTCGATTATGCGTCTGCGCTGCTGGAGGAGAATGGGCGCTCTCAGGATGCTCTTTGTGTACAATTAGAAAAGCATAACCGCAGTCTGCAGTTATGCCTCTATTCTCTGTTGGATATTATGATACATGATCAAGGGGCCTCCTTCCGTCAGGTGGCCGAGGTGCTGGAAAACTTCGGCATTACCCAGGTTTCCTCCATAAAAGCAATCTATGCCTATATTGCGGAGGAGCCTTGCAACTACTTAAAGTATTACCTTGGCTTTCTGGAAATTCTTTCTTTACAGCAGGAGGCCATGGCACAATGGGGAGATTCCTATTCCGACTATGCCTTCCACACCTTCTTTTTGGACTGCGGCCCTTCGGATTTTACCTCCCTGAAAGAGCGTCTCCTGGAAACCACGCCTGACGCCTCCCTGATACCCATCGCCAGTTAAATGACGCTCACGAAAGAGTTGTTTTCCCAATTCCCCGAAAAAACTGGTTTAAATTACGCAAGGCCTTTTCCAGAATCTCCTGTTCCTGGGGGGTTAAGCCTTCCACCACCGCGTCTATCATCTGCTGGTGAAAGCGGCTGTGCTGTGCGAAGGCTTTTCTCCCTTTTTGAGTGAGAGAAACCAGCACCACCCTTCTGTCCTCTTCACTTCGGGTTCGCTCCACAAAACCTTTTTTCACCAGCCCGTTCACGGAAATAGTGAGGGTCCCCGTGGTGACGGACAAGGCCCGCGCCACAGAGGTCATATTTTTCGGCTCATGTATGTCTATGGCTTCAATGACATGCATGTCATTTACAGAGAGCTCCTTATACTCTCCAGTTCTGACGGCCTGTTCTTCAATTGCATTAATGTCACGAAATAGCCTCACCAGCACTTCGTTTAAAGTTGCGTTAAGATTCACTTTGCTGTCTCCTCCAGCATACTTTCCAAATAGCCCGTGCCCCAATGGGACAGGGGACTTACTCTTCCAGCATGCTTTCCAAATAGCCCCTGTCCCATAATAGTATCTTTAGTTTTTTCGCCGCTTCCACGGCGGAGGATGTAAAGTATTGGTTGGTAAGGACGGCGCCCACCATCCGGTCATAGTAGTCGCGGCCCGCGTATGCCTCCTGTACAGCCTTTACGCCCACTGGCGAGGTGTAGCATTTGCATTGGATGGCATAGGTCACGCCCTCCTTTTCCGCCAGGATATCAATTCCGTAATCCCCGCTTCCCCTTGTGACCTCAACCTCCAAAAAGCCGTGCTTTTTCAGCAGTTCTGCGCAGAAGTACTCAAAATCATGCCCTTCCATCAGGTCAATGCTCTGGGGCCTCCGTCTTCTGGCCCTTATGAAAAGCCAGATGCCTCCTCCGCACAGGACGGCTGCAAGCAGTATCAAAATAATGATCATAAAAAATCAATCCTCTTGTACGCACCCGAAGGCGTAAACCGTTCTGGATCGCATTACCTGGCCTGCATGAAATACCGGCTTTTCAAAAGCCGTGCAGTTTACCGCATTGGGAACATACTCTGTTTCCAGGCAGACGGAGGCATAGCCCTCATAAATCCTTCCGGCCTTCCCGGGCTTTTGCTCGGAAAACTTGCTTACAAACAATACAAGGCAGGGCATATCCGTTTCCACCTTCATATACCGGCCTGACTGCGGGCAGTACAACTGCGCCGCCTCCCGAAAGCCTGTGCCGTCTATGATATAGCTCTCGTCATAGCCTGGCGCGCCCTTCACCAAATCCACAGGTCCGCTTTCCATGGCCTGTCCTATAGACCGTCTGCCGGTAAAATCAAGGGGCGTATCCTTGACGCTTTTAATCTCTCCTTCCGGCAGCCCTCTCTCACTCTTTGCCGCACAGGATGACCCATGAATGGTGAGCAGATGATCCCTGGCGTCCTGACACCCAAGGTTAAAATAGGCGTGGTTGGTAGGCGACAGCACCGTATCCCCCTCCGGCGTCATACAGTATTCTATAATCAGACGATGTTCGTCATCAAAGGTAAAGGAAACCTCCGCCTCCACCGCACACTCATAGCCGCAGCTTCCCAAATCCCTCAAAAGGAACGTAATTTTGTTTTCCTCTTCTTCCAGTCTGGCCTGGAAAAGCTGGCGTGCAAAATTACTGCTTCCACTGTGCAGGCAATGGCCGCCGCTTCCCTTCTCCAGCTGGAACACCTTCCCGTCAATGACAAATCTGCCATCCGCTATCCGGCTGGCACAGCGTCCCACGGTTGCGCCCTCCGTGGTGGAGCCCTGTAATCCCTGGGGGCCCTCCACCCCTAAAACCACATCTCCAAGCTTTCCCGCCCCATCCAGCAGATACAGACTGTGCAAGGAAGCGCCATAGTCAAGAAATTCCGCATACTCTCCCCACTTGTTTGTAAGCCGGTACAGGGAAATCTCTCTCCCGTCAGGCAGACTGCCCCATAATTTCTTTTCGATCATACCTCTTCCTCCCTGAAATCATAATAAGACATGAAAGAACCAAAGTCAAAGCCCATTCTGTAAAAAACGCCTCACAGCCCCGGGACTTTTCAAAATAACCACCTTTTCTTCACACCCTTTTGTCATGGATTCCCTGCTCTTCCCCCGATACTGAAAATAACGCTTCAGCGCTCTAAACAGGCAGATCCTTCTGGGAAACTTAAAAAAAATAATCTGTGTGGCTTCCCGAAGCCTCCGCTCATAGCAATCCTTTGTGTAATTCCCGTCTATCAACCAGCTATGGTGTGCATCCAGAAAGCTGTTTATTATATCCGCCTTTTCCTCCCGTTTTCTTTCCTTCCAGCCAGGCAGCCAGTGCACACAGTCCAGGTGCATCACCTCACAGCCCCATTTTTCTCCCAGCTTTCGTGCGAGCGTGGACTTTCCGCTTCCGCTGTAGCCGATTATCATAATTCTTCTGTCAGACATAAGCGCCTCCACTGTTTCCTGATATTCCGCCCACAATGCAGACGGCCTGCAAAAGTATGGCTATCCTTATTTTACTCCTTTTTTCGTTTTGAAGGAATGAAAAAGTAAAAATCTTTTTACGCTTCCTTTACCTTTTTTTGATAGCATCCTTTTTCCCCATCCCATACACTGGTTTTTGGATTTGCGTCCGCGCGCTGCCTGGCGTAAATCTCTCTACGAGAATAAGCAGTGCAGAAATGAGGCTTTTCATGAAAAAACACAGGCATTCCTTAAAGCTTAGATTCCTCATAGACCTGTTTTGCACCTTCATGGTTCCCTTTGTGCTGGTGCTGGCTCTGGTTACCACCTACATTTACTGGGCAGTGAAAAACGATGCGGAGCAAAACAGCGCCCTTTACGCATCCGTGCTCAGCAGCCAGCTGCAGGCGGAGCTTTCAAAATATGTGGCCATCGTGGAGACTGCCGCCATGCAGGAAGCGGTGAAAACTTTGGACTACACCCAGGCGGAGCCTTATCTGCAGGCTCTTTTGGAAAAAGAAGGAACCGATATATGGTCTCATTTTCTCATTGCCAATCAGTACGGAACGGAGCAGGCTCACACGGAGGGACAGGAGGGACACGGCTACTCTATCAGGACTTCGGAGGAATTTTCCGTTCCCTGGGAAACGGAAGCAACCTTTGTAAGCGAGCCTTCCATTTCCATCAGCACACAAAGAGCCGTCATGGGCATCGGCACGCCTATTTATCGGGAAGACAGAAAAGTAGGCGTTTTGATCGGTTATCTCCGTCTGGAAAGCGTGTCCCATATTTTAAATCAATTTCCGTTTACGGACAGCAGCTATGCCTTTATGCTCAATTCCGACGGGCTGCTCTCCGCCCACCCCGATCAGAGCCAGGTACTGAACACCTTCTGCGGGGTCCCCTCAGAGGATGACGCCGATGCAATGGCTTATTACAATAGTCTGCCGGATTCTCTGAAGCAGGTTTTCCTATCCATGACCCAGGGAAAAAGCGGCAGCGCCATCGTATCCCAAAACGGTGAATCCTCTCTGTACGCCTACTGCCCGTTGGGAATCCACAATATGTCCATCTGTGTGGTTTCCCCGCTGAATGAGGCCTTTCACCTGGTATACGGCTTAAGCCGTATGCTGCTGCTATGTCTGGCTTTGTTGTGTCTGACAGGCATCCTGGGCACCTTTTCCCTCTCCGTCAGAGTGTCCGCCTTGATCCAATGGATCGTAGAGCAGACCGCCATTTTGGCCAGAGGAGATACCGCCATTCAGGATAAAAAGCTGCCCTATGGAAAAACCCGGGAAATCCACTCCCTGAAATCCGCCGTCTTTTCCCTTTCCCACAGTCTGCAGGCGATCCTTTCCGATCTGGAGGCTCATTCCGGAAGGCTGAAAAATACCGTGTCCGACGTATCCTTGCAGGTAGGGGCGGCAGATTCCGGCATAGACAATATTTCCGCATATATCAATCAGTTTGCCGCAGGAATTGGAGAAGTCACGGAGTCCACCAAACTGCTTTTGGAAAATTCCTCCAAAAATCTGGAATTTGTGTCAGCCATCACCGCCTATGCTGAGGATGGCAGGGATTATACTGCTGATATGATGACGAAAGCGGAAGAATTTGAAAAAAATGCCACAGGCGGCAGAGCCTCGGCACTGGAAATGCTGACCCAGATGCGCCAGGACCTGCTTTCCTCCATAGCGGAGAGCGGCAAGGTCTCCATGATCGATGAGCTTACAAAAGAGATTCTGGAGATTTCAGAGCAGACAAATATGCTGTCTCTAAACGCCTCCATAGAAGCCGCCCGGGCTGGCAGTGCGGGAAAAGGCTTTGGAGTGGTAGCTTCACAAATCCGCTCTCTGGCCGAAAACTGCAGGATCACCGCCAGCAGAATCCAGACCATAGGCCGCACCGTAAACCATGCCGTGGTCAGCCTTTCTGACGATGCACAGGAGCTCCTTCGCTACATCGACAGCCGTGTACTTAAGGATTATGAGACTTTTTTCAATGTAGCCAGACATTATCATACTGATGCCTCCAAGATTGCTGAGATGATGGCCCGCTTTTCCCAGCATGCCGGTGAGCTTCGCGCCTCTTTTGCCCAAATGGACAGCAGTATTTCCGGCATTTCCTCCACGATGGGTGAAAACCGTCAGGGGATCGGAGAAATTGCTGGACTGGCAAATGATTTAAACGGCGCTCTGCACAGCATTCACAGAGAAATGGATTCCTGCAGCCATGTGTCCCGCAGGATGAGCGAAAGCGTCTCCCGCTTTCATATCCAGGCCTCTTAAACCAGCATTCCCGCCAAAATCACGCTGGCTATGGTTCCCGCAAGGGTGGCCAGCAAAGCCCCGGTCAGGGTGTACCTGGTTTTGGACACCTTAGCCGCCAGAAAATAAACGCTCATGGTATAAAAAACCGTCTCCGTACAGCTCATCAGAATAGAAGTCACCATACCCACATAGGAATCGGGGCCCTCATTTTTAAAAATATCCAGTACCAATCCCGTTGCCGCAGAGGAGGAAAAAAGCTTTACTGCCAGAAGGGGAATCATCTGGGAGGGAATTTGGGCCACATCTGTGACAGGCGCAAGCAGCTTTCCCAGCATATCAAAAAATCCTGAGGAGCGCAGCACCCCCACCGCCACCATAAGTCCGATCAGCGTGGGCATGATCTCCACCACTGTTTTCAGGCCTTCCGCCGCACCCTTCAAAAAGGTCTCATAAACCTTAACTCCCGACACCATTCCATAACCCACCACAAAAAAGATCACCATGGGTATCATAATGTCGGACATATGTATGATAATCTCCATATGCCCCCCTATCTGTCCTTTGCCTTACAGTACAAAACGGCTATGAAGGTGCTAAGCAGTGTGGCTAAAATTGCGGGAGCGATAATAACTGCGGGATTTGCGCTTCCGTATTGACTGCGGTAAGCAATCATATTCACCGGAATCAGCTGCAGGGAAGAAATATTGAGAATCAGAAAGGTGCACATTTCATTGCTGGCTGCCCTCTCTTTCGCTGCTTTTCCCAGATAAGCAGGATTGCCTCTTTCCTCCTCCAGCTTTGCCAGCGCCTCCATGGCCTTCAAGCCCGCCGGGGTGCAGGCCCACCCCAGGCCCAGCACGTTTGCAATAATATTCGTAGCTATGTATTCTCTCGCTATATGATTCTTTGGAATTTTGGGAAACATAAAATTTAAGAAAGGGCCGATACCTCTGGTTAATTTTTCGATGATTCCTGCCTTTTTTGCGATTTCCATCAGTCCCATCCACAGCCCCACCACGCCGGCCATGGTAATGCACAGGGAGATGGCCTCTCCGGCGCTGTCTAAGGCAGCGTTGGTCACCTGACTCATCTGACCGGTGCAGGCGGCATAGATTACTCCCAGAAGTATCATGAAAGCCCAAATATAATTCAACATAGAAGCGCACGCTCCGCTACCGCATCTTACTGTCAATATATGCGGCTGTTTCGGCGCAAAGAACCTTTTACCACTCCAAAAGAACGCTGCCCCAGGACAAACCTCCTCCGAAGCCTGACAATACGATTTTATCTCCTCTTTTCAGCATACCCTTTTGGTTCATCTCATCCAGAAGAATGGGCACGCTTGCCGCGGAAATATTTCCGCAGTGATCAAGGCTTATGGGGAATTTCTCCTCTGAGACCCCCAGCCTTTTGGCAACAGACTGCAGGATACGGATATTGGCCTGATGCAGCACAAACCAGGAAATGTCGCCGGCATCCATTCCAGACTGCGCAAGCACACTTTGGATGGATTTGGGCACTCTGCCCACCGCAAACTTGTACACCTCCTGCCCATCCATATGCACAAATTCAGGCTCTGTGGGATGAGAGACCAAAGGGTTGTTATTGGGTCTTCCCTTACAGGACAATACATGCCCCTTTGCGCCGTCACAGCCCATATCAAAGGAAAGGACGCCCCGCTCATCCCTCTTTAAAACTGCGGCTCCCGCTCCGTCGCCAAAAAGTACGCAGGTGCTTCTGTCACTCCAATCCATAATCTTCGACAGAGTTTCTGCGCCCAGAATCAAAGCATTTTGATAAATACCCGCCTGTAAATACGCATGGGCTATATGCAGGGCAAACAGAAAGCCGGAGCAGGCTGCATTTACATCAAAGGCCACTGCCCTTTTCGCCCCGATTTTGGCCTGCACCTCACAAGCCGTGGAGGGAGTCACATAATCCCCTGTGAGAGTTCCCACAATGATGAGCTCGATTTCCTCTCCGGACATGCCTGCATCCTCTAACGCCCTCAGGGCCGCCTCGCAGCACATGAAGGACGTAGTTTCCTCCTTTGCCAGACGACGTTCCCTGATGCCCGTGCGTGTACGGATCCATTCATCCGAAGTATCCATTATTTTTGCCAAGTCGTCATTGGTCACTACTGTTTGGGGCAGGCAGCTCCCGGTTCCCATGATTCTGGTTGTCATATTTTTTTCCTCTTCCATTGAAACTCTCTCATTGAAATTCTTTCATTGAAATTCTTTCATGATATCGCTCACATGCTCCAGTTTATCTGCCCTGTAAGCATTGCTCCCGCAAAAGATCAGAGCGTGCTCCATATCTCCCTTCGCCGCATTCACAAGGGCCTCCGTAATACAGTAGGGAGTGGACGCAGGATCACAGGTGCTTACGCAGAGATGGCATTTTCCATGGGGAATGGGACCCTGGCCGGAACGCCGGACAAAGGCGTTTTCAATGGCCCTGCCGGGCATCCCCACCGGACTTTTCACCAGCACAATATCCTCCCTGCGGGCATGGATATAGGCCTCCTTATATTCCATGGGCGCGTCACACTCATAGGTAGTGACAAAACGGGTGGCCATCTGGACGCCGTCCGCTCCCAGATCAAAAGCCCTTTGGGCGTCCTGTCTGGTATAAATGCCTCCGGCCACAACAACGGGGATATCCTTCCCTTTTTCTCTCCCGCAGTTTTTTACATGCTCTACAATATCCCTGATTTCTCTGTCATAGTCCATCTGGTCAGGGTTTTGAAGCTCCTCATAGGAAAATCCAAGATGTCCTCCCGCCTCGGGGCCTTCAATCACCACAAGGTCCGGCAGTCTTTCATGCTTTTTTTGCCAATAGCGCAGAATCACCTGGGCAGACTTAAGGCTTGACACAATCGGCGCTATCTTTGTGCGGCTTCCCGAAACCAGCCTGGGAAGATTCATGGGAAGTCCCGCTCCTGAGATAATCAAATCCACCCCCGCCTCCACTGCGGCTTTCACATAATCCTCATACCTTCTGGTGGCCGTCATGATATTCACACCGATAATGCCTCCGGCCGCAAGCTTTCTGGCCTTTTGTATTTCTGTTCCGATGACCCTTAAGTTGGTGCCGATAGGGTCTTGGTCAAAGGAGGCCTCCCGGAAGCCGATCTGTGCCGTGGAAATGATTCCCACGCCGCCCTGGGCTGCAACGGCCCCCGCCAGCCCCGACAGACTGATCCCCACTCCCATTCCTCCCTGGATCACGGGAATCCGGGCAGTCAGCTCTCCTATTTTTAAGGGCGGGAAGCTCCTTATGGAGCTCACGGCTTTTCTCCGCCCACGGCAAAGGTAAGCTGTGCCTCCACCGCAAGGCGGTCTCCCACATAGGCCTTGGCCTCTCCGATACCGATGGGGCCCTTTACCTTAATGATTTCCGTTTCCAGCCGCAGCACATCTCCAGGAACCACCTTCTGCCGGAATTTTGCAGAGTTTATGGCTGCAAAGTAGGCGGTTTTTCCCTGAAAATCAGGCTGGCTTAAAATAGCCGCCGCTCCCACCTGAGCCAGGGCCTCCACAATCAACACGCCGGGCATCACCGGTTCCTGGGGAAAATGTCCCGCAAAATAAGGCTCGTTGTAGGATACACATTTTGTGCCCACAGCTCTCTTTCCCGGCTCCAGCTCTTCAATGGTGTCGATCAAAAGAAATGGCTGTCTGTGAGGAATGATTTCCATGATTTCTTTGATATTCAGTACCGACATTTCTTTTCCTCTCTTACTCATATTTTTTAATGAGAATGCTGGCATTATGTCCGCCAAAGCCCAGGGAATTGGACAGGGCATACTTAAATTCTCCTGTTACAGCTTCCCTGCAGTAGTCAAGATCCAGCTCTTCGTCAGGAATCCGATAGCCCACCGTAGGATGCAGATACCCTTCCTCAAGCTCCTTCACGCAGGTGATAAATTCCACAGCTCCCGCCGCACCCAGAAGATGCCCCACCATGGATTTCGTGGAGTTTATTTTTATCCTTTTTGCATGCTCCCCAAAGCACAGCTTAATGGCCCTGGTTTCAAACAGATCGTTGTGGTGGGTGCTGGTGCCGTGAGCATTAATATAAGTAATTTCTTCCTTTGCAATTCCGGCGTCCGCCACCGCGTATTCCATGGCCTTGGCTGCGCCCTCGCCATCCTCAGCCGGAGAGGTGATATGATAAGCGTCGCTGGTGCTGCCGTATCCCACAACCTCTCCGTAGATTTTTGCCCCCCGGCTCAGGGCATGCTCCAGCTCCTCCAAAATCACGATGCCTGCGCCCTCGCCCATAATAAAGCCGCTTCTTTCCTTGTCAAAGGGAATGGAGCATCTTTCCGGGTCCTCGCTGGCAGAAAGAGCCGTCAAAGCGCTGAAGCCCGCAATGCCAATGGGCGTGATGCTGCTCTCGGTTCCCCCCGCCGCCATAACCTCGGCCTCCCCGTATTGGATGGAACGAAAGGCCTCGCCTATAGAATGGGTGCCTGTGGCACAGGCTGTCACCACATTGATGCTCTTGCCCTTTAGTCCGAATTGAATGGACACATTTCCTGCCGCCATGTTGGATATCATCAAAGGAACCATAAGGGGATTTACCCTGGAAGGCCCCTTCTCCAAAAGCTTTGTATGCTCCCGCTCCATGGCCTGCAGGGAACCAATGCCGGAACCCACCGAAACGCCCACGCGGAAGGGGTCCTCCTTCTCCAGATCAAGTCCCGCATCCGCAAGCGCTTCCCCGGCAGCCGCTACCGCGTACTGGCAGAAAAGCTCCATGCGCCTTGCGGCCTTAGCATCCATATACTTTTTTGCATCGAAATCCTTCACCTCTGCCGCCAGATGGCATTTATAGCCTTGGGCGTCAAACTTGGTGATAGGGCCAAAGCCAATTCTTCCCTCCCGGATTCCCTTCCAAAATGCTTCCATGCCGATGCCGATGGGCGTGACGGCTCCCAGTCCGGTAATCACTACTCTTCTGCTCATTTTTCCCTCATTTCTGCGCTTTTCAGCCGCATTTCTTCACTGTTTTCCCTTTTTCTAAGGCTGTGTCACATATACATTCCGCCGTCCACAGAAAGCACCTGTCCGGTGATATAGGACGCCTTGTCGCTGGCCAGAAAGGCTACCGCCTCCGCCACATCCCTCGGCGTACCCACACGTTTCTGGGGTATCTGGGCCAGCACTGCCTCCTTTGCGCTCTCAGGCATGGCCTGGGTCATATCGGTGTCAATGTATCCGGGCGCTACAGCGTTTACCGTAACTCCTCTTGCCGCAAGCTCCCTTGCAATACTTTTTGTCAGTCCGATCACTCCCGCCTTGCTGGCCGAATAATTTGCCTGTCCCGCATTTCCCAACAGTCCGCTGACAGAGGCAAGATTGATGATCCGTCCGCCTCTTTGCTTCAAAAAGGCCCGGTACATGTGCTTTATAGTAAAGAAGGTTCCCTTCAGGTTCGTATCCATCACCGCGTCAAAATCCGCCTCGCTGATTTTTACTGCCAGATTGTCCCTGGTAATCCCGGCATTATTTACCAGAATATCAATACGCCCGTATTTTTCCAGCGCGTTTCGTATCATTTCCCCGCAGGCCTCATAGTCCGCCACAGAGCATTGCACCGCCTCCGCAGTGCCTCCGGCTTCCGTAATTTCCTTCACCACCCGATCTGCCTTCTCTTTTGAACCGTTGTAATTTACAATGACCGCTGCGCCGTAGCCTGCAAGGGTCAGGGCAATTTCCCGACCAATGCCCCGGCCTGCGCCTGTCACCAGCGCTACCTTTCCTCTCAGCATGGCAATTTCTCCAAATCCTCAATTTTTTCTATAGAAAACACCCTTACATCTCTATTGATCTTGCGCAGAAAGCCCGACAGCGTTTTCCCCGGCCCGATCTCCACAAAGGTATCCGTCCCATTCGCAATCATGCGTTCCACGCACTGCTGCCATTTCACAGGAGAAGCCACCTGACGCTTTAACAGATCCTTGATCTGCGCTTTATCTGTCACATAATCCGCCGTCACATTGGAAAGATAAGGAATCTCTATGTCCTGTACCTCCACTGTGGCCAGCTGCATTCCAAGCTTCTTTGCCGCTTCCCCAAGCATGGGAGAGTGAAAAGGGCCGCTGACCTTTAAGGGCACACAGCGTCTGGCTCCGGCCTCCGTCATTTTTTGTGCTGCCTGGGAAACCGCCTCCTCCTCTCCGGTGATCACAATCTGTCCCGGACAGTTATAATTTGCCACCGACACCTGCCCCGGGGTCTCTTCACAAATACGCTCGATTGTTTCCGGATCCAGTCCCAGCACCGCAGTCATGGCGCCGCCCGAAGGCACGGCCTCCTGCATAAAGATGCCCCTCTTTCGCACAATCTGAAAAATATCTTCCAGGGCCATAGCCCTGCTTACCGCCAAAGCGCCGTATTCTCCAAGGCTTAAGCCCGCTGTCACATCCGGGGTAAGGCCTCTTTCCTCCACTGCCTTCCACATGGCAATCTCAGCCGTGAGCATGGCAATCTGCGTATATTCCGTAATGTCCAGCCTGTCGTTTTCTGTAAAGCAAAGCTGCGCCACATCCAGTCCGCCCGCTTCCGATGCCATTTCAAACACCTGTCTGCAGACCGGAAAGGCCTCATAAAAATCCTTTGCCATTCCTGTGTACTGTGCTCCCTGTCCCGGAAAAATAAAAGCTGTCTTACTCATTTTTACCCTCATTTCTCTACGCCCAGCAGCCTGCTGCCGTCCGTCATGATTTCCTGGATAATCTCCTCACAGGTCTGCTCCTTATGTATGAGACCGGCGATCTGTCCGGCCATCACAGTGCCGCCTGTTACATCCCCCTCCATAACCGCCTTTCTGAGAGACCCCAGGGTAAGCTGCTCCAGCTCCTCCAGTCCGGCTCCTTCCTTTTCCAGACGCACATATTCTCTTGTCATCTGATTGCGGATACAGCGGATGGGGTGCCCGTGTGACATCCCTGTCACTTCCGAGTCGATATCCTTCGCCCGGATAATACGCTCCTTATACTTCTCATGGGTGATAGCTTCCTTCGCCACGCAGAAACGGGTGCCCATCTGCACTCCCTCTGCTCCCAGCATAAAGGCCGCTGCAAAGCCTCTCCCGTCGCCAATGCCCCCTGCTGCAATTACAGGAATGGACACTGCATCCACTACCTGAGGCACCAGCGTCATAGTGGTGGCAGAGCCGATATGGCCGCCGGACTCCATGCCTTCTGCCACCACAGCATCCGCCCCCGCTCTCTCCATCAGCTTTGCCATGGCAACGCTGGCAACCACCGGAATTACCTTTACCCCAGCTTCCTTCCAAAGAGGCATAAACTGCGCCGGGTTTCCCGCGCCGGTGGTCACTGCCTTTACGCCTTCCTCCACAACGATCTGCGCCACCTGGGCAGCGTTAGGGTTCATCAGCATTACGTTTACGCCAAAAGGCTTATCCGTCAGCTTTCTGGTTTCTCTGATCTGCTCTTTTACTACCTCCGGGGGTGCGCTGGCAGCTCCGATAATCCCAAAGCCTCCGGCGTTGGACACCGCCGCAGCCAGATGGCATTCCGCCACCCAGGCCATACCGCCCTGAAGAATAGGGTATTTGATTCCAAGTAATTCGGTGATACGTGTTTTCACAATCTGCCTCCTGCTCTCAACATCCGCCTGCGCGGTTCTTACTTCTGCATCCGCCCTGACGGACGCTTTACTCCACACCCTTACTCTTCATATATTCCATAAGATCGCCCACTGTGGATATTTTTTCCAGATCCTCAGAGGGAATCTCAATGCCGTACTCCTCTTCAAAGGCCATAACAAGCTCAAACAGATCCAAGGAATCCGCATTCAGATCCTCCTTAAAGGAAGAGCTCTCCGTAATCTCTACGCCTTCCAGATTTAACTGCTCTGTAATAATCTCTTTTACTCTTTCAAACATGTTTATTCTCCTTTATTCTATGTTTCAAATTATTTGATATTCAAAGTATATGGGGTGAAAAAGAATTTGTCAAGAAGAATCTGTCAGAAAAACAGCACCGGCGGCATGATCCAAAAAGGACCTATGCCGCCGGCACATCTTCTAATACCCTTTTAATACCCGTTTACAATTTCCTGAAGGGCTTTTGCCTGCTCTTCAATGAGCTTGCCGGTCCGGGAGTTTTCCCCTGCAATGGAGGAGTTTTCCTGTACCACGCCCGCAATCTGCCCAAGGCCCTGGTTCACCTGCTCTATGGTGCCGGCCTGGGTTGACATTTTCTCATTGATGCTGTTAATGTTTTCCCTTACCTGATTCATCAGATTTACAATTTCCTGCAGGGTTCTGTCCGTTTCTTCCGTAATTTCATTGCCGTTTTCCACCGCCTGAAGAGTCGTTTCAATCAGCTGTCTGGTATCCTTGGCAGCTTCTGAGCTCTGGGCCGCCAGCTTTCCGATCTGATCAGCCACAACGGCAAAGCCCCGGCCCGCTTCTCCGGCCCTGGCCGCCTCAATGGAGGCGTTTAACGCAAGGAGGTTTGTCTGCTCCGTTGTCTTGTCCAGACTTTCCGCATTCAGCTTAGTGTGGTCTGCAATCTCCCCAATGGTAGCCGCCAGCTCCTGAATAGCGGCAGTCTGCTCATTTGCACCGTCCGACAGCTTATAAGCTCTTTCCGAGGAATCCGCAGCATATTCCACAAGCCTGCTGCAGGCCTCCTCCGCATGGGAAATCAGCTCCTGCTGCATATGTATGGCGCTCTGCAGGGTGGTAATATCCTGCACCACCTCAATATGCCCGCAAAGCTCTCCGTTTTTATCGTACAGCTTATTCACATCCACCATGTAGTCCGACCCGTTCTGGTCGAAATAGGTTTCCGTGATTCCTCTGTTTAAGCATGCGATTCCGCAGTCCTGGGTGTTACAGATTTTCGCCCCCCAGCTGCTGCAATGCTTTCCCAGGCTGTCCGCTCTGGTGATATGCAGCATTTCCTCCACCGGCTTATTGATAAAGGTCCATTTCATGTCCTTATCTGTCACCGAGATGGGAAAAGGAATGGTATCCAATATACTTTCATATTATTCCCTTTTTTCCATTCTTTCAACTATTTTTCTCCGCAAAAAAACGCCTTCGGCATTTCCTCCGAAAGCGTTTCTTCCGCTGCAGCCTATCCTCCAAAAGGAGCTTAAAGCGTTCCCTGAGTAAAGAGACTTCTCACGTGATCTACCTCTTCCTGCGTCGCTTTGCTTGCAGGCACATAGTAAGATTTTTCTCTTGCAATCTGATAGAGCTCCTCCTGTGACTGCTCACAGGCATTGCGCATCTGCTTTAACGTCTGTTTCAATTCTTTATTTTCCGACTGGGCAATCATCCCCGCATAGCGGACAAGCTCCCCATTGATACCCGCCAGGGTATCTGCTACCATTGTTTTTTCCTGCATCTGCATTGTTTCCCTCATTTCTGCCCGTCTTGGGCGCAAACCTTTTACTGCAAAAATTTCATAAGCTGCTGCTTGTTGTCCATGGCCGATTTGGCGCCCTTTTCAAAAAACTGTTTGATCTGGGTATCAGTGGCCTCTTTGGCATATTCCTGCATTTTACAGTGGGTAGTATCAAATCCGCCAATCAGATGGCGCAGATTCTGCAGGTCCAATTCTGAAATATTACTCATATCCATAACCTCCTGATTTTTTTTACGAGGTTATTGTTCACAAATCCTCCGGAAAGTATGCAGTATTTTCTTAAATAAAATTGGCAAACAAAGAGACGCCCGCCACAGTCAAAATACCCGCCGCCACAATAGACAGACTGCTCATGGCGCCCTGAATTTCTCCCAGCTCCATCGCCTTTGTGGTTCCCATGGCGTGGGCTGAGGTTCCGATGGCCAGTCCCACGGCCACAGGCTCCTCGATTTTGAAAAGCCGGCACACCCCGTCGGCAATCATGCTCCCAAAAATCCCGGTGATGCAGATAGCCACCACCGTGATGGTCACAATCCCGTCCATTTTTTCCGAAATTCCCATCCCAATGGCTGTTGTGATGGATTTGGGCAGAAGAGTCACATACTGCTCATGGTTCAGCCCAAAGAAAAGGCTCAAAACAAAAATGCTCACCATGGCTGCAAGCACCCCTGAAGCAATTCCCCCGATAATGGCCCTGGGATATTTTTTCAAAAGCCCGAGCTGCCTGTAAAGGGGCACCGCCAGACTGACCGTAGCAGGCGTCAAAAGAAAGCTGATGTGGGAAGCCCCCTGGGCATAAATCTCAAAATCAATGGAAAAAACAAGCAAAACTGCGATTACCAAAAGGACCGCCACAAGCAGCGGATTTGCCAGAGCGCTTTTCGTCTTTTTCCTTACAAAAAGTCCGATTTCATAGCAGACCAGGCTGAGGGCTGCCCCAAAGAAAGCTGACTGGGTCAATATTTCCTTCACTCTGCCTCCTCCTCTCCTACTGTTTTGTTCGGATTTTCCCTGACCCTTTGGCTTCGAATCAGTCCCTGGGACACTCTTCCCGTGACCACCATAATCAATATAGTGGTCACTACGATAATCACAGTCAAGGGAAGCAGCAGCTCTCTCATGGCCTCCCAGCTTGTCATTATGCCCGCCATAGCCGGAATGAATAAAACAGGCATAATTTCCACCAGAAAGTCCGCCGCCCCCTCCACTGCCCGTAAAGGAATGATTTTCGTAACCAGTCCCGCTAACAGCAGCACCAGTCCGTAAATACCGGCGGACACCGGAAGGGGAATCAGATATTCCAAAAGCTCTCCCAGAAAAGAGATGCTCAAAATTACGGAAAATTGTCTTAAGTATTTCATGTTCTTTCTCCTTACATCTGGTGCCTGACTACGCCGTACTCATCGTCCATGCGAAAATAGGGACATTCTCTCTGGTTTCCCGATAAAAAACGGTACATTTCATCCTCATCCAGATTCACCAGACAGGTGAAGCATTCATAGTCCTCGTCATAAATATAATTTACACACATATCACAGCTGGTTTTCGCCATTTTTTCCACACTCCAGATATTGATAAATCTCCCTTTTTCCCACGCCTCTGTCCTTTGCCACCTGCTTCATAGCCTCTTTGCGTTCCATCCCCTTTGTCAGATAAAAGCTCATATGCTCCTCTATGCTCATGCTCTGCCACTGGGCAATCTCTTCCTCCCGTTTGTGGGCAAGGCTTCGTCCCTCAAGCACCAGCACATATTCCCCCCGGGGCGCATTTTCCCTGTAATGGGCCAAAGCGCCCGAAAGCGTGGTGGAAACCACTGTCTCGTACCGCTTGGTAAGCTCCCGGCACACCGCAAGCTTTCTGTCTCCCAGCACTTCAAAAAGCTCCTCCAGGGTGTGCACAAGGTGATGGGGCGCTTCATAGAGAACCATGGTGCGGCTTTCCTCCTTAAGCTCCTCCAAAACCGCCCTTCTCTCCTTTTTGTCTGCGGGAAGAAATCCCTCAAAGCAAAACCTTCTTGTGCTCAGTCCCGACAAGGTAAGCGCTGTAATACAGGCAGCGGGCCCCGGAAGAGACGTCACCGTAATTTCCCTTTCCCGGCACATTCTAACCAGTACTTCTCCCGGGTCCGAGATGGCCGGGGTGCCTGCATCCGTGATCAGCGCAATATTTTTCCCCTCCAAAAGCAGCGCTGTCAGCTGCTTTGCCTTCTCCACCTTGTTGTATTCATGATAACTGGTCATAGGGGTATGAATGTTAAAATGATTCAACAGCTTGATGCTGTTGCGTGTATCCTCCGCAGCAATCAAATCCACCACCTTTAACGTCTCTACCACACGGGGCGTCATATCTCCCAGATTCCCTATGGGAGTTGCACATAAAAACAACGTTCCTGTCATAAATCTCACCTCTGTGCGCCTTATGCCCAGAAGCAGACGGCGCTTCAATATCCATACACATCATAAATCTCCGGTGTGTAAACCCCAGGCTTCTCATATACAATCAGAGGTTTTTCCACCGCCAGTCTGGGCCGCCCTCCCCTGACGGCCTCCAAAAGAACCATGTTGGGCTCCTTATCCACATAAGGATACACCAGCCGCATACGTTTGGGCTCCAGCTTATATTGTGACAATATCGTCATAATTTCTGCCAGCCGGAAAGGTCTGTGTACCATGAAAAAATGTCCTCCCGGCTTTAACAGCTTTCCTGCCTGTCTGACCACATCCTCCAATGTACACAAAATCTCATGACGGGCAATGGCCTTGGGCTCCTTGGGATTAGCAAGACCATGGCTGCCTATCATATAGGGCGGATTGCAGGTAATACAGTCAAAAGAAGCAGACGGGAATATTCGGTCTGCTTCTTTGATATCTCCTGTTATAATGTCTATCTTATGTGACAAACCGTTCAGGGCAACGCTTCTTCTGGCCATATCGGCGCTCTCTTCCTGTATCTCCAGCCCCGTCAAATGGGCACATTGGGTTTTGGCCTCCAGAAGAATGGGGATGATTCCTGTTCCCGTCCCCAAATCCAGCAGGATGTCTCCCTTTCCTGCACGTACAAAGCCTGACAGCAAAACAGCGTCCATGCCGAAACAGAATTTTTCAGGATTCTGGATAATACGATAGCCATTCCTCTGCAATTCATCCAATCGTTCCTTATCTTTCAGCTCAATTGTCATTGCGTTTTGTTTTCCCTTCCTGCCTTGCCCGTCCTTCCTGTCTGGGTCTTCTCTCCTGTCTTGCTCGTCCTTCCTGTCTGGGTCTTCCCTCTTGCTTTGTTCTGCCTTCCGGCTTCCCCTTTTCCTCCGGTCTGGACTTTCCTTCCTGCTTTCCCTTCTCTTCCGGCCTCTCCTCCTGGTTTTCCTGCTGCTCTTCCTTTTCCAGGCGCTCCAGCTCCTTCATTTCCTCTTTTGAAAGCTCTAATTTTTCCTTCTTTCCATGCCTTCTCTTGAAGCGCAGCCTGTCCACCTCATATTCCCGTATTTCTTTTTCGTCACCCACATCCACAACCACTTTTACCAGCTGACGCAGTACATTCACACTCTGTACCTCGCCTTTAAGGCCATCGTCCGTGGTTACATAATCTCCCAGATTTGGCAGTCTTCGGTTCAGCTCCTCGTAGGTCTCCTGTTCATTCTTCAGGCAGCACATCAATCTTCCGCAGACACCTGAGATTTTCGAGGGATTTAAAGACAGATTCTGCTCCTTTGCCATTTTGATGGACACAGGAACAAAGTCAGACAAATAGCTGTGGCAGCAAAGGGCCCGTCCGCAGATGCCGATGCCCCCCACAATTTTCGTCTCGTCCCTGACTCCGATCTGGCGCAGCTCTATCCTTGTCTTAAATACGGAGGCAAGGTCCTTTACCAGCTCTCTGAAGTCAATTCTTCCGTCCGCAGTAAAATAAAAAAGCACCTTGTTATTGTCAAAGGTATACTCTGCGTCGATCAGCTTCATCTCCAGACCATGCTTCCGGATTTTCTCCTGGCAGATTTTAAACGCCTCTTTTTCCTTTACCTTATTGGCCGCCTCCTGCTCCATATCCCGCTTGTTT
The DNA here is from genome assembly GCA_019114005.1 of Candidatus Acetatifactor stercoripullorum. Lineage (GTDB taxonomy): Bacteria > Bacillota > Clostridia > Lachnospirales > Lachnospiraceae > Acetatifactor > Acetatifactor stercoripullorum. The sequence continues at coordinate 126,656 of DXGH01000027.1, forward strand.
GCAATCCGCAGCACCGGCTTTAAGGGCTGTACCACCTTATCGCTTTCCACCATTCCCGGCTCCGAAACCACCGTTCCAAATTCTATTCCTCTGGCAGTTTCCACGATCACATGGTCCCCGCGCTTTACCTGAAATTTTACAGGATCAAAAAAATATATTTTTCCCGCCGTGCGGAATCTTACTCCTATTACCTTTATCATATATATGCTCCCATCTGCGCGGCTTGCGCGCTTAAACCAGGGTGTACCTCTCCATCGAGTGCTATTTTAACATACTTTTCAGCAAATGACCACTGTTTTATACGGTTTGCGTTTTGCAGGCCATAAAAAGGGGGTTGCTTGTGACGCTGCGTAATATATTATAATGCAAAAAAGGAGGCAAAACCTATGGCAAAATATGCAGCAATCCCCCAAGGCTATATGACCGTTGGCGAAGCGGCAAAAAAAATGGGCGTTACCGTCCGCACCCTGCAGTATTACGACAAAGAAGGGCTTCTTTCCCCCTCTGCGGAAAGCTCCGGCGGACGCAGGCTCTATACGGATAAGGATTTTGTCAAGCTGCACCAGATCTTATCCTTAAAATCTCTGGGCTTTTCTCTGGAGGATATCAAAAAGCGGCTGATCTCCCTGGACACCCCGGCGGATGTAGCCGAAGCCCTTACAAAGCAGGCTGATGAAATACGGTGCAAAATAGAGCAGCTTTCGGAAACCTTAACGGCCATTGAACAGCTGAAGGCAGAGGTTTTACAGATGCAGTCTGTAGATTTCAAAAAATACGCGGATATTATCGTAAATCTGCAGATGAAAAATGAATTTTACTATCTCTTAAAATGGTTTGACACAGAAACCCTGGATTATATCCGCAGCCGTTTTGATAAGGAGAGCGGGCTGGACTTTTTGGAGCGGTTCCAGCGTTTAAGCAATGGCCTTCTGCAGCTTGAAAAGGACGGGATACCTCCCGAAAGTGAAGAATGCCAGCAGCTTACCGGCACCTACTGGAGCCTGATTCTGGAATTTACCGGCGGGGATATGAGTCTTTTGCCCAAGCTGATGGAAATTGGCAGCTCCATAAAAAACGAGCCAGGCGGTCAGTCCCAGATTACAGGGGCTTATCTGGAATCGGCCTTGCATATCTACTTTTCGAAGCTTGGCGTAAATCCTTTTGATGGAGTGTCACAAAATGAAGATTGAAATGAAAAGTGCAGTGGAAGTAAGGGGACTGCAAAAAAGCTATGGCAGTCATGTGGTGCTGAAGGGGCTTCATTTCCATATTCGGACAGGAGAAATCTTTGCCCTTCTGGGCGTCAACGGCGCAGGCAAAACCACTACGCTGGAGTGTATTGAGGGGCTTCGGGAATATGATGAGGGCACCATCACCGTAAACGGAACCATGGGAATTCAGCTGCAGTCCTCCTCCCTTCCTGCCCATATAAAACCGATGGAGGCTGTGAGGCTGTTTGCAGCGTGGAACCGGGTAACGCCTGACCGGTCCATGCTGAATGCCCTTGGCATAAAAGAAATAGAAAAGAAGCAGTACTTACAACTGTCCACAGGGCAGAAAAGACGGCTCCATCTGGCTCTGGCACTTATTTCCTCGCCTGATATTCTGTTTCTGGATGAACCCACAGCCGGACTTGACGTGGAAGGACGGCGGTCTCTTCACAGCCAGATTCGTGCTTTAAAGGCCCAGGGGAAAACCATCGTACTGGCAAGCCACGATATGGCAGAAGTGGAAACTCTTTGCGACAGAATTGCTATTTTAAAGGAAGGGGAACTTGCATTTTGCGGCACCCCCTCCCAGCTCACCGATCTGGTGGGCAGACAGTTTACCATACAGCTGAAAACAAGGCAAGGCACAAAAATCCATAAAACCAGAGATGTAGCAGACACGCTGTTATCCCTGCTTGCCCAGGAAAAGAAAAAAGGCATCGAGGTACTGGACATCAAAGTAGACAGAGGCACACTGGAAGAACATTTTATGGAATTGACAGGAGGAGTGAAATCATGAGAGCTTTTCTTTATGGCGCAGTTTTACAGTGGAAATTGGATATCAGAAGCAAGTCCCTGCTGGTCACCTGCTATCTCGTTCCCCTGATATTTTTTGCGCTGATGGGAGGAATCTTTACCTCGGTAATGCCGGATATGAAGGACACCTTGATTCCCGCCATGATTGTGATGGGAGTTTCCATGGGCGCATTTATCGGGCTGCCGCCCTCTTTGGCTGAAACCTATGGAAGTGATATAAAGAAAATATACGCGGCAAACGGAGTGCCCCTCTGCTTTGGATGGGCCGCCATGTATCTTTCCGCATTCATCCATCTTTTTCTGATGTGCCTCATTATACTTCTGACTGCGCCAATGGCTTTTGACGCAGCGCTGCCTTCAGACCTTCCCTTGTTTTTTGCCGCCCTTTCCATTTACATTGCCGTATCCCTAAGCGTTGGCAGCGTTCTGGGCCTGACGATAAAAAATCAGTCCAAGCTGACCATGGCTGCACAGCTTTTATTCCTTCCATCCATTATGCTGTCCGGAATTATGTTCCCCATTGGACTCCTGCCAGGGCCCCTTATAACAGCAGGAAAAATTTTCCCCGCCTTTTGGGGATACAGACTGATGCTGGACAATGGATTTCTGCCACAGAATTTATGGTACTTATCCTTTGTGTTTTTGATTACTGTTTCTTTTTGCGTCATATTACTAAAGGGTCTTCGGAGACCACCCCAAAGACCCTTCTGACTTTATAGGAACCTTTTACACTGTCCAAAAAACTCTAATTTTCCTTCTTTTTAGGCCTTTTGGGCTGGTACAAAATAATTGCACAATCCGGCGGCCAGCCCGTATTTTTCATATCTGCCTGAAATTCTGCAGCCTTTTTCACTGCCTTCCAAATGTTTTTTCTTCCGTTATTCATCCGTTTTCCTCCCTTCTGTCCTCAGACCATTTTCAGTCTTTATCTCCTGTTTTGCTGCCTTTGCCAAACACAGCAAAAACCCACAGACCGTCATTCCCAATATAGCGCTGCAAACCCATTCCTGTGGCGCACCCACAAGCTGTAAAAAACCAACTGCAAGGATTTCTCCTGCCAGCACGAGACGTGAACGCCTTTTATACCATCTCATTTCCTCCGGATCAAAATTAAGATTGGGATGGTTGACCGGCGCGAAGGCAAGCACTGCTGCTGCCGACAAAACCAAGCACACCATTCCTGCCTGCTGCCAGCGGACCAAAAGCGGCAGAAATCCCTTCATGACCACCAGATAAAGAACCATTGTCCCCAGAAAGCACCCTTTTTCCGTAGCTGCGTGGTATCCGCCCGTCCTTCCCCGCAAGGTGAAGAAAAAGGCCAAAAACCACAGTCCCGGCACAAAAGTTCCTATAAGCAGAGACAGCCCAAGCAACGCTGTGTAGCTCACTGTCTTTCCCACCAGCCTTCCCAGGCCATATTCGTAAATTTCCCTGTCCTGTTCCTCCAAAAGCCGGTTTCTGATCAAACCGTCCGTCAGGTAGGTGACAACTCTTTCCACAGGAAGTCCCCCTTCCACATTGTTTTCCCAAGCCGGGTCTTTTTTTTACACTATCGCCCGCATTCCTCATAAAAAAAGAAAGCTCCAAGACATGGCGGCCAGAATCATCGTTTTTACTTCTATGGTGTTCCGGCAGAATTCCCCTTTTACCGCTTCTGCCATGTCTTGCACTTTCTTTATTTTATATAACATATTATTTCAAATTTGATAATAGTTTTTGCACAAAACGTCCATTTTCAGCGCAAAACGGACAAATTTCCGCCTTCAGACATTTCAGGAGACATCGTGACATTCGCGCTGAGTATGATGGTGTAAGTAAACCAGCCGTCCTGATAACGGCATTCTCCTTCCCCATGGTATTTTGAAATGATTTCCTTTATGTTGCTCATGCCGATGCCGTGGGCCAGCTTATCCTCCTTTGTAGTTTCAGCCACCTGATCCGTGACCTTGACTTTATCCTGCACTCTGTTGCTGACCACCAGCACAAAGCTTTCTCCCCGCCTTGCCATTTTCAGACGCAGTGTTCTCTCCTCTTCCTTCTGGATTTTTCTGCAGGCCTCCATGGCATTTTCCAGAAGATTCGACAGCAGTACAACCGTATCCGACTCCTGCAGCGGAAATTTTTCCATGTTTCCCAGGCTCATCACAAAGGTGATTTTCTCCCGCATGGCCTCCCGCAGCTTCTGGTTTACAATAATATCTATAATGTCATTTCCCGTCCTTACAGAGTTGTCCTCCTCTATGTGCTTTTTCCAGATCTGCTCCACATAGTGCAGGGCCTCCTGTGTCTTTCCTTCCTGCAAAAGCCCCTGAATACAGCCTATATGGTTCTTAAATTCATGGGTGTGCCTGCGCTGATCCCTGTACGCATTTTCCATGCTGTCATACAGCTTTAACTGCCCTCTGGCCTTTTCCTGCATCAGGCGGTATTTTTGATTTTCCTTCTCCTTCTGTATGATATCCCGCATACTGAAATAAAAGAACACATTCATCAGCATCAAGTCAAAGGAAACTACCAGCGCCGTGTTTTCCCGGCACTGCTCGTCCAGCAGAAGAAATACTAAAGCAACCATGGAAAATAAGATAAAAACCAGAAATTTGCCCCATTCTTTTTTCCCAAGATCGTAGAATACCTTATCTCTGGAAAAGATTCTGCGCAGCCACACAAACAATAAAAACTCCATTGTTTTGGCTAGAACCGTCACCAATGTAATATATGTTTCTGATGTATATATAATGTGCCATTTTTGCATGACAACATTTTCAATTAAAATATAAAAAATATAGTCACATATAGTCACTATGACAATATATCCTGCAGCCACCAATACCAGCTTAGCTAACTGTACCCGGTAGCGAATCAGCATAAAAACGATATAAACCCACAAAGTGACTGCGATCTTTAGGATCAAATAATTCCGCAATACCTTGGCATTTGCGGTATACGCCGTACACATCAGGAAACTGAACAGCACCGTCTGCCAGAATGCCCACTTTTTTCTTCTCTCAAAAAATATACTGACGAAAATATCACCAGAAATGACCTCCATCAGGCACAGCAGCATGGTCTGCATGATTCCACTCATCAAATCTCCTCCATGGCTTTCATATATTCCTCCCGCACCCACTGAAATTTATCCTTAGGGATGGGCAGGAATTGTCCGTTTGTCAGAGTGATCTGATACCGTTTCATGCTTTCCACAAACTGCATATTCACCAGATAGCTTTTATGTACTCTGCAAAAACCATACTCCCTCAGGCGTTTTTCCAGATCACTTAAGTTTCCGTACATTTCATGCTGCTTCTTTGCCTCACCTTGCATATGGAAATACAGTTTATGCCCAAAGCTTTCTACATAAAGAATATGCTTTACCCGTATATTTCTGGCTCCGTCTGAAAATTCCAGAAAAATACTTGCGTTTACCTTGTCTATTTTCTCCAGCAGGGCCAAAATGCACTCCCGCATCATGGCTTCCAAATCGTCCTTTAGCAGGAAACGAAACGCTTCAGCCTGATACCCAGCCAGCACATAATCCATGTATGCGGTCACAAAGATCAAAAGAATATCCGGGTTCTTCTGCTTGATCTGAAAGGCAATATCCAATCCGCTGCAGTCCTGCATATTAATGTCGAGAAACACAGCCTGACATTTCGCCAGCAGCTTCTCCTGCTCCAGCAGCTTTGTGCCGGAGGAGAAAGCATACAGCTCCACATCGGTTACTCCTGCCTTCTCAAGGTTCTCCTGGACAAGGGTCTTTACTTTTTCCAGATAAAAGGTTTCGTCATCACATATCACAAACTTCTTCATACGGCCTTATTCCTAAAACAGGTTTCTTTTGTTCAATTCCCCTAAAAACACACTCCTCCCCTTTATACTATGCTCTAATCGCATCGTTCCCCCTCATTGCCAAAGCATTCACAGAACCTTGCCGCAAAGGAAGGCGGCTCTCCCTTGGCGTACAGATGCGAAGTGTCCCCAAAGGACAACATTCGAAAGCTGGCAATCCCCTTCCTTCGTTCCTCAGTAGCCAGCGTGGTCACCGAGGAGGGCGCCGCACACAAGCCATGCCACAGCACCATGGGAGAAATATTCAGCAGGTGGCTGAGCAGTACACAGGCAACGCCAAAATGACAGAACAAAACAATGGTATCATTATTCGGCCTCTCTGCCCGGTAAAAGTGCCCTTCCCTATAATAGCCGTGGCGCTTAAGCAGCTCGTCCAGACACCCTGTCACCCACTTATATTCCTCCCCTACCTGGCTTTGTCTAAAAATTTCCGTATCCTGCCAGGTATCATATTTAAAATACGTTTCCTCCTGCATCCAATCCTGAGGCAGCCAGTCCCAGGCAATGGTTCTGTGAGACGTCACATCCGGCCTGCTGATATCCGGCTGAAATTCTCTGAGCCATTCACATTCCTCCGCCCTGGCATTTACTTTTTTCAAAGTGCAGGACGCCGTATCCTTAGCTCTGCCTAAGGGTGATACGTAAAAAGCCTTCACGGGAAGCCGTGAAAGCCTTTCAGAAAGATATTCCGCCTCTCTCCAGCCTTTTTCCGTCAATGAGTCAATCGAATAGTCCGGGTCTGCGTGTCTTACGATCAATATTTTCATTTAGCCGTTCTCCTTAATTTCCATCATCAGAAGCTCCATGGTCAATTCAAAATTTACATTGGCATTCAAACGGTTTTTGGCCTTTTCCAGGGCCTCCAAAACACTCTCGATTCCCTCATAGCTGCTTCTTCCCGCCGCCGTGCGCAGCGCCTGAATCTCCTCCTTAAACACCAGATGGTTCACATCGTTGGTGGCTTTAAACAACAGCACATCACGATACCACACTGCCATGATATCCAGATAATCATTGACCTCCATCTTATACTCTGTAATCTTTTTGATGGCCGCTATAATCTCCCATAGCTCCATATCTCTTGCGTATTTTAACAGCGAGACAGCCTCTGACTTTACCTTTTCAAAATCCTCGCTGGCTGCCAGGGCCTTTGCCTTTCCCACGTTTCCCCTGGCAAAAGCTGCGCACACCTCCGCTTTATAATCCGGCACCTTAAGCTGCTCCATCAAGTATTTCTTGATCAGCTCATCCGAAACCGGCTTCATAGTCAGCACCACACAGCGGCTTACAATAGTGGGTAAAAGCCCGTTCACATTGCCTGCAAGCAGAAGAATCACCGCATACTCCGGCGGCTCCTCCAGTGTTTTCAAAAGCGCATTCTGAGCCTGTACGGTCATTTTTTCCGCTTCACTCACAATATAAATTTTTTTGGGGCCGCTGTAGGGCTTGATGCCCACATCACTGTTAATCTGGCTGCGGATATCCTCAACGCTTATGGTTGCAGGCTTTTCGTGAACCACATGGATGATATCCGGGTGGTTATCCGACAATGCCTGTCTGCAGGAATGGCACTGCTGGCAAGGCTCGATTCCTCCCTTTTCACACTGCAGCGTCATGGCAAATATTCTTGCAATAAACTCCTTGCCCGAAGATTTTTCACCGCTTATGATATATGCGTGGGAAACCTTATCTCCTGAAATGGCGGCCTGCAGATGCTCTTTTATCTGCTCCTGTCCTATAATATCCCGAAATGCAGCCATGCTTCCACCCCCTTTTCTTATGTAAAGATATCCAGTAAAAGTCCTCTGATCTCTCCGATCTTGTTTAGAATCGCCAGATGATCCTGCTCATCCTTCATAAGCTCCTGCGCCAGCTGATCCAGATTCTCATCCACAAGCCGGATAATTCCATAAACTCTGTGCCGTCCCCTTCTGTCCAGGAAATTTTCTCTGGAAAAGACATGGGAACGGGTAACAACCTCATTTAAAAATTCCTTTACCAGCCCCCGGTAATGCTTCATATCCTTTACATCCCGGCGTTTGGAAAGCTTTTCCCCTTCCATGGTAATCTGTTCCATAAGGGTCTGGAGTCTGGCCTGCAGCTCTGCCTCCTCCACATGACTGGCCAGGGTAAACTTAAAGCTTCCATCCTCCGGCGGCTTTGAGACAGCCTGCTCCACCGGCTGGCTTGCCGTCACCTGATTTACCTTGATATCCACGCGCTACCTCCTTCGTGCGCTTCCCTGTGCAGAGGACATATTTTAACAGACCTTTTTAATCCTTTGCCTCTGCGATATACGCCTTGATCTCCTTTAAGCAGCTTGGCAGATCATCATTGTAAAAGCATCTGGTTATGCCCGCCTCCTTTTTCTTTTCCTCAGAAAAATCTATGCTGTCTGCCAGGAACCTCCGGCACATCTCCTCATATCCCGGAGACTCCTGCTGTTTTTCCCTGTCCAGAGCCCTCTGGAGGCGCACACCATCGTTTAATTCTATCATGATGGGCAGTACCCTTTCCGCACCGAAATATTCCTTGATATTCCGGTACGCCTCCAGTGTGCCTATCATAATATAATTCTCCCTGGCAAGCTGTATCTGCCCGTCATCCACCGTGAAGTATCTCCACAGTCCATAATAGGTCTGATAAGCCCTCTCCTCAATGATTTTGTTTTCCTGCTTCAGCCGCTGATAATCTGCTTCACTGGCAAAGAAATATTCTCTGCCGTTCTTCTCTCCTGCCCGGATGGGCCTTGTAGTGTAGGGGACAATCGTTTTTAACCCAAGGGCATCCTCTGCCAAAAGCTCCTTAAAAATAGTATCCTTTCCCGTAGAGCTTTTCCCCATAAGACATATGATCTTACCCATCTGCTACACAACCTCTACCACATGGATCATATCTGTCTTTCCTGCAATACCCAGGGGCACTCCCGCAGTTATGACAACCGTGTCGCCAGTCTTGAGCAGACCTGCCTGCTTGCTCTTAAATACAGCCTCCTCAAACAACGCATCCGTAGTCTGCTCCTTTTTGATCAGCACAGGACTCACGCCCCACAAGAGATTCAGCTGTCTGCATACCTTTTCATCCAGCGTGCACCCGATGATGGGGCAGGCAGGCTTGTAACGGGCAATCATGTTTGCCGTAAAGCCGGACATTGTGACGGTTATGATGGCATCCGCCTTCAAATCCATGGCCACACTGCAGGTTGCGTAAGAGATTGCCGTGGTAATGTCAGGCGTTTCCGTACGCTCCCCCTGTCTCTTCTGCATTCTGGAACGATAGTCAATGTCCTGCTCCGCACGCTCTGCAATTTTAGCCATAGTCTTTACGGCCTCCACCGGGTAAAGTCCCGCCGCGCTTTCTCCCGACAGCATGATAGCAGTGGTACCGTCATAGATAGCGTTTGCAATATCCGTAGCCTCCGCTCTTGTGGGGCGGGGATTCTTGATCATGGACTCCAGCATCTGCGTGGCTGTGATGACATGCTTACCCCGGGCCACTGCCATCTTGATCATTTTTTTCTGGAGAATGGGAACCTCTTCCATAGGCACCTCCACTCCCATATCGCCTCTTGCCACCATGATTCCGTCCGATACCTCCAGAATTTCCTCCAGATTATCGATTCCCTGCATGTTTTCAATTTTGGCGATGATCTTCATCCTGCTGCCCCGTTCTTCCAGGATTTTTCTTACCTCCAGAATGTCCTCCTTTGTGCGGGCAAAGGAAGCCGCCAAAAAGTCGAAGCCGTGCTCTGCGCCGAAAATAATGTCATCTCTGTCCACAGCGCTGATGTAAGGCATGGAGAGGATGGCCCCCGGCACATTCACTCCCTTATGGTTGGACACATAGCCCCCATTTATCACCCGGCAGACAATGTCATTTCCGGTTATCTCCTCCACCCGCATCTCAATAAGACCGTCATCAATCAGTATAGTGGTTCCTGCCTGGATATCATGCTTCAAATTTTTGTAAGTGATGGTGGCCCGCTCCGTTGTCCCAAGCACCTCATCCGTGGTCAGGACAAAGGTCTGGTCTGCCAAAAGCTCCACCTTCCCCCCTTCAAAATCCTTCAGACGGATTTCTGGCCCCTTGGTATCCAAAAGAGTGGCTACCGGCAGTCCCAGCTCTTTCCTCACCCGCAGCACTCTGTTAAATTTGGCGAGCTGCTCCTTATGGGTTCCGTGTGAAAAATTAAACCTGGCTACGTTCATTCCCGCAAGCATTAACTCACGCAGACGCTCCTCGCTCTCACTCGCAGGTCCGATGGTACAGATAATCTTTGTTTTTCTCATAACATTTATTCCTTTCCAGCTTATATATCAAGCACTTTTATTTGATAAGATTTTCCCCTTCCCACAATTCCCTGAACGGTCAGTCCCTGCTCCAAACAGAGCCTGATCCGCCTGTAGGCTTCCTCGCTGATTTGCTCTCCCGGCACAAGTATGGGAATCCCTGGTGGAAACAGATTGATAAACTCTGCCGCTGCTTTTCCCCGGGATGCTTCTAAAGGAATCAGCTTCGCCTTCATGTCCCACGCTCTGGTCAGGGGAATCACCCCGCCGCTGTTTTCCGGCAGGCCGCTCTCCCCCGGCGGTCTATACTCTGCCAGTGAGCCATGCTCCTCCGGCGGCCTGGTCTCTTCCGGCCGCTTCTCTTTCTGTTCATACGCTGCCGCCAGCTGGCTGTCTATCTCAAGTAACGCCGCCGTCATGCGCTCATAGGCTTCTGCTGGGTCCGCTGCCGTAAACATGGCCAGACAATAGCTTCCTTCCGCCATTTCAAGCTGCAAATTATATTTTTGTATCAGAATATCATATAAATCCTGTCCCGACAATTCTGTTTTCCTGGTTGAGATAACCAGCTTTCCTATATCCTGTCTGCCATCCCCTTTTGCAGATATCCACTGCAGACATCTGCACTGGGAAAGCCTTTCCTCCATTTGAAAATATTGACGTGCAAATTCGCTGAAAAGCTCTCTGCCTTTCCGTTCCACAATTTCCAGGGCGTCGTCTATGCCCGCCAGCAGTACATAGGATGGGCTGCTGGACTGGTAAATATGCAGAAATCTCCTGAGCTTATCCCTGTCTATTCTGCTTCCGTTTACATGAAGAAGCGCCGACTGGGTCAAAGCAGGCAGCGTTTTATGTACACTGTGAATCACAAGATCAGCCCCACAGCTGCAGCTGTTGGGGGCAAAATACTCCGAAAATCCCAGATGCGCGCCGTGAGCCTCATCCACAATCAAGGGAATTCCTCTCTTGTGAACAATTTCCGCGATTGTCTTCACATCCGCTATTCTGCCTTCATATGTGGGCGACACCAAAAGCACCGCTGATACCTGGGAATCCCGCTCCAGGCCTTCTTCCACCTGTCTGGGGGTCACTGCGTCATAGATGTCATATCCAGGAAGCAGGCTGGGATACAGGTAAGAAATTTTCAGGTTTCGCAGATACGCCGCGTGATAAGCAGACTTATGACAATTACGCGCCATAAGAATATGACCGCCTTGCGGGACTGCAGCGCTGACGGCGCTTAATATACCGCCGGTACTCCCATTGACCAGATAAAAGCTTTCCTCCGCCCCGTACAACACTGCCGTCCTCTCCTGCAGCGTTTTCAGGATTCCTCTTGGATCATGAAGATTATCAAAGTCACCTATTTCCGTTATATCTATCTTCACGATTTCCCCTGGCAGGTCTCCCATCTGGCGCCTCTTGTGCCCTGGCATATGATAGGGGTAATTCCCGTTTTTTCCATATTCCTCTAATTTCCGATATAATTGTCCCAATTATCCGCCGCTCTCTTCCTGACAGTCTTTCCCTGGCCTTTGCAGAATTTCCAAAGCTGCGCCATGGCCTCTGTGCAGACCAAAGGTTTCCAGCAAGGAACACCATTTGTCCGCCGCCGTCACAATCCATGCTTCGCGGCACATGGGAGGCACCACTGTAAGCGGCCACATATGCTTCTTGATAATGTCCTTTTCCCTGGGGGTTAAGGAGTACTCCTTTGACGCATTGGCAAGGGCCCGCCCTGGATGGTAAAACCCATGTAGTCTGTGAGGATTTTGAGAATCCTTTTTATGCCAGTCATATAAAAAATAGTCATGCAGCAAAGCTCCCCGAATCATTTCTTCCTGCCTGCACACAATCCCAAGCCGCTCACTGATGGCAATGCTGTATCTTGCAACATTCATGCTATGTGCATTCACCGTCATGTTTCCATGCTGAATATACCGCTTGGTGGAATTAAAATTGGGGGATTTCAAAATATCTCCAGCCGCAGCCCTAAGCTGTCTGTGCAGCTTTCTGTGGCGTTCAAAATGTCTTTTCCATGCCTCTGCTCTTTTTTGGGAACGCCGCCCCAAAAATCTCTCCGCCATTGCATTCCTCCTTCCTGCTTTCCGGTTACACAAATGCGCCCTCACATAAAGGACTTAATAATAATAGCATATCACAGGAAACCCTGTAGATACATACTCATAAATTTGTGCCGCCTTGTCCAATGGAAGGTTGACACAGCCATGGGAACCGTTTGTGATATAAATGCTTCCCCCGAAGCTGCTGCGCCAGGTAGCATCGTGCATGCCGATATTTCCGTTAAATGGCATCCAGTAATTAACGGGAGTTTCATAATCCTCGCCCCGCAGCACAGCGTTTCGCGTTTTATAAGTGAGGCCAAATACGCCCGGAGGAGTCATCCTGCCGCTTTTTGTCATATCACCAGATACGAAGTCCGATTCCAGTACAATTTCGCCTTCCCAAAACAAGTACAAATGCTGATTGGACAAATCAATCTCCACATAGGAATCCCCAATATCATCGCTCCCCTTGTTCGCCCCCCTGCTGGTATATAAAGGCTCTTTCTCCAGCACACTTCCCTGATAAATCAGCTGAATCAGCTCCTGACTTTCCCCCTCTCTGTCCGTCCTCCAGCCGTATCCGCCGCTTGGCAGCGTAAGCTCCGTCCCCAAAACCGTTGTAAACTTTCTGTTTTTGCCATAAGTGTCCAATTCTCTTGCGGTGTCAGCAACAAACTCCTCCACCGCCTCTTCATCTAATACAGGCTCTTCCCCCTCCAAGGATATCCACTCATGAATCTGCTCCCCGTCCACAACAATCTGAGTGCCATTCCAATCATAGGTAATGTAGGTGCTTACCCATGTGTTCATTGTACTGCAGGCTTCCGTAAGCTGCGCATCCTCCGCTTTCACCGAAGCCTCCACATAACAGCCCGTCTCTTCTAATGAAACAGCATTTTCCCCAGCCGCAACAGCCTCCGAAATGCTTTTTACAGCAGCATCAGAGTCAAGCAGTGTGCCTTCTGTTTCCGGTATAATTTCATAGCCCTTCTCAGAATATTCACTGATATACGCATTCTGGGGCGCTGTCATGTTCTTCTCCTGAAATGCCTCCCAGCTCTTTAGCGTTTCCTCTAAAAGCTCCTCCTCAAAGGTATAGCTTCCGGCCAAATCATGGCGGTATGCTTTTCCTCCCAGCACCGCCTGTATCCAAAGCAAGGAATTCTGCTGAGCTAAAAGCGTCTGCAAAGCCTCCTCAGTGCCCTGTGACGTAAACCCAATATCCTGCGCTTCAATTACGCCTAAAACCTCCTGCTGTCCTTTCGTTTTGCCCCTTCCGGTCACCTCCAATGTGTAACTTTGCGCCTGCCTGTCCAACAGTAAAGCAGTCTGGGACGCATCTAAATTACTGCAGTTTATCTGGTTAATATACGTATTTGGCAAAAAATGCGACTGATAATATATGGCAGTTCCCCCGTATGCCAAGAAAAGCAATGCAAGCAGAACGCTGACCGCAAAAGCAGCTATACGCCGTCTTTTTTTCTTTTTCTTTCCGGATGTCTTTCCTGTTTGTTTTTGCGCTTCTGCGTCTTGCTGCAATGTTTCCGTTTTCTGCTGGAGCGCTTCCTCTTCCTGCGTCCGTACCGTGCTTTTCTGCGCCTGCTTTTGATCCTCTATTTTTGTCTGGCTCATGACGATTCTCCCATACATCCTGCGTATGTAAAATTATTATATTGAAATTCAATTCATTATACCATTTTATAAGGAAAAAAAATAGCACTAAAAGGCTAAAAATCAACCTTTTGTGCTACTCTCAAAATACTGCCTGAACCAGTATCATATAAAAAACCGTTCCAGCTCCAATACTCAGCAGAGTACTCTTTTTCCACAGATGAAGGACAGCCACCAACGCAACAGCCAAAAATTCCGGCAAACCTCTGCTTCCCTCCAGCAAATTGATGTCTTTCAGACAGTAAACAACAAGAATTGCCATAATGGCAGGAGGCAGCACCTTTCCCAGATACTGCACCGTTGCCGGCACCTCCTTTCTCCCTCCCAATATCCAGAAGGGCAAGGCCCTGGTCAGCACTGTACAAAGCGCAACTACACCGATAATTGCTAATGAATGTCCCATTTTTTCCTGACTCCCAATAATATTAACGCCGTCAAGGTCAATGCCGGCAGCAAAAAGCTTTCCGCCCCCAGCAAAATCAGGCAGATAACTCCAATCACGCCCCCTATGATCGCCGGTCTATGTTCCTTGCTGTCCATCCATTGATTTAAAACAATGACTACAAACAAAGCTGTCATGGAAAAATCAACACCGGTAGTATCAAAGGTAATCAGCTGACCGATAACAGCTCCCAGCACCGATCCTGTTATCCAATATAATTGATCAAACAAGGCAATGAAAAAGGAAATGTTTTTCTCGTCCAGTCCCTGAGGTGTTCTCAACCCACATAACACAGAATAAGTTTCATCCGTCAGGGAAAACACCATATATGGGTACTTTTTCCCCATGCCTCGAAACTTTTCAATAAAAGAAAGTCCATAAAATATATGCCGTCCATTTACAAACACTGTCATGGCAGCCGCATAGAGCAGGCTGGCTCCGCTGGTAAGCAGCGTTACCAAGACAAACTGCATACTGCCTGCATAAATAACCACACTGCAAAAAAATGCCCACCAAAAGTTATATCCTGCATTCTGCAGCATCAGGCCAAAGGCAATCCCTAAAAACAAATAACCCAGCATAACCGGCACTGACTGTGCAAATGCAAACCGTATTTCTTTCAACCGCTTATTTTTCATCGTCTGCTTATTCCATATGGAATCGGATTCCATACGGAATCGTATTCCATTTATACCTTTACATGAAAAAAAAGCACTTTCATGCTTTTTTCTTTCTTCCCTGATTAGTGAGGCATCGGGGATTCTGAACCCACGGGGTTCGAATCATCTTCTTCCCTGGTTAGTGAGGCATCGGGGATTCTGAACCCACGGGGTTCGAATCATCTTCTTTCCTGATTAATGAGGCATCGGGGATTCGAACCCCGGACAACTTGATTAAAAGTCAAGTGCTCTACCGACTGAGCTAATACCCCATGCGCAACATATTTTTGTATATTGCAAATGCCCAGAACCGGAATCGAACCAGTGACACGAGGATTTTCAGTCCTCT
>DXGH01000002.1 GCA_019114005.1 Candidatus Acetatifactor stercoripullorum
GAAGCAGGACCTTTGCAGCGCCTGTGGTTGTAAATGCAGCAGGAGTTTACGCCGATGTTCTTCACAACATGGTGAGTGAATATAAGCTTAAAATCGTGCCCAGGAGGGGAGAATACTGCCTCTTTGATAAAAAATCCGGCTCCCTGGTGCAATCCACCGTATTTCAACTGCCCTCTAAAATGGGCAAGGGGATTCTGGTAACGCCAACCGTTCACGGAAATCTTCTGGTGGGTCCCAATGCGGAGGATATTCCCGACAAGGAAGGCACCAACACTACGGCCCCTGGAATCAAGCAGGTGCTGGAAAAGGGGAAGGCCAGTGTGGAGAGTCTGGATGAAAAACAGGTAATTACTTCCTTTGCGGGACTGCGCGCCCATTTGGAGGAAGGCGGCAGGGAAGGCGATTTTGTAATCGGCCAGGTTCAGGATGCGCCGGGATTTTACGACGTGGCGGGCATTGAGTCCCCGGGGCTTTCCTGCGCGCCTGCCATCGGAGAATATGTGGCGCAGCTCATCCGGGAAGCCTATCCTGCAAAGCCTAAGAAGAATTTTAATCCTTTCAGAAAGGGGATTCCCAGTATGGCGGAGGCTTCTGACAGCCAACGAAAGGCGTTGATCGAAAGGGACCCTTCCTATGCCAATGTGATCTGCCGCTGCGAGCTGGTGACGGAGGGGGAGATCAGGGATGCCATACGCAGACCCCTGGGAGCCCGCACCCTGGACGGCGTCAAGCGGCGTACAAGGGCCGGTATGGGAAGATGCCAGTCAGGCTTTTGTTCTCCTAAGGTGCTGGAGATTCTGACAGAAGAGCTGAAGGAGGATGCCTCTCTGATCAGAAAGGCGCAGCCGGGCAGCGAGATACTCATCGGATATAACAAGGACAGCTTTTGGGAGGAAGCAAAAGGGGGGATGGCATGATCAGACGCACAGAAGAATTGGTCATTATCGGCGGAGGACCGGCCGGGCTTGCGGCAGCCTTAGGCGCATGGCAGAAGGGCTGCAGACGGGTGCTTTTACTGGAGAGGGACAGGGACCTTGGGGGGATTTTGAACCAGTGTATTCACAATGGCTTCGGGCTCCATACCTTTAAAGAGGAGCTTACCGGGCCGGAATATGCGGAGAGGTACGTCCAGATGGTGAAGCAGGAGGGGATTCCCTGTCTGCTGCAGACCATTGTGACAGATATTGCCTTGCTTGCAGACGGCAGAAAACGGGTGACCGCTATGAACCGGTCCCAGGGTCTTTTGGAAATTATCACGGACGGCGTGATTTTGGCCATGGGCTGCAGGGAGCGGCCAAGGGGGGCCTTAAACATCCCCGGATACCGCCCGGCGGGCATTTACAGCGCCGGTACGGCTCAGTATTATGTAAATATAGAAGGCAGGCTCCCCGGCAGAGAGGTGGTCATTTTGGGTTCCGGGGATATTGGGCTGATTATGGCCAGAAGAATGGTGCTGGAGGGGGCAAAGGTGCATTGTGTGGCGGAGCTGCGCTCCAAAAGCGGCGGGCTGAAGCGAAACATTGTGCAGTGTCTTGAGGATTTTGGAATCCCTTTGTATTTGAACACCACTGTGTGCAATATCCACGGGAAAAACAGAGTGGAGGGAGTGACTCTGACCAGGGTGGATGAAAAGGGAAACCCTGTGCCAGGCACACAATGGGAGGTATCCTGCGATACGCTGCTTTTATCCTGCGGGCTGATTCCTGAAAATGAGCTTTCGGAAAAGCTTTCTCTGAAAATGGATGTAAAGACCGGCGGACCTGTGGTGAGTCAGGACCTGGAATGCAGTGTGGCCGGAGTGTTTGCCTGTGGGAATGTGCTTCATGTGCATGAGCTGGTGGATCAGGTGTCCAAGGAGGCTGCCCGGGCGGGAGCATCTGCGGCGGAGTATGTAAAGCAGGCTTATCTGCGGAAATGAGGGAAGGAATGGAAAAGGAGAACAAGACGGAAAAAGGCCTTTCGGAGAGCAGAAAGCTTACCTGTATCTGCTGCCCCGTAGGGTGTGAGCTTACTGTTTCCCAAAAGGAAGGAGGAACGGTGACCGTCACGGGAAACCGATGCCCCAGAGGAGCTGCCTATGGGGAAAAGGAGGTCACCAACCCAACCAGGATCGTTACCTCCACCGTCAGGGCGGCAGGAGGGCGCAGTCAGATGGTTCCGGTAAAGACGGCTTCGGAGATACCAAAGGAGAAAATCATGGAATGTATCAGGGAGCTGTCCGGAGTTACAATTACACTGCCCATAAAGACAGGGGATGTGGTGCTGGAGAACGTGGCCGGTACCGGCGTAAACATTGTGGCCACAAGGAGCATAGAGTAACATTTAGAGAGGTATCTGCATATGGAAAAATATATTATGGCATTGGATCAGGGGACAACCAGCTCCCGCTGTATCTTATTTAACAAAAGAGGCAATGTGTGCTCCATGTCTCAGAAGGAATTTAACCAGATTTATCCCAAGCCGGGCTGGGTAGAGCACAATCCCATGGAGATATGGTCCTCCCAGCTTGCAGTTGCCACGGAATGTATGGCTCTGCTGGGAGTGTCTGCGGCACAGATAGAGGGCATCGGCATCACCAATCAGAGGGAGACTACGATTTTATGGGACAAGAATACCGGGGAACCTGTTTACAACGCCATTGTCTGGCAATGCAGGCGTACCTCGGACAAAATAGAAGCCCTGAAACGGGATGGCTTTGACCAGGTGATCAGAGAACGTACCGGGCTCATTCCAGACGCCTATTTCAGCGCCTCCAAGATCGCCTGGATTCTGGAGGAGGTTCCCGGGGTCAGGGAAAGAGCAAAGCGGGGCGAGCTTCTTTTTGGCACGGTTGACACCTGGCTGATTTGGAATCTGACTAAGGGTGCCGTTCATGTGACGGATTTTACCAATGCCTCCAGAACCATGCTCTATGACATTCATAAGCTTTGCTGGGATCAGGAGATATTGGACTACTTTGGAATCCCCGAAAACCTTCTGCCGCAGGTACACCCTTCCAGCTATGTTTACGGGTATACAGCTCCCTCCGTTCTGGGCGGCCCCATTCCCATTGCAGGCGCTGCAGGGGACCAGCAGGCCGCTCTGTTCGGACAGTGCTGCTTTGACCGGGGAGAGGTGAAAAATACCTATGGAACCGGCTGCTTTATGCTGATGCACACTGGAGAGCAGGCCATAGCGTCCGGGTCGGGCCTTTTGACTACGATGGCGGCGGGCAGCAGCGAAAAACCCCAGTATGCTCTGGAGGGCAGCGTTTTCGTGGCAGGAGCGGCCATTCAATGGCTGCGGGATGGCATGCGTATGATAAAAACGGCCCCTCAGTCCCAGGAATATGCCATGCAGGCAGCAGACACGGCGGGAGTTTACATAGTTCCGGCCTTTGCTGGAATGGGAGCCCCTTATTGGAATCAATATGCCAGAGGCACCATTGTAGGCATTACCAGAGCTTGTACCAAGGAGCATTTTATCAGAGCCGCGCTGGAGTCCATCGCTTATCAGACAGCGGATGTGCTCCGGGCAATGGAGCAGGACAGCGGCATTTCCTTAAAAAGCCTGAAGGTGGACGGCGGGGCCAGCGCCAATGATTTCCTCATGCAGTTTCAGGCGGATATTTTGGGGATTCAGGTACAGCGGCCAAGCTGCGTAGAGACCACAGCCTTAGGAGCCGCATACCTTGCAGGGCTGGCGGCAGGATACTGGAAGGATCAAAAGGAGATCAGGGAAAACTGGCAGATGGGCTCCGTCTTTGACCGCGCCATGTCACAGGAGAAAAGGGAGGAGCTTTTAAGGGGCTGGAGAAAGGCCGTAAGGTGTGCTCTTGTGTGGGCGGAAGAAGAGTGTTAAAATGAATTTGCACGGCAGCCCCGTGCGGAAACGGAGTCAATATGTTAGTTCAAAAGTATAAGGATATGCTGTCAGGGAAATCGGTGATCAGGCAGCTTTCGGAGTTTGCTGCGGCAAGAGGAGCCGAAATAGGCTATGAAAATGTATTTGATTACAGTCTGGGAAACCCTTCTGTGCCCGCGCCCAGGGACTTCACGGACAGAATGATTCATCTGCTGGCCACCAGGGAGCCGGTAGAGCTGCACGGCTACAGTCCCAGCCTGGGAATTACACAGGTGAGGGAGGCTGTGGCCGTATCCCTGGAAAAACGTTTCGGGATTCCCTATCGCAAGGAGCATATTTTCATGACCTCCGGGGCGGCGGGGGCTTTGGCCCATGCCATCAGGCTGGTGGCGCAGCCCGGGGATGAAATTCTTACCTTTGCCCCCTTTTTTCCCGAATACCACCCTTATGTGGATTTGACGGGGGCGGTGCTTAGGGTGGTTCCTCCGGATACGGAGCGTTTTCAGATCAACTTTGAAGCCTTTGAGGAGCTTTTGGGGGAAAAGACGGCGGCTATTTTAATCAACACCCCCAACAATCCTTCCGGCGTGGTATATTCCACGGCGACCCTGGAAAGACTTACGAATATTTTAAGGAAAAAGCAAAAAGAGTACGGCCATGAGATCTACCTGATATCCGACGAGCCCTATCGGGAGATTGTGTTTGAGGGGGAGGACGCGCCTTGCGTATCCTGGTTTTACGATAATACGATCATGTGTTATTCCTTTTCCAAATCTCTTTCACTGCCTGGGGAGCGCATTGGTTACGTGGCCGTCAGCCCCAAGTGCAGGGATGCGGAGACTATGATTCAAATGTGCGGCCAGATTTCCAGAGGCATCGGGCATAATTGCCCCCCCTCCATCATTCAGCTGGCGGTGGCCCAGGTGCTGGAAGAGACGGCGGATTTAAAGGTCTATGAAAATAATAGGAATATTTTGTACAAGGAGCTGACAGACATTGGCTTTACCTGTGTAAAGCCAGGAGGAACCTTTTACATTTTCCCCAAGGCGCTGGAGGAGGACGCCGGGGCGTTCTGCCAAAAGGCTTTAAAGTACGATCTGGTTCTTGTGCCCGGGGATACCTTCGGGGCGCCGGGATATTTCCGCATGGCATATTGTATGGAAACGGAAAAGGTACAGCGCTCCCTTCCGGCGCTGCGCAGATTTGCGGCGGAAGAATACGGATATCCCAAAAGGGGATGAAAAGGAGGAAAAGACCTATGTATCAGGCAGGCTTAGTGCTTGAGGGAGGCGGCATGAAGGGGGTTTACACCTCCGGTGTTCTGGACTTTTTTCTGGATAAGAACCTGGAGTTTTCCAGTGTGTACGGCGTATCGGCAGGAGCCTGCAATATGAGCAGCTTTCTGTCAAAGCAAAAAGGGCGTGCCATTGATGTGATGGTGGACTATCTGGACACCAGAAGATACTGCAGTATGGAGAGCCTTTTGACCACAGGGGATTTGTTTAATGTGGAGATGTGCTATCATCTGATTCCGGACTACCTGTGGCCCTATGATTATGAGGCCTTTAACGCTTACCAGGGAAAGGCATTCAGCGTTGTCACCAATATTCAGACGGGAAAGGCGGAATATCTGCGTGTCCGGGATATGAAGCGGGATATTGATATGATAAGAGCCTCCGCCTCTCTGCCGCTGGTGTCCAGGAATGTGAAGATCAATGGAAATTATTATCTGGACGGGGGACTTAGCGATTCCATTCCTCTGCAGAAATCCATACTGGACGGAAATGTGAAAAATGTGGTAGTGATGACAAAGGAGGTCGGTTATCGGCGAAAGCCCTCGGAACATCTGGCGCTGATTAAGCTGCGCTATCTGAAGTACCCCAAGGTGTACCAGCTGATGTCCACGCGGCATATCAATTATAACGAGACCCTTGCATATATTGAAAGGCAGAAAGAAAACGGGCAGGCTTTTGTGATACAGCCCCGGAAAAAAAGCGATGTGGGCAGAGTGGAAAAGGACAAGGAAAAGCTCCGTGCGCTCTATAAAGAGGGCTATGAGGATGCGGCGGCCTGTTATGAGCCGCTTATGAGGTATCTGGAGGCATAAGGAAACCCTCAGAAAAATCAGGAAGGTTGAGAGGAAGCTATGTTAGAAATTTTAAAGGCAGTTATTTATGGAATTGTGGAGGGCATTACGGAGTGGCTTCCCATCAGCAGCACAGGGCATTTGATTCTGCTGGAGGAGTTTCTGCCCTTTCAGGGCACCAGCGAAAATTTCTTTGATATGTTTGATGTGGTGATACAGCTGGGAGCCATTCTTGCGGTGGTGGTTTTGTTCTGGAAGCAGATATGGCCTTTTGCGTTGACAAGAAAGGAGAGAGAAGGGAAGCGGGGGGCGCTCTCCTTCCTCAAGATGGACATTGTAATCCTGTGGCTCAAGATATTGGTGTCCTGCGTCCCGGCTGCGGTAATCGGCCTTTTGTTCGACGATGTGTTCAACGCGTTGTTTTATAATTATTTCTGCGTGGCTGTGGCATTAATTGTGTTTGGCGTTGCCTTTCTTGTGATCGAGAGCTGGAATCAAAACAGAACGCCCAAGGTGACGGCCCTTGCGGATATTACTTATCAGACGGCGTTTTTGATCGGCGCCTTTCAGCTGATAGCGGCTGTGTTTCCCGGAACCTCACGCTCCGGCGCAACCATTGTGGGCGCCCTTTTGATCGGCGTGTCCAGAACCGTGGCTGCGGAATACACCTTTTTTCTGGCTATCCCTGTAATGTTTGGGGCCAGTCTTTTAAAGGTGGTAAAATTCGGGTTTGCATTTACCTCCTTGGAGCTTTTACTTCTGTTTGCTGGGTGTCTTACCGCCTTTGTGGTATCCCTGGCGGTGCTTAAATTCCTGATGGGGTATATTAAGAGGCATGATTTCAAGGTGTTTGGCTGGTACCGGATTGTGCTGGGGGTTTTGGTGCTGCTTTACTTTGGCCTGCGCGGCGCTTAAGCAGGTACAGGCAGCAGCCGGTTAAGAGAAGGCTGATCCACTGGGAGGTGGACAAGAAAAGCAGCTTTCCCCGGGCGGAGTCGTCCCGGAAAAATTCCAGTACAAAACGTATGATTCCATAGGAAATCAAATAGGTTTCCACTGCGTAAAAATGTGTCAGGACAGTATCCAGATACCGCAGAAGGAGGGAGAGGGCCAAAAGACAAAAGGCCTCCGCCAGCTGCACTGGAAAAAGAGGTACTCCCGCCGGGGCCAGAGAGCCTTGGGGAAAGGTAACGGAAAACAAGCCGTCCCAGGGGATTCCGTAGCAGCATCCGGCAAAAAAGCAGCCCACTCTGCCAAAGCAGTGAATCAGGGGGATGAGAAAAATGCAGTGGCGAAGATAAGGGCTGCAGGGGATTTTGTGAAGCCTGGAGGCGCACAGCACTGCAGCGATACCGCCTATGAGCCCTCCATAAAAGACAAAGCCTCCCTGCATCAGGGAGTTAAAATAAGCGGGTTCAAGGATTCTAGACCAGTCTATGTCCTGAAAGGAAACTGCCAGGTACAAGACCTTGGCGCCCAGAAAACCGCCCAGAAAGGCGTAGGCCTCCAATAGGATAAAGTCGTTGAAGTCCAGACGGTATCTGCGGATAATGACTGCGCCAAGCAGATTTGCAGTGATAACGCCCAGGACGATCAAAAGGCCATAGGCGGGAATGGAATGTCCAAACAGGTGAAAATAGATCTGCATAGTGTGAATGCGGTTTTACAGAGCGGCCAGACCGCCGATGCAGGCAATACATGCAATGTAAAGCAGCAGACATAAGATCAGGCCGATAATGGAAAGAACCAGGCCGGCAGTGGCAACACCGCTGGCAGCAGGATCCTTTTTCCCAAGAGCGCCTAAAATAATGCCGATAATTGCCATGATGGCCCCCAGCCATCCAAGAGAACCGGCTGAAAAAAGACCGATTATAACGGCCAGAATACCTAAAACCAATGAAGCGATTCCCATCACTTTCTCCTCCCTATCCTTGTTAAATTGATGATTTGCATAAATTTTATAATAGGGAGGCATATTTTGTCAATGCTTGCCGCAGGGCTGCAGGAATAATGGGTCATGAAGCTGCAAAAACAGCGGCCATAGCATGCTGGCCGCTGTCTGAAACAATTCCCCTTCACAGACCTATGATATTGCGCGGCTACAGGATTGTAAAGGAAAATCCGTCGACAAATAGTGACAATTTTCTGATATTTTGCGCTATTTTGAAGAAATAAAGACATGAAAGCCCCGAAAACCGTAGTTTCCGCATTCAGACAGTTGACAATTTTTCGTGAAAGTAATAAACTAATCACAGCAAGTAAAACCTATCTTGCGGCAAGTTGAAATAACTTGTGAGGAGTCTGAAAAAATTGTCTATCTGTGAAAGAAGGGAGATATCGCTATGGCAGTGACCAAGAAGACAGTAACCCCTGCGGCGGCAAAGGAAGCAGCTGCGAAGACGGAAGAGATTAAGGCAGAAACAAAAAAGACGGAAGCATCAACAGCGGTTAAGGCAGAAGCAGTAAAGAAATCAGTAAAAACGGAGGCAGCCAAGGCAGAGCCTGAGAAAAAGGAGCCTGTGAAGAAGACTGCGGTAAAAAAGACTGCAGTAAGAAAGACGGCAGCTAAGAAGGAGCCCGCAAAGAAGGCAGAGCTTAAGAGCGCAGTTCATGTGCAGTTTGAGGGTAAGTCCTATTCCCAGGAGGATCTGATCCAGATTGCCAAGGACGTATGGAAATACGACCTGAAGCAGAAGGCAGGGGATTTGACCAGCGTAGAGCTTTATGTGAAGCCCGAGGAGAGCATGGTTTACTATGTAATGAACGGCGATCATACGGGAAGCTTCTATATTTAATCTACATACTTATTTTAAAGGAAGAAAAGCATTGGTTTTCCTGCAAGGGAAAGGCAGTGCTTTTTTGATGCTTTAGATTTATTTTATAATTATTTTCGCTAAAAGTTGTTGACAACATATAGTCTTAGTGATATTTTAGGTTAAGAGGATGTTAGCACTCCTCCTTGTCGAGTGCTAACAACTGGCAAAAAGTTTGAAAGCACCTTTCAAATAATGAATGGATGTCCGTTTTAGCGGACGAGGAGGATAGGAATGCAGTTAGATGAGAGAAAGACAAAAATCCTGCAGGCCATTATCCGTAATTATCTTGAGACAGGAGAACCGGTGGGCAGCAGAACCATTTCAAAGGACACCGACCTGAATCTAAGCTCCGCAACCATCCGGAACGAAATGGCGGATTTGGAGGAAATGGGATATATTCTCCAGCCGCACACTTCGGCGGGCAGGATACCTTCCGACAAAGGCTACCGTTTTTACGTGGATACCATGATGGCCGAGAAGGAGCGCGAGGTGGTGGAGATGAAGGATATGCTGGTGGAAAGGCAGGACAAAATGGAAACCCTGCTTAAGCAGGTGGCTAAGGTTCTGGCCCAGAACACACAGTATGCAACTATGATATCCGCCCCTTCCACCCATCGCAACAAGGTGAAATTTGTGCAGCTGTCCCGGGTGGATGCCGCTCATATTCTGGCGGTGATCGTGGTGGAGGGAAATGTAGTAAAAAACAATATTCTTTCCGTGGATCAGGAGCTGGACGATGAGACGCTGCTGAAATTAAATATTTTGCTGAACACCCATCTGAATGGGTTGTCCATAGATGAAATCAATCTGGGAATGATTTCAGACATGAAGCAGCAGGCGGGAATCCACAGCTTTCTGGTAAGCAGCGTGATTGACGCTGTGGCCGAGGCCATCAGAGCGGAGGAAGACCTGGAGATTTACACAAGCGGTACCAATAATATTTTCCGTTACCCGGAGCTGGCTGATCAGGAGAGAGCCAGCGAGCTGATTAATACCTTTGAGGAAAAAAATCAGCTGGGGAATTTGGTTATGGATACCCTGGCGGATGAGGAAAACACAGGCATTCAGGTGTATATCGGAAACGAGACGCCGGTAAAGAGCATGAAGGACTGCAGCGTGGTCACCGCAACCTATGAAATAGGAGAGGGAATGCGGGGAACCATAGGAATCATAGGTCCCAAGCGGATGGATTACGATAAGGTGATCCGCACACTCAGGATCATACAGAGCCAGTTGGATGACTTATATAAAAAGTAGAGAAAATGCGGGATAAAGCGCAGAAAGGATAGGTAGAAATGGCAGAGCAGGAAAAGGAAAGGCTGGAGGAGGAAAAAGAGCCTGAAGATGTCTGCGGGGAACCAAACCCGGCAGATGGTGTGCAGGACGATTCTCCTCAGAATGATAATTCCGGGGGAGGAAATTCCCTGGATGATGATTCCCATGAGTCCAATCCGGATGAGGAGGAGACGGATTGGGAAGAGGAGGCAGAGGATACCGCTTCGCGGGCCGGAGACGGCTCCATGACCTGGGCGGAGAAGAAGGCTGCCAAAAAACAGGCAAAGCAGGAGAAAAAAGCGGACGCCTACAAGGAAAAGATAGATCAGCTGGAGGACCGGGTCAAACGTCAGATGGCGGAGTTTGAAAATTTCCGCAAGAGGACCGAAAGAGAGAAGCAGGCTATGTTTGAAACAGGAGCCAGAAGCGTCATTGAGAAGATTCTTCCAGTTGTGGATAATTTTGAGAGAGGCCTGGCGACGGTGCCGGAGGAAAAAAGGGAGGATCCCTTTGTGGACGGCATGAACCGTGTTTACAAGCAGCTGCTCACAGAGCTTGACAATCTGGGCGTTAAGCCCATTGAGGCGGTGGGGTGTGAGTTTGACCCCAATCTGCACAATGCCGTGATGCAGGTGGAGAGTGAGGAGTATGAATCCGGTGTGATCGCACAGGAGCTTCAAAAGGGTTATACCTACCGGGATACGGTGGTTAGACATAGTATGGTTGCAGTTGTAGAATAATATAATTTTAGATTTAGAATAAGCAGGAGGGCTTAGATATGAGCAAGATTATTGGTATTGACTTAGGAACGACCAACAGCTGTGTGGCTGTTATGGAAGGTGGAAAACCCACCGTTATCGCAAACGCAGAGGGCGCAAGAACCACACCGTCCGTAGTGGCGTTTACCAAGACAGGAGAGAGACTGGTAGGTGAGCCTGCAAAGCGTCAGGCCGTGACCAATGCGGAAAAGACCATTTCTTCCATCAAGAGAGATATGGGTACTGACAATGGGCGCACCATTGACGGTAAGAAATATTCTCCTCAGCAGATTTCCGCAATGATTCTTCAAAAGCTGAAGGCGGATGCTGAGAGCTATCTGGGCGAGAAGGTGACAGAAGCTGTCATTACCGTTCCCGCATATTTCAATGACGCACAGCGTCAGGCTACCAAGGATGCAGGAAAGATTGCAGGCCTGGACGTAAAGCGTATTATCAACGAGCCTACGGCAGCTGCCTTGGCTTACGGCCTGGACAATGAGAAGGAACAAAAGATCATGGTATACGACCTGGGCGGCGGTACCTTTGATGTATCCATTATCGAGATCGGCGACGGCGTCATTGAGGTTTTGGCTACCAATGGTGATACCCATCTGGGCGGCGATGATTTTGACAACAAGATCATCCAGTGGATGATTTCCGAATTTAAGAAGGCTGAGGGTGTAGACCTGTCCGGCGATAAGATGGCAATGCAGAGACTGAAGGAAGCTGCCGAAAAGGCGAAGAAAGAGCTTTCCAGCGCAATGACCACAAACATTAACCTGCCCTTCATCACGGCTACCGCTGAGGGACCCAAGCACTTTGACATGAATTTGAGCCGTGCACAGTTTGATGAGCTGACCAGAGATCTGGTTGATAAGACGGCGGTTCCTGTGCAGAATGCTATGAAGGATGCGGGCTTAACCAACGCAGACCTGGGCCAGGTGCTTTTGGTGGGCGGCTCCACACGTATCCCGGCAGTGCAGGATAAGGTAAGACAGCTGACCGGCAAAGAGCCCAGCAAGTCCTTGAATCCTGACGAGTGCGTGGCAATCGGCGCATCCATCCAGGGCGGCAAGCTGGCAGGCGATGCAGGCGCAGGCGATATTCTGCTTTTGGATGTTACTCCTTTGTCCCTGTCCATCGAGACCATGGGCGGCGTGGCAACCAGGCTGATCGAGAGAAATACAACGATCCCCACCAAGAAGAGCCAGATTTTCTCCACGGCGGCAGATAATCAGACAGCAGTGGATATCAATGTAGTCCAGGGTGAGAGACAGTTTGCAAGGGATAATAAGTCCCTGGGACAGTTCCGTCTGGACGGCATCCCTCCCGCACCCAGAGGAATCCCTCAGATCGAGGTTACCTTTGATATCGATGCAAACGGTATTGTGAACGTATCCGCAAAGGATCTGGGCACTGGAAAAGAGCAGCACATTACCATTACGGCAGGCTCCAATATGTCCGATGCGGATATTGAGAGAGCGGTAAAGGAAGCTGCGGAGTTTGAGGCACAGGATAAGAAGAGAAAGGAAGCGGTTGAGGCAAGAAATGAAGCGGACTCCTTCGTATTCCAGACAGAGAAGGCATTAAACGAGGTGGGCGATAAGCTGAACGACAGCGATAAGACCCAGGTGCAGGCCGATCTGGAAGCTGTTAAGGCTATTCTGGAGAGAACGAAGGATCAGGAGATGAGCGACAGCGATGTGGATGAGCTGAAGGCTGCAAAGGAGAAGCTGACAAACAGCGCCCAGTCCCTCTTCACAAAGATGTATGAGAATATGCAGCAGGCTCAGGGCGGCGCAGCAGGACCGGATATGAGCGGCACAGCAGGCTCAGAAAGCACATCCGCTCCTGAGGATGATGTAATTGATGGAGATTTCAGAGAGGTATAAATCCTCATAAAGTCTCCGGCAGCGCAAAAAGGCGCTTGATTCTAAGACTTGATTATCGTAATAAAGTGTGTTAAATTATATAAGTGTGTTTTGAAACTGGCGGGCACAGGGCATAGCGGTCATAGGACCGCAGATGTCCTGTGCAAACCGCATTTTATATGAGGTGTGATTATGGCAGAACAGAAGCGGGATTATTATGAGGTTCTGGGCGTAGATAAAAACGCGGACGAAGCGG
The DNA here is from genome assembly GCA_019114005.1 of Candidatus Acetatifactor stercoripullorum. GTDB lineage: Bacteria > Bacillota > Clostridia > Lachnospirales > Lachnospiraceae > Acetatifactor > Acetatifactor stercoripullorum. The sequence goes on from DXGH01000002.1 coordinate 12,906, forward strand.
CGATAAAAAAAGCATATCGTGTTCTTGCAAAGAAATATCATCCTGACATGAACCCTGGAGATAAAGAGGCTGAAAAAAAGTTTAAGGAGGCCTCTGAGGCATATGCGGTTTTGAGTGATCCTGAGAAAAGACGCCAGTACGACCAGTTTGGCCATGCCGCGTTTGACGGCGGCGCCGGCGGAGCCGGAGGCTTTGATTTCAGCGGTACTGACTTTAGTGATATATTCAGCGATATTTTTGGCGATTTCTTTGGCGGAGGGCGTTCCAGCAGAACGCGCAGCAACGGCCCTATGAAGGGAGCGAACCTGCGTACCAGCGTCCGCATCACCTTTGAGGAGGCGGTGTTTGGATGCAAAAAGGAAATAGACCTGACGGTGAAGGAAACCTGTAAGACCTGTAACGGCAGCGGTGCAAAGCCGGGAACCAGTCCCGAAACCTGTTCCAAGTGCGGCGGCAAGGGCCAGGTGGTATTTACCCAGCAGTCTTTCTTTGGAACAGTCCGCAATGTGCAGACCTGTCCGGACTGTCAGGGTACAGGAAAGGTTATTAAGGAAAAATGTCCCGACTGCCGGGGTACCGGATACATTCCCATGCGCAAGCGCTACTCGGTGGATATTCCCGCAGGTATTGACAACGGACAGTCCACCCGTATGCCCGGCTTGGGCGAGCCCGGCATCAACGGCGGCCCCAGAGGGGATGTGCTGGTGGAGGTGATTGTGGGAAGGCATCCTATCTTCCAGCGTCAGGACTTCAATATTTACTCAACAGTGCCGGTATCCTTTGCAGTGGCTGCACTGGGCGGCGAGATTCTTATCGACACAGTGGACGGCAAGGTCATCTACGACGTGAAGCCGGGCACTCAGACAGATACCAAAGTGCGCTTGAGAGGAAAAGGCGTTCCCTCCTGGAGAAATAAGGATGTGAGGGGCGATCATTATGTGACCCTGGTGGTACAGGTGCCTGATAAGCTGAGCCATGAGGCCAAGGAGCTGTTGAGGCAGTTTGACGCCGTCACAGGAGATTCCCTGAACGCTGCAAAAAACGCATCCGGCCAGGAGCAGGGCAGCGAGAACAAGGATGGAAAGAGAAGAAAATTCTGGAAATAAGGCTTGCATAGAAGGGACTGCCCCGGCAGTCCCTTCTTTTGGCGTCGAGGGAGACATGGAGAGAAACAGACAAGAATTTCTGGAAATGCTGTGCAATTTATATGTGACAGCCATACTGGCAGTGCTGCCCTTGTATACAAGAGGAACCTATTACCGGCTGGGGGATGATAAGTACCTGTTGTTTCGAAATATTTCACTGGTTTGTGCGGCGGTGTGGCTCTTGTCGGGGATTGCAGCGGGTATTTGGAAGGCTGTGCGCAGAAAAGGACAATTTCCGGATGGCTGCAGCATCAGCTCCATGGATATTTTTATGGGGGCTTACGCAGCGGCAGTTTTTCTGTCGTTTTTGTGCAGCCGATACAGGCAGACAGCCTGGAGCGGATACCAGGACTGGTACATGGGAGCCCTGACTCAGCTTTTATTTGTATGGATGTATTTCTTCATTTCCAGAAATTACCGGGCAGCAGCGTATCCGATGTATCTCGGGGTGGGAGCGCTTTTTGCGGTGACGCTCCTTGGACTTTTGAACCGCCTGGACATAGACCCCTTGGGGCTTTTGGCTCCCTTTGGGCCGGGAGACTGGGAATACACCCATATGCTGTCCACAATCGGCAATATTAACTGGCTGTGCGGCTATTATGCTGTTGCCCTCGCTTTTTCTGTAACAGGCTTCTTGTATGGAAAGGGGAAGGGAAAAATGCTGCTGTGCTACGGTGTCAGTGTACTGTCACTGTTGCTTTTGTGCATTCAGGGCAGCGCCGGGGGCATTGCTGTTGCTTTCGCCTGTGTGGGGATTACCCTTCTTCTCGGCTGGAAGAAGGAGGAAATTTTTGAAAAAGGTATTTTGCTGGGGGCAGGAACGGCTTTCCTCATGCCTGTGATGGCTGCTTTGATCTGGCTGTGCCAAAGCAAGGCGTCCCTGCCCGGAGACAGCCGGGTTTATGAGCTGGTCACATGGAGGGGATGGCTTTTTGCAGGGGCAGTGTTTCTGCTGTTTTACGGCATACAAAAGAGAATGCCCCCTAAAACACAGAGGCTGTTCAGAAGGGGCTGCTCGTTACTGATATGGGCCGGTGCGTTGCTCGCATGCTTTTGCTATTTAGCATCCATGGACTGGGGGGATGATTGGGGCACTGGCAGAGGAGGTCTGTGGCGGCTGGCCTGGGAGGGTTTTTTGCGGGCTGACTTGGGACAAAAGCTTGTGGGAGCGGGGCCGGACTGCTTTGCGGAGTACATTTATGACGTGTTCCCGGTTCGCGATATTATTTCTCCCATTGGACACTGGTCGAATTCTATTTTTGCCAATGCCCATAATGAGTGGCTTAATCACTTGGTGAATTTGGGATTGGCTGGAGTTTTGGCGTACCTTGGCATTTTCGTTATGGGCCTTCGGCGTTACAAAGGGATGGCGCTGGGGATATTTGCTCTGACTTTGTATGGAGTGTACTCCTTGATAAGCTTCCAGCAGGTAACCAGCACTCCCCTGTTTTTTGCTGTATTAGGTATATGTGAAAGCGCACGCCGCAAGGGAAAGCATTGACACGAAAAATAGGGTGGTTTACAATTCTCATAGAATCAGGAAGAAAGAGAGAAAAGGACAGATGAACGTATTACAGGGGATGAGGGAAAAACGCAGATGGATTTTGGAGTTGGTTTTATGGGGGACGGTGCTTGCAGTTTTGTTTATTTTGATTTCCCTTTGCTTTGACCATGGGATTGATTTGGACGAGGCGTATAGCTACCGGACTGTTCATGGCAATGATTTGAAGGGCATTATGGACAACATTTTGGAGGCCCACGACACAGACATTCCCCTATGGTATTGGGGACTGCGGGTATGGACATGGATATTTGGGGAAAGCTGGTTTGCCTATAAATTGTTTTCTGTAGCAGGAAGCTTTGCCACTTTGCTTCTGGGCGCCACGGCCGTAAAAAAGGCATGGGGCTATCGGACAGCGCTTTTGTTTATTGTGCCGGCTGGATTGGCTCCGGCGCTCCTTCATATCGGCGTTAATGTGAGAATGTACTCTTGGACAGTTTTCATTGTGACGGCCTGCGGTATCACAATATATTATCTGGCAAAGGAGCCGAAGCGCAGGCTTCTTTGGGGAATTTTGTTTCTGCTTACGGTTTCGGGACTTTTTTGTCATTATTTCACTGCTTTTTGCTTTCTGTTCCTCTATCTTTATTTATTTCTTGCGCTTTGGAACAGAGACAGGAGAAGCGTCTGGAAGGTATTCGTGTGCGGGATTGCAGCCGTAGCTCCTTTTTGTTGGTGGCTGGTGGTTTCAGATTTTTTTCATTTGAAAGAGCAGGGGGAAACCCAGGTTGATTTTGGCACCATTGATTTTCAGGAGCTGTTTTCCTTTATTTTTAAAAGCAATATTGAGCATTCCACACTTTTGGGAATAGGTATTTTGGCGGTGGCCTTTGCAGGGCTTTTCCTTTTGTGGGGCCGTTTTGAAAAAGCGGACAGGAGCTTTGCGCTGCTTTGCCTTTCTTTGCTGTTGGTCTCATACCTGGTTGCTGCGGTACTGGCTTCTGTATCCAGTCACTTTTTTATATCCCGGCATATCATGCACGGCCTTGCGCTCATGTGGCTGGGAATTGCCATTGTGCTTTCCCGGATCAATCCGCCGGTTTACATATGTGCGCTGCTTTTTGTGGGTATTATGTCAATGTCCTCCTATCGGATATGCTATGCAAACGAGTACACTACAACACCCTATATAGAGGAGACTAAGGCGTTTATCGAAGAGCAGATGGAGCCAGGGGATATTGTGATCTATAACTCGGAACCGGCCTTCGACCTTTTGTACGGCTGCTATATGCCGGAACAGACCTTTATTTATTATCCTGAATTGACAGATATTCAGGTATTGGCTGGCAAAAGAGTGTGGTTCTTTTTATGTAAGCCGGATTTTTTCTCGGAGGAGGTGCAGGAGGTATACGGCATCACCTATGAAAATATGGGGCATTATGGTTTCCAGATCATAAATGACTGCACAGATTTTGATTTACTGCGGCTGAACATCAAAGGAGCAGAGGAGGGGCACCAGGCGTTATGAGGATGAATATTTTGCAAAAGGGAATTCTGCTTGTAATGGCCGGATGTATGCTGGCAGTCTGGCCTTTTTGTCTTGTACGGAGGGATGCTGAACAGCGTTCCGGAGACCTGGACCATGCGGTTACAGAGGAATTGGGGAAGGGGAGCGTTATGGAACAGTCCTTCAGAGCGGAAGAAAGTGTTTTGGACGGACTGGATTTTGTGTTGACCTTTGACGAAAATAAGCCACGCAGTGGAAGGCTTTTGTTTCAGCTTTCGAACGAAGGTGGAAAGATATTGCTGGAACAGGAAATTCCTTATTCTCAGGTACCAAATTACAGCTATTTTACGGTTCCTGTGAATAAGTGGCTTCGCAAAAATGCAGTTTATCGGTATAGCCTGAAAAATGTAGATATTGAGGACAACCTGCCCAAAGGAGTATATACGGTGACAGAGGAGATGCACGCGGCGCCAAACTGCGGTCTGTCCTTGAACAGTGCCGGGCTGGAGGGAGAGGCGCTGACCAGATTTCATTGGAAGGAGCCTTTGAATTACAAAAATGTATTATCCTTCTGGGCCTTTTTTGGCGTTGTGGGCTTTACACTGTTTGAAGCCGCAGGAAGCATAAAAGGAACAGAGAAAAGGGACAGACAAAAAAAGAGCAGCAAAAGCAAAAAAAAGGAGGCCGGATTACATGAAGTGGGTTAAGTTTCGTTTAAAAACGGTTACGGAGGCCGAAGATATCATTATCAGCGCACTTTACGACATAGGACTGGAGGGAGCGCAGATTGAGGATAAGGTGCCCCTGACCGCCTTGGAAAAGGAGCAGATGTTTGTAGACATTCTCCCGGACGGGCCGGAGGATGACGGGGTTGCCTACCTGAATTTTTTCGTGGAAAAAAAGGATGATGGTTCCCTGGAGCTTTTGGGAGAGAAAACGGATGAAGGGACGGTTCTCGCCCGTGTAGAAGAGGAGCTTGCGGAGCTTGCACAGTTTATGGATATCGGAGAAGGAAGTATTACCGTGGAGGAAACCCAGGACATAGACTGGATCAATAACTGGAAGCAGTATTTTCATCAGTTTTATATAGACGATATCCTGGTGATTCCCTCTTGGGAGGAGATGAAGGCCCAGGATAAGGAAAAGCTGGTGCTTCATATTGATCCGGGAACAGCTTTCGGCACCGGGATGCACGAAACCACGCAGCTGTGCATCAGACAGCTGCGCAAGTATGTTACGCCCCAGACAGAGCTTCTGGACGTGGGAACCGGCAGCGGCATTCTGGCAATTCTTGCCTTGATGTTTGGGGCAAAGCATGCGGTAGGCACGGATTTGGATATCTGTGCAAAGGAGGCTGTGGCCCAGAATTGTGCGGCAAACGGAATTGATCCCGGGCAGTTTGAGCTGATGATAGGCAATCTGATCACGGACAAGGCCATACGAGATGCGGCGGGCTATGAGAGGTACGACATTGTTGTGGCAAATATTCTGGCGGATGTGCTGGTGCCGCTGACCCCTGTTATTGTAAAGCATCTGAAAAAGGGCGGTATTTATATTACCTCGGGTATTATCGACAATAAGGAGCAGACGGTGACGGATGCGGTGAAGGCGGCAGGCCTTGAAGTGCTTGAGGTGAATTATCAGGGAGAATGGGTGAGTGTCACGGCCCAAAAAAGATAATGGGCAACGCTCTTTCGCAAGGGATAGACAAGGAGAGACAGAATGTACCAGTTTTTTGTAGAGCCTGGCCAGATTGATGTGGAAAACCGCCGTGTTGTGATTGAGGGCGGGGATGTAAACCATATAAAGAATGTGCTGCGCATGAAGGTGGGAGAGGAGATTGCTGTAAACAATGGGCAGGATGGAAGGGAGTACCGCTGCGGCATTGTGTCCCTTCATGAGGACAGGATTATCTGCCAGCTGCGTTTTATCAAGGAGGACAGCGTGGAGCTCCCGGTGAAGGTCTATTTGTTCCAGGGGCTTCCCAAGGGGGACAAGATGGAGCTTGTCATTCAGAAGGCTGTGGAACTGGGGGCGCATGCAGTCATACCGGTGGCGGCAAAACGCTGCGTGGTCAGGCTGGATGAAAAAAAGGCAAGGGCAAAGGTTCTGCGCTGGCAAGGCATTGCCCAGGCGGCGGCAAAGCAGAGCAGGCGGGGAATCATCCCGGCAGTATCAGAAGTGATGTCCTTTGAAGGGGCGGTGAAGCTTGCATCCTCCATGGACGTAAAGCTGATTCCTTATGAGCTTGCACAGGACATGGACAAAACCAGACAGCTGATAGAAAGCCTGAAGCCCGGCCAGAGCGCGGCAGTCTTTATCGGGCCGGAGGGAGGCTTTGAAGAGCAGGAGGTGGAGCTTGCGAAAGAGGCGGGCATTGTGCCTGTGACTTTGGGGAAGCGGATTCTGCGCACGGAGACGGCCGGACTTGCGGTGATGGCCTGGATTATGTACCAATGCCAGTGAGGGATGCTGGCAGAGAGGCATGTCTTTGCATATAGTAAAGAATAGGATACCAAAAAAAGATAAGAGGAGATTGTAGATGGAAGTGTATTTGGACAATTCAGCTACGACCCGGGTTTTTCCCGAGGCAGCGGAGTTGATGAAACAAATTATGTGTGAAGATTACGGAAATCCCTCCAGCCTGCATATGAAAGGAATCCGGGCAGAGCAGTATGTCCGTTACGCAAAGGAAACCCTGGCCCGTATTCTGAAGGTAGATGAAAAGGAAATTATTTTCACCTCTGGGGGAACGGAGTCTGACAATCTGGCGCTGATAGGATGCGCCTTAGCAAATAACAGAAGAGGAAGGCATCTGATTACAACCCAGATAGAACACCCGGCCATTCTGCAGACAATGCGTTATCTGGAGGAACAGGGATTCCGGGTGACCTATCTGCCGGTGGACGAAAGCGGCAGAATCCGTCTGGAGGATCTGCATCGGGCCATGTGTCCCGAAACCATACTGGTGTCTATCATGCACACCAACAATGAGATCGGTTCCCTGCAGCCAATTGAAGAGGCGGGGGCCATGATCAAGCGGATGAACCCGGAAACACTGTTTCATGTGGACGCGGTACAAGGCTTTGGAAAGGCTTCTATTTATCCCAAAAAGATGAAGATTGACCTGATGTCTGTCAGTGGACATAAGATTCACGGGCCCAAGGGAGTTGGAGTGCTGTATGCGGCGGACAAGGTGAGGATACAGCCCATTCTTCACGGAGGAGGGCAGCAGATGAATCTGCGGTCAGGGACGGAGAATGTTCCTGGAGCGGCGGGACTTGCAAAGGCTGCGGAAATGCTTTACAGTCGTCTGGACGAGGATGTAAGAAAGCTTTATCGGTGCAAGGAGCATTTTATCCAGGGAGTGAGAAAGCTGGATGGTGTGCATGTGAACGGTCTTTTACCGGGAGAACCTCTGGGAGCCGGGACGGCGCCGCATATTGTCAGTGTTTCCTTTGAGGGGGTAAGAAGCGAGGTGCTGCTTCATGCACTGGAGGAAAAGGAAATTTATGTTTCTGCCGGAAGCGCCTGCTCGGCCAGAAAACCTCAGCCGTCGGCTACGTTAAAGGCTGTGGGGGTAAAAAAGCCTCTGCTGGAGTCCACTGTGCGCTTCAGCTTTTCCGTATTCACCACTTTAGAAGAAATAGACTATACATTACAGACATTGTATGATAAAATTCCCATGTTGCGCAAATATACCCGCAGATAGGAATAAGCCTGCAGGCTTGGGAGAGTAAGAGAAAAGAGGTTGGCATGTTTACTGCTTTTTTGATTAAATACGCTGAGATCGGCATAAAGGGAAAAAACCGTTTTTTGTTTGAGGACGCCCTGATTGGGCAGATAAAATATGCGGTAAAAAAATGTGAGGGTGAGTTTTTGATTCACAAGACACAGGGGCGCATTTATGTGGAGGCCCAGACGGAATTTGATTTTGAAGAGACGGTTGGGCACCTGCGGCGGGTTTTCGGCATTTCGGGCATCTGTCCGGTGGTTTATGTGGAGGACCAGGGATTTGACAGGCTTTGTGAGACCATTATCCGGTATATTGGGGAGGTGTATCCCGAGCGCAGCAAAACCTTTAAGGTGCAGGCGAGACGGGCCAGAAAGAATTATCCTCTGGATTCCATGGAAATCAATGCCCGTATGGGAGAGGCCATTTTAGAGGCGTATCCGGAGATGAAGGTAGACGTACACAACCCTGATATTGTGTTGAACATTGAAGTGCGGGAAAAAATATATATTTATTCTGAAACCATTCCGGGACCGGGGGGAATGCCTGTGGGAACAGGAGGAAAGGCAATGCTGCTTTTGTCCGGCGGCATTGACTCCCCGGCAGCCGGTTATATGATCGCAAAGCGCGGCGTGAAGCTGGATGCGGTTTATTTTCACGCGCCGCCATATACCAGTGAGAGAGCCAAGCAGAAGGTGGTGGATCTGGCAAGACTTTTGGCCAGGTTTACGGGCCCTGTTTATCTTCATGTAATCAATTTTACGGATATCCAGCTCTATATTTATGAAAAGTGCCCCCATGAAGAGCTGACCATAATCATGCGCCGCTATATGATGCGGATTGCGGAGCATATCGCCCAGGAGACGGGCTGCCTGGGGCTGATCACAGGCGAGAGTATCGGGCAGGTGGCTTCCCAGACCATGAGCTCTCTGATTGCCACAAACGAGGTGTGCCAGCTTCCGGTGTACAGGCCCCTGATCGGCTTTGACAAACAGGAGATTGTGGAGCTGTCCGAGAAAATCGGCACCTATGAAACCTCCATCCTGCCCTTTGAGGACTGCTGTACCATCTTTGTGGCCAAGCATCCGGTGACAAAGCCGAACCTGAATGTGATCAGGCGGCATGAGCACAATCTGGACGAGCGGATAGAGGAGCTGGTGGATACGGCGTTAAAGACAAAGGAACTGATGATAGCGGAATAAGAATGATGTCAGGGTCAAAAGGTTTCCTTGTCACAAATTGCGCTCAAACAAGCGGTTTTTTTCTCACAACGCAACTTTGCCGATTCCAGGAGCAACTAAGACTCCTGCAGATGACAAACAATTCTGAGAATTTGTGACTGAACCCCCTTTTGATCTCAACATCATAAGAATAAGAGGGTCGAAAAAAGAATGTCTCAAAGCGATTGCGCTCTTTGAGACATTCCATTTTGCCGTAAGTATTCTGTGTTACAGATCAATTAAACCATGTAAGGCTTCAGGCACTCAAGCACTTCATCGACGCCGCCCTCTGCATGGATATTCAAGTCGATGGGCTTGGATAAATCCAGGCTGAAGATGCCCATGATGGATTTTGCGTCAATTACGTATCTTCCGGACACTAAATCGAAATCATAGTCAAACTTGGTAATATCATTTACGAAAGACTTTACTTTGTCGATGGAATTTAAAGAAATCTGAACTGTTTTCATTTTGGTTACCTCCTTAATGTGTGACATACCTTCTGACTACATATTAACGGCTGGACAGATAAAAGTCAAGGAGAAAACAGTACAAAAAAAGTGAGGAATACTATGAAAAATGTAGCATTGCATAACCTTGGCTGCAAAGTGAATTCCTATGAAATGGAAGTAATGCGGCAAATGTTACAAGAAAAGGGTTACAATATTGTACCATTTGATCAGGCTGCGGACATTTATATCATAAATACCTGTACAGTAACCAATATTGCCGACCGGAAGAGCAGACAGATGCTGCACCGGGCCAAGCAGAAGAACCCTCATGCCATTGTGGTGGCTGTGGGCTGTTATGTGCAGACCGGAGGAGAAAAGATTGAAATGGACCACAGCATAGACCTGGCTGTTGGCAATAACCGCAAAAAGGATATCGTAGACATTCTGGAGGCATATCTTGCAGAGAAGGAAAGGGACAAGACGCTGCATGACACTACTGTCATAGATATCAATCACACCCATGAGTACGAAGAAATGACCCTGCGCCGGACGGCGGAGCATACCCGGGCCTATATTAAGATTCAGGACGGCTGTAATCAATTCTGCTCCTATTGTGTCATCCCTTTTGCCAGAGGAAGAGTCAGAAGCCGGAGGGAAGAGGATATTTTAGAGGAGGTGCGCGGTCTTTCGGCCTGCGGATACAAGGAGGTTGTGCTCACCGGCATCCACATCAGCTCCTACGGCATCGATTTTCAGGAAAAAACGGCTCAGAAAAAAGCGGCGGACTACAACGGAAGCAGCAGGCTGATTGACCTGGTGGAGCAGGTTCACCAGGTGGAGGGAATTGAACGGGTGCGTCTGGGTTCCCTGGAGCCGCGGATTGTGACGCAGGAAGCGGCCCGCAGGCTGGCCGCGCTGCCGAAGCTGTGCCCACATTTTCATCTGTCCCTGCAAAGCGGCTGTGACGCCACCCTGAAGCGAATGAACAGACATTATACCACCCGGGAATACGCAGAAAGCGTGGAGGCGCTGCGGAGGGCTTTTGACCATCCGGCCATCACCACGGACGTGATTGTGGGCTTCCCCGGGGAGACGGAGGAGGAATTTCTGACGACCAGGGCTTTTTTGGAGCGGATTGGATTTTATGAGATGCACATATTTAAGTATTCCCAAAGGGCCGGCACCCGGGCGGCGGATATGCCGGATCAGGTGCCGCCTCAGATTATGACTGCACGAAGCAATGGGCTGCTTGCTTTGGAGAAACAGCAGTCAAGGGCCTTCCGCAGCCGTCTGCTCGGCAGGCAGACCCAGGTTTTGTTTGAGGAGACAAGAAAAATAGAGGGAAGCCTGTACCGCATTGGTCATACCGGGGATTATGTAAAGATAGCGGTGCCCCTTGAGACCGAGGATGCGGCTCCCCTGCCAAATACCTTGTGCACAGTCCAGCCCAAGGGGTTTCTTACGGATGAGATTCTAAGGAGTGAAATTCTAAGGAGTGAAACTCTATAGAATGAAATTCTAAGGAGTGAAACTCTATGGTAAAAGAAACCGTTGAATTTTGCCGGTAAATGAGGTAAGATAAAATTCAGTAGAGAATCGGCACAAGAGGAATGAGGAGATCTATGCAGGACTTGGGAAATACGCAATACTTCAAGGTGGAGACAGAGCCTGAGACCGGAGTGAAGGTGGTGCTGGCTACCGTCTATGAGGCATTGACAGAGAAAGGCTACAATCCGGTAAACCAGATTGTGGGATATATTATGAGCGGCGACCCCACTTATATTACCAGCCATAAGAATGCCAGAAGCCTGATTATGAAGGTGGAGCGGGACGAGCTGGTGGAGGAGATTTTAACGCAGTATATCCGCAACAATAATTGGAAATAGGAGGCTCCCCCATGCGTATAATGGGATTGGATTTCGGCTCGAAAACAGTAGGCGTGGCTGTCAGCGACAGCCTGCTTTTGACTGCCCAGGGACTGGAAATTATCCGCCGTAAGGAGGAAAATAAGCTGCGCCAGACGCTGGCACGGATTGAAGCGCTGATTGTGGAGTATGAGGTGGAGGAAATTGTGCTGGGGCTTCCCAGAAATATGAATGCCACCGAAGGGCCCAGAGTGCAGCTGACCAAAGAGTTTCAGGAAAAATTAGAAAGAAGAACAGGGCTGCCTGTGGTACTGTGGGACGAGCGTCTTACCACAGTTGCAGCGGATAAGGCAATGATGGAAGCGGGTATTCGAAGAGAAAACCGCAGGGAGCATGTGGACAAAATTGCAGCGGCGTTGATTCTCCAGGGCTATCTGGACAATAGAAATCTGGAAAAGGGCGCTGCTTGTGAGAGTGGGCAGGAATAAAAATGGCGAAACTGGAAAAAATTACTTTTAATCCGGATGGGGAGGACCCCGTTGATTTTTTTGTTTTGGAGCAGACCAGAATTGGAGGGATTAACTATATTCTGGTGACGGATTTTGAAGAGGGAGACGGAGAGGCTTTGATCCTGAAGGACTTGTCAAAGGATGGCGAGGAGGAAAGCCTTTATGCGATTGTCTCCGATGATGAGGAGCTGAAAGCGGTATCCGGCGTTTTTGAGAATATGCTGGATGACGTGGAATTTGTGCAGGACTGATTTTGGAAATTGTTTATTGTGCGTAAAAGCGGAGCGTCCGGGAGAGGACGGTCTGCTGTTTATAGAATCATGCGACAGCTCCGGAATCTGACTGGCGGAGTGGAATGAGAGGAATGTTTTGACAGAGGCGTCGGCTGCCGTGAGACAGGGAGCGATTGAGACGAAGCAACAGCGCCGCTGTTATTAGAGTATGCCTTTTCGCTTCCAGCGTCCGCCACAGAACCGGAGCGCCGTATAGAATATGGAGGAAATTTGATTGAAGAAGAAAAAAGAGAATAATTCTGTCTCCGGGCTGAAAATCATCCCTTTGGGAGGTCTGGAGCAAATTGGCATGAACATTACTGCCTTTGAATATGAGGACAGTATTGTTGTGGTGGACTGCGGCCTTTCTTTTCCGGCAGACGATATGCTGGGAATTGATCTGGTGATTCCGGATGTAACCTATCTGAAGGACAACGTTGACAAGGTCAAGGGCTTTGTGATCACCCACGGACACGAGGATCACATCGGGGCTCTTCCCTATGTTCTGCGGGAGCTGAATGTTCCTGTATATGCCACCAGGCTCACTATGGGCATCATTGAAAACAAGCTGACGGAGCACAATCTGCTTCGCAGCACCAAACGCAAGGTGGTAAAATTCGGGCAATCCATCAATCTGGGAAAATTCCGCATTGAATTTATCAAGACCAACCACAGCATTGTGGACGCGGCAGCCCTGGCGATCTATTCTCCGGCAGGCGTGGTAGTGCACACCGGGGACTTTAAGGTGGATTATACGCCGGTGTTTGGCGACGCTATTGACCTGCAGCGTTTTGCAGAGCTGGGGAAAAAGGGTGTGCTGGCGCTGATGTGCGACTCCACAAACGCAGAACGTCCGGGCTTTACGCCGTCGGAGAAAACGGTGGGCAGAACCTTTGACACCCTGTTTGAGGAGCATAAGAACACAAGAATTTTTGTGGCGACCTTTGCCTCCAATGTGGATCGTGTGCAGCAGATCATCAATACGGCGTACAAATTCGGCAGAAAGGTAGCTGTGGAGGGCCGGAGCATGGTGAATATCATAGACACGGCCATGAAGCTGGAGTGCATCAGCATACCGGATAATACGCTGGTGGACATTGACCAGATGAAGAATTATCCCAGTGAAAAGCAGGTGATTATCACTACCGGAAGCCAGGGGGAGAGCATGGCGGCCCTGAGCCGCATGGCCAACAATATGCACCGCAAGATCACCATCGGTGCGGGGGATACGGTGATTTTCTCCTCCAACCCCATACCGGGAAACGAAAAGTCTGTTACGAAGATCATAAACGAGCTGCTGCGCAAGGGGGCTGATGTTATTTTCCAGGACGCCCATGTGTCGGGACATGCCTGTCAGGAGGAGATCAAGCTGATTTATACCCTGATTCGTCCCAAATACGCAATCCCCGTACACGGTGAGTACAAGCATCTTACTGCCCAGGCCAAAATTGCGGCAAGCCTTGGCATAGAGAAGGATCACATTTTCATCCTCTCATCCGGGGATGTGCTCGAGTTGACGAAAGAGCAGGCTAAGGTAACGGGCAAGGTTCCTGTGGGAGCTATTTTGGTGGACGGTCTGGGCGTAGGCGATGTGGGGAATGTGGTGCTTCGGGACCGTCAGCATCTTGCAGAGGACGGCATTATGATTGTGGTTATGAGCCTTGATAAGGTAAGTGGTCTTTTGGCGGCCGGGCCGGATATCGTATCCAGAGGGTTTGTGTATGTGAAGGAATCCGATGAACTGATTGAGGAAGCCCGTCATACGGTGGACGAAGCCATCCAGAGCTGTCTTGACAAGGGCATTACAGACTGGGGCAAATTGAAATCCACAACCAAGGATGTGCTGGGGGATTATGTGTGGAAAAAGACGAAGAGACGTCCCATGATACTGCCTATTATCATGGAAGTATGAAAAAGGTTTGCAAATTAGCTGGAGTAAGAGTACAATATGAGCAAAATTGACCGCGCAGTGGAAGACTTTATTGCTGTGATTATGGAGACGGATGAGTATAAGGAATACGATACGCAGCGAAACAAGGTGAAGCAGTATCCGGAACTGAAGGCGCAGATAGACGAGTACAGGCGCCGCAATTATCTGATGCAGACAAGGGAAGACACTGCGTTTGAAATGATAGACCAGTTTGAAAGAGAATATGAGGATTTCAGAGAGATCCCTCTGGTTGCGGACTTTCTGGCTGCGGAGCTGGCTTTCTGCAGAATGATACAGAGAATCAACATCCGTATTACGGAAGAAGTCCATTTTGAGTAGAGAAAAGGAAAGGGATGGGAATGAACTCAGGTAATTTAGTTGGGGCGGTGATGGGGGCGGTTCTAAAGGCAGCGGCGGCTGTAGTGGTGATTTTTCTAATCTACAGAGGAGCGTCGGTGTGCTATGACTACGGTTACCGTATTTTTACGGAGCCGGCCGTTTCCTCGGGAGAGGGCAGAAGCGTCACGGTGACCATTACGGAGGATATGTCCCCGGCGGATATAGGAGAGCTCTTTCAGACCAAAGGACTGGTGGAGGATGCAACCTTGTTTACGCTCCAATACTATTTCTCGGAATTTCGCAGGGATGTGAAGCCGGGAGAGTATGAGCTGAGCACCTCCATGACGGCGGAGGAGATGATGGAGGTTATGGCCTCTGACCAGGAGGAAGGGGACGCCTCATAAGGAGAGGATATGATCGTAAATGAAAGAATGACGGCCTTTATTGACTCCCTGGACCGGGGCAACCCGGCCTTTTTGGATGAGATCGAAAAATATGCTGTAAGGGAGCAGGTGCCTGTCATCCGCAAATCTATGCAGAGTCTTTTGAAGTTTATTCTCGCGTACGCAAAGCCGAGGAGCATCCTGGAGGTCGGGACAGCCATCGGCTTTTCTGCGCTTTTGATGAGCGAATATGCGCCTTCGGACTGTGCAATAACCACCATAGAAAAATATGAGAAACGGATTCCTGTGGCCAGAGAGAATTTTCGAAGGGCCGGCAGGGAGGATCGAATAAAGCTGCTGGAGGGGGACGCCATGGAGCTTCTGCCTGCCCTGGAGGGAGGCTTTGATCTGATTTTTATGGACGCGGCAAAGGGACAATACATTCATTTTCTGCCGGAGATTTTGCGGCTGTTAAAGCCGGGCGGACTTTTGATTTCAGACAATGTGCTGCAGGAGGGGGATGTGGCCCAGTCCCGGTTTGCAGTGACCAGACGAAATCGAACCATTCATGCCCGGATGCGGGAATACCTTTATCAGCTTAAGCATCACCCGCAGCTTGAGACGGTGATCCTTCCGGTGGGAGACGGTGTGACCTTAAGCACCAGATTGTAAGAAAGAGCGCAGACAAGGCGGCGCGGAAATGAGGAAAAAATGACGAGAAAAAAACCGGAGCTTCTGGTTCCTGCCAGCAGCTTAGAGGTGCTGAAAACAGCGGTGAGATTCGGAGCGGACGCAGTCTATATCGGTGGAGAGGCTTTTGGACTGCGGGCAAAGGCAAAGAATTTTTCCATGGAGGATATGGCGGAGGGAATTGCATTTGCCCACAGACATAGGGTTAAGGTTTATGTGACGGCCAATATTCTGGCCCATAATGATGATCTGGAGTCTGCAGAGGAATATTTCAGGGAGCTTAGGGACATGAAGCCGTTTCCGGCAGACGCGCTGATTATTTCAGACCCGGGGATGTTTGTCCTGGCAAAAAGAGTGTGGCCCCAGGTGGAAATCCATATATCCACACAGGCCAATAATACCAACTACGGAACCTATCTTTTCTGGTGGGCCCAGGGAGCAAAAAGGGTGGTTTCCGCAAGGGAGCTGTCTCTGAAGGAAATCCGCGAGATCCGGGAGCATATCCCGGCAGAAATGGAGATTGAGAGCTTTGTGCACGGAGCCATGTGCATTTCTTATTCCGGCCGCTGCCTGCTGAGCAATTACTTTACGGGAAGGGACGCCAATCAGGGCGCCTGTACCCATCCCTGCCGCTGGAAATATGCCGTTGTGGAGGAGACAAGGCCCGGAGAGTATATGCCTGTATACGAAAATGAGAGGGGCACCTTTTTGTTCAATGCAAAGGACCTGTGCATGATTGAGCATATTCCGGAGCTTTTAGAGGCAGGAATAGACAGCCTGAAAATTGAGGGACGCATGAAAACGGCCTTGTATGTGGCTGTGGTGGCAAGAACCTATAGAAGGGCTATCGACGATTATCTGGAGGATGAGGAAAAGTACAGAAAAAATATGGACTGGTACCGGGCGGAAATTGCAAAATGCACCTACCGCCAGTTCAGCACGGGCTTTTATTTTGGGAAGCCTGATGAGACCTCTCAGATTTATGACAACAGCACCTATGTGAGCGAATATACCTATCTTGGGATCGTGGAAGAGGTGAAGGATTCCCTGGCAAGGATAGAGCAGCGCAATAAATTTTGTGCAGGAGATATGATTGAGATTATGAAGCCGGACGGCAGCAATGTGCCTGTGACAGTGGAGGCCATTTACAACGCCCGGGAAGAAAGGGTGGACAGCGCGCCCCATCCCAGGGAGCTTTTGTGGGTAAAGCTGTCTCATACGCCGGAGCCCTTTGATCTGCTGCGGGTACAGAAGGGCCTGCGCTAAGCCCATTGTACAAAGTGAACAGCAAAGCCTCAAAAATGCTTTGTTTTTTTACAAAAAGTGAGAAAAATAAATTTGGGTATTGCAATTTTCTAAAATTTAAGGTATCTTAATAAAAAATAAAGCAGAGGCTGTTGACTTTTGCTTTCCACACATAGGTATCCAAGAACGAAGATGTTCCAACAGTAACAGGTTTACTTTGGAACGTTTTTTTATAGGCGGGTATAGAGCGGCTTCAGGACTTCCTATGGGGGTGGAGATTGGAAATGAAAAGAGAAAGGAAGTAGGGAAAATGAGCGAAGTTTTAAATGTGGAAGAAATTTTTGCCAGCAAAGTGTTTACACTGGGGAAAATGAGGGAGAGACTTCCCAAGAGTGTGTACAAAGAGGTAAAAAAGGTCATGGAGCATGGCGGCGAGTTATCCCTGGAGGACGCCGATGTAGTGGCTAAGGCCATGAAGGACTGGGCTGTTGAAAACGGAGCTACCCATTATACCCACTGGTTTCAGCCGTTAACCGGCATTACGGCGGAGAAGCATGACGCATTTGTGTCCCATCCCGATGAGGACGGCAAAATGATTATGGAATTTTCCGGCAAGGAGCTGATCAAGGGTGAGCCGGACGCATCCTCCTTTCCCTCCGGCGGACTGCGCGCTACCTTCGAGGCGAGAGGCTATACGGCATGGGATATTACTTCTCCTGCATTTCTGAAGGAAGACGCCACCGGCGTGATTCTTTGTATTCCCACTGCATTTTGCTCCTATAAGGGAGAGGCTCTGGATAAAAAGACCCCCCTGCTGCGTTCCATGGAGGCCATCAGCCAGCAGGCAGTGCGTATTGTAAGGCTTTTTGGCAATGATCAGGCTACCAAGGTGACGGCCAGCGTAGGACCTGAGCAGGAGTATTTTCTGGTGGACAGAGAGAAATATCTGCAGAGAAAGGACCTGATTTTTGCAGGCCGCACGCTTTTTGGAGCTCCGGCGCCAAAGGGACAGGAGCTGGAGGATCATTATTTTGGCACCATTCGTGAGAGAATCGGTTCCTTTATGAAGGATTTAAACATAGAGCTGTGGAAGCTGGGCGTTACCGCCAAGACCCAGCACAATGAAGTGGCGCCCGCCCAGCATGAGCTTGCTCCCATTTATGAGACGGCAAACATTGCGGTGGATCACAATCAGCTGGTGATGGAGACGATGAAAAAAGTAGCGTGCCGCCATGGTATGTACTGTCTGCTCAATGAAAAGCCCTTTGCAGGAGTGAACGGCTCAGGAAAACATAATAACTGGTCTCTGGGAACGGACAATGGGGTAAACCTCCTTGATCCCGGTGATACGCCCAACGAGAATATTCAGTTTCTGCTGGTGCTGGCGTGTATCCTGAAGGCTGTGGATACCCACGCAGATCTGCTCCGCCAGAGCGCGTCGGATGTGGGAAATGACCACAGACTGGGCGCAAATGAGGCGCCCCCTGCTATCATTTCCGTATTTCTGGGAGAACAGCTTGAGGATGTGGTGAAGCAGCTGGTTGAGACAGGAGAGGCCGCTCACTTGATTGAAGGCGGCAAGCTTGCAACCGGTGTATCCACCCTTCCGGATCTGGATAAGGATGCCACGGACAGAAACAGGACTTCACCTTTTGCCTTCACCGGAAACAAGTTCGAATTCCGCATGGTGGGAAGCTCGGATTCCATCGCAAGTCCAAACACTACACTGAACGCTATTGTTGCAGAAGCCTTCTGCGAGGCTGCGGACATTCTGGAGCCTGCCAAGGAGGCTGGAAATTTTGAGGCAGCAGTGCATGACTTGATTAAGGAATATCTGACCAAGCATCAGAGAATCATTTTCAACGGCAACGGCTATTCGGAGGAATGGGTGCAGGAAGCAGAGAGAAGAGGACTCCCCAACATCAAGTCCATGGTGGAGGCCGTGGAGACGCTCACCACAGAGAAGTCCATCAGGCTGTTTGAAAAATTCGGCATTTTCACCAAGGCGGAGCTGGAGTCCCGCAAGGAGGTGCTCTATGAGACCTATTCCAAGACCATAAACATAGAGGCGCTGACCATGATCGATATGGCAAAGAAGCAGATTCTTCCTGCGGTGATCGGTTATACCAAATCTCTTGCGGATACTGTGATTGCTGTAAAGGAGGCGGGAGCGGATGCGTCTGTTCAGGCACAGCTGCTAAACGAGGTATCTATGAAGCTGGCAGAGGCTAAGACGGCTTTGCAGGAGCTGGAGAATAAAGTGACAGAGGCAGGCGGCATTGAGAGCCAGAAGGAGCTTGCGTTCTTCTTTAAGGACCAGGTGAGGGCAGCCATGGACGCCTTGAGGGCACCCGTGGATGAACTGGAAATGCTGGTGGACAAAAAGGTATGGCCCATGCCTACCTATGGAGATTTGATCTTTGAGGTTTAATATTATGGGAAGCGTCCTGCAGGCTGAAAGAAGCCTGCAGGACGCTCTGCTCATAAGCTGCACAACAAGCAGCTTCATGCAGGCATGATTTGCTTGTTATGCAGCTTATGGCTGAAATTAAAAAATTAAAAAAATTTAAATTGGGTATTGCAAAACCAAAACACTTCGTGTATAATACATCAAGTAGCGCAAAATAGGGCTATCGCCAAACGGTAAGGCAACGGACTCTGACTCCGTCATTTCAAGGTTCGAATCCTTGTAGCCCTGTTCAAAAACCTCAGCAGAGAAACTTGCTGAGGTTTTTCATTTCTGGCAGCATTTCAACCATAATTGTCTTGCGCTTGGGAGTGTGTTCTGATAAAGTGAATTTGACAGAATGCGAAGGGAGAAATGGGGTTATGGAAGATACAATTAAGCAGGCCAGGGGAAGCTTTTCAAAGCTTGGAGGATTTTTTATGCTGGGCACACTGGTAATTTTTGCGGTGCAGCTTTTGCCGGCTTTTATCCTTCAAATAGTAAAGCCTGAGTGGATGAACAACGGGGACATCGCGCTGCTCGTGACAATTATACCTATGTATGTGCTGGGAATGCCGTTTTTGATCTGGCTTTTAAAGAAGCTTCCGGCGCAGACTCCTCAGCGCCACGCCATGTCGGCGGGACAGTTTGGGGTGTCATTTCTCATGTGCTATGCTATCATGTTTTGCTGTAATCTGCTGGGGAATATTGTCACCATGGTGATTGGCCTTCTTAAGGGAGGAGCCGTGCAGAATACCATATTGGATGTGGCCACCTCCAGCAATATGGTGATTACCTTTGTGTACATGGTGATCTGCGCGCCTGTTTTTGAGGAATATATTTTCCGCAAGCTGATTATTGACAGCACCATGCGGTACGGACAGGGCGTTGCCATTCTGTTGTCGGGGCTGATGTTCGGCCTGTTTCACGGCAACTTGAATCAATTTGTCTATGCCTTCGGACTGGGGCTGTTTTTGGCGTTTTTATATGTGAGGACGGGCAGTTTAAAGATTACCATAGCGCTGCATATGATCATAAACTTTTTGGGCGGCATCGTCGGGGTGCTGATCTTGCAGCTCATCGATATGCAGGGACTTACGGAGGCGCTTGCAAGCGGGGACACCCAGGTTCTGATGGAGTATTACAGCAGCCATTTGGCAGGATGGGCGGTTTACGGCGTGTATGCGATTTTGATTCTTGCCGCCGTAATCACGGGAGTGGTTTTGCTGATCGTGTTCCGCAAACGGTTTACCTTGCCTGGAAATGAACGGGTGATTCCCAGGGGCAAAGGCTTTTCTACCGTGATTCTCAATCCGGGCATGGCAGTTTACTGTCTGTTCTGGCTTGCCATGATTTTATTGCAGCTGTTTCAGTAAAAAGCAGGAGGCATAAATGTATACTTTTGACAGCAGAGTCCGCTACAGTGAGACGGACAGCGAGGGAAAGCTGACGTTATCTTCCCTCCTAAACTATTTTCAGGATTGTTCCACCTTTCAGTCGGAGGAACTGGGAATGGGAATATCTTATCTGCGGGAAAGGCATCTGGTATGGGTGCTGTCCTCCTGGCAGATTGTGGTAGACCGGTATCCGGGATTGTGTGAGAAGGTGCAGACGGGAACCTTTCCTTATGCTTTCAAAGGTTTTCTGGGCTATCGTAATTTTACCATGACAGATTCGGAGGGCGCTTACCTGGCCCGTGCCAATTCTCTGTGGACTTTATTGTGCACAGATACGGAAAAACCGGCCATGCCGCCTAAGGAAATGATAGAGGCGTATGCCTTGGAGGAAAAGCTTGACATGGACTATGCGCCCCGTAAAATTCAGATTCCGGGGGAGGGCGTCCACAAGGAGCCTATTGTGGTGAAAAAGCACAATCTGGATACCAATCATCATGTGAACAACGGGCAGTATGTGGACATAGCCATGGAATATCTGCCGGAGGATTTTACGGTGGGCCAGCTTCGGGCGGAATATAAAAAGCAGGCGTTTTTAGACGATATTTTTTATCCCTATGTGGCCGGTGAAGAGAACAAAATAGTGGTGGTTCTGGCAGACGCAGATGACAGACCCTATGTTTGTGTGGAGTTTCAGAGAAAGGAGTCCGTGGGACACAGATGTTGAGACTGGGAGAAAAGCAGCAGCTTGAGATTGTAAAGAAAGTGGATTTCGGCGTTTATCTGGCCGAAGAAGGAATGGGACAGGAGGAGCGCGTGCTTCTGCCTGCAAAGCAGGTTCCGGAAGGCAGCAGGGTGGGAGACATCCTTGAGGTATTTCTGTACAGGGATTCCCAGGACAGGCTCATTGCCACCACAAGGCAGCCGGCTTTGGTGCTGGGGCAGACGGCGGAGCTTACGGTTGTGCAGACGGGAAGGATAGGCGCCTTTTTGGACTGGGGATTGGAAAAGGACCTGCTGCTCCCCTTTAAAGAACAGAAAAAGAAGGTGAACACCGGGGATAAGGTGCTGGTTTCCCTTTATATTGACAAAAGCAAGCGGCTCTGCGCCACTATGAACGTATATCCCAATCTGCGCACGGATAGCCCGTACCAAAAGGATGACAGAGTAAGGGGACGGGTTTACGAGATCAGCGGCAATTTCGGAGCATTTGTGGCGGTGGACAATCAATATTCGGGCCTGATTCCCAAAAAGGAGCTTTACGGCAGAGTGGAGCTGGGCGAGGATGTGGAGGCCCGGGTGGTGAAGGTGCACGAGGATGGCAAGCTGGAGCTGAGTATCCGGGAGAAGGCCTACATTCAAATGGAAAAGGATGCTCAGGAGCTGTTAAGCCTTTTGGAGCAAAAGGGAGGAAGGCTTCCCTTCAATGACAAGAGCTCGCCGGAGATAATCCGTCAGAATACGGGCATGAGCAAAAACGAGTTTAAGCGGGCTGTGGGCAATCTGCTGAAGGCGGGAAAAATAGAGATTGCAGAAAACGCCATTCTTATGATATGATATGCTAAAGGAGCAGAATCGTTTTGCTGTGCGGATTGTCCGCAGACGGCGGGAAAGGTGAGGAGTTAGTATGGATATTGCAGGTTTATCTACACAGATGGCAGTTACCTCCCTGCAGGCTAAGGTGGGTACGGCGGTGCTGGGGAAGGCTATGGATACCAGCGAGGCTTTGGGCGCCGGGCTTGTAGAGATGATTGACGCTGCAGCAATGGAGCGCAGTGTGTATCCTGAGCTGGGAGCCAACATAGACATGAGAATCTGAGCGCTGCCGAAAAGGAATGATTGTGAGGGGCTGGCCGCATGAGACAGATGCGGCTGGCCTTTTTGTGAATTTACATAAAATCCTATTGCTTTTTTGGTGATTTTTTTGTACATTTGTATTATACGTTCAAAATCAATAAGGAGTGGGATTATGATATCAAATCAGATTTTGCAGAACACCATCGACGGACTCAAGGCCATAGCCCGGGTAGATTTTTGCGTTATGGATGTGGACGGAAAAGACGTTGCATCTACCATAGATATGAGCAGCTGCTCCAAGGCTGCGGTGGAATTTGCGGTATCCCCGGCGGATTCCCAGGAGATACAGGGATATCAGTATTTCAAGATTTTTGACGAGCAGCAGCTGGAGTATGTGCTGGTGATAGCAGGCACGGGAGAGGATGTTTATACCATCGGCAAAATGGTGGCGTTTCAGATACAGAATCTTCTGGTGGCTTATAAGGAGCGTTTTGATAAGGATAATTTTATCAAAAACCTGCTGCTTGACAACCTGCTCCTTGTGGATATCTACAGCCGTTCTAAGAAGCTGCACATTCAGGCGGATGTTCCCCGGGTGGTCATGATTGTGGAGTCTGCAAATGGCAAAGACAATAATGCTTTGGAGCTTTCCAGGGGTTATTTCGGGGTAAACAGCAGAGATTTTGTCACCGCTGTGGATGAGAATAATGTCATTGTGGTGAAGGAGCTGGCAGAGGGAGACCTTGGCCGGGAGATTGAAAAAGCGGCCAGAGGGCTGGAAAACTGCCTGCAGAAGGAGGGCATAAAGGACATCCGCATCGCCTATGGCACGGTGGTTCATGAAATTAAGGAGGTAAGCCGTTCCTATAAGGAGGCAAAGATGGCGCTGGACGTTGGAAAAATCTTTTTTGATGAGAGGGACATCATTGCCTACAGCGAGCTTGGAATCGGCCGGTTGATTTACCAGCTTCCCATTCCTCTGTGCAAAATGTTTATCCGAGAGATTTTCGGGGGGAAGAGTCCCGATGAGTTTGATGAGGAGACACTGACTACCATTCACAAATTTTTTGAAAACAGCCTGAATGTGTCGGAGACCTCCAGACAGCTTTTCATCCACCGGAACACATTGGTGTACCGTCTGGATAAGCTGCAGAAAAGCACCGGCCTGGATCTGCGTGTGTTTGAGGACGCCATTACCTTCAAGATCGCCCTGATGGTAGTAAAATATATGAAATATATGGAAACCTTTGAATACTAATTTCGTTGTATACTGTAAGAAAACATAAGATAGGCGGCATACCAATGGCAAATAAGGAATATTTACGAAGAAAAAGGGAGCAGATGATAGAGGAAAAGGGCATTATTTATTTGGATAATGTGAGCAAATCCTATTCTACGGGCTCCCCGGCGTTAAACGGAATCACCCTGAGCATTGGAAGGGGAGAGTTTGTTTTTGTAGTCGGAGACAGCGGCTCTGGGAAATCCACGCTGATCAGACTTCTGCTGCGGGAGCTTACTGCAACCAGCGGCAGTGTTTATGTTATGGGGAATGATCTGGCAAGGCTTAAGCACAGACAGATACCCAAATTCAGAAGGAATCTGGGCATTGTGTTCCAGGATTTCCGTCTTTTAAACGACAGAAACGTCTATGAGAACGTGGCCTTTGCACAGAGAATCATAGAGACGCCGGTGAATGAGATCAGAAGGAATGTGCCGGCTATACTGGCAACGGTAGGTCTGGCGGGCAAGTACAAGGCAAAGACCAGGCAGCTGTCCGGTGGAGAACAGCAGAGAGTGGCTCTGGCCAGAGCCCTGGTGAACAGTCCTTCCATTTTGCTGGCGGACGAGCCTACGGGCAATCTGGACCCTAAAAATTCCTGGGAGATTATGCGGCTTTTGGAGGAAATCAATGAAAGCGGCACTACAGTGGTGGTGGTCACCCACAACAGAGAGATTGTGAATGCCATGCAGAAGCGTGTGGTTACTATGAAAAAGGGCATTATTGTCAGCGATCAGGAGAAGGGCGGTTATATTGATGAAGATTAGCACATTGTTTTATACCATCAAGCAGGGATTTGTCAATATTTTCCGAAACAAATGGTTTTCTCTGGCATCCATTGCCACCATTTCGGCGTGTCTGTTCCTGTTTGGCCTGTTTTACGCCATTGTGGCAAATTTTCAAAACATTTTGAGAACAGCGGAGGAAGGGGTTTCCGTAACTGTGTTTTTTCACAGCGAGAGTGATGAGTGCGAAAGTCATACGGAGGACCAGCTTCCCACGGATCAGCGTATTGAGGAAATCGGGCAGCAGATTGCGGCCCGCATGGAGGTGTCGGATGTAAAGTTTGTGTCCGACGATGAGGCGTGGGAAACCTTTGCGGCGGATTATTACGGGGATGATTATTCCGCAGGCTTTCCTGAGAATCCGCTGGAGGGTGAGGATAACTATGAGGTGTATTTAAGTGATGTGTCCATGCAGAGCGCTCTTGTGACCTGGCTGGAATCCATACCGGAGGTACGAAAGGTCAATTATTCCGAGCTCACCGCCAATACCCTAAGCGGCGTCAATCTGCTGATCGCTTATGTGTCAGTGGGAATTATTATAATTTTGCTGGGAGTCAGTATTTTCCTGATCAGCAATACGGTAGCCATCGGAATTTCTGTCCGCAAGGAGGAGATTAATATTATGAAATACATCGGGGCTACGGATTTCTTTGTAAGGGCGCCCTTTGTGCTGGAGGGTATGCTGATTGGTCTCGTGGGGGCTGCGGTGCCTCTTTGGATCATTCACAGCCTATATAACTATGTCTTGTCTTATGTGGTGGAGCGTTTTTCGGTTTTGAGTCAATTCTTAGACTTTTTGACAGTGGAGCAGGTTTTCCATGTTCTGACGCCGGTATCTCTTGGAGTGGGTGTGGGGATCGGCTTTTTGGGAAGTATTACTACTGTCAGAAAGCATCTTCATGTATAAATGATATGAGGCGCCTATGAAGAAAAAAAGTATTTTGCTCTGTCTGGCGGCTGCATTGCTTTTGGGTCTGACGATCCGGCCCGGGCTGCTGGCATCAGCTACCAGCATGTCCTCCATCACCTCGGACAGCATAAAGGAAAAGCAGGAGCAGATTGAGCAGGCTGAGAAGGAAAAGGAAACCCTTCAGAGTAATCTAAGTGACCTGAAGGAGATTAAAGAGAATCTGGAGACGGAAAAGACCAATCTGACAAATTATGTGGCGGAACTGGACAGAAACCTAAGCGATATCGAGGATAACATTACGGAATTGCGGCAGCAGATCAGCGCCAAGGAGGAGGAGATCACGCTCACCCAGGCGGAGCTGGACGCTGCCTTGGAAAAGGAAGAAAACCAGAAAGAATCCATGATTGCCCGCATAAGATGTATATATGAGAAGGGCCAGCCCCAGGTGGTGGAGCTTCTGGCCGGCTCAGAGAGCTTTGGAGATTTTTTAAACAAAGCGGATTATGTGGAAAAGACAGTGGCCTATGATAAGCAGATGTGGGAGGAGTACAAGGAGAACCGCCAGCTGATTGAGCTTTGCAAACAGGAGCTGGAGCTGGATAGGCAGATACTGGAGCAGGCCAAAACAAATGTGGAGACGGAACAGGCCAATCTGGAGGAGCTGATTGCACAGAAGAATCAGGATATCACGGAGTACGAGTCCGACATCTCCAATAAGGAGCAGGCCATAAAGGAATACGAGGCGGAACTTGCAGCCCAGAATGCGGAAATAGAAGCGCTGGAAGCGGCAATTGCCGAGGAAAAGAAGCAGATTCTGGCAAGCAGCGGCACTGTGTTAAGCTATGACGGCGGTATGTTTAAGTTTCCGCTGGCCTCCTATACCAGAATTTCGGACGACTACGGAATGAGAATCCACCCTACGCTGGGCGTGGAACAATTCCATAATGGAGTGGATTTTGCGTCCCCCAAGGGAACCGCTATCTATGCAGCTTATGACGGACAGGTGGTGGCAGCTACCTACAGCGCAACCATGGGGAATTATGTGATGATAGACCATGGCGATGGACTCTACACCATTTATATGCACGCCTCGGCGCTGTATGTGACAAAGGGAGATGTGGTTGTGAGAGGGGAAACCATTGCGGCGGTGGGAAGCACAGGGCGTTCTACGGGCAATCATCTTCATTTCAGCGTCCGTCTGAACGGGTCCTATGTGTCGCCGTGGAATTACCTGAGTGAGTAGAGAAAGCGGGTATGGAAGGAGCGCTGAAAAAGCGACGGAAATATGGACAATAACAGAGACAATAATTACTATGACTTGGATTCTATGAACAACAGAAATATTAAACCAGAGGACGGCAATGGGAAAAAGGGGTCTTTTGTCAGCGGCGTTATTGCAGGACTGGCTGGTGCACTTTTGATTCTCAGCGTAATTTACCTTGGCACCAGACTGCAGCAGCTGGCCGGCGCGGGGAGAGATTCTGACGGCGCTTCCATGCTGGCACAGCTCCTTTCCGGAGACTCCTTGGTGGATGAGCAGACCATCTCCAAGCTGCAGACCATCGGGGATACAGTGAAAAAGTATTTTTACCTGTCAGAGGTGGAGGACGACGCCCTGGAGGAGGGGATGTACCGGGGAATGCTGGAAGCGCTGGACGATCCTTATTCGGAATATTATTCTGCAGAAGAGCTGGCCCAGATTATGGAGCAGACGGAAGGAATTTATTATGGCATTGGAGCCTATGTTTCTTTGGACACACTCACCTCTCTGCCGAAGATCAGCGGAGTGATTGAGGGAACCCCTGCCCAGGAGGCTGATCTTCGGGCAAACGACCTGATTTACCAGGTGGATGGGGTCTCCACCTATGGGCTGTCCCTGGACGAGGCGGTGGCTATGATAAAGGGAGAGGAGGGCACGCAGGTGACCCTCACCATTATCCGCGAGGGAGAGGACGACTATGTGGAGCTTATGGTGACACGCCGCCGGGTGGAATCTCCCACTGTGGAATTTGAGATGCTGGATGAGGAGACGGCCTACATTCAGATTGTGGAGTTTGACGATGTGACCATAGACCAGTTTGCGGACGCTTTGGCCACAGCCAAAGGTTCCGGGATGAAGGGACTGATTTTGGATCTTCGGGCCAATCCGGGGGGGAGCCTCAACGCTGTGGTGGAGGTGGCGCGTATGCTGCTTCCGGAGGGGCTGATTGTGTACACTGAAGATAAATACGGGGAAAGAGAGGAGTACACCTGCGACGGAACCAGACAGCTGGAGGTTCCTCTTGTGGTGCTGGTGGATATGAATTCTGCCAGCGCGGCAGAGATTCTGGCGGGGGCCATAAAGGACTATGGCATTGGCACCCTGGTGGGAACCACCACCTTTGGCAAGGGAATCGTTCAGCAGATTATTCCTTTTTCCGACGGCTCTGCGGTGAAGCTTACCATAAGCAGCTATTTTACACCAAATGGCAACAATATCCATGGCATTGGAATTGAACCGGATATTCAGTGCGAATTTGACGCAGAAGCCTACTACAATACGGAAAATCCCTATGACAACCAGCTGGAGAGAGCTAAGGAAGTGCTGAAGGAAAAGATAGGATGACAGGACGACACAAAAAGCGGAAGGTCTGACAGGCAGATTTTCCGCTTTTTTGCGCGTGCGCCTGGCGGCGCACGTTTCTAAGCCCGGAGGGTGGCTTTGGAAAACTATTTTCAGGAAAACAGAACAAATGTTTGTAAAAGCTATGGACATATGCTATAATCTTGATGACGGGGTGGGAGGGGAAATGGCAGTCTGGTTAATGAAGTAGTGAATCATATATAGAGGAGTTAGATAGATGAAGAGTGGGAAAAATGAAATTGTTTTATATCATGGAAGTCCTAATAAACAAATTCGACCCACATACGGATTGGGAAATGATAAGCATGATTACGGAAAGGGATTTTACCTGACTGAAAGTCCAGTATTAGCATCTGAATGGTCAGTCTGCAATCCTATTGAAAAGAATGGCTGGGTACATAAATTTGTACTGGATATCAGCGAATTAACGATATTGGATTTTGAAAAATATGATATACTTTCATGGCTTGCAGAGCTTATGAAACATCGGGACGCGGATACAGGACGAAGATATAGGGTATTGGCGCCGAAATTCATTCAAAAATACCAGGTATCTACAGAAGGATATGACGTGATCAAAGGTTGGCGTGCAAATGCGTCATATTTTTATATTGCTAAGTGTTTTGTCAGGGATGAAGTAGATATTGACATCTTGCCTGATTTATTAAGATTAGGAGATTTGGGAATTCAGTACTGTTTAAAAACGGAAAAAGCATTTCAATGCCTCAGAGAAGAGTTTTCTGTATTGCAGGAAATCGAGTATAATAGGGTGAATCCGCAATATACGCAGCGTGACAGAGTCGCCAGAGAGGCAATGTATGCTTTGATCAACTCTGATAAAAATAAGATTGAAAACGTGTTTAGCAAATTAATTTAAGAGGTAAGATCATGGAAGTGTTCAGTAAAAGTTACTTGGAAGAAGTTGTTGAAAATCAAGGAAGATTATTTGAATATGCAGAAGAACATTGTCCAGGAATTGATGTAGCGGATTTTATAGGAGCATATATGAAAAGCCATACAAGGGCAATGATCGATGAGGGACAGGCTTATGTCTGTACAATGGATGCAGAAACGTTATACAATTATTTTCTGGAAAATGATAAATATGAGCCGAAGTCGGGAAAAACAGCAGGAGGATTTGCACCAAACTGGATGGGACAATTTTATGCATTGTTTCAATGGATATACAGACTTCCCAGCAAAGAAGTCGTTAAACTGCTCCCGGTAGAGTTTATGTTTGAAGCATATCCTGGCTTACATGATCTGGATTTGTATGTGGCTGTTCGTAAGGTGGGAGAGCAGTGTGGACTTAATGCGCCGTAAAGTTGCTTATAGTATGGGAGGAAAGAAATATGATCTGTTTTCATAACCCAGAAGAAGAAAATGGGTATTTGAGTAACTGGTATCTATCTGAATTTACAGTTGATGGTGTCACATTTTCGTCAATGGAGCAATATATGATGTATAAAAAGGCATTGCTATTTCAAGACCAAGAAGCAGCAGAGAAAATTTTACAGACAGATAATGTGGCTGAAATAAAAGCATTAGGCAGAAACGTGCAGCATTTTGATGATAATATTTGGATAAAGGTAAGGGAAGAAATTGTTTACAGAGGTGTATTTGAAAAATTTCGTCAAAATCCTGAA
>DXGH01000028.1 GCA_019114005.1 Candidatus Acetatifactor stercoripullorum
ATTTCACCCACAGAAATCCTGTTTTGGTTTTATTCCATTATACCGGGTTTCCGTAAAGCTGTAAAGGTGTCCTGCGCTTTTGCGTTATGCTCTTTATTCTCTTATTCGTAGTTAATTCCCTGAACAGCCAATTCTCCATCCACCACTGAGAATATAATATTGTTTCCGCTTCCGTCAGACAGTACAAACCCTGCCATGCTGGGCGTCAGATTCTGGGTATCCGCCGCTTCTATTGATGCTGACAGTCCCGATGTAAAAACAGCCTCCGCACCCAGTGCAATCAAATCTTCTCTGGATGACACCCCATCCTCTGCAATTCCCACATAAAGAGGATACGCAGCCAGGTCTGCCAAAGCCTCCAGGTCCTGTGCCGCAACCGCTTCCTTAATCTGTTCTGCGAACTCAGCTGCTGCAGCGCTGTCCACTGCAAAATTATCCTCATAACCTCCCTGGGCGCTTTCCTCCTCAGATGCAGCCTGGGTTGTTCCCTCAGACGCTTCCGGCTGTGTTTCTTCCGCCGACTGTGTTTCTTTCGTTGGCTGGCTTTGGGACTCCTCTGCCGTACTTTCCTCGACAGCTCCCTGCTGCGTCTCTGTTTCGGTCTGTACGTCAGTGGATTGCTGTGTTTCTGTTTCGGTCTGCGGCACAGTGGTCTCCTCATTTGTACTTCCACAAGCCGCAAGATACGCGCACATGGTCAAAGCCATAAAAAATGCAGTTATTTTTTTCATCTTCTTTTCCTACCTTTCTATTTCAAATTCTATGTCTCCGGCAGAACCGGGCGCAATCTGATACTTTTCAAAAACAATCACAAGGTTTTCGTTCTCATTTATATAGAACGGCGTCTCCTCTGTGATGCCTGTAAATCCTCCCTCTTCAGGAGTCCAAAACGTAATTCCATCCTCTTTACTCATAACCTCCATCTGCTTTCGGATGCTCTCATTTGCAGCTTCTATATCGTTTTCTCCCAGGACGTCATTTAAGGATAACAGTTTTTCCTGCTGCAGGTCAATGGTATAATATCTGGCCTCCCTATAAGCGGAAGTCCAGTTTTCGCTCCCCCTCACTACAAAGGACAAGTAATTTTGAGTCTGGGCCTTCACCTCATACCACACATTGATCTGGATATCATGGGCCGCCCATTCCTCTTCGGTTCCTCCAGTCTCCAGAAATGCCGTCCTGTATTCCATAGCCCGTTCCATGGCTTCCTTTGCATATTCCTCGCAGAGCTGATATATCTCCTGGTTGATAGAATCTGCCAGGCCATCGGTATCTGCAGAAATCATTTCCACGCTGGGAATCTCCACGGAAATTCCTACATTTTCTTCCTCTGCCTCATAGGTCCTGAACGTAAGCACCCTTGCAACGGCTCCCACAACGGGGATGCTGCTCATCTCCCGGGCAAATGCGGTGTTGGTATTCAAAAGCACCGTAAAGACGACTGCCACTGCGGCTGCGGAAGTTGCCAGACCTCTTAGGACTCGTTTCCTTCTTTTCCATTGCAGAATTTTGCGGCGCTTGCCCGAGGATTCAATGGCCGCCTGCACACGCTCTCCCAGTTCCTCCGGGATGGGGATTGCATCGTACTTATCTTTTGCATCTTTCATCTCGCTCATAAATCTGCCTCCTTTATATTTTGTTTCAACTGTTTTAAGCCTCTGTACAGCTTTGCTTTTACCGTGTTTAAATTCATCTGCATCACATCGGAAATTTCCTTAAGGGTCAGCTCTTCAAAGAAACGGAGCTTTACAATACACTGCACATCCTCCTCCAGCCTGCTTATCTGTTCATAAATCTCCTCACCGCTGCCGTCATACCTCCTCTCATAATAAGGAATTTCCATGGGTTTCTCATCGCCAGCTAAAACCTCTCTCTTTCGCTGCCTTAAAAACAGAAGGCTTTCATTGACAAGAATTCGGTAAAACCAGGTTCTTACCGCATTTTCATTTTTCACCGTCTCATAATGATCCAGCGCCTGGCAAATAGCATTCTGTACCACATCCAAGGCATCTTCTTTATTCTGAACATAGCTATAGGCCAGCCGGTAAAATTTTTCCTGATTCTCTGTTATATGATCCACTATTTTTTCGTATATTCCGTTTTTCATAGAAATCCTCATTTCTGCGCTTTCTGGTACCAGTAACTTTGCGTAAGACAAGGCCTCATCCCCTGTCTCAATCTATAGATGCAAAGGAAAGTAAAAAAGTTTCAAAAAAATAAAAAAAACAGGAAGCCCTCCTTCAAGGACTCCCCGCATGTCTCTCGCGAAAATCGCATACACTCTTTTCACAGCCCTCCCGAATGGTTTCGCTCAATATGCCCGCATCCTGCGGAAGGGAACCAGCCCGGTACGGTTGAGAGATAACATCACAACAGGAATCAAAATAAGCTGCACAACAATGCCGGGCACCGCATTCAGGAACGCACCAGCCATAAACATCTGCCATGTAAAGCCGCCGCCTGTTACACCCAGCTGGATGATCTGTACCACACCCCAGACAACCCGCCCCGCCAGCATGGCGATGACCAGACACCGGTACAGCGCACGGATACACTGCCATTTTGAAAGACTGTAAAGCAAGCCCGCCACAAGACCGTAGGTCATCAGCTCAAAGGCCATGGCCGTGGCTGTTGGGAAAAACACAGGCATTCCAAACACAGCGGAACGAAACAGCGGCAGAATAAACCCGACCACTGCGCCATACTGCCAGCCGCAGATCAGTCCGCACAAAAACACGGGAATGTGCATGGGCAGCAGCATATTGCCGATCTGCGGAATCTGTCCCGTCAAAAACGGCAGCACCAGGCCGAGAGCCAAAAACATTGCTGAGAGGGTTAATTTTTTAATTTTTTGTTTCATAGCTGCTTTCTCCTTCATCATCAATAAATTCTGTCATCTTTCTGCTTTCAGCAGCTCCCGGCACTGTTCCAGGTGTCTTATAATGGGCAGATGCTGGGGGCAGGCATTTTCGCATTGACGGCAGCGGATACAATCGGATGCAGCTCCTTTTCCGTCAATGGCCTTTTGATAGTCCTCTGCCGCCTGAAGCGTCTGGCCGTTGGCAAGCTTTTTGTTCATTGCGGAAAAAATCTCCGGAATGGGTATCTGCTTGGGACAGCCCTCAGTACAGTAATGGCAGGCGGTACATGGAATAGCCGCTGAATGCCCCAAAATCCGCTGAGCCTGCTGAATGATTCTCTGTTCCTCCTCATTCAAAGGCTGAAAACTTTTCATATAAGAGAGGTTGTCCTTCATCTGCTCTACGTTTGACATGCCTGACAGCACCGTAATGACTCCCTCCAGGGAAGCAGCAAACCGGATGGCCCAGGAGGCGCAGGACATATCCGAATGATAGTCCATAAACAGCTTTTTCACTTCGGCCGGCGGATCCGCCAGATTTCCGCCTTTTACCGGCTCCATAACCACGATAGGTTTTCCATGCTTTCTGGCCACTTCATAGTTTGCCCTGGACTGAACC
This sequence comes from Candidatus Acetatifactor stercoripullorum, assembly GCA_019114005.1. GTDB lineage: Bacteria > Bacillota > Clostridia > Lachnospirales > Lachnospiraceae > Acetatifactor > Acetatifactor stercoripullorum. Next base: position 3,480 of record DXGH01000028.1, read on the forward strand.
GACGGATTCTCCCAATCCGCATAATTAAGCTGAAGCTGCACAAAATCCACTTCGGGATGTTCTGTCAAAAGCTTATCCAGAAGCTGCGGGCCTGCATGGAAGGAGAAACCCAGATGCTTGATCAGCCCCTTTGCCTTCTGCTCCTGAACAAAGTCCCACAGATGAAATTTTTCATACTTCGTATAGTTATTATCCATCAGGGCGTGGAGCAGATAATAATCAAAATAGCCCGCACCTGTCCGCTCCAGACTGGTGTAAAACTGCTTTTTGGCCGCCTTTTCCGTAGGCGCCATAATAAAAGCGTTTAGTTTGGTTGCCAGAGTATAGGCATCCCGGGGATAACGGTCCACAAGGGCCTTCTTGGCGGCCGCTTCCGAACCCATGTACACATAGGCCGTGTCAAAATAGGTAAATCCGGCCTCCATAAACAGGTCTACCATCTGCTTCATCTGTTCGATGTCGGTGCCAAGCCCTTTTTTCGGCAGACGCATCAGGCCAAAGCCCAGCTTGGATGTTTCTCTTTCAAAATAATCCGCCATGATATCACCTCTTCCTGCAGTCTTATCCAATATTGTAAGCTGTTTCCATTATACCCGCCACTGCAAAATCCTGGAATCATCCAAATAGTTATACCGTGTAAACCTATGGGTAATATCATTGATCGCATACGGTTCTTTTTCTGTTGGCAATGGCAGGAAGTTCTCCCTGCCGCCTTTATCTGCCGACATTCTTATAATATAATACAATATCTTCAAAATGTCCGTCTTTCATCAAAAAGCCCTCCGGAATGCTTCCAAGCGGAACAAAACCCAGGCTTTCATACAATCTTCTTGCGCGGGTATTTCCCGCCACAACCGCGTTAAACTGCATGATACGAAAGTTATGATGCTTTGCCTGTATAAGGCTGTCCTCCACTAATTTTCTGCCAATCTGCCTTCCCCGCGCATCCGAGGAAACAGCATAGCTGGCGTTACAGATATGCCCGCACCTGCCGATATTATTTGGATGAAGTATATACAGTCCCAAGAGCTTTCCGCTCTTTACATCCTGTGCAACTGCGCACCATGTCTGGTCTGCAAAAAGGCTCTGCCGCTTTCCTGCGTAAGATATTCTGTCTGTGGGAAAGCGACACCCTCTTCCACCACTTCATTCCAAATACTCACCATGCCAGGGATATCGCTTTCCTCATATTTTCGAATTCCGATTTCCATACCGTATCTCTCCCATTATTTCTTTTTCCTGTTACTGTTCCAGGGTCTTACGCCGTCAAGCCAGCCTTGCTGCGCCCAATACTTTCCATCGGGATATTGCGGATTGGTTTTATGTAAAGTCTTAGTTTGTTATTCTGTCCTTATGAATTTTTCATCCGAATAGGAGCATTCCATTCCTGACTCATCATCTAAAAGCGAAAAAGAAACCGCACGTCCCCAAGATGGATTATCGTACAGAATAATGTCCGTAAATTTACCGGAGTCCTGCTCTGTCAAATTTGAAATATACATGGTCATTTTTATATGTATACGTTGTCCTCTTGTCCCCGCAAGCCGAAAACATACTAAGAGATATAAGAAGTATTCCTATGCTCAAAACATATCGCTTTATGCGTTTCATCGCTGTTCTCCTTCCCGTATCTTTTTTTCAATCCTGCGGATGGACCGAACATTGCTTATAATAAAAACCACAGCAAAAAATATAAAAACAATACCAAAGAAGAGCAATGTCATACTATGGAACAATAGAGCAAGACCGATAAGAATTCCAGTCAATACTATTAAAACAATGCTAATGATGAATAAAGCCGGTTTCGTGACCTTCGGATCATTTGTTTGATAGTGATAAGAAACCGATTTACCCTTAAAGTATCTTTGACGCGGCTCCGTTCTTCTTCCAAATGTCTTTCTCGCATTAATCCAGCCATCTTCCTCTGTGGTTGTGATTTTTTTCTCCATTGTGCAGGTTCCATTATCGTTGATCGTTTCTTTCTTTTCTACCTTCATTCTCCATCCTCTCTAAATTCCCTTATACCTAAAAATACGGCGTTTCCAAAGCTGCTGTTAAGCACAAACCAACAGGCAGTACATTTATCGCTGGAAACGCCGCTGCGACGGCTCCTGGTTTTCCTATGCGGCCACTGAGGGAAACACCCAATAAGATGCTTAGAAATTTATGCAACCTTTGAATAGTCAATAACAGAAATTTCTTGCATCAGCTTTTTTGCGGCATCAACCATCTTTTCCAGTCGCTCTGCCACCTCGTCCGTATAAAATCTTTCTCCGCATTGTTCACACTCTTCACAGGGTACATTTTTAATCACAATCACACACCCTTCATAATTTACAACATGAGTTGTCAAACTTGCTTTTACAGTATCACATTTACAAAACATACACATACTCAACGCCCCTTTCTGGTCTTTAAATCATCTTCAAACTTTACAGTGCTCGGAAAATATGCTGTTATTATATAAATATATTCCTCATCATTTCCGACCACTACATGTATAGGCTTATTGTTTACCGTATAACCAAAAACCAAACAACTTGGATGTGGGAAGTCGTCTGGGTAATCCTCAATAATTTCACCGACCATTTGATTTTTGATTGATTGCAAAGCATTTGGATTATTCCAATCTGCATCCTTGGTAACTCCTTTCCTTTGATACCTCGATTATATCACTTTTAAAAGTTACTATAAATAGATTAAAAACCGCTTCTTTCTAAGGCATGTGAAACATCTATCTTATATCTTAACATCTCACTCCCCTCTATATTCTTACTTTATATTATCAGCATAAAAGAAGTCAATTTAAAATTTTGAGGAGAAATTTTTTGCAAAAAAATAAACCGATTTATGGTCGATTTATCTTTAGAAGCACTTGCACAGGACTCTCCTTTCCCTGTGTATTTTTGATCATTTGATTACTTTTTTGATTACCTTTGGTAATCGCCTCTTGAAACCCCCTTGTTTTCAGGCAAAAATAAGGCGGAAGATGGGACGCTTCGGTACGGAAAAAGAAAAACCTCAGGTTTCCACCTGAGGCTTTCTTTTTCACTGCGGAAGATGGGACTTGAACCCACACGAGCGCAATGCTCACAAGATCCTTAGTCTTGCTCGTCTGCCAGTTCCGACACTTCCGCACAACATATTGCGCAAGAATTATATTAGCATCTTGCGGAAAAAAAGTCAATTGTTTTTTTTAAATTTGTAGGAATTTTTCAAACAATTAATAACAAAAGACTCTGCAGGAGGATATCCCCCCGCAAAGTCTCTTTCGTTTTCAGGTATTTGTGCCTGATTATCTCTGTACACGTCCGGAAGCGTCGCCGCCTGCAAGCGTTTCCACTTCTTTTCTGGATACCAGGTTGAAGTCCCCGGGAATGGTGTGCTTCAGCGCAGAAGCAGCTACGCCGAATTCCAAAGCTTCCTTGAAATTCTTGCCGTCCAGCATGCCGCAGATTACGCCGCCCGCAAAGGAGTCACCGCCGCCTACACGGTCCACAATGGGATGAATGCTGTATTCCTTGGAATGATAAAATTCCTTGGTGTCTCTGGAGTAAATACATGCAGACCAGCCATTGTCAGAAGCGGAATGGCTGACACGCAGAGAGGATACACAGTACTCAAAGTTAAACTTGTCCACCATCTGCTCAAAAATGGACTTGTAGCCTGCAAGCTCCAGCTCGCCGCTGGTCACATCGGTAGCGCCGGGCTTAAAGCCAAGCACCAGCTCTGCATCCTCCTCATTTCCGATGCAGACATCCACATATTTCATCAGATTGGTCATAACCCTCTGAGCCTTCTCGGAGGACCACAGCTTCTTACGGAAGTTTAAGTCTACAGAAACCTTTACGCCATGCTTCTTTGCTGCAATCAAAGCCTTCTCAGTGAGCTCTGCAGCCGCATCGGATACTGCAGGAGTGATTCCGGTGAAGTGGAACCAGTCTGCACCCTCGAAAATGTCGTCAAAATCAAAATCTGCTTCCGTAGCGGTAGAGATAGAGGAATGAGCTCTGTCGTAAACAACCTTGGAGGGTCTCATGGAGGAGCCGCTCTCCAGATAGTAAATGCCAAGTCTCTCGCCGCATCTCGCAATATGCTTTGTGCATACATTGTACTTTCTCAAAGCGGCAACTGCACACTCACCGATCTCGTTGTCGGGAACAGCGGTCACAAATTCTGCATCATGTCCATAGTTTGCCAGGGAAACTGCAACGTTAGCCTCACCTCCGCCGTAGTTAATGTCGAATTCATCCGCCTGGATAAATTTTTCGTTGTTAGGGGTGGACAGTCTCAGCATGATCTCACCCATGGTAATCACTTTTGCCATTTTATTTCATTCCTTTCCTTTGATTTGCTGTATTTCCTTTGATTAACGCTGTACAAGATGTACGGCGAAGCCGCCGATCTCCTCTTTCAGGTAAATCGCCTTCAGCCCGCCCTTAGCGTCTCTCTTTGCGGACTCCTCATTGAATTCTACGCCCAAAACAGTGCTCAGATAATTTACAGCCCTGTCAATGTAATTGGTTCTGATGGCAATGTGCCCGTTCTTTCCAAGATAAGGGGACTTCATCACCTCAAGGGCTGTACCGGCGAATACGGAGCTGTTGCCAGCCTTTGCAGGCATACCGAAAATAAATGCAAAACGGTTAGCCGCCTTCAAAGCCTCCTCCTCATTCTCTGCGTTCACGCCCACATGTGCCAGCTCAAAGCCGAGCATGGTCTGTACCGCTTCTCTGGTGAGCTGCTCGATCTTATCCCACTCTCCGGCATTGATCAGGTCTCCGGGAACCATCCAGGAGCCGCCGCAGGCGATGATCTTGGGGAAATCCAGGTAAGAGGTCAGATTCTTTGCATTGACGCCGCCGGTAGGCATAAATTTCATATTCACATAGGGTGCAGCCATAGCCTTGATCTTTGCCAGGCCGCCGGACTGCTCTGCCGGGAAGAATTTTACTACGTCAAGTCCAAGCTCGATAGCCTGCTCGATATCGCTGGGGCTTGAGGTACCGGGTGTGATGGGAATATTCTTGTCGATACAATATTTTACGGTTCTGGGATTTAATCCGGGACTTACGATAAACTTTGCTCCGGCTTCCACAGCCGCATCCACCTGCTCAGCGTTCAGAACGGTTCCCGCGCCTACGCACATATTGGGGAAGTTTTCCGTCATGATCTTGATAGCCTCAGCCGCCGCAGAGGTACGGAAGGTTACCTCAGCACAGGGAAGTCCTCCTGCGCAGAGCGCTTTTGCCAGAGGAAGCGCATCCTCTGCCCTGTCGATCTTTACCACAGGCACAATACCGATTTTACTGATTTGCTCTAATACTGCGTTCATTTTACCCTCATTTCTGTGCGGTTACCTATTCAGAATCCGCAGGCGCCGCACACACATTGGCGGATTCTCTTGTAAAAAGGCTGGCTATGCCAATATTTCCTTCACGCATTCCGCTATTTTGTCGCATTTGCAGTTTGCAAAGAAGTACTCTTTAAAAGGCGCTCCCGAAAGGGCTCCCTTTACCAGCTCTCTGTCCAGATTTTTCAGGATAGTCACCATATCCGTATGGGTTACTTCCTTCACCTTATCCAGAATTTTCTTGTTCCTCTGCTCAGGCTCCACTCTCTCAGGAGGATAACCGCCGCCTCCGGGAGCGCAGAACAGCTTTTCAAAAATATACTGCAGGTTCAGCTCGCCGCCCCAGCCAAAATTCTCGGCAAAGGGAAGGGCTACACAGTTTCCATCGTTTACCTGGGAAAACAGGTAAGCGTCCAAAGGCGACTCAATATGTCCGCAGAGCACCTTGGGGAAGGAATTGCAGGCCAGCATGGCGCCCTCGCCGGTGCCGCAGCCTGTGATCACATAATCCGCTGCGCCGGAGTTTAAGAGAACTGCCGCAAGAATGCCGTTCTGCACATAGGTCAGGGAATCGGGGTCCTCTGCGCCGCACATGCCATAGTTGAATACCTCATGTCCCATGGGCTCCACTACTTTTTTCAGAGTGGCACAGATCATTTCATTTTTTGCTGCCTGACTGTTTTCGTTGATCAATGCGATTTTCATGGATTCTTCATGCCTTTCTGCCCGGTTTGTCCGGACTTTTTATGTTTCTTTTTCCTCTGCTGCAGGCTTTTTGCCAAATACCGCAACAGTCAGCCGCCGAAAACAGCTTTCTGCGACTGATCTGTTTACATTATATTCTATTGTGCCTGCAAGGGCAAGCCTGACAAAATACCGCTGTTTCCGGTTTTGGCAGATGCGATTATTCCGGCTGCTTGCCGATGTATGCCAGAATACCGCCGTCCACGTAAAGGATATGTCCGTTTACTGCATTGGAAGCCTCGGAAGCAAGGAACACTGCAGGTCCCGTAAGCTCCTCTGCCTTCAGCCATCTGTTTGCAGGAGTCTTTGCGCAGATGAACTGATCGAAGGGATGTCTGCTGCCGTCAGGCTGGATCTCACGCAGAGGCGCAGTCTGAGGAGTCTCGATGTAACCGGGCCCAAGGCCGTTGCACTGAATGTTGTACTGACCGTACTCGGAGCAGATATTTCTTGTGAGCATCTTAAGGCCGCCCTTTGCAGCCGCATAAGCGGATACGGTCTCACGGCCAAGCTCTGACATCATGGAGCAGATGTTTATGATCTTTCCGTGTCCCTTCTTGATCATGGCAGGAATTACCGCCTTGGAAACGATAAAGGGAGCGTTCAGGTCAACGTCGATTACCTGTCTGAACTGCTCTGCAGTCATCTCGGTCATAGGGATTCTCTTGATGATGCCCGCATTGTTTACCAGAATATCGATAACGCCTACTTCCTTTTCGATCTGGGCAACCATGTTGTTCACAGCAGTCTCATCGGTAACGTCGCATACATAGCCGTGAGCCTTGATGCCTTTTTCTGCGTAGGCAGCCATTCCCTTGTCCACCAGCTCCTGCTTGATATCGTTGAAGCAGATGGTTGCGCCCGCCTCTGCATATGCGGATGCAATGGCAAAACCAATTCCGTAGGATGCTCCGGTAACCAGCGCAACCTTGCCTTCCAGTGAAAAGTTTGTGAATTCTGACATGTTTTTTCTCTCCTTTACTTATATGCTTATATGTTTTTGATTACATCAAATCCTTGTTGTCCACGCCGTCCATATCGTCAAAGTCCTGGTTTTCTCCCACCATGCCCCAGATAAAGGTATAGGCTCTGGAACCGCATCCGGAATGAATGGACCAGCTGGGAGAAATGACAGCCTCCTCATTTCTCATGACAATGTGGCGGGTCTCATCGGGCTCTCCCATAAAGTGCATCACGAAGGCATCCTCGGGAATATCGAAGTACAGATAAACCTCCATGCGTCTGTCATGGGTGTGACAGGGCATTGTATTCCAGACGCTGCCCGGCTCCAGCTTCGTCATGCCCATTTCCAGCTGACAGCTTTCCACCTGTCCGGGAAGTATGTACTTGCAGATTACTCTGTGGTTTGCATCCTCCAGCGTGCCAAGCTCCACCTTGTTTTCATCCTTTACAATGACCACGCCCTCCTGCGGGGTTCCCTCCGGCTTGATCAAAACCGTGGGATAGGTCTTATGTGCGGGCGCGGAATTCATATAAAATTTTGCGGGGGTTCCGGCATCCTCACTTGCAAAAATAATCTCCTTAGACCCCATGCCGATGTACATGGCTTCCTTATACCCTACCTTGTACACTCTGCCGTCAACGGTGATGGTTCCCGCACCGCCGATGTTGATGACACCCAGCTCTCTTCTCTGGCAGAAATATTCAGCACGAAGCTCGTCCCCCGCCGTCAGGGTGATAGGCTTTGTGGGCACCGCCGCGCCTGTAATGATTCTGTCGATGTGGCTGTATACCAGCTTGATCTCTCCCGGCACAAAGAGATTCTGAATCAGAAACTCTTCCCTCAGCCGCTGCGTGGTATAATGCTTCACATCTCTTGGTGATACTGCTGTTCTAAGTTCCACCTTGCGCCTCTCTTTCTCCAATTTCCGGTCTTTCCGGTATTGACTGATAATTCCTTATGAAAGCACTTACATTATAGCATATAACAGTAAGCATTTCCAATATAAAATTATCTTTCTTTGGGATATTTCGTTGTAACTACATTATAATGGATTAAATTCTCTAGGTCTATTCAAATTTTGGTGTAAATATTGCAAATTTTGAACAAAGAGGCTATACTGAATGATAGAAAATCCAGGTGCATAATCTGAGCGCACAGAAAGGACCATCCTATGCAAGAGCTTTCCTCCTGTAAAACCGCCATTGAAAACTGTAAGGAGACGCGTACCTTTTCCATCGCCCATCTGTACAAAGAAGAAAAAGCCATGGATATGCACATCCATGACTGCTACGAGCTCTACTACTCCATCTTTGGCGGAAAGCAGTTTTTGATCGACAACCGCTTTTACAGCATCTCTCCGGGCGATCTTTTTATCATCAATCAATACGAAAGCCATAAGCTGACCCAGATTGACAGCTGCGTGCACGAAAGAATCGTGCTTTCCATTCATCCTGACTACGTAAAACGGCTTTCCTCAAACCAGACCAATCTGGATCACTGCTTCTCGGACAGGGACGAACATTTCCAGCACAAGCTTTCTCTGAACAAGGAGCAGCAGACACGTTTTCTGTACTATATCAACAAGATAACCTCTGCAGACGGCTTCGCCCATGACATCATTGAACAGGCCGCCTTTATGGAGCTGCTTGTGATGATCAACACGCTCTCCAGCGCCAACGCCGCCCAGACGGTCCATACGGGCTATAAGTACAGTCATCAGGTGGAGGATATCCTGGCTTATATCAACCAAAATATATCCCAGCCCATCACCATGGAGCAGCTCTGCGGCCGCTTCTACCTAAGCAGCTCCTACATCTGCCGCATTTTCAAGGCTGCAACGGGCACCACCATAAACAAATACATCACCGCCCGCCGCATCAGCATCGCCAAGGCTCAGCTGAATGCGGGAAGCAGTGTTTTCGAGGCCTTCGAGCGAAGCGGCTTTTCAGATTACAGTAACTTTTTCAAAGCCTTTACCAAGGCCGTGGGCGTGTCTCCAAAAAAATATGCGAATCTCAGCGTAAGCTGAAATCCGCATATTTTTTAAACCGTTACCTTGGGCAGCTGGGCAAAGGACTTCTCCAATTCCTCATCAGTGGGAATATAATCCTGCATCTCCCCATCATTATATCTCTGATATGCCACCATATCGAAATAGCCTGTACCCGTAAGACCAAATACTATATTTTTCGCCTCTCCGGTCTCCTTGCACTTGAGCGCCTCGTCAATGGCCACCTTGATGGCATGGCTGCTTTCCGGCGCAGGCAGAATGCCCTCCACTCTCGCAAAGGTTTCAGCCGCCTGGAATACCGCCGTCTGTTCCACGCTTCTGGCCTCCAAAAGCCCCTGATCATACAGCTCCGATACCACGGAACTCATGCCGTGATAACGAAGGCCCCCCGCATGGTTGGCGGAAGGGATAAATCCGCAGCCCAAAGTATACATCTTTGCCAGAGGACACACCTTTCCGGTATCACAGAAGTCGTAAGCGTAAACGCCTCTTGTAAGGCTGGGGCAGGAAGCCGGTTCCACAGCGATGATCTGATAGTCTGCCTCCCCTCTGAGCATCTGGCCTGCAAAGGGAGAAATCAAGCCGCCCAGATTGGAGCCGCCGCCTGCGCAGCCGATGATCATATCCGCCTTCACTCCATATTTATCCAAAGCAGCCTTGGTCTCCAGACCGATAATGGACTGATGCAGCAATACCTGGGAAAGCACCGAGCCCAGCACATAGCGGTATCCCTCCTGGGTGGTGGCCGCCTCTACGGCTTCAGATATGGCACAGCCCAGGGAGCCTGTGGTTCCCGGAAACTCCTCATTGATTTTTCTTCCCACATTGGTGTTCATGGAAGGAGAAGGAGTCACCTTCGCTCCGTAGGTGCGCATTACCTCCCGACGGAAGGGCTTTTGCTCATAGGAGCATTTCACCATATAAACCTGGCAGTCCAGTCCCAGGTAGGAGCATGCCATGGACAGAGCCGTTCCCCATTGTCCCGCTCCCGTCTCCGTGGTCACGCCCTTAAGTCCCTGCTTCTTCGCATAGTAAGCCTGGGCAATAGCGGAATTGAGCTTGTGGCTTCCCGAGGTATTGTTTCCCTCAAATTTGTAGTAGATATGAGCCGGGGTTCCCAGCTTTTCCTCCAGGCAGTATGCTCTCACCAGAGGGGAGGGACGATACATTTTGTAAAAATCACGGATTTCCTGGGGGATATCAAAATAAGGCGTGGTATCATCCAGCTCCTGTTTTGCCAGCTCCTGGCAAAAGATAGCGGACAGCTCCTCTTCGGTTACCGGCTTTAAGGTACCGGGATTCAAAATGGGAGCCGGTTTCTTTTTCATATCCGCCCGCACATTATACCATTGCCTGGGCAGCTCCTCTTCCTCCAGATAAATTTTGTAAGGGATTTTCTTTTCCATGTTCTGTTACCTCTCTTTCCTGAATTTCCAATGTTTTGCAGATTTTTATTCATAAGAATAAAAAAACTCCTGCCTATCTTCTTTCGATAGGACAGGAGTATCATCTACTTCTGCGGTGCCACCTAACTTCACTCCTCTCAAGGATCCCTCTCCATTCCTTTTGGGGACTCCTCTCGTGGAAATGCTCTCTGCCGTGTACCATCATACACGTCCTGCTGTAACGTGCAGCCACGTCTCCTCTACTTCCGTCTCCGGTTTCAAATCGCCCTCCCAGGCCCATTCACCGCTCTTCCCAATGCCCCAATTCCACCCCATGAGACTCTCTGTGTCTGTTTCAAACGGCTACTCTTCCTGTTCCTTGGTTTCTCAAGTAAATTCAGCATACTCTTCTTTTTCTCAAATGTCAAGGGCTTCTGTACTTTTTTTGTCAATCGTTTGGTCTTTGGTAGAATCTTCCTGCAAGCCCTTCGGTCCGTATGGTATTCACAAAGGCAAGAGGGTCTGTTTCCTTGACGCAGTTTAATACCTTCCGCACCTCATCCCGGCCCACCACAGAATACAAAATGTTACATTCCTTTTTCCGATAGCAGCCCACTCCCTTGATCAGGGTGGCGTCATGATGGGTGATCTCCGCAATGGCCTCGTAAACCTCCTCCGGCTTTTGCGTCACAATCAACAGCGTCTGCTTTTGATAACGCTTGTACAGCGTCTGCAGCACCTGGGTGGAGGCAAACTGAAAAATAATGGAGTACAGAGCCTTTTCCCATCCAAACAGCATTCCGGCGATCACAAGAATTACCACATTTCCTGCAAAAATATAATTCCAGGAATCAATGCCGAATTTCTCAGAAAGAAAAATAGCGATAAAATCCGTCCCTCCGCTGGTGCCCCCGGCAAACAGGCAGATACTGATAGCCACTGCGTTGAGAAGACCTCCGAACACAGACACCAGCAAAATGTCCGTGGTCACCGAAAAAGCCGGCGCCACGTCCGTCAGAATACTGGACAGCACAATCATCAGGCAGGAATACCCCGTAAATTTCTTTCCGATGAATCGAAAGCTCAAGACGGCAGGCACCGCGTTCAGCACAAAGTTGATTACACTGAAAGGAGGCTCCACCCCAAAAAAGAGAAGGCTCGTCTCCTGCAGCAGCCTGGTAAGGCCGTTAAAGCCGCCCGGTATCAGTCCCCCCGCCCGCACAAAGCTTTTTAAGTTGACAGCCATAATCAGGGAAGCTGCCAGGATCATCAATGTCCTCTTTACGTCGTCAATCCTTGTCTTTTTCTTTTCTACATACTCCATACTCCACCTCATGCCTCATTTTTCAGGCTTTTTCCTGTTTTGCATGTTTCATTTTTCTGCCCTTTGCATATCCTCTTATGGCCAATGCGCCAAACACGCAGACACTCAATATCGTCAGGCAGACCCCGGCCCAGGTTCCCTCAGGCGTATAGTACAGCGAAATAGAATATTCTCCTGCCTCCAGGTCAAAAGCCATAAGCGTTCCCCCAAACAAAGCAGGCTCCACTTCCCTTCCATTGATCCGGACACGCCATCCGTCCTCATAGGGCACCGACAAAATCAGCCTTCCCGCCTCCTTCAGAGAGAGACCTGCGTTGATATTTCGGCTGTCGTATTCCACCCATTCAAGCTGCTGCCTGCACAATACCTCCAAAGCCTGCTCCAGCACATCCGTGTGGCACAAATACCCCTGGGCCGAGATTTTGGGGCTCTCATCCTCATCATCTCTATTGGTAAGCGTGACGCTGTCTCCTTCCTGCAGATATCCCAGATAAAGAATGGAACCATCCTTTAAGTCAGAGAAGGTATGGGTCTCCAGGCTGCCGCCGATCAGCTCTGCCTTGCTGGTGCCAAAGGCCGTCAGCATGGCATAATAAATACCGGACTCCTTCGCCGTAATGCGCACATTGTCTCCGGAAGCTTCCGTATCAGCCTCCGTAAACAAATCTTCCTCTATTCCCAAATCCTTTACCATTTGATTCTGGAGGCGGATGCCGTCCCCTGAAAATCCCTCGGGCAGATCATACCCGGAAGGAGCCACATAGCCAAAGGGCAGGGTATATGTGCACTCATACAAAAAGATATCGCCGCTTTGCTCTGCCAGGGAAAATGCCTCATTTTCAAATTTTTCCGATTCACCGAACATATATTTTACATTCAGCAGAGCGGAGGAAAACAGCGTAGCTCCGTCAAAACTATAATACACCTTGCTGTGCCTCATTCCCAGCCTTTTGTACAAATCCATCACATAAGAATTCATGGTGGAGGAAAACACCGACGCCGTGGGGTATCCAGCAAGCGTACCGTCGTTCTTAGTCTTTCTGGAGAATTTTTCCAGCCGGTAAAAGCCCTCCTCCTGCTGTCTGGTCCACTGATAAAGCGCTCTATAATCCGCCTGCTGTCCCAGATAGGCCGTTCTGCCAGTGGTTCCGAGACTTGTGCTCGCCATATTGATGCTGCTTTCCGCGATCACGGTTACAAGGGCGGCAAAGGCCAGTATCTGCTTCCACAGAAAGCTCTTTCTGGTTCTGTGCAGATACAAAAGCACCGCATAAATGGTCACAAAGGTCAGCGTCAATATCTCGATGCCAATGTCGAAGTCCTCGCTGTCAATAAATTTTTCACAGCACAAAAGAAAGGCGGCGGCAGCCAGATAACCATACAAAATCTGCTTTTCCTCAATTTCATCCACCCGCTTGTAGGCCTCATAGCACATGGTCAGCACAAGAAGAATATAGATAAAGGACTGTCTGGCAGGAAGGGAATCGGGATAATTCATGCCATGCCAGATAAAATCAAGCATATTCGTGCTGAAGCTGAGAAGAAATATTCCTGCCAAAGCCAGATTGGCAAACCGCTTCCGAATGGAAATCCTTTGATTCAGGGCATACATGGGAAGCAGCATAAACACCGCCACTCCGCAGTACAGGTTGGGCCAGTGCTCCAGCCCTCTCTCTGTGGTGACACACATACAGTGTCTGGCCAGCATATCCAGCACAGAGAAATAGGAGGTGAGGGTATCCGGGAAATTCATATCCCCAAAATCCGTCTCTAAAAGAGCGTACACCTCCGGCACCAGAAGAATTGCCGCCATCCCGCCTGCAAGCAGGGAATACAGCACAAAATTTCCGATGATCTTCCAGCTTCTTTTTTCTGTGAGAAGAAGCGCCAGAAAATAAAGCACCAGAAAAATACAGATCATGATGGAAATATAAAAGTTGGTGAAAATGGAAAGGGCAAGACTCACGCAGTACAGGGTACACTTCCCTTCCTTCACCAGCTTCTCCAGTCCCAGCACTATAAGGGGCAGAAGCACAATGCAGTCCAGCCACATGATATTCCAGTTATACGCCGCCACAAAGCCGGACATGGCATAAAAGCAGGAAAAAAGGAGCACGCCCCAGTCCTTTGTCTGAAAATGCTTCTGCAGATACCAAAAGGAGGTCAGTCCGCACAGGCCGATCTTCACCACCACAAGATAGCTCATAAATTCCATGAGATATGCCTCAGGGAATAGAAAGGCAAGCCAGTTTAACGGACTTGCCAGATAATACACATAAAGGGCAAGAAAATTAGAGCCAATGCCCACATTGAAGGAATAGGAAAGCCCCTCTCCTGCCTTTATCTTGTGAAGAAACTCACTGAAAAAGGGCATGTACTGATGATACATATCGGAGAAGAGAAAGCTTCTGTCTCCGAATGGGAAAATGCCTCTGATCACAAACAGGCACAGCATAACCGTTACCGGCAGCACAAAGGACAGCGTAAGCGCCGCTGCATTTCTGGTTTTTTCGTCCCTGTACAAATACTTCATTATGCCTTTCATCGTCTCTTCCTCTTTCTCCGTTGATACGGGCTGCGCTTACTGCTTCTCGTAATCAAACAACAGATAATATTCCAGACTTTGATAATCATTTATTTCCTGACCGCATTCCTCAAGGGTCAGATACTTTCCTTCCTTATCTCTGATCTGCAGTGCACTGATCACAGGATATTCCTCCCTGACCGCCTCTAGGGCGCTTTGATAAGAGGGCAGAGGAAGTCCGCAGTTTTTCAGCACATCCAGCGCAAGATAATTAACGCTGGTCTCCAGACCGCTTTGCTGGTCCATCTCAAAATTACTCCAGATCACATAAGGCACCTTATATCTTAACAGATTTTCCTCCTCTGATAAAGAGTCAGGATCCTTGCCGTTACTCCTTAAAATAGGATTGCTCACAGAGGCGGTGGGCTGATGGTCGCCAAAAAACACAATCATGGTGTCCTCCTCCACCTGGGAAAAGTAAGCAATCAGCTCCTCAAACGCGCTGTCCGTTTCCTTTATCAGGGAAAGATACATATTCAGCGTATCCGAAGCAATGCCCTCCACAGCTACCGAGGGCGTAAAGTTTGCAAAGGTCTCGCTGTAGCCGCTGTGGTTCTGCATCGTCACATTAAACACAAAGAGCGGCTCTCCGGCTTCCTTTTCCTCATACAGCTCAATAATCTTTGCAAAATCCGCCCTGTCGGAAATATAGCTGCGCAGCTTTTCTGCCCCGTAAAAATCATCTCTGGACAAAAAGCGGTCAAAGCCAAGCAAAGGATATACCCGGTCTCTGTCCCATCCGTCCGCATAATAGGGATGAATGGCCACAGTGGAATAACCCAGGTCCTTTAGGTAGGAGGCTAAGGAGGGAGTTTCCTTCTTTACATACTGCTGATAGGCAACGCTCCCCTGGGGAAGAAAGGCCATGGAATGTCCTGTGAGAAATTCAAACTCCGTATTGGCAGTATTTCCTCCCAGAACAGATACATTCAAATATCCTGTGACAGTATTATCCGCTCCCTGCTGCAGACTATGTATAAAGGGCATATAATCCTCATTTACACTAAAATCTCCCAGCACGGCCAGATCAGAAAAGGCCTCATCCATGATCACAATAATATTGGGACGGTTTATGCTGTCCGGATTTTCAAGAGCTGCCGTGGTCTGCTCCGGTGTGTTTTCCAGATAACGCTCTCCGGTCTCCTTTGCCGAATAGCCGGAGGGCTTCTCCACATTCATATACTTCATTTCCATCAGAAACGCCACAATATTGCCATCCCTGCGGTTCATCACCGTTGGGGTGAACAGCTTGTCATAGAGTCCGAAATCTGCCACAAAGCTGTCCGACTGCAGCAGACGGACATATCCTCCCAGCAAAAGCACAGGCAGAAAAATCAACACGCCTCTCTTTAACAGCCGTCTGGGAGCCATTAAAGAAAACCTGCTTTCTACAGCCATCAAAAGGACAAATGCCGCCAAAACCGCCACAGTCTCTAAATCCAGGCTGTAATCATAGTTTCCCGCTACACTGGCAGCCGTCCCCACAGAAAAAATATCCCAGGGCATAATAGGCGCCGAACGGAAATTCAGCACATAATAATTGGCCAGACCCACCAGCATAAAAAAGCCGCTCTGCAGCAAAAGCGCTGCGCGGACACTCCGCAGCACCCCGAACAGGAAAAGGGCCGTAAGCTCATAAAAGGCAATGTTTAAAAGCTGGGTTTTGAAATCCATATCCGTCAGGGGATTGTGGGTATAAAAATCAAACAAGTAAAAGGTAATTGCCGGACAGATTACAAGGGCTGCGCAGGATGGCAGCTTCTGCCTTGTAATCCCCAGACTTTTTAATCTCTCCCAAAAAAAGCCGGCAATTGCCCGGAGCACTACCCATATGGGTTTTTTCTGCAAGTAATCCATAATTGTTATCCTCTTTTCTTGTGCTCATTTTAAAGCAACTAAGTAGAAATAACAATTTATGAATTGCATATATTTCCTACAATTTCCGACTCATTTTTGTTAATTTTTACGATTTTTTTACAATAATATTACAT
>DXGH01000029.1 GCA_019114005.1 Candidatus Acetatifactor stercoripullorum
ACAAATCTCTTCTGGATTGGCTTAATGGATTGATGCATTAATTATGGAAAGTTGTTCGGGCGGATATTTCAGCAAAACTGTATATCCGCCAGGGCAACTTGTCATAAGAATTTGCTTGTCATAATAATGATTATGACAAGCTTGTCATAAACGGTACACTGAATAAAATATTTGACAAGTGCGGCATTGCGCTGTATCAAAATGAAAGTCTTGATCTTGATCATTATTATCAAGAACCGTATCAGGATGAGGGCGATGAAATCAAAGTAATCGGAGAACCGTTTGAAACGGACAAGTCTAAGAAAATACGAAAATATGATGTTGTAATTGAAGATGAATAAACAAAAGCCGCGACCATCCATATTGCTGAATGGTCGCGATCTTTTCTATTCCGTTTTCTCCATCAAGTCCCCTACCGCACAGCACAGCACCTTTGCCAGCACGACAAGATACTCTGCCTGAGCCTTGTTGATGTTCTTCTGCCGTTGCTCGTATTGCTGGATAGTGCGCACCGGAACACCGGACAAATCTGCAAGATCGCGTTGACTTAAACCGGCTTTCTGCCGCAGAAGTTTAAGATTTGTTTCCGGTTTCGCCGCTTTATACATTGCATTCACCTTATCGGCGAACTGACGAATATCCATTTCATGATAGGGCTGGTAAAGAGCCACCATGTCTTTGATGGGAACATACCGCACGATCTCCGCAAAGCTCATGGATGTTTCCCACTGATAATATGCTAATGCCCAGCCCGTCCAAAATTCCTCGCTTCGTGAGGCGGTGTAGTTCGGTTTGATGCGTTCGGTTTCCACGCCGGATTGCTCAAGCACCTCATAAGCAAGCTCCACACCGGACATACCAACAATAACAGTGAAATCGCCGGTTTCAAAGCGTTTCGCAACGCCGGACTTGATGAACAGATCGAAAAATTCAGCAATATCGTATTTGAGATCATACACCGCAAAGTCCAGCATACGACCAAGGGCAGTGCGGGCTTTGCCAAGATAAACCTTATCGTAAGCGCGGATCATCAGGCATCATCTCCTCATCCAAAATTTGTGTGATATATAAATCGCCGCGTTGACGGCGATTTCGCTCCACGCTGAAATACTCGCGGCGAGCGGTCTTGTCGCGCAGCATTTTTTTTGCGTACCATTCGCTGCTTTCGGCGACCTCGCTACCGACAAACTTGATTCGATCAAATGCCGTCTTACTCTTAAGAACAAACTGCTGACCGAGCTTGCCAAGATACATTGCATTGTTAAGCTGACGGTATGAAATCGTACCATTTATGAAATCCTGTGCAAACGAAAAATAGCTGTCATCGGCGCGATAGCCAATGATCGCGTCGTAGCTCTCGTAATCGACGGAAAAATTGGCAAGCAGATATTCCTTCGCCTCCAATGCCAGACCGGAGGGAACATCAAACTCACGGTTTTGCAACAGCACGGTAAGCCAATGCAAGATGCAGTATTCAGGCGCATTCAGTTCAAGGATCCGCAGACCGTCACACTCGATTTCATAGCAGTTGGCATAGCCGTCCTGATCCTTGCCGACCCCCCATTCTTTTGCCATCTCAAGGCTGTCGGTGCAATAAAAGCCGAGACCATAATCGTTGTAAGGCTTACCGTATCCAAATAAAGGCTTCTCAATGATATTTGAGGAACCGTGATAGATTTCTTTGATCATGGGCATATCATCTCCTTTTTCATATCCATTATACTCCTAAAGGAGTATAATGTCAACGCAGTATGAAGAAACTCAGAAAAAACTTGATTTTCGACCTTTATTCTGACAGCAAATCCATCCTATCTATCTAATCAGCCACCAGCCGCGGATCTGGTGCATCTTATTGTAGGAGCAGTGATTGATAGATGGAAATTTATCAAGATAGTATTTGATTATTTTGTAGTTACTTCTTTAGTGTTTAATTGCGTTGGCTTTTCTAACAACGGACATGCCATACTCGATGTGCTAAAAACTCAGCCCTCGGAGTGTGGCACTTAATGTTTGATAGGTTTCTGACCGCCGTAGCATTGCTTTATGTTTTGCTATTCTTTATCCGAGGTTGTCGTTGAAGTTTTTTGGGGAATATATTATAGTAGAGAAAGAAGCCAAGGGTTTGTGTCAGTGCTGCCGCCGCAAACCTGGCATATGGAGAGGGCGGTGCAGAAACGAGGAGAAATATGAGGGAAAAGGAAGAGATCAGCACACAGGATGTGGATGCCTTGATCGCCCTGCTGGACGGCTATGCGGCTGCTGAGGGGAGCAGACTGAAGCTGGAGGTGGTGGAAGGGGCGGGAGAAGTGATTTCCCGCAGTTACCATCACGGACGCTGTGATGTGGGAAGTCCGTGGGCCAGAGGGGAGGCTTTTGATGTTTTGGAAGAGGAAGCAGATTAACTGGAAGCCCCAGATAACCGCCAGCTTGAAAATAGCTGCTGCAGCAGTGATATCCATCGGGCTTGCAGGAGAGCTCGGACTGAAATATTCCGCTACGGCAGGCATTATTACGGTTTTGAGCATCCGTAATACCAAGCGGGAAACCTTAAAAAGCGCAGTTAACAGAGGGCTTGCTTTCTTGTGTGCCCTGGCGCTTTCGGCGGTGTGCTTTGCATTGCTTGACTACACGCTGTGGGCTTTTGCAGTTTATCTGCTGCTGTTTGCCTTTCTATGCCTGTGTCTTGGCTGGGGAGAGGCCATTGCCATGGATTCTGTATTGATCACCCATTTTCTGGGAGAGAGGTCCATGGCGCCGGCAATGCTTTGCAACGAGGTCCTTCTGTTTGTAATCGGCGCAGCGATGGGCATTTTGGTGAATCTGCATCTTCACAGAAAGGAGGGAGAATTTGCACGTCTGGCGGATGAAGTGGATGGGCAGATCAAGGGAATTCTGCACCGCATGTCTTTATGGCTTCCCAAGGAGGACAAAAGCGCTTATGACGGGGACTGCTTTGAAAAGCTGGAGAAGGCGCTGGAGAAGGCAAAGCTCTGCGCAGCGTCCAATTATAACAATGCGTTATTTGACAGAGACAGCTCTGAGCTGGATTACATCCGGATGCGCGAACAGCAGAGTGTTCTGCTGAAAGAGATATATGCCAATATCAAAGCCATTGCTTATCTGCCAAAACAGGCAAGGCAGGTGGCGGAGCTGATAGGAGAGATTGAGCGGGACTATCACAAGGAAAACACAGTGGAAGGACTGATTGACAGTCTGGATGAGCTGCTGCTTGAGATGAAGGGGCAGAAGCTGCCCGAAAGCAGAGAGGAATTTGAGGCCAGAGCTATTTTGTTTTATATTTTGATGCAGCTGAAAAACCTGCTGGAATTGAAAAGGGAGTTTGTTTTAAACAAAATTAATGATGCGCAGAAAAATGCGCAGGAATGAGGTGAGGTATGGCGAGATTTGTACAGGATCTGGCGTTAAATAAGCCGGACGATTTTGTGTATTTTATTATGAATGATTATTTGCAGAAAAATGGTTTTGTTATGTCCGACTGGAAAGGGGAACCCGCATACAAGGCGGGAGATGGGGTGATGGAGGGCTACAAATATTTAAAGTGGTCTTACGGAAACGGAATGTTTCATCTGGAGGCATGGCTTAGGGGAAGCTTCGGCGGAGAAATGGATTTGGACGGCTTTGTGGGCTGTCTTATGAAAAAGCCATATAAGGCCAATATCATGGAGCTTTTGAGCGTTTTGCAGCAGCCCCTTCCCCAGCAGCCTGTTTCTGCAGGAAATCAGGCGCAAGGAGGAGAGCAGGCTCAGGAGGCGGCTGCCCAGGGAGGTCAGGCGCCTTTCCAGAACGGTCCCATGCCAAACGTGATTCCGGTAAAAACCGTAGATCACTACAAGGCGGCGCAGACTGCTCTGATATTGGGCATTTTATCTATCGTGATCGGCCTCTTTATTCCCCTGGCTGGAATCATTCTCTCCTGTATTGGCTTTTCCAGGGCTAGGATGGGGCAGTCCTCCAGCAAGGCAGACATGGCGAAGGCCGGGAAAATCTGCTGCATTGTGGGAATTGCGCTGAGCGCAGGAATATGGCTGCTGAATCTATTTTTGTCGGTGCTGCAGGTGGCCCTGTTATAAAACAAGGCGGATACCGGGGCAGAGATGAAGCTTGACAAAACCGGTGCCATGCACTACAATCACATACATAATGAAAAGACTGTGAAGAGGGTTAGTACGGACGGGAAGCTTCCCAGAGAGAAGACGTGGCATGGAAAATGCGGCTGAGAGGTCTTTAAGCGGAGGGTCCGGAACCTGCCTTGGAGTCCTGTATGAAAATGCAGCGTAAGCCGGCGTTAACGGCGAAAAGCCGGATGCAGTCTGCATCAATTAGGGTGGTACCGCCGAGCCTTCGGTCCCTTTCAGGGACTGGAGGCTGTTTTTTTCGCGAATGAGCAGAGCCTGAAAGCCGAACAGGCGCCTGCCATGCCAGCATGAGCAGGAGGACACCCTTTGGGACTAATAGGTAATTGCGAAACTCGCCCCTGGTATCAGAAACTGGGCGTAATAACCAAAATAAGGGTGACTAGCTACTGCTTCGGAACCCGTTTTTGGTTATTATGACCAGGTTCGTGACTTTGCCAGCGAGTTTTGCAAATGCCTATTTGGGGCTAAAAAAGAGAGGAGAAAAAAGATGGCAGAAAAGAAGATGGTTGAGGCGATCACTTCCATGGATGTGGATTTCGCCCAGTGGTACACGGATGTGGTTAAAAAAGCGGAGCTGGTGGGGTATACCAGCGTAAAGGGCTGTATGGTGATTAAGCCTGCAGGCTACGCGATCTGGGAGCTGATTCAGAAGCAGCTGGACGAAAGATTTAAAGAGGCTGGTGTAGAAAATGTGTATCTGCCCATGTTTATTCCCGAGTCCCTCCTGCAAAAGGAGAAGGATCATGTGGAGGGCTTTGCACCGGAGGTGGCCTGGGTCACCCACGGAGGAATGAACAAGCTGCAGGAGCGGCTTTGCGTGCGCCCCACCTCGGAAACTCTTTTCTGTGATTTTTACAAAAATGATATTCAATCCTATCGAGATCTTCCCAGGGTTTATAATCAGTGGTGCTCGGTGGTGCGCTGGGAAAAGGAGACCAGACCGTTTCTGCGCTCCCGTGAGTTTCTCTGGCAGGAGGGCCATACGGCTCATGCCACCGGAGAAGAGGCACAGGAGAGGACGCTTAAGATGCTGAACATCTACGCGCAATTTTGCGAGGAGGTGCTGGCAATCCCTGTGATCAAGGGACAAAAGACCGATAAGGAGAAGTTTGCGGGAGCAGTTTCGACCTACACCATAGAAGCGCTGATGCACGACGGGAAGGCACTGCAGTCCGGCACCAGCCACAACTTCGGGGACGGCTTTGCCAGGGCATTTGGCATTCAGTTTGCAGACAAGGACAATACGTTAAAGTATGTGCATCAAACCTCCTGGGGAATGTCCACCAGACTGCTGGGCGCTTTGATCATGGTGCATGGGGACAACGAGGGCCTTGTGCTGCCTCCCAGAGTTGCGCCCATACAGGTATGTATTATTCCCATTCAGCAGAAAAAGGAGGGCGTGCTGGACAAGGCATATGAATTACGAGACCGTCTGAAGGGAAGCTTCCGGGTAAAGGTTGACGACTCTGAGAAAACCCCGGGCTGGAAATTTGCGGAAGCGGAGATGAGGGGGTATCCTATCCGGGTGGAAATCGGCCCTAAGGATATGGAGGCCGGAAGGTGTGTGATCTGCCGCCGGGATACCAGAGAGAAAATAGAGGTTTCCCTGGATGAGCTGGAGACAAAGACGGCCCAGATGCTGGAGACCATACAGAGAGAAATGCTGGAAAGGGCAAGAGAGCATAGAGATTCTCATACCTATTGCGCAGCGAATATGGAGGAATTTGAAAAAATCTTTAACGAGAAATCCGGCTTTGTAAAGGCAATGTGGTGCGGAAATCAGGAGTGTGAGGACAAGATCAAAGAGAAGTTAAGCGTCACCAGCCGCTGTATGCCTTTTGAGCAGGAGCACATCGCCGACACCTGCGTCTGCTGCGGAAGGCCGGCAAAGAAAATGGTTTACTGGGGAAGAGCTTATTGATATAATAGGCGTTTGCGAAACTCACTGACAAAGTCACGAATCTGGTCATAATAACCAAAAACGGGTTCCGAAGCAGTGGCTAGTCACCCTTATTTTGGTTATTACGCCCAGCTTCTGATACCAGAGAGCGAGTTTCGCAATTACCTATCATTGATATAAAACAGGAAGGAGAGACAGCTATGCTTCATAACACATTTGAGATTCAGGTACAAGGGTCGCTGCCCTATGCAAGACTTATTACGTATATTCAGGAGGATTCGGATGCTATGGCGATCCGGGAAAGGCCTCTGATTTTGATCTGTCCGGGAGGGGGATATACCAGAACCTCCGACAGGGAAGCAGAGCCTGTTGCCTTAAAATTTCTGGCAATGGGATATCACGCCGCAGTGCTTCGGTATTCCTGTGCGCCTGCAGTATTTCCCACCTCTTTGCTGGAACTGGCATCGGCCATGGCGATGATTCGAAACAATGCAGAGCAGTGGCATGTGGACTCGGGAAAAATTATTGTTCAGGGCAGCTCTGCAGGCGGACATCTGGCGGCCAGCCTGGGCATGTTTTGGGATGAGGATTTTGTGGCCGAGGGCATCGGCCTGGGGGAGGCAGACCATGAACTGCTTCGTCCCAACGGCATGATTTTAAGCTATCCGGTGATCACCTCCGGAGAATTTGCCCACAGAGGTTCCTTTGAAAGCCTTCTGGGGGACAGGCAGGAAGAGCTTGGAGAGAAGCTTTCTCTGGAAAAACAGGTGAATGACAAGACGCCTCCGGCTTTTATCTGGCATACCTACACAGATCAGTCCGTACCGGTGGAAAATTCTCTGCTGCTGGTAAGCGCTTTGAGAAAGGCGGGAATTCCAACGGAGTTTCATATGTATCCCAGAGGCGAGCATGGACTTGCGCTGGCTAACCGCCTGACGCAGACAAACGATGGGCGTGGCATTCAGGAGGAATGTACCTCATGGATCGACCTTGCGCATACCTGGGTGGAGCATTTATTTGAATGATAAAACGGCAGAACCCCATTTTTAAGGAAAGATGGGCGTTCTGCCGTTTTGTGCGTGATGGGGAAATT
This sequence comes from Candidatus Acetatifactor stercoripullorum, assembly GCA_019114005.1. GTDB lineage: Bacteria > Bacillota > Clostridia > Lachnospirales > Lachnospiraceae > Acetatifactor > Acetatifactor stercoripullorum. The sequence continues at coordinate 7,151 of DXGH01000029.1, forward strand.
CCCGTTGGAGGATGGGGCAGCTCGTGTTATACTTGTAGCAGAGGCAGAAGAATAGAGGGTAAATAGATGAACTATATTGTGATGGATTTGGAGTGGAACCAAAGCAGTACGGGACAGGAGGCAGAGGCACAAAGGCTGCCCTTTGAAATCATTGAAATCGGCGCCATTCAATTAAATGACGGCTATGCCATGATCAATCAGTTTAATGAACTGATTAAACCCCAGGTATATCACGAGCTGAATGAGGTTACGGGACAGCTGATGCACATGGAAATGGAGGAGCTGAACAGAGGAAAGCCCTTTTTTCAGGTGGTGGAGGCATTCCTGAAATGGTGTGGAGAGCAGCCTTATCTTTTCTGCACTTGGGGCGTGCAGGATTTGACTGAGCTGCAGCGCAATATGAAATTTTATAATATGGCCCCATTGTCGGATGGCCCTATTGACTTTTTGGATGTGCAGAAGCTGTTTGGAATTGCCTATGAGGACAGAAAGACGAAGCGTTCTCTGGAATATGCCATCGATTACCTGCAGATTGAGAAGGATATCCCCTTTCACCGGGCGTTCAGCGACGCTTATTATACGGCAAAAATTTTCTCTGTGCTGGCGGCAAAAAGTCCTGAACTTTTGCGCAATGTGTCTTATGATGTGTTCAATCCTCCAAGGGACCGCAAGCAGGAGATTAAGACGCAGTTTGACACCTATATGAAGTATATTTCCCGGCAGTTTGACGACAGGGAGGAGATGATGGCCGACAGGGAGGTCAGCTCCAGCAAATGTTATCTCTGCCACAGGAATCTTCGGAAAAAGCTGAAATGGTTTTCGGCTAACGGCAGACATTATTATTGTGTTGCCTATTGTGAAAAGCACGGATACCTGAAGGGGAAAATCAGAGTGCGGAAAACGGATGAGGGAAAATATTATGCTGTGAAAACCACAAAGTTTATTACAAAGGAAGAGGCGGACGCCATAGCGCTTCGGAGAGATCACATTAGAGAGCTGCGGCGCAAGCACAGGCATAAGGGAGAGGGGAAAGCTTGAAGAATGGTAAAAAGAAATAGATAGTTATTTTGCCGAAAACTAAATTCAGGGATTATGGCATTAGTCATAATCCCTGAATTTGATAGGATGTCTTTTTTTGCTGCGCCGCTTGGCATCCCGGATTTGAGCCTGTCTCCTTTTCTGAAGGCTCTTGTTTACATTCTGGGGACGCCTGCGGTGTTTTTTCTTGCTGCGCCGCCAGGCAAAGCGAGTGTTTCTGTGGGAAAAATGATAATTTTTAAAAAAGGACCGCAAAAACAGCAGAAGGAAAATGAGGGCTGCTAAGCCTGCAATTCCCAGGATGACCTTTATAATGTTGATGAAAACAAAGGAGGTCTGCTGGGAATCCTCTCCTTCGGCGGACTGAGTATTGCCTTCAAAGGAATAGGTATCTTCCTGCACGGCAGCAAAATCCAGGGAGGCAGAGCCGATAAAAACATCGTGGTAGGTATAGGTAATCACAGCAGCCTGATTTTCCTCCTGCGTTTCATAGGAAATGGAGGAAACCGTATCCTCAAAGTCTGCCGTCTTGGGAAGGACGATATAATCATCCTGATTCAGGGTAAGCAGAGGCTGGGAGCTGCCGAAAATATCATTTTCACTGTAAAAAAATCCGGCGTCATCAATGCTGTACTTTGTTTCTGTCTGTGAAATGTTCACTTTTTCAAAGTTGCTGAAGCCGTACTCAAACAAAGAAATGGTATCCTCGTACTGCAAGGGGCTTTCATCCTTTAAAACCACACAGATCAGCTTCAGACCATTTCGTTCTGCGCAAGACACCAGACAGCTTCTGGCCACGGAGGTGAAGCCTGTCTTTGCCCCCACCAGATCCTCATAGGCATATTCCCCTCCCTGAAGCATTTCGTTGGAGCTGGACTCCACGATGTTGTCCGGCTGCTTGTCTGAAGGAGGGATGCGGAGCATGGTAGTGGTGGAAATATTGCAAAGCATCTCATTGTCGAAAAAGGCCCGGCCGATCTGGGCCAGATCATAGGCGCTGGTGTAGTGGTTTTCATCGGGCAGGCCGTTGGGGTTTACAAAATTGGAATCCACACAGCCCAGCTCCCTGGCTCTTTCATTCATTTTTTGGGCAAAGGCCTCTGTGGTGCCGCTGATGTGCTCTGCCACTGCATTGGAAACCTCATTGGCGGAACGGATCAGGATGGCGTTGAGGCACTGCTCCATGGTCAGCTCTTCGCCCTCGTCGATTGCGATATGGTTGCTGCTTCTGTCAATGCTGAATACGGCGTTGTGAGAAAAGGTCACAATTTCATCCAAGCTGCATTCCTCTGCCGCAATCAGCGTAGTGAGAATTTTGGTGGTGCTGGCGGGATACTCTTTCTCGTGTATATTTTTGGCGTATAAAACCGCCCCGGTGCCCGCCTCTATGAGAATGGCGGACTCTGCGCTGACGGTGGGGCCCGTGGGCCAGTTTTCAACGGTATTGGACTGTACCTCCATAGCCCGCTGGGCGGCAAGGCGCGCCTCTATTTCATCCTCGGCAAAGGCCGGCAGGCTTTGTGCAAAAAAAAGACCTGCGGCAAGAAAGCAGAGGAGAGATCGTTTTATGATGAGAAAAAAATTGCTGCGTTTTATTTTCATGAACAAATCCTTCCGGAAACTGTAAAATCAACATTCTTTGGTCTGTAGATTATCATACACCATTTTCAGGGAAAACCAAAGTAAAAATATATATGGAAATATCGTTCATAATTGACAATATCTTCCGGATAAAGTACATTGGTAAGTGTGAAGGAGAAGCATTATGAGATTACGTAATATTACCGGTTCTAGAGAGGTGATTGCCCAAAGCCCTTATGTGGTGAAGGAGGCCGTGCTTGAAAAGTGTCCCGGCACCTGGCATGCTCTGTTTGGCAATTCCAATCCCATTTATATTGAAATAGGTATGGGAAAGGGCAGATTTATTCATACTATGGCTAAGGAGCATCCGGACATCAATTTTGTTGGAATAGAAAAATATTCCAGCGTATTGCTCCGGGCCATTCAAAAAATGGAAGAGGAGGAGCTCCCCAACCTGAAATTTATACGGATGGATGCGGAGGACATTGCCAAGGTATTCGGCCCCGGAGAGGTGGACAGAATCTATCTGAATTTTTCCGATCCCTGGCCCAAGGACCGTCATGCAAAACGCCGCCTGCCTTCCCGTGAATTCCTGGGGCGTTATGATGTGATTTTAAAACGAGAAGGCCGCCTGGAATTTAAAACAGATAATCGGGACTTATTCGATTTTGCGGTGGAGGAGCTTGAACCCGCAGGATGGAAAGCCCAGGCGATTACCTACGACCTGCACCGGGACGAGGCCCTTATGCAGGGAAACGTGATGACGGAGTATGAGGAAAGATTTTCCGCTATGGGAAACGCCATCTGTAAATATATTATTTATAGATGAGAATAAGGAGGAGACTATGGAATACACATTTACAACTGCGAATTTTGAACAAGAGGTATTGAAATCAGAACTGCCTGTTCTGGTGGATTTTTATGCGGATTGGTGCAATCCCTGTAAGATGATGGCGCCTGTAGTGGAGGCGCTGGCGAAGGAGCTTGCAGGCAGGTGCAGGGTGGGGAAATGCAATATTGATGAGAACCTTCCCATTGCCCAGAAATATCGTGTGGCCAGCATTCCCACCTTTATTGTGTTTAAGAATGGACAGCCCGCCAAAACCGTTATGGGAGCAATGCCGGCCCAGGAGCTGCGCAGTCAGGTGGAACAGGCGCTGTAGGATGCGGATGAGGGGAAGGGATATCTATGAGCGGCCACGAAAAGAATGAAAAAAGTGAAAGCAGGCAAAGCACAACCCAGGAGCTTACAGAGGAGGGCCGAAAGGTCCTTGGCAGCTTCCTGGGGGCTTTTCTCTATGCGGCAGGCATCAACCTGTTTGCAGTGCCTGCCGGGCTTTATACCGGCGGCGTGATGGGTATCTGTCAGGTAATCCGTACCTTGCTGATGGAATACCTGCACTTGGATTTTGGCCAGGTGGATATAGCGGGAATTATCTATTATGTGGTAAATATTCCTATTTTTTTATTGGCCTACAAACGGCTGGGAAGAAAATTTTTCTTTAAGACCCTGGCCACGGTGACTGCGTCCACATTCTTTTTGTCACTGATCCCAGCGGCAGCCCTTGTGCAGGATACCATGGCCGCCTGCGTGGTGGGAGGCATTGTGTCAGGCGCAGGAGTGGGAATCATTCTGCGCATGGGGTCCTCCGGCGGCGGAATGGATGTGATTGGTGTTTTGCTGATCAAGAGAAAACGGGATTTCAGCGTGGGACGACTGGGCCTTTTGGTCAATCTTGTGCTGTACGGGGCCTGCTTTTTTCTGTTTGATGTGGGAATTGTTGTATATTCTGTTATTTTTGCAGCGGTGTATTCTGTGGCAATGGACCGGGTGCATATCCAGAATATCAACGTGGAGGTCAATATTATCACCAAGGCGGATACTGCCCAGCTGGAGCGGGAGGTGTTTGAGGAATTGGGGAGAGGCATCACCAAATGGGACGCTTTGGGAGCCTATACCCACGAGAAGTCTCATGTTTTGTACGTGATGCTTTCCAAATATGAGGTGAACCGTCTCCGGGCCATTGTCCATAAGTATGACGAGCAGGCGTTTATAGTGGTGAATGAAGGCGTCAGTGTGGACGGCAACTATCTGAAGAAGCTGTAAGGAGGGAAGATTATGGGAAAAAGAATGTGTGCACTGTTTTTGCTTGCGGCGTTTCTGCTTACGGCCTGCGGCAGTGAAGAAAGGGCTGAGGCAAGGGACGTGAGGGAAGCCTTTGTGGAAATGTTTTTTACCTCGGATTATCAAAACCGTTACAGCGCCATGAGCCAGGAAGCAGACTGGGCTGAAGAATATTATCAGGACTTTTCTGAAGCTGCCACACAAGAATGCCTGGAACAGATGGCTGCCAACAGAGAGCCGTTTAAATACGACAGGCTGGCAGAAGAAAAAGGAGAGAAGATCACCGTGGAATCGGTATCCTTTTCTGTATATGATCAGGAAAATAAGGTATATACCTTTGAGGCTGTTCTGAAAAGCGATGCAGGCGGCAAAACCTATCAGGCGAACGGACAGATTACGCTGCAGGAGGAAGAGGGGAAGGAAAAGGTTTCTCATTTTTATGTTGGCTCTTATGAGGAGCTGGAATAGGGAAACAAGCCTGGTATTGTGCTGGCCGTGATCAGCACCCGCTAAATCCAGTTTTTCCATAAGTGCCTTGCTTGTATAAGGAACATCGTATTCCATGACATGAAGCAGCAGCATCTTTTAATAACACTTGGCATGTGCTATACTTAAAATAGATTTAGTTACTTCCTTTGTTGTAAATCTATAGGTATCATATTTCTTAAAAAGAGTTCATGGAGGAGAGTTTATGGAAGATAGGATGACGCTGACGGAGGCATTCAGTGCTCTGGCAGGATATGGACTGGCGCTTTGGTGCGGTGTGGCCGCTGGGATTGCAACATTTGTCGCAGAGATAATCCTTTGCAAGAAAGGGATACTCTTTGCCGGAGCAGACAGGAAACTTGCGCTTGCAAAACAAAGAGGTCATGTGCTGACTGCTACAAGAACGAGTTTGCGATTTCGAGACAGGGAACCAGAGGGCACAAGGACAAACCGAATTTATATTGCCAATTACGAATACACAGTAAATGGAAAGCGCCGTACCAAGCAGGTCACATCCACCAGTGTAAAGCCGCCGCTCACGATTACGCTGTACTACCTCAACTCTCCAGCCAAGGTCTTTTCGGAGTATGACTTAGGAAAGAACCCTTTGCAGATTTTGCTGTATATTGTTCCGGTACTGGTTGCGTACATTGTAGCGACGGCGCTGGGTTTTGAACCATAAATTGATAAGGAAATGGATAGGATGGGGCATGGCGCACCGAAAGGTGGTCATGCCCCAGTATATATGTGTCTCCTTTCTCTCTGCTGGTATTAGATGATTGCGAAACTCACTGACAAGGTCGCGAACCTGGTCGTAATAACCAAAAACGGGTTCCGAAGCAGTAGCTAGTCACCCTTATTTTGGTTATTACGCCCAGGTTCTGATACCAGAGAGGGAATTTGCTTCAGTTTTAAGGGAGGAGTGGATGGACTTGATGCGGTTGTCTCCGTTTACTTGCGTATTAACTTGCGTACTTTCTTTCTATATTATATATCAAGGCTGAGCTGTGCATTCAGACTACGGCACAGGGCCTCCTCCTGCTCTGGCGTCAGGGTAAAAAACTTCTCCTTCATAAAGTCGCGCAGGGACCGCTCGCCTGACATCATGGGAAACAGCATCATGCGGCTCAGCGAGGGCAGCTCTTTGTCAAGGGCCTTTGCAGCTTTCGGATCTGCCAGCAGTCGGCTGATGGGAGTGTCCAGATCATAAGGGGACTGCTCCAAATATTTCCTGTCTGCGGTAAAGGAATAATCGCCGGCTTCCAGACAGGCGGGCGCATCTGCACAGAAAGGGAGGACAAGCCGTGCGGAGGCTCCATGGGGAATATGAAAGCGGAAGGACAGCGTACCATCCTCTTCATATTTCCAGGCGCTTTTGATCAGACCCACAGGAGACTGGAAGGAGACATCAAGGCTGCCTAACAGAGGGTGGGGCTGGGGACGCAGGAGAAAGCGGCGGAATCCCGGGAAGTCCTCCAGGGGCTGGATGCCGGCGGCATTGCGGTACATCCATTCCACAATAGAGCCATAGGAATAGTGGTTCAGGGAATTCATGCCTGTGTCGCTGATGCGGCCGTCCGGCAGGATGGAATTCCAGCGTTCCCATATAGTGGTAGCTCCCATTTTTACTTCATACAGCCAGCTGGGGAAATCCTCCTGCAGAAGCAGATAATAGGAAATATCATTGCTTCCGTTTTCGGAGAGCGCCCGGCACAGGTAAGGAGTGCCCAGGAAGCCGGTGCGGAGATGATACTTGGATTCTTTCAGCTTCAGGCGAAGGGCATATGCTGTTTTTTCGCGCCATTTTTCGGGTATAATGTCAAACATCAGAGCCAAAACATATGCAGTCTGTGTGGTCAGGGCCAGCCGTCCTGTTTTGGTGATGTACTCCTCTATAATTGCGTCACGCACCTGCTCTGAGAGCTGCCTGTAAAAGAAAGCGTCTTCCTGATATCCCAGAGCCTGTGCGGCCTTTGTCAACAGACTTGTGCTATGGCGATAATAGCAGCTGGCCAGATAAGTGCGCTCCGTGCCGCCAAATCGGTTTCCGATAGGATCCTCGCCGTCCAGAGAGAGCCAGTCGCAATAGTGAAAGGAGCCCTGCCACAGGCGGGAAGCTCCGGTCTCCTGGTCGTGCCTGTAGATATGATTTACCCAGGCCTTCATGCTGGGGTACTGGCGTTTTAGGAATTCTATATCACCATATCTGACGTAATGGTTCCAAGGGATCATTACGGCAGCGTCGCCCCAGGCGCAGGAGCCGGTCTGGATCACGTTGTGCTTTGGGATGACTACGGGCACATCGCCGTCCAGAGCATTCTGCTCCTTCATAAGGTCATAGCAGTATTTATCAAAAAAAGCGCTGACATCCATGTTGTAGGCGGCTGTACCGAAAAATACCTGCGCATCTCCCGTCCATCCCATCCGCTCGTCCCGTTGTGGACAGTCGGTGGGCACGTCCAGAAAGTTTCCCTTTTGTCCCCACATGGTATTTTCAAACAGCTTATTTACCAGAGCATTTCCTGATTTGAAGCTGCCTGTGGTCCGGAGGCCGGAATACAGCACCAGCCCGGCAAAATCTTCCAGACAGATTTCTTCTAAAGTCTGATACCATGAAGTAAGCCTTACATAGCGAAAGCCATAAAAGGTGAAAGCTGGACGGACAACCTTGGGAACCCCGTCGCTGATATAGCGGTATTCAGCCTTTGCGGTGCGCAGGTTGTCTCTGTAAAAATTACCGTCCTGAAGTACCTCTCCGAATTGCAGATGCAGCTTAAAGCCCTTGGGGGCAGAACATTTGAATTCCAGCCAGCCGGTCATGTTCTGGCCCATGTCCAGAACCATTTCTCCCGCAGGGGTCTTAAGCAGCCGCAAAGGCGTTCTTTTTTCCATGACAAAGGCGGCCGGACTGCGGCGGGGCTCCAGCAGGGACTTGCTTATGGAAACGCGCCTGACGGGGTAAACAGTGTCACGGGAAAGGGTATCGTCCCGTATTTCTCCATCAAAAATGCTGGAGGAAAGAATGGGACTTCTTGCGGCGCTCCAGGAGGTGTCGGTGCCAAAGCGCAGCAGTGAGCCATCAGCGCACTGCACATGCAGCTCACAGATACAGGCGAAAGTTTCTCCATAGCGGAATTCCTTGTCCCTGGTGAGGCCATAGCGGCCTTTGTACCAGCCGTTTCCGAGTGAAATACAAATCCGGTTGGCTCCGGGCTTTAGAAAACCGGTGATATCGTGGGTTTGATAGGGGAGCCATTTGTCGTAGGCACATAATCCCGGCGAAAGGACGTCCTCGTGGCAGCGGTCTTTATTGATGAAAAGCTCGTAAAGCCCAAGACCGCAGATATAGGCCCGGGCCCGCACCGCCGGGGCGGGAAGAAAAATATCCTTAAAAAGGACAGGGTGCCAGGAGGGGTCAAAGTAGGGAGAAATCCAGTCTGCGCTCCAAGGCTCTGCAAGCTTTGCTGTTTCAAACCAGGAACAGGCGTCTGCAGTATTGCCCTTCTGATCCGCCGCAGAAACACGCCAGTAATAACGGGTGCGGGGAAGGAGCTTTATGGGAAGGGGCAGACAGATGCTGTCAGGCTTTCCGTCCTTTCCCGTGTCAAACAGCGGATCTGAAAAATCCGGGGACAAGGAAACCATAACCCTGCAGCGGAGTCTGCTTTCCGGGGGAGCCTCCGTTGTCCATGAGAGCCGGGGCGCTTCTCCCTCGGCGATTCCCAGGGGACACTCCATGTGGTTGCAGAATAGATTCATGATTTTCATTTTATCCATAATATCCTCCAAAAGTGTATACATAATATATCTTTAATATAAAATTATCATAACAAAAAGAGTATCCAAAAGCAAACAAAAAGAAGAAAAAATGCGATATGAAAATTGAAATTAGCTATTTTATACAGAAATAGTGCACGAATATTGTGAAAAAAGCAAAATTGACAAGCATATTTTTGTGCAGTATGATATTTTTAGAGAGAGAAATTGTCGACACATTTAATAAAAATTGCAGATCAATAAATAAAAACATACTGTCGACACAAAAAAGAAGAAAGGGGAGATTATGGAGGAGATGACTGCGGCATCAAAAAGAAGGGGGAAACGGTTTTGGAAGCGGAATACAGGTCTTCTGTACATACTGCCCTGGCTGGCAGGCTTTCTTGTGTTTAAGCTGTATCCCTTTGCATCCTCATTGTTCTACAGCTTTACGGACTATGTGCTGCGTAAGGGAGAAACCATCACAAGCTTTGGTGTTTTCAACTATGTGGAATTTTTTACCAACGAGGATATGATGAGAGCCTTTGGGGTTACCTTCAAATATGCCTTTATAACGGTTCCTCTGAAGCTGATCTTTGCTCTGTTTATAGCATATATCCTCGCGTTTAAGATCAAGGGCGTGGGACTGTTTCGGACGGCGTACTACATCCCTTCTATTCTGGGCGGCTCGGTTGCGGTGGCAGTGCTGTGGACGGCTCTGTTCCAGAAACAGGGAATTATCAACAGGATATTGGAATTTATCGGGATCGAAGGCCCCTCCTGGCTTGGGGATGAAAGATATGCGCTGCTTACCATATGCTTTCTGCGGATCTGGCAGTTTGGCTCGGCTATGGTAATTTTCCTGGCGGCACTGAAAAACATTCCTTCTGATCTGTATGAGGCGGCCGCCATTGACGGAGCGGGAAAATGGAAGCAGTTCTTTCGGATTACGGTTCCCATGATTACGCCCTCTATTTTTTATAATTTGATTATGCAGCTGGTACAGGCATTTCAGGAATTCAACGGACCCTACATCGTTACCAAGGGAGGTCCCAACCAGTCCACTACCCTGATATCCCTTTTGATATACGGGCAGGCGTTCCAGCGGTTCAATATGGGTATGGCAAGCGCCATGGCCTGGATCATGTTTGTGGTTGTGGCCATTTTGTCTCTGATTGCCTTTAAGAGTCAGGAAAAATGGGTTTATTATGCGGATTAGCGGGAGGAATCAGGATGTCGATGAAAAGACGCAGAAAAATACAAAATTTTTTCAGATACCTTATTTTGATCGTGGTTGGCGTAGGCATGCTGTATCCGCTGGTGTGGATGGTGTTTGCCACCTTTAAGAGCAATGCGGAAATCTTTGGGAGCATTTCCCTGCTTCCCAAGGAGTGGACCTTTGACGCCTATAAGGATTTGTTCCGTATGTACGGGGGCCAGCTCAATCTGGTGAAGGCAATGCTTAATACCATGATTATCGTAGTGCTGAAGGTGTTGTTTACGGTGGTTTCCGTTACGCTTACTGCCTATGGCTTTGCCCGTTTTGAATTTGCGGGGAAGCGGTTTTTATTTCCCATTATGATTTCCACGCTGTTTCTGCCCCAGACAGTGCTGAACGCGCCCCAGTATATCATGTACAACAGCTGGGGCTGGCTGGATTCCTACCTGCCTTTAGTAGTGCCCTGTCTGTTTGCGGGCGATACCTTTTTTATCTTTATGCTGATTCAGTTCCTGCGTGGGATTCCAAGGGATTTGGAGCAGGCGGCGGCCATCGACGGGTGTAATTCCATGCAGGCTCTTTTGCTGGTGATCTGCCCTATTTTAAAGCCCGCTATTATTTCGGCTGGATTGTTTCAGTTTATGTGGTCCTGCAATGACTTTATGGGTCCGCTGATTTATGTGAATACAGTATCCAAGCGGCCGGTATCCGTATTTATCAAGATGTGCATGGACGCGGATGCGGGTACAGCCTGGAACCGGGTGCTGGCATTTTCCCTGATCGCGCTGCTGCCCTCTCTGATCGTCTTTTTGATCGCCCAGAAATCCTTTATAGAAGGAGTGTCTGCGGGCAGCCTAAAGGGATAGACAAGGGTAAAGAGCCTGAAAGGAGAGAAAATGGAGCTTCAGATTTTAAAAATTTCCAGCCGATTTGCAGTGCTGGAATGGAAAAACGAGAGCTGCTATTATACACAGCAGCAGTATGAAATTTATGTAAACGGAGAATGGCGGGGGAAGGGCCAGACCAATGTTTTTGGAATCTATGACCTTTTGCCTGACACCGCGTACAAGGCGGTGCTGCGGTATGGAAGAGAGGAAAGAACGCTGGAATTTTGCACACAGAGGGAAGCGGCCTGCCTGAATGTGCTTTCCTTCGGCGCAAAGCCGGAGGGAGAGGAAAGCTCCGCTGAGGCCATAAATGCGGCGGTGGCCTGCTGTCCCCAGGGAGGAACGGTTTATTTCCCGCCAGGCATTTATAAAACGAACACGGTGTTTTTAAAAAGCGGCGTCCGGCTTTATCTGGAAAAGGGGGCCGTCATAAAGTCCCTGGCCTCTCGCAGAGAGCTTGCAGTGCTTCCGGGAGATATGAGGCCGCAGGCTGAAGGGGTGGGCCGCGCTGCGGACGAAGCAAAAAGAGAGCGGGTGAATTTCGGAACCTGGGAGGGAAACCCTGTGGACTGCTTTGCAGCTGTGATAACGGGAATAGGCGTAAAGGACGCAGAGATTGCCGGAGAGGGTGAAATTGATGGAGGAGGAAGGGATGGGGACTGGTGGGAGGATCCTGTGACAAAGCGAGGAGCCTGGAGGCCCAGAACCATTTTTTTAAACGGCTGCGAGGATATCTGCATAGCGGGGGTTACCATAGGAAATTCTCCCTCCTGGACGGTGCATCCTTATTATTGCAAAAAGCTTGCCTTTTATGATGTGACAATACGGAATCCTGCGGTAAGCCCCAATACGGATGGCTTAGACCCGGAGTCCTGTCAGGATGTAGTCATTGCGGGAGCCAGAATTTCAGTGGGAGACGACTGTATTGCCATTAAAAGCGGGAGGAAGGGGATGGCGAAACGCTGGCTTTGCCCTTCGGAAAGAATAGAAATCCGCAACTGTCTCATGGAAAGGGGACATGGAGGTGTTGTAATCGGCAGTGAGATCGCCTGCGGCGTAAAGGAGGTTTTGATAAAGCAGTGCCTGATGCGGGAGACGGACAGGGGGCTTCGGATTAAGACCCAGAGGGGAAGAGGAAATGCCAGTGTGGTGAGCGGAATCTTCTTTGAAAACGTGATTATGGAGGAAGTAAAAACAGCCTTTTCCATTAATATGTATTACTATTGGGGGCCTGACGGGCATTCGGAATATGTCCAGAGCCGGAAAGCCCTCCCTGTAGACGAACGTACGCCCAGAGTGGGCGATCTGCATATGCGGAACGTGCAGTGTAGGGGCTGCCAGGCGGCGGGAGTTTATTTCCTGGGCCTGCCGGAGCAGCCGGTGGAGCTGGTGGAAATGGAAGGGGTGTCTATAGAGTTTGCAGAAAGCTGCAGGCCGGATGAGCCTGTGATGGCGGACGGCGTGGGACCTGTAAGCGGACTTGGAATATATGCTGAAAATGTAAGAAGCCTTAAGCTGTCGGATGTCTGCGTCAGCGGATATAAAGGGGAGCCTGTGCAGCTTCACGGGGTTTGGGAAGTAAAAGGGGATTATTTCGGGAAAGAACAGCCATAGTGACCCAGGGAGGCGGAAATATTTCCGCATTCCCATAAAATAAAGGAGGAAAACATGATGAAAAAAGGAAAAAAGGCACTATCAATAGCTCTTTTGCTAGCTCTTGGACTGACAGCCTGCGGTTCTCCGGCTGCGGAGGAAACGCAGACGCCGTCCTCAGAACCGACTGAGACTTCCACACAGCAGGAAAGCGTTTCAGAGGCAGAGACGCCCGCAGCTGAGACAGAAGGAGACGCTGGGGATCTGGGACTTACTACGGAGGATATTACGCTGACCATGAGCTGGTGGGGCGGAGAATCCAGGGCGGAGGCTACCATGGAGGCCCTTGATAAATTTATGGAGAAATATCCCAATATCACGGTTGAAGCTACCTTTGGAGCCTGGTCGGGCTGGGAGGACGCTATGGGTCTGGCGTTCGCAACGGATACGGCGCAGGACATTGTGCAGATCAACTGGAACTGGATTTACAACTTTGGCGCAAACGGCAATGTCTTTGTAGACTTGTATGAGTATGAGGACGTTTTGGATATCAGCCAGTTTCCAGAGTCTGCAGTTAAGGCCAGCGAGCTGGACGGCAAGCTGCAGGCGGTGCCCGTTGCCCTGACGGCAAGAACCATGTATTGGAACAAGAATGTATTTGACAAGGCCGGAATTGAGATTCCTTCCACCTGGGATGAATTTCTGGCCAGCGGAGAGGTATTTAAGGAGAAGCTGGGAGACGATTATTATCCGTTGTACTTGAACGAATATGACCGGATGATTTTTATGGTATGGTATCTGGAATCCATGTACAATAAGCCATGGGTGGAAAACGGACAGGTGCAGTATACCCAGGAGGAAATACAGGAAGGCTTTGCCATGCTCAAGGATTTGGAGGACAGACATGTACTGGTGCCCATCCAGCTGGTAAACGATTATAACGCAGATCCCATTGAGCAGTCCGAAAGATGGATCAACGGCTACTGGGCGGGCATCCACACCTGGACCACTTCCATGACAGGACCTCAGGCTCTGGCGCTTCCTGAGGATCAGAGAGACGGCTTTGTTGTGACCCCCATGTTTGAGGGACTGCCTTATAAGGGCGGCTTTAACAAGATATCCATGGAATTTGCCATCACGCAGACCTGCGAGCATCCCAGGGAGGCGGCTGCGCTGATTAACTTCCTCTTAAACGAGGAGGAGGGCGTAATCGCCATGAAGAGCGAGAGAGGTACGCCGGTAAGCGCGACAGGCTTCCAGATCGCTTCTGAAAACGGGATTTTGGACCAGATGACCATTGATTCTACTAATATGAGCTTGAATCAGGGCTGGAATCAGTTTAATATTGATCCTTATTTTGAACACAGTGATCTGAAAAATGATCCGGAGGGCGCTTATTATAAAATTATGAGCGCGCACAGCTATCAGGAGATTGACGACGCGGAAGCAGCCGCGCAGCTTCTGGAGGCAGTGACCGGGGTTCTGACTGCCAATGCGGCGCAATAAAAGAAAAAGGTGAGGAATGAGCACATGAGCAGACTGAAGGTTATGGTTGTGACCATCGGAGATGAAAGACAGGAATTTTATAACACCAGGCTTTCCACTGTGCGGGAGGAGAATGAAAAACTCCGAAAGCTTTTGCAAAAGGATTGGGAGGCAGACTTTTCCGATATCATCTATACCTACCAACAGGCCAATGAATGTATCAGCAGAATGAAAAAAGCTGGAAATGTCTGCATAATTCTTCACCTTCCTGTCTGGGGCATGCCAAGCCTGGCGCCCCATTTTGCCAGAGCCTCGGAATTTCCTGTGGTTTTGCTGGGAAACACAAGGCCGGAGAGCTCCAGCCTTGTGTCCCTCCTGGCGGCGGCGGGGATGCTGGATCAGGCGGGTCTGGAATGTATCCGCATTGCCGGGGAGTTAGATGGGCCTGAGCTGCAAAGGAAGCTGAAAGATTTTATTACAGCCTGCAAAGCGGCAGCACAGCTTAGAGAGAGCAGGTTCTGCGCCTTTGGAGGACGCAGTATAGGGATTGGAACCGGTACGGCGGATCCCATGCAGTGGCAGAGGGTTTTTGGAGTGGATTTTGATCACTGCGATCAGCTGGAAATTGTGCGGCGCGCAAAGCTGCAGGATGGAGCCAGAACGGAAAGGTACTTAGACTGGCTTACAAAAAGCGTGGGAAGCGTCCGCATGGGCCAGGGACTGACGAAGAGCTCTCTGGAGAGACAGATACGCAGCTATCTGGCAATGAAGGATATTGTGCAGGAAAGAGGCTATGACTTTGCAGGCATAAAGTGCCAGACAGAGCTAAGCGACGGTTACGCGCTGCAGTGTGTGGGAGTGGCTTTGATGAATGGCAGCTGGGATGCGGAGGGGGAGAAAAAACCAATTCCTGTATCCTGTGAATGTGACTGCGACGGAGCGCTTACCATGTATCTGCTTTCCTTGAGCAGCTGCAGCAGTCCGAGCAGTCTGTCGGATATTAAGCTTTTTTCACAGGAAAGACGTGAGTTTGTTTTGGCAAACTGCGGCAGCATGGCTCCCTGGTTTGCGAACCGGACGGATCCGGTGAAGGCTCTTGGGAAGGTGAATCTGCTGCCCCATGTTTTTGGAAAGGCCGGGGGAGCGGCAATGCAGTTTGTGGCATCGGATGGAGATGTGACTGTTGCAAGGCTGTGCAGGAGCAGAGGGAAATATGTGATGCACTGCTTCGAAGGGAGAATGGAGCAAAGACCTCTGGAGGAGCTTAGGAAAACTACCTGGTGCTATCCTCATCAGTTTATCAGGGCTGACATTAATTATGAAGCCTTTTTCCAGACCATAGGCTCTAATCATCTGCACACGGTGTATGGGAAATATAAAGAGGTTCTGCGGCAGATATGCGCTATACTCAAAATTGGTTTTATATGCTATAATGAGTAAAAATTTATTTGTAACAGGAGGAGCGCAGCTTGGAGAATATGGAAAAAAAATCCCTGATCGATGTGGCTTATAGGGAAATACGGGACAGGATACTGAGCTTTGAACTTACGCCTGGACAGGCGGCGTCGGATTTTGCCATTGCAAAGCAGCTGCAGATGAGCCGTACGCCGGTAAGGGAGGCGATTATGATGCTGCGCAGGGACGGACTGATAGAGCCCTCGGGAAAAGGGGGCGTGGTGGCTCCCATTAACGAGGAGGAAATAAAGGATCTTTATATTGCCAGAGAGGCTGTGGAATGCAAGGCACTGGATATTCTTATCGAGAACGGACTTATTACGGACGAATTTATCGGAAAGCTGCGCAAATATAATCAAGAGGTAGAGCGCTATACCGACGAAAACAATATTCACCTGACCTTTGAGCCGGACGGGCGGCTTCATCGGCTGATTGTGGAGGAAACAGGGAGCAGGCGGCTTACAGAGCAGATGGGCTTTTATGCCCTGCAAAATGACAGGCTGCGTTTTCTTACCCTGATCAGCAACGGAAGGGCCAAGCTGGTTCCGGGAGAACATGAGGCGCTGATACGGGCGCTTGAGCAGCGCTCAGTAAAAAAGGCTATTGAGGCCATGCGGTGGCATCTGCATTATACCACCAATGAATATATAGCGGCTATCAAGCACTGGCCGGCCAATGAATGGATACCGGTGGTGAAGGCGATAGAAGCGGGAAGAACAGAGAAGAGAAATGAAGGCTAAAGAAGCAATGGAGGCGCTGCCGGAGTACTTTCAGGGGCTTTTACAAAGCTCCTCGGCACAAAGGCCCGCCTGGAATATGGAGATGATACGAAGCGGCGCTTCAAACGTGTGGAGCTACGTAGACGCCTGCATGATTGCGGCGGCGCTTGCACTGTATGAAATAAATGGAGATCGAAGATACCTTACGTTTGCGGATGAGTTTCTGGACTGGTACGTGGAGTCCGATGGGAGCATACGTACCTACTACATGGGAGAATGGAACATAGACAATATCTGTCCGGGGAAAAATTTATTTCCGCTGCTTCAGTATACAGGAAAGGAAAAGTACCAGAAAGCGATTTTTCTTTTGCAGAAGCAGCTGGAGCAGATGCCAAGAACCAAGGAGGGGAGCTTTTGGCATAAGGGGATTTATCCCTGGCAGGTGTGGCTGGACGGCCTGTTTATGGCCCAGCCCTTTTATATGAAATATGAGATGGAATACGGGGACGGGCAGGGATGGAAGGATATCCTGCTGCAGTTTTCCAATGTCCAGAGGCTGATGAAGAAGGAAAACGGCCTGTATTTCCATGGGTATGACGAAAGCCGCAGCATGTACTGGGCCGATCCAAAAACTGGCTGCAGTCCCAACTGCTGGGGGCGGGCCGTTGGGTGGCTGATGGCGGCGCTTGCCGATGTGCTGGAGGCATCTGGTCCGGATAAAAGCAAGGAGCTTAATGATTTTCTGGGCAGGATGGCCCTTGAACTGGTGCAGGCTCTTGCCCCCTGGCAGCAGGAGGACGGCATGTTTCTTCAGGTATTAGATATGCCTGAGGCGAAAGGAAACTACCCTGAGACCAGCGCTACGATGCTGATTGCTTATGGGATCTTGAAATGTATCCGGCTGGGGTATCTTCCTGCCGAATATCGCAGGATGGCCCAAAGAGCCTTTGAGGGCACGGTGCAGCGTTACTTGACCAGGCAGGCGGATGGAAGCCTGAAGCTGGGAGGCATCTGCCTTGTAGCCGGTCTGGGCGGCGCTGCGCACAGGGATGGGAGCCTGAAATACTATTTTGGAGAGCCTGTGGTGGAAAATGAGGGAAAGGGCATTGCCCCCCTTATGCTTTGTTATACGGAATTGATACGCTGACCCGACAAGCATGGCCGGCTGCAGAAAATAGACTGCAGTCGGCTTTTTTCCACAGCTATTTATTTTCCATGCTTATTCTTTAAAGCGGCGGCGATAAATCCCTTAAACAGGGGATGGGGCCTGTTGGGACGGGATTTCAGCTCGGGATGTCCCTGGGTGGCCACAAAGAAGGGATGCTCTGTGAGCTCGCACATTTCCACGATACGTCCGTCGGGCGAGGTGCCGGAAAGGCGCAGGCCGTGCTCCGTGAGCACACTGCGGAAATCGTTGTTCACCTCATAGCGGTGACGGTGCCTTTCGTATATGGTTTCCTCCCCGTATAATTCGTAAGCCTTAGAAGTTTTGTCCAGCACACATGGATAGGCTCCCAGCCTTAAGGTGCCGCCGATATCCTCAACCCCGTTCTGGTCCGGCATCAGGGCGATCACCGGATGGGTGGTGGAAGGGTTCAGCTCTACGCTGTGGGCGTCGCTAAAGCCAACTACATTGCGGGCGTATTCCACGATAGTCAGCTGCATGCCAAGGCACAGGCCCAGGAAAGGCTTATTGTGGGTTCTGGCGTACTGGATGGCGATAATTTTCCCCTCGATGCCCCGGGAGCCGAAGCCGCCGGGCACAAGAATCCCGTTGCAGTCTCCCAAAAGCTCCTCAGCGTTTTCCTCGGTGACAGTCTCTGAGTCGATCCATTTGATGTTCACTGTGGTGTGATTGGTGATTCCTCCGTGCTTTAAAGCCTCCACCACACTGATGTAGGCGTCGTGCAAGGATACATACTTTCCAACCAGAGCGATCTTTACCTCGTCTGTGGGATGGCGCAGGTCGTTTACCATAGTGGTCCAATCCGTAAGATCGGGCTCGGGACATTCCAGGTGCAGGCATTCGCAGGCAACCTGGGCCAGATGCTCCTTTTCCATGGCAAGGGGGGCCTCATAGAGATATTCCACATCCAGGTTCTGCAGCACACGGCTGCTGGGAACATTACAAAATAACGCAATTTTATCCTTGATTGCCTGGTTCAGGGCATGCTCGCTTCGGCAGACGATAATATCCGGCTGGATACCCATGCCCTGCAGGTCCTTTACGCTTGCCTGGGTGGGCTTCGTCTTCAGCTCCTGGGAGCATTTCAGGTAAGGAATCAGAGTAACGTGTATCAAAATAGCGTTCTCATGGCCCACCTCGTGCTGAAACTGACGGATGGATTCCAAAAAGGGCTGACTTTCAATATCGCCAACGGTTCCCCCTACCTCAATGATGGCGATGCGGGTGTCCGGGTCGGTAAAGTTGCGGTAAAAGCGGCTTTTGATTTCATTGGTGATGTGGGGAATCACCTGAACGGTGCCTCCGCCGTAGTCGCCTCTGCGTTCCTTCTGCAGAACGGACCAATATACCTTTCCTGTGGTCACATTGGAGTTTTTGTCCAGGCTTTCATCAATGAATCTCTCGTAATGTCCCAAATCCAGGTCTGTTTCCGCTCCGTCATCAGTGACGAATACCTCCCCGTGCTGAATGGGATTCATGGTGCCCGGATCGATATTGATATAAGGGTCAAATTTCTGCATGGTGACCTTATAGCCCCGGGCCTTCAAAAGCCTTCCCAGGGATGCGGCTGTGATACCCTTGCCCAGACCTGAGACAACGCCTCCTGTTACAAATACATATTTTACTGACATAGTGCGACCTCCTTCTCATGAATCATACTGTAAAAAAAGAGAAAGAGACCCCGCAGGGAGCCTCTTTGCTCAAAATTTTTCTTTCGTTATTATTTTATTAGTTGTGGTAAAGCCTCTGGGATTGATAATCCGGCTCGCAGGTGAGGTTTATGCCCAGCTTTCGGAATACATTCATATCCACCTGGGATAAAATAACACTGGAATGCACCTCAGAGCCCTTCAGATTCTTTAACTGCTCAATGGCCTTTTTGGCTTTGTCATCTGTGGCAGCACAAATGGAAAGGGCGATTAAAATTTCATCTGTGTGCAGCCTTGGGTTTTTATTGCCCAGATAGGTTACCTTCAAATCCTGAATGGGGCCAATGGCTGCGGGGGAAATTAACTGCACCTGATCCTCGATTCCCGCCAGAACCTTCAGCGCATTTAACAGCATTGCCGAGGAAGCGCCCAAAAGTGCGCTTGTCTTGCCGGTGATAATCTGTCCATTTGGAAGCTCTATGGCCGCTGCGGGCTCTCCGGTGGCCTCCGCCTTTACCTTTGCGGCGCTGACCACAGGCCTGTCCTCAATGGTGATGCCTGCCTGCTTCATTAAAAGCTCAAGCTTATAAATCTGTTCCTCGTCGGCGTTTCCCTGACGCTTTTGGCATAAAACGCTGTAATATCTGCGGATAATCTCCTGATTGGACGCCTGCCGCACTGCTTCATCGTCAATGATGCCGAAGCCCGCCATATTAACACCCATGTCGGTGGGTGACTTGTAGGGACATTTCCCCATGATCTTTTCAAAGGTTGCGCTGAGCACAGGAAAAATTTCCACATCCCTGTTATAATTTACGGTGGTTTCACCGTAGGCCTCCAAATGGAAGGGATCAATCATATTCACATCGTTTAAATCTGCCGTTGCAGCCTCATAAGCCAGATTCACAGGGTGCTTTAAGGGCAGATTCCAGACGGGGAAGGTTTCATATTTGGCGTAGCCCGCCTGAATGCCCCGCTTGTATTCATGATACAGCTGTGAAAGGCAGGTGGCCATTTTTCCGCTGCCGGGTCCCGGAGCGGTGACCACCACCAAAGACCTTGTGGTTTCAATATATTCGTTTCTCCCATAGCCCTCATCGCTTACGATAAAAGGAATGTTGGAGGGATAGCCGTCAATGGGATAATGACGGTAAACCTTCATGCCCAGAGATTCCAATTTTTTCTGGTAGGCAATGGCGCTTGGCTGTCCGGCAAAGCGGGTGAGGCATACGCTTCCCACGTAAAGGCCGTATCCCCGAAAGGCGTCTATGAGCCGCAGTACATCCAGATCGTAGGTGATTCCCAAATCGGACCGAACCTTATTCTTTTCAATGTCTGCTGCGTTGATTACAATGACAATTTCAGCCTGATCCTTTAACTGGGCCAGCATATTGATTTTGCTGTCGGGCTTGAAGCCTGGCAGCACTCTGGAAGCATGATAGTCGTCAAAAAGCTTTCCGCCGAATTCCAGGTAGAGCTTTCCCCCAAAGGCGGAAATGCGCTCCTTGATTTTTTCGGACTGCATTTTGAGATAGATATCGTTATCGAAGCCAATTTTTCCCATTTGGTTCTCCAATCCTTTTGTAAAAAACATCTATTTGTTATCATACAAAAAAAATACTTTAAAATCAATGGCAAATGCTCTGGAATTTAAGAAAAGTTTTAGAGATACCCGTTTTTTTTCATATTTACGCTATTGATTTCTCAAAGGGTTCTCTCTATAATAGAAGAAGCTTACTGCTGAATATCGAAAATGAGCAGATTACTTTTTATAAAATGGTATAAACTAAAATCAGGAAATGGAGCTGCTATGGATAATCATATGAATCAATACGACAACGGAGGGGGCTACAATAACGGTCGTGGGAACGGACAAAATGGAAACGGCTCAAATGGCGGCGGGCAGCCGCCCAGAAAACCCAGTATACTGATGCTGGTGCTGGCCGGATTAAGCACGGTTCTCATCGTGTTTATGCTGTGGAACCTGCTGTTTGGCAGTTCTACGGGAACCCAGAGCGTAAGCTATACAGACTTTCTGCAGTATCTGAATGAGGATCAGGTGGAGGCTGTGCAGGTGCAGAGCACTGGGGTTATTATTTTCACCCTGAAGCAGCAGGAAAGCGCCAGCGAGGAGAATATGCCTCAAAACGGATACGCCTTTTATATGTCTCAGTTCCCGGTACAGTATTCCACTGTGCTGATGGAGGATCTGGATACACTGACTGCCCGGCTGGAGGAGCACGGTGTGGACGGCACCCGTGTGCTTTCCGACAATTCCGGCCGGATTATGGACATTTTGGTGTATGTGGTGCTGCCCGTGGTTCTGATGTGGATCCTTTTGGGCGTCATCTTCCGCAAGATGGGCGGAAGCGGCGGTCCCATGGGTGTGGGCAAGAGCAATGCCAAGGTCTATGTGCAGAAGGAGACAGGGGTAACCTTTAAGGATGTGGCAGGAGAGGATGAGGCAAAGGAATCTCTGGTAGAGGTGGTGGATTTTCTGCACAATCCGGGCAAATATTCTAAGATTGGTGCAAGACTGCCCAAGGGAGCGCTTCTGGTGGGTCCTCCCGGAACAGGTAAGACCCTGCTTGCCAAGGCGGTGGCTGGAGAAGCTCATGTTCCCTTTTTCTCCCTGACCGGTTCCGATTTTATAGAGCTTTATGTGGGCGTGGGCGCAAGCCGTGTTCGTGATCTGTTTAAGGAAGCCACCAAGAACGCGCCCTGCATTATCTTTATCGACGAGATCGATGCCATAGGCCGCAGCCGTGATTCCAAGTACGGCGGCGGAAACGAAGAGAGAGAGCAGACCTTAAATCAGCTTTTGTCTGAGATGGACGGCTTTGACAGCTCCAAGGGTATTTTGATTCTGGGTGCCACCAACAGACCGGAGATTTTGGACAAGGCCCTTCTGCGGCCGGGCCGTTTTGACCGCCGCATTATTGTGGATAAGCCGGATCTGAAGGGCCGTGTGGAGATATTGAAGGTACACTCCAAGGATGTAAAGATGGATGAGACGGTGGATCTGGATGCCATCGCCCTTGCCACCAGCGGCGCTGTTGGCTCCGATCTGGCCAATATGATCAACGAAGCCGCCATCAATGCGGTGAAGGAAGGCAGACAGTATGTAAACCAGCAGGATTTGTTCAACGCAGTAGAGCAGGTGCTGGTGGGCAAGGAAAAGAAGGATCGCATCATGAGCAAGGAGGAGAGAAAAATCGTCTCCTATCATGAGGTGGGACATGCGTTGATCAGCGCCCTTCAGAAAAATTCTGAGCCGGTGCAGAAAATTACCATTGTGCCTCGTACCATGGGAGCCCTGGGTTATGTGATGCACGTGCCGGAGGAGGAGAAATATCTCAATACGGAGGCGGAGCTTCGGGATATGCTTGTGGGTCTGGTAGGAGGCCGGGCGGCAGAGGAGATTGTCTTTGGAAACGTGACCACCGGAGCGGCCAACGATATAGAAAAAGCCACGGAGATTGCGCGCTCCATGATTACAAGATATGGAATGAGCAAGAAATTCGGACTGATGGGACTTGCAACCATAGAAAGCCAGTATCTGGAGGGCAGAGCGGCTTTAAACTGCAGCGATCAGACGGCGGCTGAGATCGACGCGGAGGTTGTGGAAATCTTAAAGGAGAGCTATGATAAGGCCCTTTCCCTGCTTCGGGAAAACAGAGAGCTTATGGATAAGCTGGCTGAATTCCTGATTGAGAAGGAAACCATTACAGGCAAGGAGTTTATGGAAATTTTCCGCCGGGAAAAGGGACTGCCCGAGCCGGAGGAAAAGAAATCCGGGGAAGAGGATGAGAAGTCTGTAAAGGAAGAGCAGAAGCAGCCAAAAGAGGAGCCGCAGGCTGCTCCTCAGGAAAAACAGCCGGAAATCCCTCAGGCGGCACAGCCTTCGGAGGAAGGCGGACAGGAGCCTGTAGAGGACACAAAACCGCAGGAAACGAAACCGGAGGACACAAAGCCAGAGGGCATAGAATCCCAGGAAGGAAAGGCGCGGGACGCAAATCCGGAGGAGACAGATAAGCCACAGGATAAGCAGGATCCATCGGTAGGACTCTTTTCCGGCGGAAAAGTGGATTGATAAAAAAGGAGAGCAGCGCGAAGCTGCTTGGAGAGACGGCACAGCCTGGAGCGGCGCCGTCTCTTTTTGCATAACTTGAACAGTTTCCCCATCCTTGCTATAATGAAAAAAATTTGGATGATGCAGCTGAATGGAAATAGAAGCCAGGAAATACAGGCAGTATAAAGAGGTCGGATATGTTTCAGATAGAGGAAGAATTAAAAAAGCTCCCCCATAAGCCGGGAGTGTATATCATGAGAGATGACAGAGACGTCATTTTGTATGTGGGGAAGGCTGTGGACCTGTACAACAGAGTGCGGTCTTATTTTCGGGAGAATATCGGCAGGGGCCCCATGATCGACAAAATGGTGTCCTTAATCGCGAGGTTTGAGTATATTGTGACGGATTCGGAGCTGGAGGCCTTGGTGCTGGAGAATAATCTGATCAAGGAGAATTCCCCCAAGTACAACACTCTTTTAAAGGATGACAAGACCTATCCTTATATCAAGGTGACTGTGGGGGAGGAATATCCCAGAATTCTGTTTTCCAGAACCATGAAAAAGGATAAGTCAAAATATTTTGGCCCCTATTCCAGCGCTTCAGCGGTGAAGGATACCATTGAGCTGCTGAACAAGCTGTTTTTTCTTCGGACCTGTAACCGAAGTCTGCCCAGAGATATCGGTAAGGACAGACCCTGCCTGAATTATCATATCAAGCAGTGCCTGGCTCCCTGCCAGGGCTATGTGAGCAAGGAGCAGTACAGAGAGCAGGTGGATGCCGCCCTGGAATTTTTAAACGGCAATTACAATGTAATTTTAAAGGACTTGGAAGAGAAAATGAAAAGCGCTGCAGAGGCTATGGCCTTTGAGGAGGCTGCAAGGTACAGAGACCTTTACAACAGCGTCAGACAGGTGGCCCAGAAGCAGAAAATCACAGAGGGCGTGGGGGAGGATAAGGATATCATTGCGCTCTATCAGGATGAGACGGAGGCTGTGGTGCAGGTATTTTTTGTACGGGACGGAAAGCTCATCAGAAGAGAGCACTATTATATGACAAATGTGTCAGAAAACAGCAAGCCGGGCATTCTGGAGGATTTTGTGAAGCAGTTTTATGCGGGAACCCCCTTTATCCCAAGGGAGCTGATGCTGCAGTATGAGATCGCCGATGGAAAACTGATTGAAAAATGGCTCAGCGACAGGCGGGGAAGCCGGGTGTATCTGCGGGTGCCCAAAATAGGCAGCAAGGAAAAGCTGGTGGAGCTGGCCGCCCAAAACGCAAAGCTTATTTTGAATCAGGACAGGGAGAAGCTAAAGCGGGAGGAGGGCAGAACCATCGGCGCGGTGAAGGAGATCGCGTCGCTTCTGGGCCTTTCCGGCATTGACAGGATGGAAGCCTATGATATTTCCAATATCAATGGCTTTGAAAACGTAGGCTCCATGGTGGTATATGAAAAGGGCAGGCCCAAACGCAGTGATTACCGGAAATTTAAAATAAAAAGTGTGTCCGGGCCTGACGACTACGCTTGTATGCGTGAGGTGCTTACCAGGCGCTTTCTCCACGGCATGGAGGAAAGCCGCCTGCTGCAGGAAAAGGATATGGATCAGGAGTATGGGAGCTTTACGAAATTTCCGGATCTTCTGCTCATGGATGGAGGCCGGGGACAGGTGAATATCGCCCTGTCGGTGCTGAAGGAGCTTAACATTTCCATTCCGGTGTGCGGTATGGTGAAGGATGATAACCACAGAACCAGAGGGCTTTATTTTAACAATGTGGAGCTTCCCATAGACACCCGCTCCGAGGGCTTTAAGCTGATTACCAGGATTCAGGACGAGGCTCACAGATTTGCCATTGAATACCATCGTTCCCTGCGCAGCAAGGGACAGGTAAAGTCTGTTCTGGATGACATTCCGGGAGTAGGCCCGGCCAGAAGAAAGGCCCTGATGAGACATTTTAAGTCTCTGGAGGATATCGGAAAAGCCTCTGTGGAGGAGCTTTTGCAGCTTCCGGAGATGAACCGGGGCAGTGCGGAGGCGGTGTATGCTTTTTTTCACAAAACAGAGGACGTTTCTGAAAAATGACAGAATTTTAAACAAACCCCCCACTTTTTTTTATTGTTGCTTTTCAAAAGGGAAATTATAATAAAACTATCAAAAAACAGCGCGCGCACCACACAAGATAACAGGAGGAGCAAAAGTGAAAAAGCGATTGAAAAGCAGCAAAGCAAAGAAATTGACCGCATTGCTTCTGGCGGCGGGTATGTGTGTTTCTCTGGCGGCCTGCGGAAGCGGCACGGACGAGCAAAGCACCCAGGAGAATGCGCAGACAAGCGCAGCTTCCACAGAAGCTGCTCAGACGCAGACGGAAAGCCAGGGTACAGAAGCAGCCCAGAGCACGGATGCAGCTTCGGATCAGGGAGCGTCCTTGCGGATCGCATGGTGGGGAAGCCAGGAGAGACACAACGACACCATTGAAGCGCTGGATCTGTACGCCGAGGAGACGGGATCGGAATTTACCTATGAATATACAAGCTGGACAAGCTATTTTGAGAATCTGGCCACCCAGACGGTAGGTGGAAACCTGCCGGATATTATTCAGATGTCTACAACGGACATTATCAATTATTCCCAGAATGGCCAGATTATTGACCTGCAGCCCTATGTTGACGACGGCACCATTGATGTTACCAATATAGATGAGAGCAGCTTAAGCGGCGGCATGGTGAACGGCCAGCTGGCAGGCTTTACCACAGGAAGCAATACCATTGCCGTATTCTACAACACAGAAATTTTCGATCAGGCAGGCGTTGCCTATCCTTCTGATGACTGGACCTGGAGTGAATTCTTAAGCACGGCAAAGGAAATCTATGATGCAACGGGCATCCAGACGGAGATTCCTTTTCTCTCTGAGGCGCGCTGGGCGGTAGAGGCTATGGTGCGCAGCATGGGCTATGATTTCTTCTCTGAGGACGGAACTTCTCTTCCCTGGGCAGAGGATGAAGCGGTAGTGACTGCGGTTGCTAATACTATCCAGAGCATTTATGAGGGAGTGCAGGAGGGTTATCTGGTTGACCCTGAGGTGCAGGTGGCGTGGTCCGCTACGGAGGATTACTATATTTCTCAGGGAAATGCAGCAATGTCCCTGAATCTGAGCAATTACTATACGGTTTACAGCCAGGCTTTGGGCCAGGAGCTTGGGCTTGCCATGGTTCCACAGATGGATGAGGGAACCCAGACAGGAATGTATTTAAATCCCAATATGTATTGGAGCATTTCCGCCAACTGTGAGAATCCCCAGGCGGCTGCGGCAGTAATCAATTATCTGATTAATGATGAGACGGCTGCGAAGCTGATTGGAACAGACAGAGGCATTTCCTTATCCTCCGCCATCCGCGATATGATGGCTACTGATGCGGAGACAGATGTTTATACGAAAAATTCACTGGAATATGTGAACAGGGTATCCGCTGTGGTATCCTCCACAAATCCGGCCGACCCTGTAAATTCCGCAGAATTGATCAGTGTGCTGAAAAACGATTATGTGGCGGTAATGTACGGCGAAATGACTGCACAGGATTGTGTGGCAGATTTTATCGCACAGGCGGCTTCCATCCTTCCATAACAGAGGCTTTGGAAAGAAAAACTGTGTAAGGGGGAGCTTCGGCTCCCCTTTCTATTGCAGAAAATGCGGAAAGGAAACGGGATATTATCACTATGGAAAAAGTATCTTCGCTCAGGACGAAGCGCAGGCGACGCTCTGGCAGCAGCTGGATAGGCTACCTGTTTATCGGCCCATGGCTGATCTGCTTTCTGGCGTTTACAGCCATTCCCTTTGTGGCGTCCTTCTTTTTATCCTTTACAGAATACAATATGCTGTCGGCCCCTAAGTTTATAGGGCTTGACAACTATATTGAAATGTTTACGAACGACAATCTTTTTTCTACCTCCATGGGAGTGACCTTTCAGTTTGTGTTCGTCTCCATACCCCTGAGACTGATTTTCGCTCTTCTGGTGGCCATGATTTTAAACCGGAAATCCAAGGCGGTTCCCTTTTACCGGGTGGTATATTATCTTCCCTCCATACTGGGCGGAAGCGTGGCGGTGTCCGTTATGTGGAAATACTGCTTTTCCAAGACGGGCGTGGTAAACACCTTTTTAAACGCCTTGGGAATTCCCAGCGACATCAGCTGGATTTCCAATAAGGACACGGCTCTGTGGTGCATCATCCTGCTTTTTATCTGGCAGTTTGGCTCTCCCATGCTGATCTTTTTATCCGGCTTAAAGCAGATACCCCAAAGCTATTATGAGGCGGCAGTGGTAGACGGGGCGGGGCCTGTGAAGAAATTTTTCAAGATCACGCTGCCGCTATTGAGCCCTATCATTTTCTTTAATCTGGTGATGCAGATGATCGGCGGCTTCATGGTGTTCTCCCAGGCAATGATCATTACGGACGGCGGTCCCATGAACAGAACGCTGGTGTATGCCCTGTATCTGTATCGGCAGAGCTTTAAGTATTATAAGATGGGCTACGGCTGCGCCATGGCATGGATTCTTTTGGTGATTATCGGATTTTTTACGGCTTTGGTATTCAAATCCTCCAGCGCATGGGTATTCTATGAAAATGAGCTGTTTGAAGGAAAGAAGAAAAAGAAGAGGAGGAAGGAGAAATGACACAGTATAAAAGAGCGGCCAATACGGTAGTCTTTCATGTGGTGGTATGCGCCATAGGCTTTGTAATGATCTATCCTCTGATCTGGATGTTTTTCAGCTCCTTTAAGGAGAGCAGCCTGGTGCTGTCCACAGTGGACGAGCTTTTCCCCAGGGAATGGCGGTTTGACAATTATGCAAAGGGCTGGTCAGGCTTTGGAGGCACCACCTTTACCACCTTTTTTAAGAATTCCCTGATCGTTACCATCATCTCTGTAGTGGGAAATGTGATTGCCTCCGCCATGGCAGCCTATGGGTTTTCCAGAATCCGCTTTAAGGGAAGGGGCTTCTTTTTCATTTGTATGATGATTACCATGATGGTGCCAAGCCAGGTGCTGGTGGTGCCCCAATATATCATTTTTAACGGCTTGGGCTGGGTAAATACCTTCCTGCCCTTAACGGTGCCGGAATGGGGAGGAAGAGCTTTCTTTATTTTCCTCATCATGCAGTTTATTGCGGGCATTCCAAAGGAACTGGATGAGGCGGCGGAGATCGACGGCTGCGGCAAGATCAGGCTGTTTACCCAGATCATGCTGCCCCTGATCAAGCCGGCTCTTGCTACCTCGGCAATCTTTTCCTTTTACTGGAAGTGGGACGACTTTATGGGCTCTCTGCTTTATCTGAACACGCCGGAAAATTATACGGTTTCCATTGCATTAAAGCTGTTCAGCGATCCCACCAGCGTATCCGATTACGGCGCTATGTTTGCCATGTGTGTGCTGTCCCTTCTGCCGGTGATCATTTTGTTTTTGTTTACCCAGAGATATATCGTGGAGGGCATTTCTATGTCTGGACTGAAATCTTAAGCAGGTATATACTAAAGGAGAAGAAAGCGGAGGGGATGCGCAGGGTATCAGGGGAAAGGAAAAACGGGAGGGAGTATCTCGTGGAAAAGAAACGCCGAAGTATCGTTCAGAGAGTTTCCTGGATACTGATCTGGACGTCAGTGCTGAGCTTTGTGGGAGGCTGCTTTGCCCTTTCCCGGCTGGAAGCGTCCAACACAGAATATATCTATCAGCTTACGGAGGAGCTGCTGGGAGGCAGCGTCCGTGAGCTGGAGGAGAGACTGGAGGACATACAGGGTACGCTGTATGGTCTGGTGGTATCCGATGAAATACAGGAGGCCGGAAGCCTGCTGATCGGGGACGGGGAGGAAAGCCCTTCCGCCCTGGAGCAGGCTTCGGGCCTGAATGTGATTGTGGACTCCATCCAAAACGGCATACGATCTGATCAGGCCATCGTCTGCGCCAACTTCCTATACGGAGAAGGGCTGGTGCGGGTGGCGGCCTCCACAAGCTACTGCAGGCTTTCTGAGGAGGCGGCGGATGCGGTGGAAGAGCAGGCCCTGGCGGCTTCAGGCCAGAATGTGTTTTTGGATGGGGAGACGCTCATGGGGGAGGAAAACCTTCTGATTATTGCCAAGCAGCTGAGGGAGAGAAAAAATCTTTCTCTGGCGCACATCGGTGTGATCGTGCTGTTTGTGGATGTGGAGGAGCTGGGAAGAGCGCTTACGGACGCCCATGACGGCATATTTGTCCTCCAGGGACAGGACGGGATGCTGGAATATGTGCTGAATGACACGGAGGGGCTGATGGAGGAGCAGGACCTGACCCGTCTCTGGGAACGGGAAGCAGGCTACAGCATTGAATACTTAGGCGGCAGAAGCTGGTTTATGGTGAGCTTTGGCGCAAGCGGCGAATTTTTTTCCTATACGCTCTTAGAGCCTTATACAGAGCTGTTTGCAGATGTACGTCAGGCCTTTGCCATTTACGCAGGCATTTTTGCCCTGTGCAGTGTGGCGGCCATGCTCATTGCCTTTTTATCCACCCACCGGGTCACCAGGGATATCAAGCTGTTTATCCAGCATATCAGTAAAATATCGGGTGGAGATACTGCCCAGCTGCCCATGTATGAAAGGCAGGATATCCATGACAAGGATGTATATGCCCTGAAAGGAGCCTTCAACAAAATGTCCGCCCGGATCAATGAGCTGGTGCGGGATAATTATATGAAGCAGCTTTTGGTGAAGGAGACCCAGCTGAGGGCCCTGCAGTCCCAGATGAATCCCCATTTTCTTTACAACACCTTAAATTCTCTGTACTGGATGGCGAAAACGGCAGAAATGCCTGCAGCGGCCGACATGATCAGCAGTCTGGGGATTCTGCTCAGAGAGGCCATCAGCGATGAGGAATTTGTGATCACCATAGACAGGGAGCTTGATATTGCATGTCATTATTTTATTATACAAAAGCATCGCTATGAGGACAGGCTGGAGGCAAAATTTGATGTGTCGGAGGAATGCAGCAGTCTTGTGATTCCAAAGTTTACCCTGCAGCCCCTGGCGGAAAACGCCATTGCCTACGGTCTGGAATGTATGCTGGGAACCTGTACGGTGGAAATCCGCATTTTCTTAGAAAGAGAAGCTTGTATCTGCCAGGTGCGAAACACGGGGCCGGGGCCTGAGGAGGGGCTTTTGGATAAGCTGAAAGCGGGAATTGTAAAGCCCAAGGGAAATGGAATCGGGCTTATGAACATACAGCAGAGGATTCAGTCTGTATTCGGGGAAGCCTATGGAGTGGATATCTTTCGTGAAGGGGAAGAAACAGTGGCACAAATCAGGATGAGCTGTATTTCCCTGGAGGAATACAGAAGCAGCGCTGCGGCGGGAGGAAAACCGAATGGGAAACGTATACAGAATGATGGTGGTGGATGATGAGCGGATCGTCAGGGAAGCCATTGCCTCCCATATCCGCTGGGAGGATCATGGAATTACTGTGGTCAAGACGGCGGCAAACGCCGTGGAGGCTTTGGAATATTTTCAGGAAAACCCGGTGGATCTGATTCTGGCAGATATTAAAATGCCGGTGATGGATGGGATCGCTCTGCTAAAAAGAGTAAAGGCCTTGCGGGAGGATGTGGATTTTATTATTCTAAGCGGCTATGCGGATTTTGGCTATGCCCAGGAGGCGCTGCGCGCTGGGGCCAGAGATTATCTCCTAAAGCCGCTGGATGAGGCGGCGCTGGTCAACGTGGTCTTAAAGTGTAAAAACGACAGGGAGGGGAGGCAGTTTCTGTCGTCTCTTTGGCAAAATCCTGCGCTGTCCCGAATCCTGCCAAAGAAGGAGCAAGGCAGTCGCTATTCCCAGACCATACAAAAAATTTTACAGGTGGTGCAGGAGGAAATTTCCAACGAGGAGCTGAGCCTTAAGTGGATATCTGCCCAAAAGCTGTTTCTCAACGAAAACTATTTAAGCAAGGTATTTCAAAAGGAGGTAGGACAGAAATTTTCCGCCT
The DNA here is from genome assembly GCA_019114005.1 of Candidatus Acetatifactor stercoripullorum. GTDB lineage: Bacteria > Bacillota > Clostridia > Lachnospirales > Lachnospiraceae > Acetatifactor > Acetatifactor stercoripullorum. Next base: position 38,399 of record DXGH01000029.1, read on the forward strand.
ATCTTCTGGACAGGCGAATGATGCTGGCTATGGAAATGCTGGCAAGGGACGGGGATGCGCTGATTCTGGATGTGGCCAGGGCGGCGGGGTTTGGAGAAAATTCCCAGTACTTTTCCAGCAGCTTTAAGAAATACACAGGATATACTCCCACAGAGTACAAAAAATATATCAAGGAGGCAAAAGAAAAATGACCAAGGAAATTATTGATTTTCACACGCACCCCTATCTGACAGAGCCTGAGAATGCGTGTATGTACAAGGGAAGCCTTTGTCTGGCACCCGGCGAGGCGGAGGCTGACTTGAAAAGGGCGGGAATTGGGCACATCTGTGGCTCTGTCATTGAACCGCAAGGCTATTGCCTGAAGGACGGCTTTGCTGGAATCAGAAGGCTGAACGAGCAGGCGCTTAAAGTAAAGGAGCTTTACGGAGATTTTTATACCCCCGGTTTTCACATTCATCCGGCCTTCGTGGAAGAATCCTTAGAAACCCTGGAATGGATGCACGAAAAGGGCTTTCGGCTGATCGGAGAGCTGGTGCCTTACATGCACGGCTGGAAGGAGGCCGGCATGGATTACGCAAGTGAAAATCTCAGGGAGATTTTAAAGAAGGCCGGAGAATACCACATGGTGGTCAGCTATCATACCATGTCGGAATGGCAGGAGCAGATGGAAATTATGATCGCCCAGAATCCCCAGGCAACCTTCGTAGCTGCCCATCCGGGACAGCGGGAGGACTTTCTAAAGCACTTAGAGCGGCTTAAGAAATATGAGAACGCCTATCTGGATTTGTCCGGCACGGGGCTGTTCCGGTACGGAATGCTCCGGCATGGGATAGAGACTGTGGGAGCGGAAAAATTCCTGTTTGGCACGGACTATCCCATCGTCAACCCGGGAATGTATGTGGAGGCTGTGCGCTTTGAGCACATTTCCGAAAAGGACCGGGAAATGATTTTTAGTGAAAACGCAAAAAGGCTTTTATTTAATTAGGAGTCAGGCTCTCCAGGCTTTTGGCCGGTTTTTTTAGCGGACAGATATTCCCGGTATTCGCTGGGGGTCTGTCCGGTAAAATTTTTAAACTGCTTTAAAAAGCCGTGCACTCTGGGATACCCGGTTAGCTCCCCTACCTCTGAGATTTTTAAGGAGTAGTCTCCCAAAAGCTCGCAGGCCTTTTCCATTCGTATTTTGGTCAGGTATTGCTTGATACTGCTGCCTGTTTCGCTGTGGAAAATCCGGGACAGGTGGGTGGGGCTGTAGAGGAAAATCTCCGACAGCTCCGGGATGCTGATGTCCTTTTGATAATTTTCCTCCAGGTATTTTTTAATGCGGCCGGATAAGAGCTGTTCGGAGTTTGCTTTTCGGTAGGCAATCTGGGCCAGAATATTTTCCATCAGCCCGTGGAACCATAAAAGGATGCCCTCGCCGGACAGGGAAAGAAGCTCCGCATAGTGGCTGGGTTCCTCGGCAAAGCCTCCCGTAAGACCCGATTCCCGGGCGTATTTTATCAAAGCGCCGTAAAGCTGCGCCAGAAGGTAGGTGCGGGAAATTTTGTCGTTCTTTGTCTGGGGGAGGATAAAATGCAGCATATTTTTCAGGCATTGATCCGCCTCCTGGGGATTTCTGTTTTTTAAGGCGGAGATCAGATCCGCCTCCAGGTCGTAAGGATATTTGGCGCTTTCCGAGGAGTGCAGCAGGATATCCTCATAAGAGATCAACAGGCCGTCTGACCAAAGACCTAAGGCCAGCGCCCGTCTGGCGTTGGCGCAGGAGGCATGAATCTTGTACAAGGAGACTTCCATGCTGCCGATGGCGATGCTCTCAATATGTTTTTTCTCTGCTTCAAACAGCTCTTCTATTTTCCGGCCCATGTCATGGGCCGTTTTTTTGTCCTCCAGCGTACAGATTACGGCAATTTCGTTTTCAAAGGAGCTGCAGATCAGACAGTCTTTTGTATTGGGAAAGACTGTTTCCAGCAAATTTGCCAGATAGGTGGAAAAGGAATGCAGCTGCTTTGGCTGGTATTTTTCACCGCTCAAGGTGTCATATTCGTTAATTCTCACCAGAATGGCGCAGACGGGCACATCTGTCGGAAGGCTTATATCAAATAGGTAATTGCGAAACTCGCTAAGCTCGTTCGCAATCTTGATTAAAAAAGGGTGAATTCGTACAGAGTACGAATTCAGGAATGAAATGTGGATGATCGGACATTTTAGGCGCACTTTAATAAACCTCTGGCTTTATAGAGTTGGCAAGCCCTAAGCTGTGAAAGATTTTAAACTTCTGATATGCTGGCGCTGATTTATTTTATCAGCTACGACTACGGTTAATAGCTGTGATATTCCAGCTAAAAGTAAATCAGCATGAATGGTTTTCTCATTTGTGGTTTTGCGGTTAGCAACACAGAAGCTGTCTTTGAAATGGTTGATTGATTTTTCAACATTTACTCTGATTTTATATGTTTCCTCCCACTCCTTTGAACCGCGTTCGACACCAGGATACGCTCTTAGATTTTTTTCGGGATAAACATATATCATTCTTCCGCAGGAAGATGTTGTGCAAGGATTATCACAATGGCATATTCGTCGTTTTGATCTATCTTCCTTGTTGTATTCCCATTTCATCTTGGGACATACGAATTTCATGGTTGGAAGCTTACTTTTTAAGTGCGACTTACTGCCTTCACGTTTCATAGGAAGTGACGAGTCGTGAGGACAGCAGGGTATACCATTTTCATTGAAGGTGTAATCCACATTATCCAATGAAAGCTTTACCTTTAAAGGGATAAATGCCTTTTGAAATTTAAAATCTTCAAATAAGGATTTATAGATTTCAATCGTATCAAAGGCTGCATCACCAAGAAATATCTTAGGATTGATAAGAGGATGCCGTTCTTTGAAATCTTTAAGGGCAGGAATTAAGGCTTTCGAATCGGCAAGTGATTTGTCTTCATCAGGAGATTTTGATTTCTTTTCAACAATGATGCCGGGGTGGGAATCAAGATAATCCTTGTTATAAAAATCAATAGAACGAACAATGCCAAGTCCATTGGTTATAATGCCAAATTTGTAAGCATAGCAAAAATGACCATTCACATACTGCTGCTTTACTTCATGGTCAGCAGTGGCGGATGCAGGCATAGAGGAATAGGCTGCTTTGCAAGGGTCATAAGAATCGTCTAAGTTATGAGATTTTGCATAAGCTTTAAGCTGTTTGAACATACGGTTGGCATATTTAGGATTGTTTTCGGTAACATATGCTTCAATACCGGAAGTATCAAACAGAAGCATGGAAGAAAGATTTTCATCAATGTCTTGGCATATCGGTTCAGTGGCATCTACGAGATTGTCAAAAACGGATTGTAAGTCTTCTAAAAAGTCCTGTTTAAATCGAGTAATTTTAGAAGCATCAGGAACTTTAGTAAAACCACAGAATTCTCTCAAGTGTCTGGAATAATGGAGAAAGATTAGCAGGAGAGAATCTGCTGGAATAGAAAAGAGGCGCTGGATAATCAAAGCCCAAAGCATGGCATTCAAGGGATATTTACGATTTCTACCAGTGGATGCGTAGTAATGATATTTAAAGGAAATCGGAACAATTTCATCTAGGTCGATGTGGTTTTCAAGAAGAGTAAGAAACTGAGGTTTGTCGGATTCAAAAATTTCCTGACAATCTTCAAAAATATCTGCCAAAGTGAGCTGCTTTTGTGTTATCATAATAGTGTCTCCTTTCGGGATGTGATTTATGGTTTTCAGCAACTCCATTATACCACAAACCGTGAGGAGATTTTTATTTTTAGCAACAAAAGAATCCCGTATTTATGCGGGTTCTGGCGTTTCGCAAACGCCTA
>DXGH01000003.1 GCA_019114005.1 Candidatus Acetatifactor stercoripullorum
ATCCTCCACAGCAATGTCAAGCCCCTGCCCATAGCCGTCGCTGCAGCTCTTTTTCAGAAACCCGAAGAAGCTTCTTTCTTCTTTTGTGAGAAGCAGGCTTTCTTCCCTTTCAACAAAATCGCTGAGAATCCCGATGGGATTGACGCATTTTTCAGGAGCGGCCGCATGTCCGCCAATACCCTTGGCTGTAAGGTGCAGCTTTCCGTCCCGGTATTTAACAGTCATATTTCCAGAAAGCTCTCCCCAGGCGGCCTTCTCTCCCAGTCCTTTTGCCGGGAAGCTCTCCTGCTGTCCCCGCAATACCAGCCTTGCCGTATCTGCAACACTGTTGGACACCAGTCCAGCCCCGATGGCTTCTATGTGGGGCAGCTCTCCTTCATAAAAAAACTTCATCCGGCACCGGCCCTTTTCCCCATAGCAGAGAGGAAATCTGCAGTCCGAAACAACTGCCAGCTTCGGCGATCCATATTGCTTTACATACCAGGCCGCATCCTCCATTCCTGTCTCTTCGCTCAGGCCGCACACCTGGCTTAACTGGTAATGCAGCCGAATTCCCCTTTCCCTTAAATACCGAAGGGCATACAGTACGGCCACTGCCGGCCCCTTATTGTCCGACACTCCCCGTCCGATGAGAAAGTCCCCCTTTAAGGTGCATTCATAGGGCGGATAAACCCAGCCTTCCCCTTCCGGCACCACGTCCAGATGATTCCATATCTCGATCCTATCAGGAGAAAGCCCCTCCGCCTTCTCATATTGAATCCTTACACATCTTCCGCCGCAGTCCTCAGTCCAAAAGCCGTATTTCTCCGCCATCTGGCGCATACGCTCCCCCGCTCTTTTGCATTCCCTCCCAAAGGGAAAATCCTCTGCAGACGACGTTTTCTCCCTGGCCTTTGCCACACTGGGAATTTCCACCAGGCTTTTTATATCCTCTATCATTTCCGCCTTATGGCGGGCAATCCAATCCTCCATAGCGTTACCCCTTTATCCCCGACGAGGCGATGCCCTCCACCAGATACTTCTGCAGCAGTATAAAAATCACTAAAAGAGGCAGAATCGACAATATGGACATGGCAAACATAGCGCCGTAATCGGAGGTGGAGGCCGGATCACAAAACAGCTTGAGAGCAAGGCTCACAGGATACCGTTCCGATTTATTCACGTACAAAAGAGGTCCTAAAAAGTCCTCCCAGCGCCAGATGAAGGAAAAAATTCCGCCCGTAATCAGCGCAGGCTTCATTAACGGCAGCACAATTCTGAAAAATATGGAATAATAGGAGCAGCCGTCAATTTTCGCCGCCTCATCCAAATCAGAGGGAAGTCCGTTTATAAAATTCATCATCAGATAGATAAAAAATCCCTGGGTCGCAAAGCAGTAAGGGACAATCATGGGAAGATAGGTTCCCACCCACCCAAGCTTCTGGTACCATAAATATTGTGGAATCATTAAAATCTGTGCCGGAAGCATCATGGACACCAGCATGGCACAAAACAAAATCTTTCTGCCTCTAAATCTGCACCGGGCAAAGCTGTAGGCCACAAAAGCCGAAGAAATCAGCGTGCCTATGGTGGCAGTCACTGCGATAAAGGCCGAATTTTTAAAGAAGGTGCCAAAGCTTACCTTTGCAAAGCCCCGCCAGCCATTTACATAATTTTCTGTCACAAATTCTCTGGGAATCAGCTCTCCCGCCGTGTTGAAAATGGTATCCGTATCCTTAAAGGAGCTGAAAAACATCCAAAGCAGCGGATAGATCATCACAAAGGCGCCCAGGGCTACGAATACATGATAAAAAACAGTTTTAATCCTCTTTTTCCTTTTCATCTACATTCCCCCTTCATAGACCCAGAATTTCTTGGTCTTAAACAGGATCAAGGTAATCAGGGAGATCAAAATCAGCATCACCCACGCCATGGCAGCTCCATAGCCCGTATTATAAAAGTTAAAGGACTGCTGGTACATATAAACCACATAAAACAGTGTGGAATTCATAGGCCTTCCCTGAGTGATGATAAAGCACTGGGTAAATGCCAGAAATCCGCTGATCATCTGTATGATCAGGTTAAAAAAGATGGTTGGGGTGAGCAGGGGAAGGGTAATTTTGAAAAAGCTGCTGACTCCTCCTGCCCCATCCACCCTTGCCGCCTCATACAGCGTTGTGGGAATCTGCTTTAAGGCCGAGAGGAATACCAGCATGGACGAGCCAAACTGCCACACGGAAAGCAGAATCAGTACCCAAATAGCCGTATTGGTGCTTCCCAGCCAGGAATAATGGCTGTCTATACCGATCCCCTGTAAAAGCCGGTTCACCGTTCCGTCCTCAGCAAACATTCTTTTCCACAGAATAGAGATGGCAACCGATCCTCCGATAATAGAGGGCAGATAGTAGGCCGCCCGGTAAAATCCGGTAAGCTTCGTGCCTTTTAACAGGATCATAGCCACCGCCAGCGCAAACACAAGCCTTAGGGGAACCGACACAAGGGCGTAGAAAAAGGTCACGGAAAGCGATTGGTAAAACTCCGGATCGTCCGTAAACATTTTGATGTAATTGTCAAATCCGATGAACCTGGGTGCTCCCAATATTTCAAATCTGCAGAAGGAATAATAAAGGGACATGGCCATGGGTACGATCATAAACAGGATAAATCCGATGATAAAGGGTAGTGCAAAAATAACGCCTGCCGTACTGTTTTTGTTCAGCCATTTTTTGAAACGGATGCCGGCAGCATTTGATTTCTTTAAAGCAGCTGTCTGCTTGCCCCGCATGGAAACTGCCTCCTTTCACGCACAAATGGCTGCCGCCTAAGCAGCAGCCATTTGGTCTCATTGCTTTTATTGCTTGTTGCTCAATATTTCATTTCCTTCTGTCAGAAGCTGATCTGCCGCCTCCGCAGCTGTCATCTCACCATAGCAGATTGCCTCCTCCAGCTTATAAACCACATCGTAAACCTCTGTTGCCCCATTGGGTGATGCCGGGCTTACATCGGAGCACTGGGGTGTAACCACGTCATTGATAAAGGATACCACCGTCTGTTCCGCCTCGCTCATCAGAGGAGTGATTGCCTCTGCCACGTTGGAAGCCACGGGAACTCCTCTTTCTCCTAACAGAATCTCATTACATTCCACCGAATTGGTCCAGTAATTAATCACTTCCGCAGCCTCATCGGGATGTTCGCTGTCAACGGAAATGGAGAAGAACATAGCAGGCTTTAAATAATTGGATTTCTGTATATCGTTGGAGGGCCATGTGGTAATACCGATCTCCATGCCCTCCGGGGCCGCATTCACCGTTGCAGTCATATTGTTGGAGAAGTAGAAGGCACACCAGGACATTCTGTCAGGTGAGGAACCGTACACCAGGGGCTCCTGCTCCGGCTGTCCGATAGAAACCTCTGCAAACACACTGGGATCGATCAGCCAGCCTTCCTCTTTGCCTGTGACATACAAATCGAAATAAGCCTCGATGGTTTCCTTGCCTGCACCGATTTGTCCATCCTCGCCAAACAGCGTTTCCCCTGATGCACGCAGGAAATAATCCATAAAGGAGGTGCCGTTATTGTACTGCAGGTTCGTCTTGTAGCCTGTCTTTTCATAAACCTCCCGGCACACATCCAAAAATTCGTCCATGGTCATATAATTCTTGATCTCAATGCCGTTTTCTTCCAGTAAGGTTTTATTGTAAAGCAGCGCCGGTGCATTGACGCCGATACAGATGGCATAGAGCCCATCTCCAACCCGGCCGAATTCCTGTACCGTAGGGTCTACATTGGACAGATCAATCACGCCGGAATCCACATAAGGCTGTAAGTCAACCAGCATATTGTTGTCCACATACTGCTGAATGTAAGCTTTATCCATCTGAACAATATCCGCCATTGTATGGCCGGCTGCCGAGGTGGCCAGCTTATTCCAGTAGTCAGAGCCTGACAAAAACTGTCCGTCAAAGGTAATTCCTGGATTCTGTTCCTCATAGAGTGCCAGGGCCTCCTGGGTTAAATCCGCTCTGGTCTGACTGCCCCACCAGGTAACCGTAAGCTCTACCGCCTCGCCACTGCTTTCTCCCTGCTCCGAAGCGGCGGTCTGCTCCTGTTTGGTACTCTCTGTCTGGCTGCTTTCCTGGGACGAAGTACTGCTTTGTCCACTCTCGCTTCCGCAGGCGGTCACGCCCAATACCATGGACGCTGCCAACAATGCCCCAATCCATCTTGTCTTTTTCATATACACTTCCTCCTATAACCTTCTGACGGTATCCACCGCCAATCTGATCCTGGACAAATCCTTCTGTGTGGCTATGGTACAGTCCGCCCCCAGAATAAACCCTTTTCTTCCGTAAGTCTCCACCAGCGAACGCACCGTATTGACCAAAGCCTCCTCTGTTCCGGATGCCAGAACTCCTGTTCTGTTTGCCAGACCCCCCATGACGGTCTTACCGGCAAAAATATCCTTCCCCTCCTTCAAAGAGCATGGTACTTCAAAGGTTCCCCAATTCACAACATCGTAGAGAGCCGGATCGTAATCTCTGTAGAATTCAAGATTCACATCCCGGTTGCACACATGCAGAAAACAATAGCCCTTTTCCTCCTTCACTGCCTGCAGAATCATTTGATCAAAGGGAGCGATCCATTCCATAAACTGCTCCTTTGTCAGGCCGAAGCGTCTCTCGGCTCCCAGAGAGGCCATATAAACGCCGTCCACCCCCGCCTCAATGTATCTGCGGGCTAAGATACACAGGCCCTCTGTAATCCGCTTCATGGCCTCCAGCACCTTCCCCGGATTTTCTTTCATCCATTGTCCGAATACCCGTCTGGATTGATCATAGCCATACCCCATTGGTTTCAGGGGATGGTACATGGCCGAGGTTCCCACACTATGCAGGGTTCCCAAGGTAAAGCAGGAATCCCCCGTCCGGTCCAGGATTCTCTTTGTCAGGTCTATCTGACGCTCAATCAAAGGGTCCTGTGCCCCAAAAGCCGGAAATCTGCCAAAATCCGCCGATGTATTCAAATCCCAGGGACAGGAAACAAGATTTTCATTCATGATCTTCAGAATGTCCACATCTGTTTCCTTCAAAAAATCCATATGGGCCTTTACCGCGTTTTCTCCGTTTGCGCATTCCTCAGGAAAGTGCATGGTAAAGCAGGCTGGAATACAGTCCGGTTCTTCCTGCTGTATGGCGCTTATGACTCTTTCCTTTTTTGTCACCTCTGTCCCTCCTTTGTTTTCTGTAAATACATTATAGCAATTTACAGTTAGCTGAAAAATCCACTTTTCCGGCTTGCAATGTCAAAAAACCGACTTTGTAAATGGCACATATTGCCTGTTTTTGTGGTTTTCGATATAGTATAAAATAAGAAACAAAAGAAAGGAAAGGCAGAATCGGTATGCGTCAGTTACGGCAAAGACTCCTTCACTATATTGTAAATCTTTCTTTGAAAAGAAAGCTTGTCTGTGTTGTAGGCATCTGCATTTTCCTGCTTTCCCTGTCAGGACTGATAGGCAGCCTTATTTTGTCAAAAGCCTACCTGCGCCTGCTTCAGGAAACCGTCGCAAGCAACCTCTCCTACTCCTCCTCCATCATCTCCCAGACCTTAGACAGGATTGAGGATATGACCGGCAGCCTTTTGGCGGATTCCGTGATACAGAGAAACCTTGTGACTGCCAACGACAGTGAAAACCCAAGAGAGCAGACCATCGCCCACCAGGCCCTTTCCCAAACGGTTTTGGATTTTTACGAGCAATACAAATCCTCCTATGTGGACTACATCACCCTCTCCCACTCCAGAAATACCATCTATTCAAACTATTTGAGCGACAAACGCACACCGGAGGAAATAGAAGAGCGGCTGCTTGCCATGGCCGATGAGGGAGAAGGCCGCCCCGTATGGCTCTTTCAATACGCCCAGACAAACGGCTTTTATCTGACCAGGCAGATCAGGAACGCCCAAAGTCCCTACTTCAGTTCCCTGGGGACTTTAATCGTCTCCGTGGACTTAGACGAAATGATTTCTTCCCGAAACCAGCAGGAGGGCGCTTTCCCTGACACGCGATATTTTATTGCAAGCGACGGCCAGATCATTTATCACACCGACGACACTGCAGACGGAATTTTCCAAAAGCTTGACAATGCCTCCGGTGATTCCTATGAAATTTTGACAGTTGACGGGCACAAATACTTTGTATACAGCACCTTGATTCCCGGCCATAGCTTGACCTACACCTGCTATCTGTCCTATGACTCCATCACCTATTCCGCCAATATCTCGTGGTTCGTCAGCATGGTGGTGCTTTTTTTCACCTGCCTGATCGCAGTGGTGTTCTCCCATTACACCATCTCCTCCATCGACAGGCACACCAATCTTTTGTTGAAAAAAATGCAGGCCTACAACGCGGAGCAAATCTCCCTTCCCCAGACAGATCCTGTTTACGCAGACCGCAAAGATGAATTCGGCCTGCTCAACAGACAGTTTGACCACATGGCGGAGCGGATACACAACCTGATCTTAGATAATTATGTGAATGAGCTCTGGAAAAAGGACGCCCAGCTCAAAGCCCTGGAAAAACAAATCCAGCCCCACTTTCTCTACAACACCTTAGAGTCCATCAACTGGCGGGCAAAATCCGCAGGAAACCAGGATATATCAAGCATGGTGGAATCTCTGGGAAATCTGCTTCGGGCCTCTCTTTCCAAGGATAACGGCGGATGGACTCTGAAAAAGGAACTGGAGATTACAGATGCCTATATCACCATTCAAAAATACCGCTTTGAAGAGCATTTAGAGTATCTATCCCACTGCGATCCTTCCCTGTGCTCTGCACTGCTGCCCAAATTCATGATCCAGCCCCTGGTGGAAAACGCCGTCCACTATGGTCTGGAGGAAAACACAGAGGTCTGTCACATTGAGGTCAACGTCAGACTGACGGAGACGGCCGGCCTTGAAAAGCAGCAGGAGATACTGCAGATTTTTGTAAAAAACGACGGCTCTGCCTTTGAGGAGGGTCTCCTTTTAAAGCTTAAAAATCATCAGGCGTCTGCCAGAGGCTTTGGTATCGGCCTGGTCAACATTGACGAGCGGATCAAGCTGATGTTCGGCGGCTCCTACGGTCTGACCCTGTATAATGAAGGCGATCTGGCGGTGGCGCAGATCACCATTCCCTACCTGGATAAAACGGAGGTAAACTCATGCTGAAACTTATGATTGCAGACGATGAAAGAGTAATCCGGGAAACCATTTCCAATCTGATTGACTGGAAGCTTTTGGATATAGAGCTTTCCGGGCTGTGCTCCAACGGCCTGGAAGCCTATGACATGATTATTGACGAATCCCCTGATATTGTGCTTACAGACATAAAAATGCCCGGTATGACCGGACTGGAATTGATCAAAAATATTTCAAAATCCCACCTGGACACGCAGTTTATCATTCTGTCAGGCTACGGGGAATTTGAATATGCAAAGGAGGCCATGAAATACGGCGTAAAGCAGTACATTTTAAAGCCCTGCAACGAAAAGCAGATCACCGAAAGTATTCTGGAGGTCTCCAAGGACTGCTATGAGAGAAAACGCAGACAGGTGGCCGGGTTTCTCCACGATCTTTTGCAGGAAAGCGGCAGCGATATTACCCAGCTGAATCATTTCTTAAGTGGAATACAGGACATGAATTTTTTAAAACAGCTGTCGGACTGTCTGCTCTTTGAGACAAAGCTTCGCAAGGAGGAGCTGGCTCCCTTTGAGCTCACCGAGCTTCTTATGACCATCAATCAGGGGTATTCCGATTCTCAGATTCTGGAGAGGCTGTATGGCATGATTCACAAGATCGTCTCTCCGGAAAAAAAGCAGTCCGGCACAAATTTTACGAAACAGATTTTCTCTTACGTGGAACAGCACCTGTCCGATTCCAATATCACCTTAAAGGAGATCGCGGAAAATCAGCTGTTCATGAATGTGGATTATGTGAGCAAGCGTTTTTTGAAGGAAACCGGAAGAAAATTTTCCGACTATCTGGCAGAGGTGCGCATCCGTAAGGCCAAGCAGTACCTGGCCGAGGGCTGGCAGATTCAGCAGGTAGCAGAAAAAGTGGGGTGCGGCAACAACCCCCACTACTTCTCACAGCTATTTAAGAAAAAGACCGGCATGACCCCCAGCGCCTACATCAGCAGTCTGCAGCGCAAGTAGGGTCGCCCTCTGCTTTTTGGGCCGCCCTGGCAGCTTCTTCTACAATGGCTTTCCGTTTTTCATCCAGGGGCTCTCCTTTCAGCATTTCATAAAAATCTGAAAACAGCTCCTGGGTGCTTTTCTTTCCCACCTCTATGCGGCTTTCATAAGGAGCATCTTCCCTTTTCAAATTCTTTTGAAACAGTATCTGCAGCACATTAGGATATACGCTCCGAAGAGACGCCATGGGATCTATCAGCTCCTCCCTGTCGGTGAGCGTCACCTGCAGATAATCCGCAAGCCCGTCCCCCTGGGAAAGCACCGTTTCCGCCTTTATCAGCTCTCCAAGTTCTCCCCGGATACATCGCATCTCGTGGAGGGGCTTCAAGGCACGCATTTTTACAGAAACCTTTCCCTTCTCTTCAAGTTCCACAATGTTTACAGATTTTTCCCCCAAAGCCTCTCCAAAGGAATACTTTAAGGCAGAGCCGCTGTAATAGACATTACCGCTCCCCACCTTCTGGGCCTTGTGGATATGTCCCAGGGCTGCATAGTCAAAATTCTGAAATAAAGACGCCGGCACAGCGTCCAGCCCTCCCACATTTACATCACTTTCCGACTGGGAAAGAAGGGGACTCTCCCCCATTTCTCCCACCACAAAATAATGGGTCACAAGAACGCGTCTGCGGCTCTTTTTTTTGTCCACAGGAAGAGAGGACAAAAGCTTTTCCACTGCCTGGGCATTGGAAGCGCACCCCGCCTGGGCCGGTTTTATAAAAGGGAGGCAGACAAAGTCCACCTCTCCAAACGCATCCGTAAGCGTCACTGTTTTGGGCTCTTTTCCCACCTCTCCGGCAATATACAGGCCCTGCTTTTCCAAAATCCGATCCGCAAAGGCCACCCGCTCGGGCGAATCGTGGTTTCCCGTGATCATGATCACTGGAATATGCTGTTTCAGAAGCTTTGTGAGAAAATCATCCAGCAAAGTCACTCCCTCTGCCGGAGGTACAGCGCGGTCATACACATCTCCCGCTATCAACAGGGCATCCACCCGTTCTTCAAGGGCGATCTCCACAATCTGCCTCAAAATGTATGCCTGATCCTCCATCAGGGAGAGCTCAAAAATCCTTTTGCCGATGTGGAGATCGGCAGTATGCAGAAATTTCATTTTTCTTACGCAATTACATGAATCCAGCCCTTGGGAGCTTCGATTCTTCCCATCTGGATACCGGTTAAGGTATCGTAAAGCTTTTGCGTCACAGGCCCCATCTGGCTCATGCCGCTGGGAAGGCAGATCTCTTTGCCATGATCCACAATCTTTCCCACAGGGGAGATCACTGCCGCAGTGCCGCACAGGCCGCACTCCGCAAAATCCTTTACCTCCTCAAAGAGCACTTCTCTCTCCTCCACCTGAAGGCCGAGATATTTTTCCGCCACATATACCAGAGAACGACGGGTGATTGAGGGCAGTATGCTGTCCGACTTAGGCGTAACAACCTTGCCGTCCTTTGTCACAAACAGGAAATTCGCGCCCCCGGTTTCCTCCACCTTTGTCCTTGTGGCTGCGTCCAGATACATATTTTCATCGTAGCCCGCCTTATGTGCTGACACAATGGCGTGCAGGCTCATGGCATAATTCAGACCGGCCTTAATATGGCCCGTTCCGTGAGGAGCCGCACGGTCAAAATCACTGACACATATGGTCAGGGGCTTAACACCTCCCTTGAAATAAGGGCCCACCGGAGTACAGAAAACCCTGAATTGGTATTCATCCGCAGGCTTAACGCCAATCACGGCATTACTGCCGAACATGTAAGGGCGCACATACAAAGAGGCGCCGCTTCCATAGGGAGGCACGTAGGCTGCATTGGCCGCCACTACCTGCGTCACCGCGTCTACAAACCGCTCCTTGGGGAATATGGGCATCTCCAGTCTGGCTGCAGACTGCTCCATACGCTCTCCGTTTAAATCAGGGCGGAAGGTCACAATATGTCCATCCTCTGTGGTATATGCCTTCAGGCCTTCAAAAATGGTCTGCGCATACTGCAGTACACCGGCGCACTCATTTAACACCACATTGGCATCCTGTGTCAGAACACCCTGATCCCATGCTCCATCCTTATAGTTGGATACATAGCGTTTGTCCGTCTCCATATATCCAAATCCCAGATTGCTCCAATCAATATTTTTCCTTTCCATCGGCCATTCCTTCTTTCCTAGGGTTGTGCTCTGTTTTTAAGCTATTTTTCTTTTGTTTTTCATTATTATACTTTTCCATCTAAAAGTCAATCTTTTTTCCGCTCATACCTTACAAACTGATAAGCAATGTCAAAGTAAGTCTGTTCCTCGCTCTGTGCCGTGATCTCCCAGTCCGGGTCCTGATCCAGATTTGGAAAATAAGCGTCCGCCTGGTATTCATGATCTATCTTTGTGACATGAGCCACGCTGCAGCAGGGCAGAAGCTGTCTGTAAACACTCTCGCCGCCGATCACATAGACGTCCTGATCCGCATACTGCTTCAGCTCCTCCATAAGGGCCTCCACACTGTGCACCACTACGGCGTCCTTCACATGATAGTCCTTATCCCTGGATAAAATGATATTCATACGATTCTTTAAAGGCATTCCCTGGGGAAAGGTCGCCAGGGTCTTTCGACCAAGCACCACCACCTTTCCCGTAGTCTCCTCCCGAAATTGTCTCTGGTCGTTTGGAATGCTGACTAACAGCCTGTTTCCGCTTCCGATCGCCCAGTTGTTGTCAACTGCAACAATTACATTCATAATCCTTTACTCCCACTTGTCGCAGATGGAATTGATCTGATCCGCAAACCTTGCCATATCCTTGTTTGCCAGTCCATCGCTTTTTTTCACCAGGGCAAGAAGCCTCTGGGCTGCCGCAAGAAGCCTTGCATACACTCCGGAAGCAGGCTTATCCTTCTTCTTTCGCATCACAGGCTGTGCCTCGTACTCAAACTCATTGGACAGCAGATTGAACACCGTTCCGCTGTAAGGCGCATATGCCCTCTGACCATGCTCCACCCGAAGGCATTCCGCAAAGGAGACGCATACGCTGTCCTCCCCGTGCACCACAAATACCTTTTTGGGCTTTTCCTTGAAGGCCGACAGCCATTCGATCAGCCCCTCCTTATCCGCATGGCCGCTCAGGCCCCGAAGCTGCTTTATCTGCGCCCTCACCTGAATGGGCTCTCCGAAAAGGCGTACCTCGTCCGCCCCCTCCACCAGGCTTCTGCCCAGGGTTCCCACAGACTGATATCCCACAAACAATATGGTGCACTCCGGTCTCCAGAGATTATGCTTTAAATGATGGCGGATACGGCCCGCATCGCACATGCCGGAGGCCGAAATGATCACCTTGGGCGTCTCATTAAAATTGATTTCCTTGGACTCATCACTGGTTATGGACAGCTTAAGCCCAGCAAAGGAAATGGGGTTGATTCCCGCATTCACCAGCTCCATGGCCTCCGCGTCAAAGCACTCTCTGCGGTTTTCCTGAAAAATCCCCGTTGCTTCCACCGCCATGGGACTATCCACATACACGGGAAAATTCTCATGTCCCTCCACCAGGCGGCCCACCTTGATCTTTCGCAGAAAATACAAAATTTCCTGGGTTCTTCCCACCGCAAAGGAGGGGATGACCACATTGCCTCCCTTGTCAAAGGTTTCCTTTAAAACAGCCGCAAGCTCCTTTACATAATCCAGCCTGTCCTTAGGATGCAGCCTGTCTCCGTAGGTGGATTCCATCACCACATAGTCCGCTTCCTCAGTGGGCGCCGGGTCCCGGATCAGAGGCTGGTTCTTATTGCCAATATCCCCGGAAAAGACAATCTTTTTCGTTCTGCCCTCCTCCGTAAGCCACACCTCTATGCTGGCGGAGCCAAGCAGATGGCCGATGTCCGTAAAGCGGATTTGTACGCCCTCACACACCTGAATCATTTCATTGTAATTACAGGGCACGATGCGTCGTATAATGCCTTCCGCATCCTCCATATTAAAGAGCGGCTCCTGCCCCTCCACGCTGGAGCTTCTCTTTGCCTTCCTGTTCTTCCACTCCGCCTCCATCATTTGAATGTGCGCACAGTCCCGCAGCATGATGCTGCACAAATCCGCCGTGGCGTCCGTAGTAAATACCTGCCCTCTAAATCCCTTGGCATACAAGAGAGGAAGCAGCCCCGAATGATCTACATGGGCGTGAGTCAAAAACACATAATCGATTCTGGCCTCCTCCACCGGCAAGGGTGCATTTTCAAAAGCATTCACTCCCTGCTCCATTCCGTAATCCACCAAAATGTTCTTTCCTCCTGCCTCAAGATAGTGACAGCTTCCCGTAACCTCATGTGCCGCTCCAATAAATACCAGTTTCATTCCTTTGCCCCATTTCTTTTTTTATTATAATACAGCTTATACAGCATTTCTGATTCTATGTTGTATGTCATTTCTACTTCAGCGCATTCGCCGTCTCATAGAAATGATAATACATTCCCTTTTTCTCCATCAGCTCGTCGTGGCTTCCCTCCTCCACGATCCCCTCCTCCGTCAGCACAAGAATCCTGTCCGAATTGCGGATGCTGGAAAGCCTGTGTGCAATGGTCAGGGTGGTTCTGCCCTCCGAAAGCCTGGAAAGAGACTGGGCCACCGCAAATTCACTCTCATTGTCAAGGGCCGAGGTAGCCTCATCCAGAATAATGATAGGAGGATTCTTCAAAAACACTCTTGCAATACTGATCCGCTGCTTTTGACCGCCGGAAAGCTTTACCCCCCGCTCTCCCACATAGGTATCATATCCGTTTTTCAGCTCCATGATAAAATCATGGGCGCCTGCGCGCCTGGCGGCCTCCTCAATCTCCGCCCTGTCCGCCCCCGGCCTTCCGTAAGCGATATTTTCATAGACAGTACCGGAAAACAGATACACGTCCTGCTGCACAATGCCAATGCTCCTTCGCAGGCTCTTTAAAGTAAAATGCTTTACATCCTCCCCATCCAGCGTAATCCTTCCCCCGGACACATCATAAAATCTGGGAATCAGATTGCACAGGGTGGTCTTGCCTCCGCCGGAGGGCCCCACAATGGCTACCTTCTCTCCGGCCTTCACCTGAAGATTCAAATGGGAGAATACTCTATTGTGATCATCCGGGTATTCAAAGCTCACATCCTCAAAGGCGATATCTCCCCGGGGGTTCACAAGCTCTACCGCATCTGGTTCATCAAAAATCTCAATATCCGCATCCATGATCTGCAGGAAGCGTTCAATGCCCGTCACTCCCCTCTGAAACTGCTCCGCAAACTCAATAATCCTGCGGATGGTGGCAATAAGGGTGCTCACATACAGCATATAGGCTACCAGATCTCCCGGGGCAATGGCTCCTCTGATCATGAAAAGACCGCCCGCCACCAGCACCAGCAGATACATAATGCCGTCAAACATCTTCACCGTGGTCTGAAAAGCCGCCATATAACGGTAAGTCAGCTTTTTGATGTCAAGAAAACGGCCATTATCCTCCTCAAATTTGCCGTTTTCCATCTCTTCATTGGTAAACGCCTTTACCACCTTATGTCCCAAAAGGCTGTCCTCAATCCGGGCATTCAGCTCTCCGATCTGGTTTCTCTGCCTGCGGAAGGCTCCTCTCACACGCAGATTCAAAGCCGTACACACCCCGGCCATAATAGGCACGCAGAGAAAAATAATCAATGTCAGGGGCAGATGAATCCGTGCCAGAATCACAAAAGAAATCACCGTTTTTATGGCAGCAATGAAAAATTCCTCGGGACAATGGTGGGCAAACTCCGTCACATCAAACAGATCGTTGGTAATCCGCCCCATGATCTGGCCGACCTTGGTATTGTTATAGTAGGTATTGGACAGCTTCTGCAGATGACTGTAGGCGTCCCTGCGCATATCCGTTTCGATCTTTGCTCCCATCACATGGCCCATATCTGCCATATAATAGCTGGCAATACAGTCCATGATTCTCAGGGCCAGATACAAAAGCCCCAGTCCGCCGATGGTCTTTACCGAAAGGGCGGATAAGTCCCTGATGCCCTCGTTGGTGATATATCTCATAATCAGAGGAAGCACCAGCTCACACACGGTTGTGAGCGCAGCGCAGAATAAATCCAGAAGCAGCGTCTTTTTATACTTTTTAAAGTAGGGGAGAAAACGCCCGAAAAGCTCCCCTGTGGTATACTGCCTTATATCCATTTGTCTTTGTTATGCCTTTCCCTTGCAGATTGTACTTGTTATCATTTTAGTATGATATGGATGGATGCGCAAGCTAAATTTGCCCCATCGGTTTTCAAAAGGCCAAAAACGTGATAAGATAAATACCGGATGAAAGTTCGGGAAGGAGCGCCATTATGTCCACATTCTTTAAAACCACGGCAGCAGTTCCAAAGAATGCCGATTTCCATGAAAACCGCTACCACAGCATTCAGACGCTGCGGGGAATGGCAGCCATATTTGTGATTTTAGAGCATATCCGTTTTTTAAACTGTGGGGCCTTCGGCGTGGATATCTTTTTCTGCATCAGCGGCTTTATGATTATGCTTGCCACCCATAGGGACACCCGTTTTTTTCTCAGAAAAAGACTGATCCGCATCCTTCCCCTTTACTATATCATGACCCTTTTTACCTGGACAGTCCTTGTGCTGTTCCCCGGCATGTTTGAACAAACTACGCCTCAGCCCGTATTTCTCATAAAAAGCCTCCTGTTCATCCCCTTTGACATCGGCGGCGGCGTCCTCCAGCCCCTGATGCGCATCGGCTGGACCGTAAACTGCGAAATGTTTTTCTACCTTTTGTTTTTTATTTCCTTTCACATAAGCCACCGATTCCGGGGACTGATCTGCGGCGGGTTCCTTGGCGCCCTTACTGCGTTCAACTATCTGCTCCCCGTTTCCTTTGCTCCCCTTTCCTTTTACGGAAATCCTATCATGCTGGAATTCCTCCTGGGGATTCTCTGCTATTATGCAGCCAGAGGCATATACCGTCTCCACAGCCGCGGACGCCTGCCCGGCTTTCTTGCCCCCCTGTGCGCCCTGGCCGCGCTGCTTCTTTTCTGTGTTCTCCTCTTTACCAAGGAAAACATCAATATCCTGGGATTCCGAAGAGTTTTCCTCTGGGGTATCCCAGGCTTTATGCTGGTGCTTTGCTTCTTTGTGTTTGGACTTAAGTGGAAAATGCCGGCCTGGAGCGTAAAGCTGGGCGACATGAGCTACTCCATCTATTTGATACATTATTATCCGGTGATGTTCCTGGACCGCATGGTATTTGACTTTTCCGTCTGCAGCCCTTACGCTTTGGCGGGAGCCGCCGTGTCTGTGCTCATATGCCTTCTGTGCTCTTTTGTATCCTGGCTTTTGGTGGAAAAACGCCTGACCGGCTTCTTGAAAAAGATTTTTCTTTCCTGTTGACAACTTTATTTTCGTATAGTATACTGTTGTTTGTTCGCAGGAAAAACATATTGACATGCGCGAGTGGCTCAGCGGTGGAGCACCTCCTTGCCAAGGAGGGGGTCGCGGGTTCGATTCCCGTCTCGCGCTCTCTTTTTAGACAGTCCTGATTTTTCAGAGCTGTTTTTTATTTCCTTCCACACATTCATATTCCGGTCGTCGTCTGTACTTCTGGCCAGAAATAAATAATATAAATCTTGCTGCATAATTCATTCATAAAAGCTTATATTTTAAAAAATGATTTCATTCTAATATTGTTTTAATCTTTTGTTTCTATAATGGGAACTGCAAAAAGAAAGAAGGGATGATATATCATGATAAAAATGAAAAAAAGGGGAACGATTCAAAAACCGGAATGTCCGGCTCTTGACAACATTGCCCAGGAGACCGGAAAACTACTGGAAGCCGTCAGCACACTGAGTAAATTCGACGTCCAGCTTCGCTTTGTGTCAGGGGAGCTTTCAGAATATACAAGGGAAATGCAGGATATCAGTCAGGAAAATGTCTCTGTAACCGAGGAAACCTCCGCCGGCATGAATCAGGTGAACCATTCGGTAACCACTGCGGCGGACACCCTTCATGCGGTTACCGAAACCGCCAGAGCACTGGCCAAGAAGAATGCAGACAGCAAGGTTCTTCTGGATGAGGCTTTGCCGTTGTAGCCGAAGAAGTGAGAAGTCTGGCAGACGGCACCAAGCAATACCTGGAAAGCCTGCGCTCCTTCATGGCTCAGGTAAAGGAGGCCGCCGCCCAAAGCAGAACCTCCCTGGCAAAATCCTTAAGCTCCACAGACGCAATGGGGCAAAAGCTTGAGCTTGTGCACACTTCCGTATCCGAAAATGTCTCCATGCTGGACGATGTGGCAGGGGAGGTGGACAGTATCAGCACCGCCATTGGGTCTATCACAAGGTCTGCGGAAGAAATTGACCGCGCCATGGAACAGAACAGTCATGAAGCCCAGCGCTTAAGCGACGTGGCCCTGCATGTGGCAGGAAGCACCGATTCCAATACGGAATGCGCCGAGCAGGTAGAGCAGATAGACAATGTTTTGTCCGGTATTATCCAAAATATATATGCAAACCTGAGCCTTGGAGGCAGACAGGTAAGCCTCTCTGAATTCCAAAACGCAGTAGATAAGGCAAAGCAGGCTCATACCACATGGATGGAAAATCTGCAGCACATGGTGGATTCCATGACGCTTTCGCCCTTACAGACAAACAGCAGCAGATGTGTATTCGGACATTTTTATCAGATTTTCCGCAGCGACAACAGCCGTCTTGCACCTGTGTGGAATGAAATCGGAGCAGACCACAAAAAGCTGCACGAAACAGGCGGCCGTGCTCTGGATGCCATAAAAGGGAGAGACTCCCAGAAGGCTTCCTCACTTTTCAAAGAAGCACAGTCCTTGTCCCAGTCTCTGTTACTGAAGCTGGAGGAGGCAAAAAAGCTTGCGGAAGCCTCTTAAGGCGCCCTATCTGATTCTTACATAAATACTCTTTAAAAGCTTGTTATTGGGGTTTCTGACCTCCTTGGTCTCCACGAAGGCGAACCCTTTGATCAGCTTGCTGAGCTTGGTGTATTTATAGTTTCTTGGGTCAAACCCGGGAACTCTCCTGGAGAGGGAAACGCCGATTTCAGACAGATCCACCCAGCCGTCGTCGCCGGATTTCAGGTCTATAATGGACCTGATTTCGGCGCCGATTTCTTTCATGGTCGGGATTGCCGTTACAAAAGAGGACTCCTCTTCCTTTGCTTCTTCCTTAGTCTCATGCCTGGAACCAGCCGAAGCCTTCTGTGCGCCGGAGGTCTTTGCGCCTCCCTTATCCTCCTCATGAGAAATCTCCTGAGAGCCTTCGCTCTCCTCTTCCCCTTCCTCGTTCTCCTGATACAAAAGATCCAGATACTTAAATTTTTCACAGGCGGAGACCAGCGAATTGGGCGTTTTTTGCTCCCCCATGCCAATCACTGTCATTCCCGCCTCCCGCAGCCTGATGGCAAGCTTGGTAAAATCACTGTCGGAGGTAACCAGGCAGAAGCCATCCACCTTGCCGGAATACAAAATGTCCATGGCGTCAATGATCAAGGCCGCATCCGACGCATTTTTCCCTCTGGTATAATTAAATTGAAATACCGGCGTCAGGGCAAACTCCCGCACCTTCTCCTGCCAGGCGGAAACGCTGGCATTTGTGAAATCTCCGTAGATACGCTTATAGGTGGCAATGCCGTCGTCGTTTACTTCATCCATAATCAGCTTCGCATACTTCTTTGAAACGTTCTCTGCGTCAATTAAAACCGCTATCCTGCTTTGTTTATCCATCTTCTCTTTTTCCTTCCCCTTTATTCCTTCTGATACAGATGTATCTCAAAGGGCTGTAACAGTCCCTCTTTCTCTCCTGACACAAGCTTACATCCCGCGCCGTCCGAAATCTGATACCTTGCCTCCTGGTTTGTATGATTAATGGCAAATATCCATTTTTTCTGTCCCTTCTGACGAATGTTAAGCTCCACACCCTCATCTGCGCTGCCGATTCCACTCACTCCGGCGTCCGCAAGAACCCGGTTCATCACCGCCTCAAGCAGCTTTTGGGACGGCTCCGTGCCGATATAATAAACAACGCCCTTTCCGTAGGTATTCCGGGTGATGCAGGGAGCGCCTGCATAAAACTCTTCCTCATAGCTGGCCAGAGCTTCCGCTCCCAAAAGGGTGATAATATCACTCCACTTTTCTGCAAAAAATACGCCATCCTCCTTCTCTCCCACAAAGGAAACCTTCACATTCACGTCCCTGAGACAGTCATAATCCGGTATTTCAATGCCGCACAGATCGCCCAGCACACCGGGCAGCTCCCTGTCACTCATACAGATGTTATGCTCGTCCTTCACACCTGTCCGCATGGTCAGCACCAGAGTGCCTCCCTCTCTTACATAGGAGAAGTATTTTTCCGCAAGCGCGTTCGTCATCAGATACTGCAGCGGAGCAATCACCAGCGGATACCGGGAAAGCTCTCCCGTATCCTCCACAAAATCCACGGGAATGCTCCTCTTATGCAGCTCTCCATAATACTTTAAAAGCTGCGTCACATAATTCAGGTCAGGATGCTGAGGCTGTATCTGAATGGCATATTCCTGACGGTAGGAAAACACTATGCCGGCCTGTGCCCTGGGAATGCTGCCCCAAAGGGCATCCATATGAGGAGAGAGCTTCCCTATCATGTCTTTCAGCTCCTGGTACCTTCTCCCCGGCCTTCCACTGTGGGGCAGAATACCATGCCAATACTGCTCCGTCCCTATGCAGCAGCTTCTCCACCTGAAAAACACCACACAGTCCGCCCCGTGGGCCACAGACTGGGCTGCCCAGGCCGCAAGCTGTCCAGGCACGGGACTTCTGCCCATGATCTGCCAGCCCGTCATGCCGGACTGCTGCTCCATAATCCAAAAGGACTGCCCCTTAAAGCTCCTTGTCATATCCAGATTGGCCGCCATACGCACATTATCCTCAAAGGGCATTTTCCCATAATATCCTCCGGGATACTGGTCATGGCTGGCAAAGTCAAGGGGCCTTGTCAGATCAAAATAATTCACCTTATCCGCAAACCCCATACAGTTGTGGGTGATAAAGTGGTGGGGGCATATCCTTCTTATAATGTCAATTTGAACCTGCTGAAACTCCACCACCAAATCCGAGCAGAAGCACTTCCAGTCCAGCATGGCGGAGGGATTTTCCCCTGTAACCGTCACAAGAGGCGTAAACACCTCCTCAAAGGAATTGTACTCCTGGCTCCAGAAGGCCGTCCCCCATGCCTGATTCAGCGCCTCCACAGTGCCGTATTTTTTCTCCAGCCATCCCTGAAAGCTCCTTCGGCAGGAGGGGCACATACACAGGTCTCCATGGGAATTGCCAAGCTCATTGTCCGTCTGCCAGCCTGCCACATTTGGATTTTCGGCAAAGTGCGAAGCCATGGCAGTCACAAGGGCCTCCACATACCTGCGGTAGACGGGGTTGGACTGGCAGTCATGATGCCTGCCGCCAAAGCCCCTTCTTCTGCCCTGCCTGTCCATGGGAAGAATCTCGGGATATTTGTTCACCAGCCAGGCCGGCGGCGCAGCGGTAGGCGTGCCGAGTATCACGGAAATACCGTATCTGCCAAGCAGGGAAACAGCCTCATCCAGCCATGCAAAATCATATTCTCCTTCCCTGGGCTCCATCTTGTGCCAGGAAAATTCTCCCATCCTCACTACCTGTATGCCCATTTCCTGCATAAGCGCTACATCCGTCTCCCAGCGCTCCCTGGGCCAGTGCTCCGGATAGTAATCCACTCCAAAATGTAAGCCGCTCCAATCTCTTTCTTTTTTCATTTTCCGCCCTTTCTTATCTTTTCTTTTATTCTTATTCTAGCAGGTAATTGCGAAACTCGCTCCCTGATATCAGAACCATGCCTGTTCCTGCCGCCACAAAAAATCCGTGGGCGGAAGCTCCTCACCCCTGGTCAGATAAATTCTGTCATAACGCAGACCGGAGCGAAGAGCATACAAGGACAAAAGATGCTCGCCTGAGGAAAGCTGCTGCCGCCACAGGGGCACATACCGGTAAATCTGCTCCGCCTCATACCTCCAAAGACAGCCTTCACCGTAAAGATGCTCCCGGGAAATAGGTTTCCCATCCACGCCTGCTGCCAGAAACGCCTCCTCTTTATCGTTGAATTTGGCAAGCAGCCACAAAGTGTAAACGCCGCCGTCACACCGAACCCTGTAATTTAAGGAAGGGGCTTCCTCCGTACCCTCCCACACAAGCCCCGGCTGTCTGATGTACATGGCAAGTCCGCTCCGCCCATAGGATTCGCTGCTGCAATACTTCCAATGTTTTCCCCGGGTAAAGGCATAGGGACTTAAGGCCAGAGCCGATGCCGCATCGATCCGTATGCTTCCATCCCTTTCCTGAAATACCGTACTGCCCTGAGTGAAATAGTATTCCGGCTCCACCTGTCCAGCGTAATACGCATCCCTTTTCACAAGGCCTGCAGCCGCCAGTCCATCCTCCTCCTTTTCCACCTGGGCATACACAATGGATCTTGGTCTTAGGTCAATCTCTCCGTAAAACTCCCTGGACCATGCTTCCACATTCCAACGCCTGGGAAGGGACTGCTCCCCCTTCATACCCACAAAATGATTCTCTCTGCGCTCTCTGGTATAAATCACAAAACGGGTAAAGGCAAAGTATCTGTCCACCCCATAAAAAGAAATCTGGTGTTCTCCCGGCTCAAGATACGGCAGCTTAAGATACAATCGTTCCACATTGTTGAGCACATTGCGCTTCCAGGTTCCTCTCCACTCGTCAGTACTCTCAGATTCCACGATCTGGATAGAAGAACCGTCAACCGACACGCCGATGCGGATGCGGCCCACCGAGTCAAGGGAAGGAAATCTGTGGATTTCCAGCAGAAATTCTCCCGCCGACGTCACATAAAAGGGATAGGAAAGGGGCGTGCGTCCCTCCAATGTGCTTTCTGCAAAGTTTTCGGCCTCCATCAGGTTTCCCCAGCCTCTTCCCAGCCGTCTGACCAGCCGAAAGTCCGGGCTGGCCGCGCTGTCAGCCTCCACGCACACTATGCCGTCCTCCTCCAGGTTCTTACACTGGGTGGGAACCTGGCAAATTCTTACGGGAATCTCTACACAGCTTCCATCTGCCAGACATCTCACAAGAATGCTTCCCTGCCTGTCCTCCTTAACATCATCCACCTGTACCAGAATCCTTTTTTCTGTTTCTGCCCTTCCCCGGACGATAAAAATGCCGTGCCGGGAGCCGTCAGCTTCGGGATATGCTTCCGCAAAGCCCTCCCCGGCAAAATCGGGCAGACGCACAAAATCCGGCGCCTGTATTTCAAACTCAAATTCTCCATCTGTCCCGTTTCCGATCTCAAACCACTTGACGCCGGGTTTTGTAAACAAAAGGGATTCTCCCTCATTCCAGACAGTGACAATCATAGGACTTTTGCCATCTTCTCTTCCCTTCAGGGAAAGGGGAGGAGTGCACGCCGGCAGCATGGCCGCTCTCGGGGGCGGAAATCCCTCCGGATTTAGAATGCCGTCCCATTTTCCCCCCGCCATTTTTTTATTATAGTAATAAATAAGCTTTCTTCTGGCATCGTCAAAGGCTCTGCAAAGCCCCACATACTCTGCTGCTGCCTTAAGCTTTCCCTGAGTGCAGGATAAAGTGCTTCTGTCTCCGTAATAATACTGCAGATTGGTAAAATAAGCCGCATGAATCCGCAGGAGCACCAGCTGGAAAAAAGCGTCCTTTTCTTCCTCCTCCAGTCTCTCATATAAGGCATTTCCCCGGTCAAACAGCTCCTCGTACCTGTGGATGCGCACCGCCGCCTCGTCTCCGTAGGCAGTCTGGGAAAAAGCGTCCGTGTCCATATTTTCCAGCTTTCTCACATTGGTGAGCTGGGAAAAATCATTTAAAAGCTCCGCCGCTTCCCTTCCTATGCCGCCCTGGAAATTTTCGTCAATCCACTGTGCCGTCCAGGCCTCCACATCCCGGGTGGAATCCGTCTCCTTTCCTATATCCCAGGCAAACTGCAAAAAGAACGTGATCTCCTGCTCTAAGGGCTTTATGGCGCCGCAGTTGAGCACCCACAGCTTGCGGATTCCCTGTTCATAGGCCTTTTTCAGCTCGTTTCTGGTATGCGCCAGAGGAATGGAGCACAAAAACACATAGGACATGCTGGGAGGTGCCCAGTAGGAATTGTGGTAATAAATCCCGTTTCCCCCGCTTCTTTTCTGCTCCTTTTTGGATGGATACCGGCGGATGTAGCCGTAATTGTCATTGGACCATACCAGAGTGATGTCCTCCGGCACCTCAAGCCCTCCGTCATAGAGAGGAAGCACCTCCTTGTAGGGCACAAAGGTCATCATGGTATCTCTTCCCAGGGTCTTTTCCAAAATATTCCTCTGATCCTTGATGATCTGGGACAAAAGCTGTATTTTGGCCTGCTTTTCCTCCTCCGGGGTGTGATACACAAGGGCGCTGGTCTCAAAGCCGGAGTCATGGATTCCTCTCATGCCAAGCGTGTAGCACGTCTCAAAATCCTTGTTCTGCTCCACGCTCTCCTGCCAGTATTCCTGCAGAATCTCCCTGTTTCTTCCCGGAATGGAGTAGTCATAGAGCACATTTTCATATCCCTTTTTGGCAAGCCAGGGCTTCCACTCTCTGTTGTTGGAGCGCATCAGCATATCACAGTGGCTTGTCCCCACCACGATACCCATCCGCTCCGCAAGGGCCCCGTTTTCCTTTTTAACATTAAAGGAATTCACGTGCATGGCAGGCCAGATATAATTTCCCTTCAGTCTTAAGAGAAGCTCAAACACCTTCTCATAGGTTTTCACCCCGATGGTGTCCTCCCCCATATGACCCTTTACCCAATCCTCCAGCTCCTCCTCGTCATTGATAAAAATTCCTCTGTACTCCACAGAAGGGTAATCCATTTTTTCAAATCCTTCCGGCAGCGAAAACGCCTGTCTTTTCCTGACAGGCACATCCGCAAAAAAATACCAGGGAGAAACTCCAAGCATCCGGCAAAGCTCATAAATTCCATACACCGTCCCTCTTCTGTCGCTGCCGGAAATAAACAGCCTGCCCTCCTTTACCTGCAGCAGATACGCTTCCCTTCTGACCATTCCTTTCTCATCAAAAAGCACCTTAAGCTCTGCCCGGTTTTGAGAAGCCTCCCTCAAATCCTTTAAAGTCTCAATGAAAATGTGGGCTTTCCCCCCATCCTCTGTGGAACCTGCTGAAATTCCAAGCACACGGCCGATATCCTTCCTCAAATTTTGAGAAGCTATCTTCACCGCTTCCGGCTCGTCTTTTCCCACATAGATAAGGCATGGCTCATTCTGCATTATCTGAAAGCTCATCTGTCTCTTCTCCCTTTTCTATTCTCTTTTCTATTCCACCACCTTATCCGCATACTTGATCCGGTAAATCCTTCTTAAGGAATCATTGATACGCTCCTCGGAAATGGTGCCCTCCTGCACCGCCTGCAGCACACCATTATAGGCGGTTTCAAAATCCTCCGGCATCAGCAGCATATCGCAGCCGGCCCGGAGTGCCAGCACAGCTGCCTCATCTGCTGAATAATACTGGGAAATGGCAGACATGTTCAAGGCGTCCGTGATAATAACGCCATCATAATTCATCTCATTTCGCAGAATATCCGTCACCACAGCCTGGGAAAGAGAACAGGGCGTATTGTCTCCGGTTAAGGACGGCGCAGCCACATGTCCCACCATAATCATTTCCGCCCCGGCGTCAATTCCGGCCTGGAACACGGTAAACTCCTGTGCCCTGAATTCCTCTGCGCTTCTGTCCGTAACGGCCAGTCCGTCATGGGTATCCTGAACTGAGCTTCCGATTCCCGGAAAATGCTTCAGACACGCAGTGACATTCTGCTCCGAAAGCCCCTGCATCATGGATGTCACAAACTGGGATACAGAAGCTGCGTCCGAACCGTAGGAGCGGCCCTCCATGACGCTGTTTTCCACATTTGCCAGATCTGCAACCGGCGCGAAATCAAGGTTAAAGCCAAACTCCGACAAATAGCCTCCTATGGTAACTCCCGCCTGATAGGCGTTGTTGGGATCGCCGCTCTCTCCTATGGTCTGGGCGGAATCCACCGTCTGGCCAAGTCCGGCGTCCGCCACCCGTGCCACGCTTCCGCCCTCCTCATCCACAGCAATAAACAGCGGATACTTGGTATAAAGCAGTGTGTTGTCAATCATCTGGCTTAACTGCTCCCCCGACTGTATATTTTTGCTGAAGTAAATCAGTCCGCCCACCGCATATTGTGCCAAAGCCTCCTGGGTTCCCTCCCCGGCCTGCACTGCGGCTGACACTCCTGTGATGGCCTCCGGCTCCACAAGAAACAGTCCTGCCACCTTATCCTCCAGGGGCATTACTTCTATCCCTGCATTTACGATTTCATCCAGCTTCTGCTCGGCGCTCATCTCCTCCACAGTCTCTGCAGGCTCCTGCACCTGTATGGTTTCCTCGGAGGCAAATATTTCCTCCACCCTGGACTGATTATCCGCAGCCGCCTCCTTCTGCCTGCTGTTCCCGGCAAGAAAGCGCACCAGAAACACAATGCCGGCAGCCACTGCTGCAATCATTAAAATCAATACTATGTATGCGGCAATCTGGTTCCTCTGACGCCTTTTTCTGCGCTCTTCTCTTCTGTCTAGCTGTGTCTGATTCTTTTGTTCCATGGCCATCCTCCAAATAAGCTTTCTCTCGTCCAGAACATTATAACTTAAGTCCTGCCCTTTTTCTACTGGAAAAAGCTTGTCTGCAGGCTACATTCTGAAAATTACCAGATTCTCCTTCAGCTGGTCCGCAAGTCCGGTAAGCTCCTTGGAAGAAGCCTCCAGCCCGCCCATGGTATCGCTGACGCCCTGTACCGTCTCCATAGTGTCTCCGGCAAAGGACGCGGTCTGCCCGGATATCTGGGCAAGGCCTCCCACTGCGGTGCGGATGGCTGCCCCGAAGCCTCCCAGCTCATCTATACTCTTTTTGATCCCTTCTATATGGGTAAAGGAATTTTCTACCCCCCGGGAAACTGCGGCATACTGCTTTTTTGTATCCTCAAGCTTTTCCTGCTGGCGCTCCATGCTGGAAGTAACCTGCCCCATGATCTCCACCATCCGCTGAGAGGTCTTTAAAATTTCTTCCACCATCTGCTCAATTTCCCTGGCGGAGCTGTTTGACTGATCTGCCAGCCTGCATATCTGCTCCGCAACCACACCGAAGCCTCTGCCTGATTCTCCCGCACGGGCGGCCTCGATGCTGGCATTCAAGGACAAAAGGTCTGTCTCCTCCGCAATAGAGCGTATCATTCCCACCGCCGCATTAATGCTCTGCACAGATTTATTCATGGCTGTGATCTGCTCTGCCGCTCCCTGGACAAAATCCCTTGTGTCCGCGTTGTATGCGCTCAGCTCATTGATATTTTTTTCAGATTCCTTTTCCGCCTGGTTCATCTGTCCGGCGTATCCTGCAAGGGAATCCACCTCCTCCGTGATTTTGGCAATCTGCTCCCCGATCTTAATCACATTGTCGTTTGCTTCTGCCGTCCCCTCTGCCTGGGTCTTTGCCCCCGACGCGATTTCTCCCACGGCTCCTAAAACGCCGCCCACGGCGCTCTGGGTGGTCTGCGCCATATCTGTCAGCTTATCTGCGGAAAGGACTAAATTATCTGTGGATTCCTTTATATTGTTTACAATATCATATAACGCCTGCCTTAAGCGCACGCAGATCCGGTAGATGTCTCCCAGCTCGTCCTTCTTCTGAAGCAGCCTGGCATCCGGCTGCGCATCCAGCTCTCCCTTCATGATCCTTACAAGATATCCCTTGATTTTCTGCATGGCGGAAACCATTCTTCTGGACAGAACCATCACAAGCGCCGCCGCTATGACCACAAAAACCAGAGAAAAGACCACCATCTGCAGAATCTGTCCGTCTATCAGCTCCCTGACTGCAGAGGCCTCCATGGCGGCTTCCACCGCTCCGATGACAGAGCCGTCCGAATTGACCAGAGGCTGATAATAGACATAATATTCCCGCCCGCTGATCTCAGAATCCTTTAAAAACAACACCTGTCCCTCTCTGATTTGGGCATACTGCTCGGACGCAATCCCCGTTCCATTGACCCTGGAGCCGTTTTCATTCTGGATGGTGGTGATGAGTCTCATATTGTCAAAAAAAAGCGAGACCTCAAAGCCTGTCTTTTCCTTCAGGCCGTCGATCAGCTGCGTGTCGCCTGAAATGGTCGCATCCCCCTTTGTGACCCTTCCGCTCTGGCCCTTCTTGTAATCCCCCTCATACAGATTTGTATAAGTCTCGTTTACGCTGGCAGCCACAATCTGCAGCGATTTCTCAATTTCCCCCTCGATTCCCGTCTGGAGCGCTCTGGCACTGTAAACCGTGATTACAACGCACAGCACCAGCATAGGTATCTGGCAAAGCGCTACCAGCTTTTTGGAAAAGGTAAGAAAACGTTTTCTTTTCACTTTTCCCTTAACAACAGTTTCCTTCGGTTTTTTTCCTTTCACCTTTATCCCTCTTTTCTTTATAAAACTTGGAGCACGTCCTTTGAATTTTATATTTTATACAAATTTCGCAAGGTTTTTTTTGCAAAATCTGTACAAAATCCCCCAATCTTCAAAAGGCGCGCTTGTAATAGACAAGGGTATTGTATCATTATTACACAAAATGTTCAATGTTTAAGATTGCACAGAAATCCGGCATATCATTAACATGTACAGTATATAATTCCTGACATCATTCGCAAATACAATATATTTATATATTGACAATACAGTGTGCCGTACAGTATAATGCCATCAGGAGGTGACGCTGATGGGAGAAGAAAAAGATTTATTATCCACCTTGCTTTTGGAGCTTCGCAGAGGAACGCTGACAATCAGTGTACTCAGTCAGATGAAGGAGCCGAAATATGGATACGCTTTGGTGCAGAGTCTGGAAGAAAAAGGCGTTGCCATTGATCCCAACACCTTGTACCCTCTCCTTCGCCGACTGGAGAATCAGGGGCTTTTGGAAAGCAAGTGGGAAACCGGCGGTGCAAAACCGAGAAAATATTATCAGCGGACAGAATACGGAACGGAAATTTATGAGAAGCTGAAAGCATATTGGCAGAATTTATCCGCTGGAATGGAGCGGCTGTTAAGGGAGGAAGAAGCATGACACCAAATGAAAAAGACTATATGGATCGATATATTTATCAGGTAATCCGTCGGCTTCCAAAAGCTCAAAGAGATGAAGTGCGTATGGAACTGGAAGAGCTGATCAGCGATATGTATACGGATAAGGGCTCTATGGAAGAGGTGCTGACTGAGCTTGGCGATCCTGCTGAATTTGCCAAACAATATCAGAGCGATCAAAGATATCTGATTGGGCCGGAATATTTTGACACCTATCTGTGGTTTGTCAGGGTGGTTTTCATCTGCACTGCCATACCAATTTTGGGGATTTCTCTGATAAATGCCATAGGAGAAATGCCCGCGGTTACTTCCCAGAGCGCTGCCCCTGTTATTATCCGCGCTATTGTCAGCGGTCTGACTGCCGGGATTACGGATGCTCTCCTGTCCTGTGTGACCGCATTCGGTGCAGTGACCTTGACTTTCGCCATCATGGAGAGAAAAAAGATTCAGTTAGAGATGAAGAAAGCGGAAAAGTGGTCGGTAAAAAGTCTGTCAGAGGAAAAGAAAACAGCGGCCTTTCGGTGGACGCCAAAATTTTTGGAGCCTGTGCCCGATAAAAAAGCGATGATAAGTCGAGGCGACAGCATTGCAGGCATTGTGTTTATCGTTATTTTCAGTGTATTGCTGATTTTTGCCCCCAATTTCTTTGCTGCGTTCTTTACGGAAGGCGAAACCGTAACCACCGTACCCGTTTTCAATCTGGAGCAATGGGGAATCGTTCTTCCCGCCTTTATACTAAGTCTGCTGATCGGTCTTGCAGACGAGATATTACGCCTGATTGTCGGGGTCTACTGCAGCCTGGTAATGATCAGCAATATAGTGTGCGGGGTGCTTCAAATTCTGCTTGGCATTGTTGTGCTGAAGGTTTTACCCATTTGGAATCCGAATTTTGCGCTTGAACTTGAGATGGCATTGGGCGATAAAGCAGATTCCGGCGCCAGATTCCTCACTTACTGGAATGCTGATATGGTATCCAATGGACTTCTTACATTTATTGTTGCGATTACCCTGTTTGAAATAGGTGCAACAATATACAAGACACTCCGTTACGGTGTTTCCATACGAAATGAGAAGAATCTTGGGGCGTAGACAAAACCCCTGAAAAATGTACGATCAGCGCAAAACTCGTTTGATTTTTTGTAAATATGTGCTATAATACGGTTAGAATTTTTGAGAGGTGATGGCATGTATCGTACTGTCATGGAGCAGCTGCAAAAATGGAAAGAAAAAAAGCATCGAAAGCCGCTTGTTATTCGCGGCGCCCGCCAGGTAGGAAAAACCTGGCTCATGAAAGCCTTTGGTGCTGCTGAATACGAATCTACAGTTTATATCAATTTTGACAATAATGAACGGATGCGTAATTTGTTCAAGGGGAGCCTTGCGGCAGATCGACTGGTGACAGGTTTAGAACTCTATGCGGGGCATAAGATTGACCCATCTAATACCCTTCTGATTTTCGACGAGGTGCAAGAAGTGCCGACTGCGTTGACCAGTCTCAAGTACTTCAATGAGGACGCACCTCAATATCAAATCATCTGTGCCGGTAGTCTATTGGGTGTTGCACTGCATCAGGGGACCTCGTTTCCCGTTGGAAAGGTGGAGTTTCTTGATCTTTATCCACTCTCCTTCTCCGAATTTCTCATTGCTATGGGGAAGGAGCGCTATGTAGAACTGCTGCGGCAGGGCGATTTTGACATGGCCACCATGTTTAAGCAGGATTATTCCGATCTGCTGAAGCAGTACTACTATGTAGGCGGTATGCCGGAAGTCGTCCAGGCTTTTGCAGACAATCAGGACTTCAATGAGGTTCGGGAAATTCAACAGCGCATTCTGTCCGCTTATGAACAGGACTTCTCCAAGCATGCTCCCAATGAAACGGTGCCTCGTGTGCGTATGTTGTGGAACAGCATCCCGGCCCAGCTTGCAAAAGAGAATAAGAAGTTTATCTATGGTCTCATCAAAGAAGGGGCTCGGGCGAAGGAGTATGAGCTGGCAATGCTCTGGCTGACGGATTGCGGACTTGTCCACAAGGTACATCGAGTTTCCGCCCCCAGTTTACCGTTAAAGGCCTATGAGGATTTGAAGGCATTCAAACTGTTTCTGCTGGATGTGGGCCTTTTGTCCTGCATGGTGGGCCTGCGACAGGATGTGCTGCTGGATGGGAATGATCTGTTTAAGGAATTCAAGGGAGCACTAACAGAGCAGTATGTCCTACAGCAGCTTAAAACTATCAAGGGGCTGAATATCTACTATTGGACTGCAGATCGTGGAACTGCGGAAGTGGATTTTGTCATCGACAACGGTAAAGATGTGATTCCAATTGAGGTCAAAGCCGAGGTTAATCTCCAGGCCAAGAGTTTGAAAGTTTACCGTGAGAAATTCCAGCCACGGCTGTCCATTCGCACATCCATGGCAGACTATAAAAAAGAAGACTGGCTGCTGAATCTACCGCTGTGGGCAATAAATACTAAGTTTGGGGAAGGAGGATAATAAGAAGGAAAGGTCGTACTATGCTTTGCACAATAAAAGAGCGTATCGATTATCTTTCAATCAATACGCTCTCTCAGACTACTGTATCCAAGGGACCTTCCTCCATTTTCTTTCTTCCATTTCTTCTTTTGTTCTCTTTCCACTTCTCTTTTGTACTAGCGTACTGTAACGTCCAATGTCTTTCTTCTTTTGCGATTCGTTACCTTTTCTTCTGTGTACTTGATTTTTCTTTTCTTTTGTTCCTTATTCATTTGTACATCAATGGAAGAATATTTTTAATTTATATGATACATAAAATTATGTGTTAGGTGGACCGTACCTCCTTTGCTTAGATTTTTTTACAGCTTTTCTTTGCTGTTCAGCCTTCCTCTGCTGTTTTCTTTTTCTCTTTTCTTTTGTTGATTTTATTATAGTCTATGCCTCTACATTTGTCAACATATTTCTTTAAAAACTTATCTATTTTTTCATTATTCGCATTTTGTATTTATTCATTTACATTTTTCGACAATTTTCCCAATATTTTCTGTATTTTACCTCTGGAATGCTCTTTCTCTATTTACAGAAAATGCTCTAAGCAGCTGCTTTATAAACCATGGCAGAAACCATGATCCAAAAGCTGCTTAGAGCATATACCTACGAATTGAAAATGAGGCTTTCCCTACAGCCTGGTGGTTACAAAAATATCATAAATTGCTTTGATGGCAGTTTCAAAATCCTTATTATCCACACCGATAATAATGTTCAGCTCCGAGGAGCCCTGATCGATCATCTTCACGTTTACATTGCCGTGGGCCAAAGCGGAGAAAATTCTCCCTGCGGTTCCCCGGGTGGACTTCATCCCCCGTCCCACTACAGCAATCAGTGCAAGATCGGACTCAATATCAATGGAATCCGGGTTTACCACTCTATGCAGTCCGGCTACCACCTTCTGCTCCTTGTGGGCAAATTCATCCTGATGCACAAACACCGTCAGCGTGTCGATACCCGAGGGAACATGCTCAAAGGAGATACCGTTTTCCTCAAATATCTGCAGAACCTTTCTCCCGAATCCGATTTCGGAATTCATCATATCCTTTTCAATATTGATGGAGCAAAAGCCCTTCTTTCCGGCGATGCCCGTTATCACATATCTGGATTTCTGACAGGTGCTCTCCACAATCCAGGTGCCTTCATCCTCCGGCGCGTTGGTGTTTCGTATGTTGATGGGAATTCCTTCCTGACGAACCGGGAAAATGGCCTCCTCGTGAAGCACAGTAGCTCCCATATAGGCAAGCTCCCGAAGCTCTCTGTAGGTAATCACCTCGATGGCCTGTGGATTTTCAATGATTCTGGGGTCCGCCACAAGAAAGCCAGACACATCTGTCCAATTTTCATAGGCGTCGGCCTTTACCGCCTTCGCCACGATGGAGCCGGTGATGTCCGAGCCTCCTCTGGAAAAGGTTTTCACCCTGCCGTCCGGCATGGAGCCGTAAAATCCGGGAATCACCGCCCGCTCAACGCCCGCCAGTCTTTCAGACAGGACTTTGTTGGTAGTATCCGCGTCAAATTCCCCATTTTCCTTAAAAAAGATCACTTCCGCCGCATCTATAAATTCATAGCCCAAATAATCCGCCATAATGATGCCGTTTAAGTACTCTCCCCTGGAAGCCGCATAGTTGCTGCCCGCTCCGGCGTTAAAGTTCTTTTCAATAGTCAAAAACTCCTCTTTTAAAGAAAGCTTAAGCTTAAGTCCCTGGATAATCTCCTGATATCTGGCCTCGATGGCCCGCAGCTGCTCCTTAAATTCTTTCCCCGAAGAAGCCAGATCATAACAGGCGTAAAGCATATCCGTCACCTTCACATCCTTGTCAAACCGTTTGCCGGGTGCGGAGGGAACCACATATCTCCGCTCCTGGTCCGCCCGGATAATGCTGCCCGCCTTCTGAAACTGTTCTGCGCTCGCCAGGGAGCTTCCGCCGAATTTTACTACCTTTGCCATTTTCATTTACTCCTCGTTATCTCTTGATATTCTCAGCTTTCCAAGCTATCTTCCACATCTTTTCAAAGGCCTAAGAAATAATCCATAAGCAGATGCCCCTCTGCAATCCGGTTCCCGCTCTTTAAGCCTTCCTCTTCATTATAATCCCAGTCATGGCGTTCGGGCTTTGTGCTGTCGTACAGCATATAGGGCACATCCTCTGCCGTATGTGTGCGCAGCCGGATAGGCGTAGGATGATCCGGAAGCAGAAGCAGGCGAAAATCCTCCCCGGCCGCCTCCATTTTTTCCACAACAGGGCCCACCACCCGCTCATCCAGGTATTCGATGGCCAAAACCTTTCGCTCCACGCTTCCCTGATGTCCCATCTCGTCGGGGGCCTCCACATGAATGTAGGCAAAATCATAGCCCTCCTGTGTAAGGGCTTTTACCGCCGCCTCCACCTTTCCGGCATAGTTGGTATGAAGGCCTCCGTTTGCCCCCTCCACCAAAGCGACGCCCATGCCTGCTCCCACGGCAATCCCCTTTAACAGATCTACCGCAGAAACCATCATCCCTCTCTTACCGGTCTTTTCCTGAAAGGAGGAAAGCATGGGTTTGGTTCCAGCCCCCCAGAACCAGCAGCAGTTTGCCGGGTTTAAGCCCTTTTTCTTCCGCTCTATGTTGATAGGATGATTCACCAGGATATCATAACTTTTCTCCATCATTTCCCGAAGGGCCTTATCCTGGGGCAGATACGCTCCGATCACCTGTCCCAGCACATCATGGGGCGGAGTCAGCTCCACCACCTGTCCCTGCTTCCAGATCAGGCAGTGCCTGTAGCTTGTTCCCACATAAAAGCGGTAGATATCATTCCCCAGCTGCCTGGCTGCCGCCTCAAGCAGCACGCTGCATTCCTCTGTGCTGATTTCCGAAGCGCTGTGGTCGATAATAACCCGCTTTTCAAATGGACCCTCCTCCTCGGAAAGAGTCACAATATTACAGCGAAGGGCAATGTCCGTATCCTCCATGGGCACGCCGATGCTCAGCGCCTCAAGGGGCGAACGCCCGGAATAATAGATTTTGGGGTCATATCCCAATACGGAAAGATTGGCTGTGTCGGAGCCCGGCTTCATGCCGTCGGGAATGGTATGCACCATGCCGATCTCCGAAAGCTTGCTCAGGCGGTCCATATTGGGGGTTTTCGCATAGGCCAGAGGCGTTTTTTCCCCCAGCTCCTCTATGGGCTCATCAGCCATGCCGTCGCCCAGCACTACAACATATTTCATAATTCTCCTCCTAGAGCAGTCTGATTCTGCCAAGCACTCTATCCGCCAGAGCCTCATATTTTCCGGTGAAATCATTCTCTTGCATCACAGGGGTAAAATAGCCGAAGTCCTGCTCTCTCCCCTCCAGACAAAGCAGCCTTCCCCCGGGGAACGCCTCTTCGATCTCCTTCTGGAAACCGGCTCTTGCCCTGATAAAGAAGCTTCTTTCCTCCAGGGAAACATCCGCAAGGCGGATGTTTTCCTGTTCCCAGAAGCACATAATCACTCTGCCCGGATGCCTTGCACAGTCAATTACATCTGAAACCACTGCGCTGGCGGTGGGCAGCTTGCCAGCTCCCTTTCCGTAATACATGGAATCCCCCAGCATATTGCCGGTGACAAATACGGCGTTGAACACACCGTTTACCATGGACAGGGGATGCTCCTTATCAATCATAAAGGGCGCCACCATTGCAAGCACCTCATCCTCGGAAACCGTCTTACTCCTTGCCAGAAGCTTGATGGTCTTTCCCGCCGCCTTCGCATATGCAAAGTCCGCTGCGGAAATTTTTGAGATTCCCTCCGTATATATCTTCTCGCTGTCCACGTTCTTTCCCAGCATCAGGGAGGAGAGAATGGCGATTTTCCTGCAGGCGTCATATCCCTCCACATCAGCCTCGGGATTGCGCTCCGCATATCCCTTTTCCTGTGCCCGCTTAAGCACCTCCTCAAAATCGGCGCCCTCTCTTTCCATTTTACTCAAAATGTAATTGGTGGTGCCATTCAAGATACCGGTGATGGCCTCTATTTTTTCCGCTGTGAGGGAATAGTTTAAGGGCCTGATGATGGGGATGCCGCCCCCTACGCTTGCCTCAAACAGATAATTGCAGCTATGGGCCTTTGCTATGGAGAGAAGCTCCGGGCCATGCTTTGCCACAAGCTCCTTGTTGGAGGTGCAGACGCTTTTTCCTCTCTCCAGCGCCTGCTTTGTAAACTCATATGCCGCTCCTGTGCCGCCCATGGTCTCGCAGACGATGGTCACCGTATCGTCCTTAAGAATCTGATTGAAATCATGAATCACCTTATGGCCGTACGGATCATTGGGAAAATCTCTCAGATCCAGAATATACTTAATATCCAGCTCCTGAGCGGCCTTTTTATTTACCATCTCCTTGTTCTTCTCGATCACCTCCACGACACCGCTTCCCACCGTGCCGTAGCCCAGTACTGCTATATTTATCATAAATTCCTCCCTTTCTGCCCCAAGCTATGGACATTTTCTCATTCTTTTGCTAAAATTTTTACATGGTGTACGCCCTTTTGGTTCTCCATCTGCTCTAACATTCGGGAAATGTCCCCGGTAGTCTGCAGCACCTGGACACTCAGGCTTAAGGATGCAATCCCATTAATGGGAATGCTCTGATGGATGGTTAAAATATTAGCATGATATTCCGCAATGATCTTGAGCACATCGGACAAAAGCCCCGGCTCGTCATCCATCTGAAATGTCAGGGTAAAGGTTTTTCCCTGGGAATTGTCATGAAATTGAAAAATATCATCCTTATACTTATAAAAGGAGCTGCGGCTGATACCTACCGCATCAACCGCTTCCTGAACGGTCAGAACCTTTTCCGACTCCAGAAGCCGCTTCGCTTCCACCACCTTTAAGAGCACCTCGGGCACTGCCTTCTGCTTTACCACAAAGTACTTGGCCGTTTCTCCCATAAAACAATTTCCTGCTTTCTGCAAACAATTAAATATATTGTATATGCTATTGAAACACTTCGCAAAATGTTTCTGTATCGCGTACAGTTGTCTGCTGACGGAAGATATTCTAGCACAATGCTGACAGAAACGCAAGCTTTTTCTCCACGAAATTACAAAAAGAAACGGCAAGGCCTTGGCCCTGCCGCACTTTTATATTGGTTAATTCAAAGGATATTTGTCTGTAAGCGTCTGTACGATGGCTCTTGCCTCGGCGGTCTTTTCCTGGCCGCCCTTGATTACCATGGCGATAGCCTCGGCAATTTTGTCCATGTCCTGTGTATTCATGCCTCTGGAGGTTACCGCCGGTGTGCCAAGACGGATGCCGCTGGTCACAAAGGGAGACTGGGGATCGTTGGGAATGGTGTTCTTATTGCAGGTGATGTGCGCCGCATCCAGGAGCTTTTCCACCGCCTTGCCCGTAAGGCCGAAGTTTGTCAGATCCACCAGCATCAGATGATTGTCCGTGCCGCCGGATACGATCTTGATTCCTCTTTCTATCAGGCCCTTGCACAATGCCTGGGCATTGTCGATAATGCCCTTTTGATAAACCTTAAATTCATCGCTTAAGGCCTCCTTAAAGCACACTGCCTTGGCGGCAATCACGTGCATGAGAGGGCCTCCCTGAATACCGGGGAAAATGGCCTTATTGAAATTATACTTTTCGTTTGCTTCCTTATTGGAAAGAATCAGACCGCCCCTGGGGCCTCTCAGGGTTTTGTGGGTGGTGGTGGTCACCACATCCGCATAGGGAATGGGGCTTGGATGCAGTCCAGCCGCCACAAGGCCAGCGATATGGGCCATGTCCACCATGAGAACCGCTCCCACCTCATCCGCCACCTGGCGGAATTTTGCAAAGTCAATGGTACGGGCATAAGCGGACGCTCCCGCTATAATCATCTTGGGCTTTGCCTCCAGGGCGATCTCGCGCAGTCTGTCATAATCGATAAAGCCATCGTCGTTCACACCGTAGGGCACAATATGGAAATACTTTCCCGACATGTTGACCGGGCTTCCGTGGGTCAGATGTCCGCCGTGGTCTAAGTTCATTCCCATAATGGTGTCGCCGGGCTTGCACACGGCAAACTGCACCGCCATATTGGCCTGGGCGCCGGAATGGGGCTGTACATTTGCGTAGTCGCAGCCAAACAGCTCCTTTGCCCTGTCAATAGCCAGATTTTCCACAACATCCACACATTCGCAGCCGCCGTAATAGCGCTTGCCCGGATAGCCCTCCGCATACTTATTGGTCAACGGACTTCCCATGGCTGCCATCACAGCCTTACTCACCCAGTTTTCGGAAGCAATCAGCTCTATATGGCTGTTCTGCCTCGCCTGCTCATCCACAATGGCCTGGGCAATCTCCGGGTCCTCATTCCACACTTCATCCAATGAATACATAAAGTTAAATCCTCCTCTAAATGGTCTCACCGTCTTTTTCACGCTTTAGTGTGATAAAATTCTGAGTTTGATTATAGCATAGAATATAGGGAATGGAAATAAAAAAATGAATTTATTTACGAAAACCTCCGAAGCTGGTACAATGGGTGGGAAAAGAGGTTTTATTATGTATCACATTATCATCAATCCGGCCTCCCGTTCAGGCAGAGGACTTAAAATATGGAAAAAACAAATCGAGCCCGCCTTGCGTGAGAGAAAAATCTCCTACCGCTCTTACTTCTCCAACGCACCCGGTGAGATCGCAGATATCACGGCACAAATCTTCTCCCTGCATCCCGAAGGGCTTCTTCGGCTGATCATACTGGGCGGAGACGGCACCGTAAATGAGGCTCTTTCAGGCATGAGAGAGCTCTCCAGAGTGGTGCTTGGCTATATTCCCACCGGGTCCAGCAACGATCTTGCCAGAGCGTTAAAGCTCCCCAAAAATCCCCTGGACGCCCTGGATTTGATCCTAAAAGGCGCAAACGCCGCTTCCCTGGACCTGGGCTGCATCACCTACGCAGACGGCAAAAAAAGGCTGTTTGCCGTCAGCTGCGGCGTTGGCTTTGATGCGGCCGTGTGCAGGGAAGCCCTCCACTCTCCCATGAAAACTGTGTTAAACAAGCTGGGGCTTGGAAAGCTGACCTATCTGGTCATCGCCCTAAAGCAGCTGTTTGCCGCAAAAAAGGTTTCCTGCCAGCTTTCCTTTGAGGACAGGCCTCCGGTACATATCCAAAGACTGTTGTTTGTGACCTGCATGATACACCCCTACGAGGGCGGCGGCTTCATGTTCTGTCCCGGCGCAGACGCCCAGGACGGACTCTTAAGCCTGTGCGCCGTAGGGGATATCCCCAAGCTTCTGGTGCTCTTTGCCCTTCCCACCGCCTTCTGGGGCAGGCATTATTTTGCCAAAGGCATCGAGGCCTATCAGGCGGCCTCACTGCAGATTCAGACCACCTCTCCCCTCTGGGTGCACACAGACGGCGAGGTTACGCAGAAAAGCTGCTCTTTTTCGGTATCCTGCCTGCCAAAGGCCCTCAGGCTCATTGTGCCGTAACAGGAAAATACAAACCTAAAGCTTTTCTTAAGATTGCTTAAGTATTGGAAAAAGGCATTGATTTTTATTTTTTTCAGGCTATACTTAAATTGTCTTTAAAAACAGCTGTTTGTGGCAAAAGTTTTGGTTTTTTTAAGCAGGCTGCGGCTGCATGGAGGTTTCGTATGAAAAACTTGAAAAATTTCTATTTAAAGTATAAGCATGGCATTCCTCTTATTTTATATGGCATAATCTATCTGTCCTGGTTTGCGCATCTGGAAAAAACAGTTACCAAGGGATACCACGTGATACATATGGCCGTGGACGACTACATCCCTTTCCTGGAGGTATTTATCATACCTTATCTGCTGTGGTTTGTTTATGTGGCTGCGGTGGTTTTGTTTTTCTTTTTCAAAAATAAGACGGATTACTACAGGACATGTATTTTTTTGTTTACGGGCATGACTATTTTCCTGATCGTATCCACCCTGTGGCCGAACGGCCATCATTTAAGGCCCGCCGTCCTTCCAAGAGATAACATTTTTACCCACATGGTAGAGCTTTTGTGGCAGACGGATACCTCCACAAACCTCTGGCCCAGCATTCATGTGTACAACTCTCTGGGAGCCCATTTTGCCATCATACGCAGCAAGGAATTTGAAAACAAGCGGGGCCTGCGTCTGTGCTCTTTGCTGCTTTGCTGTTCCATTATCATGTCAACGGTATTTTTAAAGCAGCACTCCATGTTCGACGTGCTCACCGCGTTTGCCATGGCGGCTGTGATGTATCTGGTTGTTTACCGTTATGATCTGGTTATGGCAATCAGAGCCCTGCGCTCCAGAAAGAATGCAAAGCCCCAGATCAGCTGAGAAGTACAGATCAGCAGGCATCAAAAATTACGGTACAGATTTAATGAGGGATATGGCCCAGGCCACGTCCCTTTTTATTTTTACCGTCATTTCACAGTAGACACACAGCGACGTTCCAAACCCTTTAAAGGCAGTTATTTTCAGCTTTAATTCAGCTTTTTGTTATATTATAATAAGATAAATCTTCGGGAGGTGAGGCGTCTTGAAAATATTGATTGTTGAGGACGAAATCCTGTTGGCCGATTCCCTGCAGGCGCTGCTTGCCAAAAATGGGTTTACAGTAGATGTGGCCTACGATGGGGAATCGGGGGAGGAATACGCTCAGCTTGGCGTTTACGATCTGCTGATTCTGGATGTAATGATGCTCAGATTTTTCTTGTATTGATGGCAGTCTATCTGATTTTTCAGAATCAGATTATTTCCATGTTCGGCGGCACTGTAAATGAAGAAACCTTTGCTTATTCACAGGAATACTTTTTCTACATCACCCTGGGCATACCCTTTTATATGTTTGGCCAGGCCATGAACCCCATCATCCGTGCGGACGGAAGTCCCGGCTTTGCCATGGTCTCCACACTGGCCGGAGCCGTGGCTAATACAATCCTGGACCCCATTTTCATTTTTGTTTTTCGATGGGGCATGATGGGTGCGGCGGCTGCCACAGTAATAGGACAGGTTCTTACAGCTGTTCTTTCCATCTGGTATCTCCTGCATATGAAAATTATTAAACTGTCCGGGAAGGATTTCGTCATAAACCGCAGAATCTGCGGCAGAACGCTGCTTTTGGGCATCACAAGCTTTTTCTCCCAGATCTCCCTGGTGGCAGCCATGGCGGCTATCAATAATATGCTCCGCAAATACGGAGCCTCCGATCCCATCTTTGGACAGCCCCAGTATGCGCAGATACCAATGGCAGTTGTAGGCATCGTTATGAAATTCTTCCAGATTATCATTTCTATTGTAGTGGGAATGGCCGCCGGATGTATTCCCATTGTGGGCTTTAATATAGGGGCGGGAAACAAGCTCCGTGTCAAAGAGCTATTCACCAGGCTGTTGACTGCAGAAGCTGCCGTAGGCGTAATCGCCTTTCTTTTTGTGGAGTTTTTCCCCAGGCAGCTGATCTCTATCTTTGGCGCCGCCAATGAAAGCAGCTATTATACTGCCTTTGCCGTTCACGCATTCCGGATTTACTTATGTATGATTGTACCGGCCTGCATCAATAAGGCGTGCTTCATCTTTTTACAGGCAATGGGAAAGGCGGCTGCGTCAACCGCCCTTTCCATGATACGTGAGGTTGTATTCGGTGTTGGATTTGCGCTTCTTCTGCCAGTGTTCTTCGGACTGGACGGCGTCCTTTTCTCCATGCCGGTATCGGATTTTTTAACCTTTCTCGTGGCGGTTTTTCTGATCTTGGGCACATACAAGGAGCTCAATACAAAAACCGCGTAAAAAGACACAAAATATTTTTCAGTTAAATCCAAAAAGCTTCTGGCAGATTTTATAGCCCTCCACGGAAATTTTCCGTCCTCCCCTGCCCGGGAGGTTCATAGTGCCTCCCATGATGCCGTTGCGCATCCAGGAATACAACATTTTATCCTTACTCTTTAAATACTGCCACAGCTCCGCTTTCTTTTCC
The DNA here is from genome assembly GCA_019114005.1 of Candidatus Acetatifactor stercoripullorum. GTDB lineage: Bacteria > Bacillota > Clostridia > Lachnospirales > Lachnospiraceae > Acetatifactor > Acetatifactor stercoripullorum. The sequence continues at coordinate 39,846 of DXGH01000003.1, forward strand.
AAATGCTCCCTGGTGTCGGCGCGGATCAAAAGAACAGAGGAGACTGTGGTGATAATCTCCAGATAGTTTCTCATGTACTGGTACAGTTTCTTATTCTTGAGAAGCTCCTGCTTTCGATCCACAAAATAATCAATCATGATCTTATTGACCTTGATCTGCTGGTCGATACGGGAAATCATGATGCCCTCGTTCACCGACTGATCCACCCGGCCGATGTAATAGCGGTAAAAATTCACATCCAGATAATACATATTCTTCACATAGGGAAGGGGCTCAAACACATATAAATTGTCCACATAAAAGGTGTGCTCCGGAAGCTTGATTCCGCTCTCCTGTAACAGTTTGGTGCGGAAGATTACGGAGTGCATCAGGATGTAATGGCCCTTTGTAAAATGTCTGCAGTCCTCCCAGGTAAACAGCTTGTCCTTGGGAAGAATATGATGGTAGTGCATTACCTTGCGTCTCTTCTCCCCTTCCTTTTCATAGACAAAATTGCTGACAAGCATATCCAGGGCAGCTGCGCCCCCCGCAAGCTCTCTTAAGGTGGAAAGTATCTTAAGATAAGCATCCTCCTTCACCCAGTCGTCGCTGTCCACTACCTTAAAATAAAGCCCGGAAGCGTTTGCAATTCCTGTGTTCACCGCCGAGCCGTGGCCTCCGTTCTCCTTGTGTATGGCCTTCACAATGGTGGGAAACCGCTCTGCGTATTCATCAGCGATCTGCGCCGTTTTGTCCTTAAAGGAACCGTCGTCCACAATGAGAATCTCCACATCCTCTCCTCCTATGAGAAGGGAATCAATACACTTTCTCATGTAGTTTTCAGAATTGTAGCAGGGTACTGCTATTGACAATAATTTCATCAGCTCACTCCTCCCGATATCTCTCTTTTCCTAATTTCATGCTTAGATATTTTGTATATGCGGCAAATGCCGATGGTATAGGATATTGGCTTTTCGTCTCCGCAGGCTCGATAAAAAGCCAGTGCTCCTTATTTTTTTCAGGCAGCTTAGGCTCCAGCTCGTCCACCCTGACCAGATACCCCTTCATATGCCATTCCTTGTGGGTAAATATGTGCTTAGCCTCCTCCAGGGGTTTAATCCGTATCATCTTTAAGCCGTTTTCCGCTAAAAACCTTCCCACCTCTTTCGCGCTTCGAAAGCCCTCCATGGAAGGAAATTCATACATTCCCGCAAGCAGCCCTTTACCCGGCCTTTTTTTGATGACGGTCTTATTTTCATCCTGTATCACAAGCACGGTCTTTTCTTCTATGGTTCTGGGCTTTTTAGCCGCTTTTTTCGGATAAGAGGCTTCCGTTTTCGTCCTGTGGGCCATGCAGATTTCTCCCAGGGGACAAGCCTCACACCGTGGGGCTCCGTTTGGAATGCAGACTGTGGCCCCAATTTCCATCATAGCCTGATTGAAGTCTCCGGGTCTGTCCTTTGGCATCACCAAAAGCAGGTCCTTCTCCACAGCGGTCTTTACCTTGGGGTCGCTTATGAGCCGTTCATCCCTTCGAAGCCGTGACACCACTCTGAGCACATTTCCATCCACGGCGGGCGCTCTGCGCCCATAGGCAATAGAGGCAATGGCTCCGGCCGTATAGCTGCCTATCCCTTTAAGCCTTAAGAGCTCCTCCACCGTATCCGGCATCCTGCCCCCGTATTCCTCCATAATCTGCACAGCCGCCTTCTGCATGTTGCGCACCCTGTTATAATAGCCCAGACCCTCCCACAGCTTTAACAGCACCTCCTCTTCTGCCCGGGCCAGAGCGCCGATATCCGGCAGAGTCTCCATAAATCGTTCATAGTAAGGCTTTACCGCCTCCACCCGGGTCTGCTGGAGCATGATCTCGGAAACCCACACCCGGTAGGGCGTCACCTGCTCCCGCCAGGGCAGTATCCGTCTGTTGGCGTCATACCATTTTAAAAGCGGTTCCGTGATCTGAAAAAGGATATCCTCAGAGGTGCTTTCCTCCAGACATACGGGAACGGGGGCGTTCAGGCTCATGGAATCCTGTGTCACCTGGCAGTCATAGGCCAAAAGCTCCACCCCCGCCTCCTTTGCCCTCTTCAGAGCCTCTGCAAACGCAGGATGGGTGGCTTTGTTGGGGGCAAAGTATTTCACCCCCTTCATCTGAATCACAAAAAGCACAAAAACCCGGTATCCGTCCTGTCTGGCAGCTATCAGCTCCTCCACATGCTTCACAGCCCGTTCGGAGGGAGCATCCGGAAAACGCACCACCCCATCCTCCTCCAGGGTAACGCCCTTTACCTCGATAAATATTTTTTCCTCCTTGGTCTCCACATAAAAATCAAACCTGGAATTGCCATACCTTGTCTCCGGACGCACCAAAACAAGACCGGGAAAGAGCTCCTTTTTGTAAAGCCACTCCTCCACGGCCTTATTGGGCGCCTGAGAATCCATATTTATAAGACGCTCCCCCTTTTTTACAGCCACAAGATCGTACCTTGTGCTTCTGTTTGGATTGGGGCTTTGGACAAGCCATACCCTGGCCCCTTTCCGTAACAGCTCCCTGCAGCGTCCCGTATTTTTCACATGTACCTTTTCTTTTCTGCCCGCAAGCAGCACATAAGCCACAAAGCGGTTTGGCCGCTCCAAAAACTCTGCCTCTGCCATATGCTCGTATTTCATGAAAACTTCTCACTTTCCAAAATAGTCCCCCATCCCGCTGGCTCTGGGGTAAGGCACCCTTGCCGCGGGAACATCCCTGGCCGCGCTCAGGGTATGTATGATCTGATCGTCAAAAAAAATCTGCGCTCCAAAGGCCTTGAGCACTTCTCTTTTTTCCAGACCGCCCAGAAAGAAGGCCTCGTCCACCTTCACGCCCCAGGCCTGCAGAGTGCGGATCACCCTCTCATGGGCCGGAGCGCACCTGGAGGTGACCAAAGCCGTGCGGATGGGACAATTTTCCGGCCCAAGCTCCTCCTTTATGCTCGAAAGTTTTTTCAAAAAGCCCGCAAAGGGACCGGCTTCCAAGGGCTTTTGAGCATTCAGCCTCTCATTTTCCGAAAAAGCATGAAGCCCCTTCTCCTTAAAAATACGCTCTGACTGATCCGTAAAGAGCACTGCGTCGCCGTCAAAGGCAATCCGTATCTGATCTGCCTTTTCCCCACAGTCCTGAAACGGGCTGCTGTCATTTTCCGTACAGATGATGCCGGCTGCAATGCCGTTGTCCACAGCGCTCTGCACATCATCCTCATGGGCGGACAAAAAAAGATCCGTTTTAAAAGCGCTCAGATAAGGAGCCAGGGACGAGCCGCTTGCCAGCACCGCCCGCAGGATGGGCAGCCCATACGCCTCGATGGAGCGAAACACCCGCAGGGACGCCCCGGGACTGTTGCGGGACATGACGATTACCTCCACCAGCTTTTCCTTTTTCCCATATTCGTTCAGCCCAAGAAGGGCCTTAATCAGGCGAAAGCCAGGACCCGGCTTTAAAATATCCTTTTCGTGCTCTGCCTGATACCTGCAGTATGCTTCCACACCCTTTGTCTCATATATTTCATTTTCCACACTCAGATCAAACAATGCTCTGGTGGAAACACCTATGACCAGTTTCGGCTTCTCTTTGCGCATATAAAGGCTCCTTTCCGGGAAGCTTCCAGTCAAAGGCCTCGCGCCGTCTGCCAAAAGGACTTTTACCGCAGACGGTTGCACTCGTATTTCTCCAGCGTAAGCAGGCAATTCTTCAGCGCTTCATACCGTTCCTCCACATCCCCGTCGTTTACTTCAATGTCACAGGCGATTGCCATAGTGGTAATCATATCGTCCGTGATACGGTGATGAAGTCCTGCCAGAATATTCAAACGCTGTTCGTAGGAGTCCGCGTCCAAAAATTCCAAGACAAGAGGATCCAGCGTGACCTGTTCCTCAGACTCCGGCGGCTCCGGCTGCCGACTTATCTCAGGCCGGTCAGGCGGCTCCGGCTGCCGACTCGTCTCGGACCGGTCAGGCGGCTCCGGCTGCTCCAGCCGCTCCTTTTGCCTTTGGCTGTCGGCGCCCTGCAGCTCGAAGCGGTACTCCTGAACCGCATCCGGATATTTTTCCCTGTCCACCCGGCTTATGAACATATCAAGTGGTCTCGCATAGGTCTTAAAGTCGCCGTAAAGGGCCTGATAAACCACAAGCTGCTCTCCCGTCTCAGAGTGCTGTGCGATAGCTGTTATCTGATATAAGTTCCCTTTAAAATGCTTGTAAATTTCATGAGGTTTGGGAATAAATGACATCCTTAAGGCTCCTTTCCATACACACAAAAGACGCCAGATAAAACACGTCTCATGGCTTAAGTATAACCCTTATGGAGCCAAATGTCATGTAATTCTTATCAATCCGTTATAAGAAATTCATGGTAAAAGTTACAGTTTTCTGCAAAAAAGGTGAAACCCGAGAGCTCATTTTTAAGAGCCTGCCTGGAGAAATCGTCCATTTCATCAATTTTTCCGTGATGTATGGTGATGGTATAGTCTCTGGCGCCATCCTCCTTTACCACTCTCGTGAGAGCCACTCCGCTGTCCGCATATCCCTTCTTCTCCAGAAAATCTTTTACATCCTCCACCAGCTGTCTCTCCTTCACCTGATAAAACTGCGCAAGCTCTCTCTCCTCCATGTCTCCCTGGCTTCTCACCGTTCCCGCGATACAGAAAGCCGTCACGAGCACAAGGCACACAGTAGCCGCCCAAAATCCTGCAGTACTTCCTATTCTCCCTTTCATCCTGCGAGCTCCTTTCCCTCAAAAACCTTTCTAAGTAATTGCAAAACTCTCTCCCTGGTGTCAGAAACTGGGCGTAATAACCAAAATAAGGGTGACTAGCCACTGCTTCGGAACCCGTTTTTTGTTATTATGACCAGGTTCGTGACTTTGCCAGCGAGTTTCGCAATTACTTAAAATACCTTTTGTTGCTGTATGCTCATAGTAAAGGAAATGCTGTCCCATAAAACTCTCTCAAACGCTCCAGCAGAAAAATTTTCCGGCTTTTTACTGAACTTTCTCCGTAAAAATGCCACAGGACTGCAGAAATTCTCTGCAGCCCTGCGGCATTGATTAATTGGTTCATTTTATGAGGAATTCATCTGGCTATTTTGCTCCAGCCAGCTTTCTGGTATTGACTCTAAGGGTTTTGCTCTCCTTGTAGGGCCTAAACAGCAGGTAAAGGAAGCCTGCCAGCAGAAGAAAGGCTGCTGCGGTTCCGATGCCAAATGCGCCTGTGGTAATCAGCATGCCGATCTGGTAGATGCACAGGGAAACCACATATGCAAGACCGCACTGATAGCCGATGGCAAACCAGAACCATTTGGCATTGTTCATCTCTCTCTTGATGGCGCCCATAGCGGCAAAGCAGGGAGCGCACAGCAGATTGAACACAAGGAAGGAGTATGCCGCAACAGGGGTCATGCTGCCTGCAAGATTGCCCCAGATTTCTGCGCCGTCCTCGGCAACCTCGGCAAAGCCGTAGAGAATGCCAAAGGTGCCTACCACATTTTCCTTTGCCACCAGTCCGGTGATGGCCGCCACCGCAGATTTCCATGCGTCAGCAGGCGCAAGATCGGACCATCCAAGAGGAGTAAATATCCATGCGATTGCATTTCCGATGCCTGCCAGAATGCTGTGGTCGATCTCCATATCCTCAAGCATTCTGAACTGTCCGTCCACAAAGCCGAAATAAGTGGTAAACCAAATCACGATGGTGGAAAGAAGGATCACTGTACCGGCCTTCTTGATAAAGGACCAGCCTCTCTCCCACATGCTTCTGAGCACATTCCCAACAGTGGGCCAGTGATATGCGGGGAGCTCCATAACGAAGGGAGCCGGGTCTCCTGCAAACATCTTTGTCTTTTTCAGAATAATGCCGGAACAGATAATTGCCGCAATCCCCACAAAATATGCGCTGGGCGCAACCCAGGCAGCGTCGTCGAACAGCGCTCCTGCAATCAGGGCGATAATGGGAAGCTTGGCGCCACAGGGGATAAAGGTAGTGGTCATAATGGTCATCTTCCGGTCTCTGTCATTTTCAATGGTTCTGGAAGCCATAACCCCGGGAACACCACAGCCCGTACCGATCAGCATGGGAATAAAGGACTTGCCGGAAAGACCGAATTTGCGGAAAATACGATCCATGATAAAGGCAACACGGGCCATATAACCGCAGGACTCCAAAAATGCCAGGAAAATAAACAATACCAGCATCTGAGGCACAAAGCCCAGCACGGCTCCCACACCGGCTACAATACCGTCAACAATAAGTCCCTGCAGCCATGCGGCGCATCCGATGGACTCTAAAAGTCCGGTGACCAAAACAGGTATTCCGGGAATTTCCAGTCCAAAGAGACTCCAGCCATCCCCGAATACACCGTCATTGGCCCAATCGGTGGCCCAGGTGCCCACCGTTGTGACGGATACATAATAGACTAAAAACATAACCAATGCAAAAATGGGAAGCGCAGCCCACCTGTTGGTGACGATTCTGTCGATCTTATCGGAGGTTGTCATCTCTCTTTTGCCGCTTTTTGTACAGCAGTCTTTGATAATGGAAGAAATATATACATATCTCTCGTTGGTGATAATGCTCTCCGTGTCGTCGTCAAAGGCTTCCTCCAAAGCCTTGATCTGCGCCGATACGTCCGGAGCCTGCTTCATCTGCTCCTTGATCTTGTCATCCTTTTCCAAAAGCTTAATGGCAAAGAAGCGTCTCTGTTCCTTGGGGATATCTCCGGGAAGCATCCCCTCCACCTGCCTGATTACAGATTCAACCTCAGGGGCAAACTCATGCACAGGCACGGCCCCAGCCTTTCTCTGGGCTGCAGAAACAGCCTTGGCCACCGCCTTTTCAATTCCCGTTCCCTTCAAAGCCGAAATCTCTACAGTCTCACAGCCAAGCTTTTTGCCCAGCTTGTCGATATGTATTTTATCCCCAGATTTTTCTACCAGGTCCATCATGTTTACCGCCATGACAATGGGGATGCCAAGCTCCAGAATCTGCGTGGAGAGATACAGATTTCTTTCAATATTTGTCCCATCCACAATATTGATAATGGCATCCGGTCTTTCACCTATCAGATAATTTCTGGCCACCACTTCCTCTAACGTGTAGGGAGAAAGGGAATAGATGCCCGGCAGGTCCATAATGGTGACGTCCGAAGCGCCTGCCGCATAGGCTTTCTTCAGCTTTCCCTCCTTTTTTTCCACCGTTACGCCGGGCCAGTTTCCCACAAACTGATTGGAGCCGGTCAGCGCATTAAATAATGTTGTTTTCCCGCAGTTTGGATTTCCTGCTAGTGCAATTTTAATCGACATTTCAATCTCCTTTACCCTCAGGACAGCAGTTATTTTGAGCTATCCAAAATTAGTCATTACTAACTCTTGTGCAAAAAATTATTCCACCTCGATCATAGCGGCATCCGCCTTCCGAAGAGACAGCTCGTAGCCTCTTACGGTCACTTCTACGGGGTCCCCAAGGGGAGCTACCTTTCTCACAAAGATTTCAACGCCCTTGGTGATTCCCATGTCCATGATGCGTCTTTTGACCGGACCGTCCCCGGACAGCCTCTTTACCTTCACTGTCTGCCCGCAGGCAACCTCCTTCAGTGTTTTCATAATGCTCTCCTTTACTAAACCATGATTTTATTCGCCATATCCTTCCCTATGGCCACTCTGGAATCCTTAATGTTTACAATCAGATTCCCGCCGGTTTGAGATACCACCGTAACGGTTCCGCCGGTCACAAAGCCAAGGCTTTCCAGAAACTTGCGGGTTTCCTCCCTGCCTCCAACTTTTTTGATAACACTGGGTTCTCCCTCCCTTGCCATTGACAACGGCATCATCTCATCCTCTCTTCCGTTTTGACTGTTTCGTTCCAACTTGAAAACGATTTTCATTTCTACGAAAGTTAGTATACGCTAACATCTATTAGTTGTCAAGAACCCTTAGTATTTTTTTCTAAAAATTGCACAAACTTCAATTTCATGATAGAATAATAAGCATTAAGTAACAATATTGGAGAGAGTACACAAATGATCGTAAACGAATCCGCCGAAAATTATCTGGAAACTATTTTGATATTGAGCAGAAAACTGCCTGTGGTCCGTTCCGTAGATATCGCCAATGAGCTTGGCTTTAAAAAATCCAGCGTCAGTGTGGCCATGAAGAATCTCCGGCTGAAAAATCATATTTCAGTGGATGATTCCGGCTTTATCACCCTCACCCCCTCCGGCAGGGCTATCGCCGAAATGATCTACGAGCGTCACGAGCTGCTCTCCTCCTGGCTGGAACGTCTTGGGGTTTCCAAGGAGACCGCCGCAGAGGATGCCTGCAAAATTGAGCATGTGATCAGCGCCGAAAGCTTTGAAGCGATCAAACGTCATGTGAAGGGCTGACGAATGCTTTTTGTATCCTGATGGAAACGTGCGCCGCCAGGCGCACTTCAGAAAAAACGCCCCACAGCTTAGAACTGCTGTGGGGCGTTTTTTGATTCGATCAATTCTATTGTCTTTTACTGCTGTTTTCACAGGCTATTCCCTGCGCAATGTAAAATGCGACACCAGCTCGCTCATGGAAACTGCCTGAGCCGAAAGCTCTTCGCTGGTGGCCGAGGTTTCCTGCGCCGTTGCAGAATTGGACTGCACTACCTCCGATATCTGATTCACACCATTTTCCACCTGCTCCATGGCGTCCGCCTGCTGGCTTGTAAGCTCGCTCAACTCCTTAGAGGCTTCCGCAATGATCTTCACACCGTTTACCACCTCATCAATGGAGGCTGCCGCACGTCCTGCGGCCTTATTTCCCTCCTCGATTTCCGAAAGAGAACCCTCAATCAGCTGCCTGGTATCCACTGCCGACTGTGCACTCTGCTCCGCAAGCTTTCTGATCTGCTCTGCAACCACTGCAAAACCTCTTCCCGCTTCTCCGGCCCTTGCGGCTTCAATGGCAGCATTCAGGGAAAGAAGATTTGTCTGGCTGGCAATATCCTCAATTTCGGAAATAATATTTTCAATTTTCTGCGAGGTTTCATTGATTCTGTTCATGGCGCTTACCATAGCCTGCATCTCTCCCCGGCTCTGATCCGCCTCTTTTGCATACTTCTGCGCCTTCTTGTAGGTTTCCTCCACAGATTCTGCTGTCATCTGCACGCCGCTTGTGACATTGGCGATGGTAGCCTGCAGCTCTTCTACAGAGCCCGCCTGGTCCGTGGCCCCCTCTGCAAGAGCCTGGGCAGCGTTGGCAAGGTTCTCGGCTCCCGCCGACACCTGGTCGGACGCCTCCTCAATCTTCTGCATGGTATCGTTCATCTGCCGGTTCATCTTGCGCATGGCATTCTTCAACGCCTCAAAATCACCTACATACTTGTCCTCTATCTTGGTGCTCACGGCGTAATTGCCGTTGGCCATCTCACCTAAAAGCTCCCCTGCATCATTGACAATCAGGCTTAAATCAACCGCCATCCTGCTTGCCTGTTCCGTAAGGCCTGCCACCTCGTCCTGCGTATCCGTCTTAGGAAATTCCTCCGTCAGATTTCCCTGGGCAAAGGTCTTAAAGCGGGCCTCCAGGGCAGCTACCGGGTCGGCAATCCCCTTTGCAATGGAAGCGCCCAGACGCACAGCCAGCCCAAATGCTACTAAAATCACAACCCCAATGATCAAAAGCAGCACCAGACAGATAATCTGCAGACTGCTTTCCAGGTCGTCTCCTCTTTCCACCTTTAAATCCATCAGCATTTCCAAATCTGCATAGACCTGATCATATAAGGGATCAAGCTCCTCCCACGCCCGCAGCTGGGCGGCCTGTTTTCTCACCCGGTCCGTAGTACTGCCTACATTAATCACGTCATCGTCTATCTCCCAATAGGATTCCAGGGCAGACAAAGCGTCATTATAGGCTGCTGTTTCCTCCTGTGACGTAAGCATCTGTCCAATGGTTTCCATATATGTAAGAAAAGCTTCCTTCTTGGCGTCATGGGTCTCCACAGACGTGTCGATCCACTCCTGCTCATCATAGCCAATCACCGCTCTTGTTGCGCTTCTCATATCCGCAAATGTCACCATCGCCTTGCCCACGTCCCCCTGGGCGAATCCGTAGCTTGTCAGCGCATAGGAGTATCTGGAAGAGACCACAAATATTGCCACCACTCCCAAAATGGCCGCCACACTGGCAATGGCCGCCGCAAGCACAAAGCCTGTGGTTAATCTTTTTTTAATCTTCATTTTCTTTAGATTCAGCATAAATCATGTCCTTTCCGCAGGCGCCCCTGACAGGCACCTTCCATAAACTTACATTCCATTTTATCACTTACCGCCAGATAATCAACTGCTTTTAAAAAAATCTTGCGTCCCAAAGTAAACTATTATATGATATTAGCAGTATTCGATCTTACGACTATTGTATTTTCATTTTAATCCTGACAGAAAAGAGGTACCGCAATGACAGCAAACGAAAAGGCTCTTTTGATGCACGAAGAATGGAACGGAAAGCTGGAGACTGTTGCCAAAGCTCCTGTAAAATCCAGGGAGGATCTGGCCATTGCCTACACCCCCGGAGTGGCAGAACCCTGTAAGGTAATCGCCAAGGACCGGGATGCAGCCTATCGGTATACAATGAAGGCAAATACCGTGGCCGTAGTATCCGATGGAAGCGCCGTGCTGGGCCTTGGCAACATCGGTCCCTACGCCGCAATGCCCGTAATGGAGGGAAAAGCGGTGCTGTTTAAGGAATTCGGCGGCGTCAACGCAGTGCCCATCTGCCTGGATACACAGGACACTGAGGAGATCATCAAGGCGGTGACCTGGATGGCCCCCGGCTTTGGCGGCATCAATCTGGAGGACATCAGCGCGCCCCGCTGCTTTGAAATCGAGGAACGCCTGAAGGAGACACTGGACATCCCCGTGTTTCACGACGACCAGCACGGCACCGCTATCGTGGTTTTAGCGGGCATCATCAACGCTCTGAAGGTAGTGGGCAAGAAAAAAGAGAACTGCAGAGTGGTAATAAACGGCGCAGGCAGCGCAGGCATTGCCATTGCAAGGCTGCTGCTCACCTACGGCTTTTCGGATATCCTATTATGTGACAAGGCAGGAATCCTGTCAAGAGAATCAGAAAATCTAAACTGGATGCAGGAAAGAATGGTCAAAGTTACCAATCTTAACAACGAGACCGGCTCTCTGGCAGACGCCCTGGAGGGCGCCGACATTTTTATAGGCGTTTCTGCCCCCGGTATCGTAACCGGGGAAATGGTAGCCAAAATGAATCCGGACGCCATACTCTTCGCCATGGCAAATCCCGTACCGGAAATCATGCCGGATGAGGCAAAGGCCGCCGGCGCCAGAATTGTAGGCACCGGCCGCAGCGATTTCCCCAATCAGGTAAACAATGTGGTTGCCTTTCCCGGTATTTTCAAGGGCGCTTTAGAAGGCCGCGCTGCGCAGATCACGGAGGAAATGAAGCTTGCCGCCGCGCAGGCCATTGCTTCCTGTGTTCCCCCAGAGGAATTAAGCGAGGACAATATCATGCCCCAGGCCTTTGATCCAAGGGTGGTGCAGCTTGTGGCAGAGGCTGTCAAATCCCACATCAAACAGTGAGAGGCTTTCCAAAGCGCAGGAGGTTTAGTTATGGATACCATGGCACAAAACTGGTACGGCAAGCCCTACTATTCTCTGGATGCCTTCTGCAAAAACACTTTTGGCCATAAATGCTACAAAATTGCCCTGAATGCCCATTTGACCTGTCCCAACAGGGACGGTACCCTGGGCACTCGGGGCTGTATCTTCTGCAGCAAAGGGGGCAGCGGCGACTTTGCCGTATCCATTTTGGGTGAAACTGTGGAAAAGCAGCTTGCAAAGGGGATTTCTCTGCTGCACCAGAAAAACACAGGGCAGCATTTCATCGCTTATTTTCAAGCTTACACAAATACCTATGGCCCCATAGAATACCTGAGACAAATCTACACACAGGCCCTTTCCTCTCCCCTGGTCTGCGGCATCTCCATAGCCACCCGTCCCGACTGCCTCCCCAGGGAGGTATTGCTTCTCTTAGAGGAGTTAAAGGGACGCTTTCCGGAAAAATTTATCTGGGTGGAGCTGGGGCTTCAGACCATTCACGAGGCCACTGCCGCTTTCATCCGCAGAGGCTATCCCCTTTCCTGTTTTAACGATGCCTTAGAAGCGCTCCACCGTCTGCAGATTCCGGTGATTGTCCATGTGATTCTGGGGTTGCCGGGAGAGAGCGAAGAACAGAATCTGGAAACCATCCGATACCTGAACGACGTCCGTCCCTTCGGCGTCAAGCTGCAGCTGCTTCATGTGCTTGCGGACACAGATTTGGCTTCCCTTTACAGAAAGGGCGCATTTTCTGTTCTCACAAAAGAAGAATATCTTTCGCTGACAGCCAGATGCCTTTCCATTCTCTCACCCAGGATTGTGGTGCACCGCCTGACAGGGGACGGCCCCCGGGATACGCTCATAGCTCCCAGGTGGAGCTGCCGCAAGAGAGATGTGCTCAATTCCCTGCACAGGCTCATGAAGGAAAAAGAACTCTGGCAGGGAAAATATTTTTCAGGAGGAAATTAACATGTTACAGGAACCCCTTACCTTATATAAATTGATTGTGCTCTATATGCTGAACCGCGTAAGCTTCCCCCTCACCATGGCTCAGGTCAGCGACTTTATTCTGGAGAAGGAATATACCAACTTCCTGACGCTGCAGCAGGCCATCGGCGAGCTCACCGACACCGGCATGATAGAGACTCGTTCCGTGGGAAACCGCACCCATCTGGTTCTCACAAAGGACGGCAGAGATACCCTGAGCTTTTTTGAAAATCGCATTAACAGCAGCATCCGGGGCGAGATAGACGCCTATCTGCGGGAAAATGAATTTACCCTGCGAAACGAGGTATCTGTACAGGGAGACTATTATAAATCTACCTCCGGGGAATATGAGGCACATCTGATCGCAAAGGACAGGGAGATCAAGCTTGTAGAGATTACCTTGTCTGTGCCCTCAAAGGAGACCGCCGCCGCCATCTGTGACAGCTGGCAGGAAAAAAATCAGCAGATTTATAAATACCTGGTAGAGCAGCTTTTTTAGTCTGCTCTTTTCTTCCTTCTCTTCCTTTTTCCCCGGCGGACAGCATCCGACCAGGCCAGACGGCCGTCTATCCAGACGCGCTGTACCCTGATCTTTAAAAGCTCATCTTCCTTTGCTGTAAGAGGATTTTTGTCAAGGACCACCAGATCCGCCCTTTTCCCCTCTTCAATGCTTCCCAGAATATCTTCTACCTTATATTGAAAGGCCGCATAAATGGTAACGGCCTTTAACGCCTCCTCCACGCTGATTTTCTGGCTCTCTCCCAAAATACGCCCCTGCCTGGTTTTTCTTGTCACCGCATTCCAAACAGCCTCCAGGGGTCTTGTATCCGTCACAGGGGCATCGTTGTGAAGGCTGAAGGGGATTCCTTTTGCGGCGGCGCTGCCTGCAGGGTCAAGACGCTCTGCCCTCTCCGGCCCCAAAAAGGTTTCGTAGTGCCGGTCTCCCCACACATAAATATGAGCCGGAAAAAAGGAAGGGTAAAGATGGATCTTTTTCATTTTATCCAGCTGATCCTCCCGCACTGTCTGGCAGTGTATAATCAGGTTCCGCTTATAATTGTTCCGGGACAAATTTTCACAGCCCTCCAAAGCCTCTATAATCCTGTCAAGGGCCCTGTCCCCATTGCTGTGAATGGCAAAGGAACGGTTGGATTTCAAAATTGTTTCCAGCTTTCCCCTAAGCTCCTCCACACTCATATGCGTGTAGCCGCAATAGTCCTTCTCATCCTCATGTCCTGCAGCCGGAGTAAAATAGGGTTTTGTCAGAGCCGCCGTGTAACACTGAATGCTTCCGTCCATCAAGAGCTTTACCGGCCCGTTGATGATATGATCCCCTTTGATTCTGGGCGGCACTTCTCCCTCCTTGGTAAGAGAAGGACACACTATATATCTGGCCGGAAACTGTCCCCTTTTCATGCAAAGCTGTACAAGCCAGGCCATCTGGTTTCCCCCGGCGCCTTCGCAGACTGCAGTAACCCCCTGGCGCAGATACTCGTCACAGACTTTTCCAATGGGGAGACATGTCAGAGAAAGTCTTTCCCGTGGGGAAAGGCCGTAAGCCAGCTCTATGAGCTTTCCCGCAGCGGCCATCTCCTCAAACACTCCTATGGCCTTCCCATTTCTCCTGCGCACGATGCCTCCCTGTGGTTGAAAATCGAGGGCATTTGTGCCTGTAAGCTCCATGGCCCTGGTATTGGCCATAACCACATGGAAGGAGGCATGAATCACGATGACCGGCCTGGTCCGGGAAACCTTGTCAAGATCCGCCGCCTCCGCCATTCTTCCATCCTCAGAAAGAGTATCATCATACCCAAAGCCCACAATGACTCCTCTTTTGTTTCTGGCCTGATCAGAATTTTTAAGCGCTTGTATCATCTGCTCCACATTCCTGATTTTCCCCACAGGCACACAGCGCAGGTCCACAAATTTCAGCTGGGAAAGGGCATAAGAAATAAAATGACCATGAGCGTCAAAAAATCCCGGCAGCAAAGTTCGTCCTTTCAGGTCAATGACTGCAGCCCTTCTTCCTGCCGCCTTCATCACCTCTTCTCTGCTGCCCACACGGATAATGTTCCTTCCCTCAACCAGCACGGCTTCCGGGTTCGGACATTTGTCGCTCATGGTCAATATGTTTCCATTTATAAAAATTTTCTGCATAAGGCACTTCCTTCCTGTCCCATACCTAATAGCTTTTTTCCTCAGAAGAATGTGCCTCACGTCGGATGCGCTTCATATGCTCTCTTATCTTCACCTCATATCCGTTGCCCGTGGGACGATAAAACTCTTTCCCATTTAACTCATAGGGCAGATATTGCTGCTCCACATAATGATTGGGATAATCATGGGCATATTTATAGCCTGTTCCGTGTCCCAGCCTGGCAGCTCCCTTATAATGAGCATCCTGAAGGTGTACAGGTATGGGCAGAGAGCCTGTCCGCTCCACCTCCTCCATAGCCTCAAAGATGGCAAGGCAGCTGGCGTTGCTCTTGGGCGCGCAGGCCACATATGCCGCCGCCTGGGCCAGAATGATCTGTGCCTCCGGCATGCCGATCCGCTCTGCCGCCAGGGAAGCGTTCACTGCCACCGCGAGCGCCTGAGGGTCCGCATTTCCCACATCCTCCGCCGCACAGATCATGATCCTTCTGGCGATAAAGGTAACGCTTTCTCCCGCATAGAGCATTCTTGCAAGATAGTACACCGCAGCATCCGGATCGGAGCCCCGCATACTTTTGATAAAAGCCGATATGGTATCATAATGATTGTCTCCGTTCTTATCATACCTCACGGCGCGCTTTTGTATACATTCCTGGGCCACATCCAGGGTGATATGGATACTCCCGTCTTCCTCTCTGGGAGTTGTCATTACCCCAAGCTCCACAGCATTTAACGCATGCCTCGCGTCTCCCCCGGAGATATCCGCCAGAAAATCCAGGGCGTCATCCTCGATAACGGCACGGTATGCTCCCATTCCCCTCTCTTCGTCATAGACAGCTTTTTTTAGAAGCTCCTTTATGCCTTCCCTGGGAATAGGCCTCAGCTCAAAGATATTTGATCTGGAAAGCAGCGCCCCGTTTACCTCAAAATATGGGTTTTCCGTGGTTGCGCCGATCAGGATCACGGTGCCGTCCTCCACAAAGGGAAGCAGATAATCCTGCTGGCTTTTGTTGAAGCGGTGAATCTCATCCACAAAAAGAATGGTTCTTTTGCCGTACATCCCTTGCAGCTCCTTCGCCTTTGCCACGACCTCCTCCATATCCTTTTTTCCGGCCGTGGTGGCGTTGATCTGCGTAAATTCTGCGCTGGTGGTATTGGCTATCACCTTTGCCAGCGTGGTCTTTCCCGTTCCGGGTGGCCCGTAAAAAATCACGGAGCTGATCTTGTCCGCCTTGATGGCCCGGTAGAGCAGCTTGTCCTTCCCTATGATATGCTCCTGGCCCACCACCTCATCCAAGGTTTTGGGCCGCATCCTTGCAGCCAAGGGCGATTCCTTCTCCATTTTTGTGCTGCGCATATATTCAAATAGATCCATCGTCCCGTTTTTCTCCATTCTCGTCGGCAAAGGCCTCAAATTCCTTTTTCACACTGCGCAGACATTTTAACAGCTTCGGGGAAAATGTGCCGCACTGCCCTGTGAGTATCATCTGAAAGGCCTCCTCCTTCGCATAGGCTCCCTTATATACCCTCGGGCTCACAAGTGCATCGTACACATCCGCCACGGAAACAAGCTGCGCAGAAATGGGAATCTCCTCCCCTGCAAGCCCGTCCGGATAGCCTCTGCCATCATATCTCTCATGATGATGCCTGCAGATTTCATAGGCCGCCTGCTTGTATTCCTCGTCCCATACGTCATTGATATTCTTCAATATTTCAGCCCCTCTGACGGTATGGGATTTCATATACTCATATTCCTGGGGCGTCAGCTTCGCCGGCTTTAACAGAATATTGTCCGGTATGGCGATCTTGCCAATATCATGGAGCGCGCTGGCTCCCGCAATGGTTTCAATTTTTTGTTCTGTGAGTCCGTACTCAGGATAGGATTTCATCAGCTCCTTTGCCAGAATCCGCGTAAAGCCTCTCACCCGCATTATATGCTGTCCGCTCTCAAGATTACGGTACTCCACCACCGTGCCCAGAATGTCTGTAATGCTCTCATTTCTTAACCGCAGCTTCTCCGCCTGCTGCTGCAGCAGCTTGTACTGCCTGCGCAGCGTGGCCGTCTGCTTCTCCACCGTGGCCTCCAGCCGGTTCTGATACTGAAACAGCCTGGTAATATTGTCCACCCTCTTTTTGACCAGGGTAGTGTCAAAGGGCTTCTTTATAAAATCCGAAACTCCATATTCAAAACACCTTTTTTCCGCACTGACAGAAGTCTCTCCGCTGATAACCAGCACAGGAATTTTGCCGAGAAATTCCTTTTTGTGCATAAACTCCAGGACGCCAAAGCCATCCATCTGCGGCATCACTAAATCCAGCAGAACCACCGAAATCTCCTCGTGAAACTTCTGGAGCGCCTCCACAGCCTCCCTGCCGCTTTTGGCTTCTGCCACATAATATTCATCCCGCAATATATCCTTGAGCAATTCCCGGTTCAATTCAGCGTCGTCCACAATCAAAACGAGATTTTTCATGATGATTCCCCTTCCTCCCTGAACCTATTTAAAGCGGATGCCACTTCCTCATAAGCCTGCTCCATCTGCTGCTGTAAAGCCGAAAAGTCCTTCCATTCACCTGCCCTCAGCTCCTCCGTCAGTGCGTCCGCCGCCCCCTGAAGCCTTGTAAATCCCAGATTCGCGCAAAGCCCCTTTAAGGTATGGGCCGCCAGAAAAGCGGCTTTTACATCCTGATCCCTCATGGCAGTCATAAGCACCGAAAAATTTTCATCCTCCAGAAATTTGAACAAAAATCTACGGATTCTAGCCTCATCCAGCAATCGTCCCAGCACACCTTCATAATCCCCCTCAAACAAAGCATAACATTCTTTTACGGTCATATATTTCTCCTCCCTGTCTGAGACAAAATCAATATTCCTCAGCGGTGTCAATATCCTCCTGCTCCTTTTCCACGGACATTACAAAGCCCGGCGTATGGTGCAGGTAGACCGCCCAATAGCCGCATCCTACAATCCCCGCGCCTCCCACGATATTGCCAAGGGTCACGGGAAGGAGATTTCGCACAAGAAAGCTTCCCAGGCTCAATCCCTCTGCCGCAAGACCGTACTCCCCGGCCGTCAGAATCCCCGCCATGCCAAAGTAGATATCCGCAATGCTGTGTTCGAAGCCGCACAGCACAAAAAGCATGACCGGCCAAAAGCTCATCATGAGCTTGCCGGACACCTTTTTTGCCGCAAATGCCGCCCACACGGCAATGCAGACCAAAATATTGCACAGCACGCCTCGGACAAACGCCTCGGGGAAAGACTGCTCCACACGCAGCAAGGCTGCATCCACAACCTTCCCCGCCAGCCGCCCTTCATATAAATCGGGAATATGCCCATATACCACCATAACTGCCGTAAAGGAGGCGCCGATAAAATTACCTGCAAATACAAACACCCAGTTTTTCAGCATTTCATGGAGCTTGACCTTCCGTTCCAACACCGCAATCACGATTAAATTATTTCCGGTAAAGAGCTCGCTGCCCGCCACCAGCACCATGGCCATCCCCGCCGGGAACACGCAGGCGCTGACCAGCCTTGCCACGGAAGGGTTCTCGATCATGGCTGAAGCCGTGGTGGAGGCAATGCCTGCAAATCCTATAAACATACCGGCAAATACACCCAAAAGCAGCAGCTTAAACGCCGACAGCCGTACTTTATGAATTCCGATTTCCACATAATGCAGTGCAATTTCCAAGGGTGAGTGCATTTTTTTGTCTCCTTTTCCTGATTGCTATTTTCACCCTCCCCGGTTGACACAGCATATCATAATTTTAAGTAATTCGTTGATTCCATAGATATTATAGCAAAGGCACATTTAAGTTGCAATTTTTATTCTCATATCTTTTTTGCCATAGTCTGTCAATCAAACAATATCTCCTCCACCGTCACAAAAAAGTGGCATGTACTCCCCGTTCCCTTAAACCGTCCAGAAGCTGCTCGGTGTAATAAATAGGGGGAGCCGTCGGCTGCTGATGTCAAGTAAGGACCAAATTTTTTTGAAGAAATTTTGATTTTGGGTTTGACAAATAGAAAAAGCCACAATATAACTGCTTATACTGTGACTCTGTTATACTACCTATCAATTTTTTTCATTTTGTTAATGATTGGCTGCCAATACATCCTGTCTTTCAGAACTCTGATAACTGTAGCCGTCTCACCTTCCACCACAAAGAAAATCAAGTATGTACTATAAGGTTTGTAATAAATGCGCAAACCCTCAATCGTATATCCTGTTTCCGCATATCCCTCGGCAAAAGGCGACAAAGCTTGAATAGCCATTTTTATCTTTCTGGAGAAATTTTCTGCATATTCTCTGTACTTGAAAGTTTCAAGAATATAAGTTTTCGTATTCTTTATATCCTCCAGTGCATCCTTTGACAAGACTATTTTGTACTTTTTAGGTTTTTCCATGTTTGGTTTAAATCTTATCGATTTCCTTCCATGCTTCTTCTATGGAATAAACATCACCATTTTTCATACTCTGTATTCCTTTTTCCAGTTCCTGATAAAGAGCATCAAACGCATCCTGTTCCGTATAACTCATGCCTCTGTTTCTATTCATTTTTGTCGTACTAACTGCTGCCAATGGTGCCATAATATCACTTCCCTTCTTCTATTATCAGTATAACCAGTTATAGGATTTATAGCAATAGGGATTTCTGATTTATATGTAATTAGTGAATTTTTATCACACTTTTATATAGCCATATGTTGTATGACTAAAGCATATGTTTCTATGCTGTTAGTCAAACAATATCTCCTCCACCGTCACAAAGGTATACCCCTCCTCCATCAGCTCATCCACAATTTTCAAGGCTGCCGTCACTGTAGTATCATAATAATCGTGCATCAGAATTATATCGTTTTCCTCCACATTGGATACCACCTTTTCTGTGATGCAGGACACATTAGAGGAGCACCAGTCCAGCGGGTCCACATTCCAGAGCACCGGAAACATATTTAGCTCCGATTCAAATTTCTTGTCCCAGCTTCCATAGGGCGGACGCACATAGAGCACCTCCTTTCCCGTGATTTCCTCAATAATTTCATTTGTTTTGATCAGCTCTTCTTTAAATTCCTCCCTGTTGTCCCTGGCAAGCTGCATATGACTGTAGGTATGGTTACCGATCAGATGCCCCTCCTCACTCATTCTTTTGATCACATCAGGATGCAGCTGTGCATGCTCTCCCGTCACAAAAAAAGTGGCATGTACTCCCCGTTCCTTTAAGCCGTCCAGAAGCTGCTCGGTGTAATAGGGGTGGGGACCGTCGTCAAAGGTCAGCGCTATTTTTTTCACATCCTCCTCTGCCTCTTTTCTCTCCACCTCTTCGCCCCAGACAGCCGCAGAGGCATCTCCTCCTGCAGTTGTCACCGCTGCCCGTCTATTTTCAGATAAACCAAAAAGCAGCAATCCCAATATACAATCAAGAATCAGGATTGCCGCTGCCGCTTTTTTCATATAAAATCCCACTTATATGCCTTTTGTAAAAGTGTATGCATGGCTTCAGCTCAATATGTAACGAAGTACGGCTCCCCCCTACTCAAACTGCGCTCTGTAAAGCTGCCTGTAAAAGCTGGGCCTCTCCATCAGCTGCTCATGGGTGCCCTGCTCCACCACCTCCCCGTCCTTTACCACAAGAATCCAGTCCGCGTTTTTGATGGTGGACAGTCTGTGGGCAATCACAAAGCAGGTTTTATCCTCCATCAGCCGGCGCATTGCCTGTTGAATTTCCAATTCCGTCCGGGTATCCACATTGGAAGTGGCCTCATCCAGAATCAGCATTTTTGCGTCCAGCAGCATGGCTCTTGCAATGGTGAGCAGCTGCTTCTGCCCCTTGGAAATGTTGGTTCCCTCATCCGTCAAAACAGTGTCGTAGCCCTGGGGAAGCTTTTTGATAAAGGAGTGGATATGCGCCGCCTGGGCCGCCCTTATCACATCCTCCATGGAGGCATCCTCCCTTCCATAGGCCAGATTCTCATAAATGGTTCCATAAAACAGCCATGTATCCTGAAGCACCATGGCGTAAGCCTTCCTCAGGCTTTTTCTGGTAAGACCGCCAATGTCCTTCCCATCCACCAAAATACTTCCCTTCTGGGGATCGTAAAACCGCATCAGCAGATTGATCAAGGTAGTCTTTCCCGCCCCGGTAGGGCCCACAATGGCAATGAGCTTTCCGGAGCTTGCATGAAAGCTCAGGTCATGAATAATGGTTTTGTCCGGCGTATAGCCAAAGCTGATATGCTCCGCCCGCACGTCTCCCTCTGTGTGTGTAAGCTCCAGGGCCTGTACGGCGTCCGCTTTTTCCGGCTCCTCGTCGATCAGGCGGAACACTCTCTCCGCAGCCGCCAGCGCGGACTGCAGCTCGCTCATAATATTGGCCGCCTCGTTGATGGGCCCGGAAAACTTCCGGGAGTAGAGCACAAAGGAAGAAATATCCCCAATGGACATGCTTCCCCCCAGATACAGAAGCGCGCCGAACACACTGATCAGGGACAGGGACAGATTGTTTACAAAATTTACGGTAGGCCCTACGATGCTTCCATAATATTCCGCCCGGTAATAGGCGTCCACCGCCTCCTTGTTTTTTACGTCAAACCTTCCTGCGGTGTACGCTTCCCTTCCGTAGGCCTTCAAGGTTTTCTGCCCGGTTATCATCTCCTCCACAAAGCCGTTCATCTCCCCAAGCTTCGCAGAGCGGATGCGGAAAAGTGGTCTGGTCTTTCCCGTGATAAACTTTGTCAGGCATATGGACAAAGGCACCGTAAACGCAAACACCAGAACCAGTCTGGGAGAAATGGTGATCATCATTCCCAAAGCCCCCGTCACCGTGATCACGGTGGTCAGAAGCTGCACCAGGTCGTTGGACAGAGAGGCGTTTACCGTATCAATGTCGTAGGAAATGCGGCTGATGATATCTCCTGTCTGATGAATATCAAAATATCCCACCGGAAGAGACAAAAGCTTCTCAAATACATCCTGACGCATTTTATACACTACTCTGCGGCTGATGGTGAGCATCAGCACCTGCAGTCCATAGGCCATAGCGGCAGAAATCACATAGAATCCAGCCATCCATGCCCCGTAATAAAAGACCTGTTCAAAATCTACCTTCCCTTTTCCCGGCTCTATGGCCCCGATGGCGAAGCCGGTAAGCCTTGGTCCGATCAGGGAAAAAAGATTGCTGCCCAGAGTACACACAAGAGCCAGACAAAGCAGCCATTTATAATGAAACAGATATTTCCCAAGGCGAAGTATGGTTCCTCGGGAATAACGCCTGCCGCCCTTTTGCTTTCTCTCCTGCTCAGACACCGGCAGTCACCTCCTCTCCCATCTGGGATTTCCCGATCTCCCTGTATACGGCGCAGCTGCGCAAAAGCTCCTCATGGGTTCCATAGCCGATAGCCTTCCCGTCCTCCATCACCAGAATATGATCGGCGTTTAAAATGGAGCTGATTCTCTGGGCCACAATGACCAAAGTGGTTCCCGCAAAATGCTCTCTGATTCCTTTTCTCAGAGCCGCGTCCGTCTTGTAATCCAGTGCGCTGGAGGAGTCGTCCAGTATCAATATCCGGGGCTTTGCCGCAAGAGCTCTGGCGATCAGAACCCTCTGTTTCTGGCCGCCGCTTAAATTGGCGCCCTTTATGTTCAGGGCTTCCTCCTCCCTGTCTGTCCGGTCCTCCACAAATTCTCTTGCTCTGGCATACAAAAGCGCCTCCTGTACTTGGGTCTCATCAAGCTCTCTGCCCAAGGTTACATTTCCCGCAATGGTATCCTCAAAAATCGTATCATTCTGAAATACAACGCCAAATCTGCTTTTCAGCTCCTCCGGCTTGTAGGTTCGCACATCTCTTCCCGAAATCAAAATGCGCCCCTGGTCCGCATCATACATCCGCATCATCAGATTGATAATTGTGGATTTCCCGGAGCCGATCTCACCGATGATTCCCAGCGTCTCGCCGCGCTTTATGCGAAAGCTCAAATCCCGGATATCAGCATCCTTTTGCTTCAGATAAGAAAAGCTCACATGCTCAAAAACGATCTCCTCCGGCGTCTGTATATCCTCTTTGGCCTTCGATGTCTGCTGATCCTCTTTCATCTCCAGCACCTGCATGTCCTCTTTGGTCTCCAGCACCTGCCAGATACGGTTCCCTGAGGCGATCGCCTTTGACAATATGGTAAACATTTTGGAGATAGACAGCATGGCGTTCAGGATAATGGTAAAATATGTGGTAAAGGCAAGTATCTTTCCCACCTCGCAGTTCCCCCCATTTACCCGCAGAGCACCCACAAAAATCACGCAGACCAATCCCAGATTCAAAAGGATATTCATTGCCGGGTCTATAATGGCCATTACCATTCCGCTTTTCCGCTCCCGTTCCACCACCTCTTTGTTGATGGCACGAAATTTCTCCGTTTCATAATCAGTCTTGGACAAAGCCTTGATCACCCGGATACCGGCGATATCCTCCCGGACCATGCGCACAAACCGGTCCGAAGCCTCCTGCAGCACAATATACATTGGAATGCTTTTGCGGGACACATACACAGTGATTATCCCTAAAAGGGGAAGCACCGCCACCAGCACACATGCCATGGCCGGGTCCAGTGTAAAGGTCACGCAGATGCCGCCGATCAGAAGTATGGGCGCGCGCACGCCCAGTCTCTGTACCCTTCCTATCATTTGATGCAGATTGTAGGTATCCGTTGTCATTCTGGAGATCAGGGAGGGCTTTGTAAAGAAGTCGGTCTGCCTGTTGGAAAGATACATGATGTTGGAAAAGAGATCGTGGCGTATGAGCTCTGTGGCATCGCTTGCCACCTTGGAGGCCATCCGGTTTGCTATGATATTGAAAGTCACCGCCAGCACGGAGCAGAAAATCATGAAGAAACCCCAAAGCAGCACCAGGCTTTTCTGCTGCTTTGGGATCACAGAGTCAATGATATATGCCAGAATATAGGGGATGCACAGATCCATTATGGTTCCCCAGAATTTAATGAGAAACCCTACCCCCATTCTTGGGCAGTAGGGTTTCAGATATCGGATCACAATCTGTTTCAACTTGTTTACTCCTTAAAATAGCCGGGCAGGAACATCCTTGCGTCTGTTATATCTTAAACACGGAGATTTCCGTCTTGAGACTCTCCATGTTCTCCCCCAGGGCATCCGCAGTCTTGTTCAAATCCGTAACACTCTCCAGCAGCCGGCCGGCCACATCGTTTACCACCTCGGTGCTGTTTGCCGTCTCCTCAATGATATGGGAAATATTCTTTACCGCTTCCACTGTATCATTGCGTTCCTTATCGGCCTTCTCCATGCTTTCCACTATGGCCTTCAGACCGCCGATCAGCTGATTCATGCGAAGCTGCATCTCACGGAACACAGACACCACCTGCTCCACCGCTTCCGTCTGAAGATCAACCATAGCCTGGGCCTGGTTCGCGCTCTCCACGCTGTTTAAGGTCTGCGCTGTGATATGTCCCACATTGTTGCGGATTTCTCCCGCCGCCTTTGCGGAATCATCTGCAAGCTTGCGGATTTCCTCCGCCACAACCGCAAAGCCTCTTCCGGCCTCCCCGGCCCTGGCCGCCTCAATGGAGGCGTTCAGAGACAGAAGATTGGTCTGCTCCGTAATATCTGTGATAGTTTCCACAAAAGTGTTGATAATCTCGGATTCCTTTCGCAGAGAATTTATGCTCTCTCCCACCTTGGCCGTGATCTGCGTGGTCTCCTTGGCTCTGCCGCCTAACAGCTGCACAATTTCCATTCCCTGGTTGATCATGCCCTCTGTTTCGTCTACCAGCTTTTCAACCTTTTCCACCACTCTGCTGACTTCCTGTATCTCATTGGACAAAATATCTGTCTTTTCCACACACTCCTGGGCATGTCTGGACTGCCTGGTCATGCCTTCGTTGATCTCGCTGATGGCCTGGGTGATGTCCATGGAATAATCGTTGATCACGTCCGACGCCTTCTCCACTTCCTTGGCGGACTCCTCCAGCTGCCCCGTAGCGTTGGACACCTGATGCACAAGCTTTTTGGTATTTTCGATCATATTGGCGGCGGAGCCGGCAAGACCTCTGAATTCATCATGTCCCTTAGCCTTCACCAAAACGGTCAGGTCGCCCTTTGCCACCTCGCCGAATTTTTTGGATATCCGCTTCATATTGTTCTGAATGCCTGCCACGATGAGAATGCCCACTGCCAGTACAACAACCGTTGCCAGAATCACAAGACCCACGGTAAGCCCCTTAATATCCTCCGCCTGTCCCGTAACAACCTGCATGGGCACCAGCGCGCACACAGAGGCGTTGGTCATATCGCTTGTGCTGTAAATAAACAGGTAGTCGCCGCCCTGAAAGCTTACCTGGGCTGCTCCCTGCAGTTCACCGCTTTCAAGAGCTGCACTGTAGAAATCCTGTCCATAAAATACGGCTTCTTCTCCGGTCAGAACACTCTCCTGTCCCTCGGGAACATTCTCACAGATAATCTCCCTGCCGTTTTTGGTCACAAATCCCAGAATGCTTCCCTCTCCCAGATCCAGCCCGGCGATAAATTCCTCAATGGCCGAGGGCTTGATATCTACCACAATACAGGCGTTATTAGACTGGGACATCATTTCAAAGGCCAGAATGTAATCTGATTCCATAAGGCCAAAGTTGGTGTCCAAAAGGGGATGGCTGTCAATCCACTTCTCGATGGTCCTCTTTCCCGTGGAAACACTTTCCTGATATTCCTCCAGGATACCGTCCATGGTTCCTCCGTCGGAAGAGTTGGCCTTAGTGGAAATCATGGAGATACCAGCCTTTGTAATAATATGTATGTTGCTGATAAAAGGGTTCGTGGTCTGGGAGGACATAATGTCCGACCTGACGCTGGTGGTCACATTCAGCTTATCCACCGGGGAATCCTCATACATGCCCAGAAAATACTTGCTCAGATCGGAGTTAAAGGCATATTTCATTCCCTCCGATTCAATAAAGGTGCAGCTCATATCAATGTATTCCGTAGCCATGGCTATGGTCTGCACCGTAGAGTCCTCAAAATTCCCGCTCATGCCCTCCGCAGCCTTTTGGTACGCAGAAAAGCCGATTACAATCATAAATATAATCGGCACAAGAAAGCATACCACGATCTTGTTGCGGATACTGAAAATCAGAAAGCCGGATTTTCCGGTCTGCCTGGCTGTCTTTTGCTTTTTCTGAGCCTTGGCCTTCTTCTTTTCAGGCTTTGGCTTCTTCCCTGTATTCTCCTTCTTTCGCAAAATACCCTTCTCAGGCTTTTGGTCCGTTTTTTTCCTGTTATCCATTCCGGCTTCCTCCAAACATAGATATATTAAATTACTATCTTTATATAGTATATAATATTTCCTATAATTTTTAAATAGAAAAAATGACTAAATATGAATCATTTTCGACATTTTTAACAAAAACAGACGTGATTACCCGAGGTTCATGGCTTCCAGATAAAGAGCCTCAAAGTCCGGCTCCCGGGCCAGATTTTTGATTTCCACACTGCAGCCGGAAGGAAAAATATCCTCCTTCAGACGCTCCCACGCCTCGTCCCGGCCCTTTTGCGCCTGTAAAAGCCGGACGCCTGCAAGCCGTGCGCCTGCAAGGGCCGTATTCCCCCCTGCAAGAGCTTTTGAAGCCAGCCTCCCTGGCAGCAGTCCAATCCCGGCCGCATCCTCCGGCTTTAAATAATATCCGAAGCCTCCCGCCAGCACCACCTGCTCAATGGCATCCGCCGTGGCCGGGTAAGCCTTCATCAGTATCTCTATGCCGGCGGCTATGGCTCCCTTTGCCAGCTGTATGGCCCGGATAGACTGCTGTGTGACGCACACATCCCCTATGCGGATGCCCGTTTCAAAATAAGGGTCTGTAAGAAGCCCTGTCTCATCCAGAATGCCTTCCCGCAAGAGCCTTGCCGTCAGGCTTACCATATCCGCTCCGAAAATCCCTCTGTTTGCTCCCCCCTCAAAGGCAGGTCCTGCCGCCGTTGCACAGGCAAGCACCCTGTCACAGTTTCCCAGAGCCATTTCTCCGTTTGTGCCAAGGTCGATCAAAAGAGTGAGACCTTTTTTGCAGGTCATGCCACAGGCGTAAATTCCCGCTGCAATATCCCCTCCCACAAAGGCGGACAAACCGGGAAGCAGGTAACAGGGGATTCCCTCCAGCAGGAAGCTTTCTCCCTTCAGATGGGAGGAAAAAAAGGGGGCTCTCCCAAGCTCCCCGGTATCCCAGCCCATAAGCAGATAAGACATGGTAGTGTTTGCGGCAATCACCATAAAAAGCTGCTCCTGCTCCGGGGCCTTTTTTTGAAACTGGCGTATTCCCCGGGCCAGGGTCTGCCTTGCCATTCTCTGCATGGCAAGGGCCTTTTTACTCTCTCCGGCAGCCTGTATCCGTGAAATCACGTCCGCCCCGTATGCCGCCTGGGGATTCATGCTCACAAAGCTGTCCACCCTTCTCCCTCTTTCGTCGCACAGCTCCATGGCAATGGTGGTGGTTCCTATATCTGCGGCGATAAACATGCCGCTGCCCGCCTGTTCCTTTTCTAAAAAATCCAGGCCAGGCACACTGTCCGTCACTACCTGAAGCCTCTTTTCCTGACCGCTTTGCGAGACGGCCCGGATAGTCCCCGGACAGCGCCCGCAGCCCGTGCAGATATCGCAGCGCAGGCCCTTTTTTCTCTCGTCAGACAAATTGGTTTCTCTCCTTATTGTAATGATAATCAATAGAGGCAAGACTCTGTTCCAGTTCTTTTTTGTCAAGCTCCATATCCTGGCACAAGGCGTCAATATCCTTATAATAATCTCTCAGCTTCATATTTACAAAGCTCAAGAGCATTGCCGGGTCCTTTGGCAGCATCCTCTCATTCCTCCTTCCCAGACTCCTTGGCCGTGGAAAGTATCAGTTCCATCCGCCCCAAGAGGGATACCTCCCCAAAGCCTGCGGGCAAAAGCAGATGATCTCCCTTTTTCACTGGCCTTCCCTCGATCACTCCGTTTCCGCTTAATACGCTGAGAATCAAAAACGGATATTTCTGGTCTATTTTCATCTCTCCCGAAAGGGACAGCTTCCACACCTTATAATAGTCGCAGTCCACCAAAAGACCCATCTGGTTTTCCGGTATTTCCTGGGTATGAAAAACGGCCTCCTGATCAGCACAGTCCGGCACACGGATCACATCCTCGCTCTGCTTTATATGAAGCTGTCTTGGCTTTCCGTTCACCAGCCGTCCGTAATCGTAAACCCGGTAGGTGATATCGCTGCTCTGCTGGGTTTCCAAAAGCAGAAAGCCTCCTGTAATGGCATGCACCGTGCCGGGGTTAATCTGAATAAAGTCGCCTTTTTTTACAGGCACCAGGCGGATCAGCTCCTCATATCTGCCCTGGTCTATCAGCTCCTTAAGCTCCTCTCTGGTACGGGCATGATGTCCGATCACCAGCCTGGCATCCTCAGGGCAGTCCATAATATACCAGCATTCCGTCTTTCCAAAGGAACCGTTTTCATGCTCCATGGCATACGCGTCATCCGGGTGCACCTGAATGCTCAAATCCGTTCTCGCGTCGATTATCTTTACTAACAGCGGAAATTCCCGCGCCGTAAGACCGCCGAAAAGCTCTCTGTGGTTTTCATAAAGCCAGGACAGGGTTTTCCCCTGATAGGAGCCCTCCGCGATCACGCAATCCCCGTTTTTATGGGCGCTGACCGCCCAGCATTCCCCGATGCCGTCCGCCTTTTGGCATTGAGCGTATCCAAACTCCTTCACCAGCCTGTCTCCGCCCCACACGCATTCCTTCAAGACAGGCTGCAGTACCAGCATTTCTCTGGAAGGACGATTTCCGGAAAGAATTTCTCCGTTGCTTTCGATCACCCTGCGGTACCAGTAAGCGGAGTCTTTCACAATTCGCTTCTGTGTAGGATAATCCACATACACAATTCCAAACCGTTCGCTGTAGCCCCTAGCCCACTCAAAATTGTCCAGAAAGCTCCAGAGAAAATATCCCCGCACGTCCACGCCTTCCTCCACAGCCCGTTTAAGACAGGACAGATATCCGTCCAGGAAAGTGATCCGGTCCGGGTCATGCACTCTGCCGTCCGGTGCAATCATATCATGACAGGACATGCCGTTTTCCGTAATATACAAGGGCAGTCCATAGCGCTCATACAAAAAGCGGCTGCCCCAGTAAAGGCACATGGGCGTCACCGGCCACTGAGAGGCAGTTTTGGGAAAGCCCGGATATCTGGGCACATCTATGATCTCCCCCTGCTTCCCGGCGCGCACCTCGTAACCGTTGTAGATATTCTGCCCCAAAAAGTCAATGGGCTGGCAGATCAGCTCCATATCCTCCTTTGTTATTTCAGGAAGATAAGGGGCAAAACGCTTAAGGCCTTCCTCCGGGTAATGCCCCAGGCATACAGGGTCCGTAAACCAGGAAACATTCCAGGTCCAGTTGTCAGGCTCTGCGGGAAAGGAAAAATAGCGCCTTCTGGCAGCCTCCACATCCAAGGCCTCCTCCGAGGCCGGCATTGCCACGCCGCAGGTAGGCGCAAAGCCCACCTTAATCTCTCTCCCCGCATATTTCCGAAGGGCCTTTACCGCAGCGCCGTGAGCCTTTAACACATTGTGGGTCATAGCAAACACATCCTCACAGGGCAGCTTAAGTCCGGGAGCATGCTCTCCTCTCAGATAACCCAGTCCCAGAAAGCACTCCGGCTCATTGAAGGTGATAAAATATTCACAGTCCTCCCCGAAGTGTTCTGCTGCCACCCTTGCATACTCTGCAAACCATTCCACGCTTTCCGGATTTTTCCAGCCGCCCCTATCCTGCAGCGCCTGTGGAAATTCCCAATGAAACAGCGTAATGTACGGCGTTATGCCATTCTCCTTAAGGGACTTTAACATATCCTGATAAAAGGCAATGCCTGCAGGATTGATTTTACCTGTGCCCTCCGGAAGAATTCTGGCCCAATTTAAGGAAAACCGATAATGGCGGATGCCCATGGTTCTCATCAGGGCAAAATCCTCTTTGTAACGGTGAATCTGATCGCAGGCAATCCGTGCGTCCTGTCCCTCATAAACCCTTTTCTGTTCACAGAAGGTATCCCACACCGTCTTTCCGCAGCCGTCTCCCTCAGCTCTTCCCTCCACCTGATAGGCGCTGGCCGCAGCGCCCCATGCAAAATTTTTCCCAAACATAGCTTATTCTTTTCCTTTCCCAAAACTGCACTACCCATACCCTTTGGCCAGTCTATAAGGCCGCCAGAAGAGAAACCAGATAAAAAGGCAATGGAGCCTCTTTGGGGGCCTCCAGAACCGTGATCTTAAGGGTATGAACCTCTTTTTTCTCTCCCTCAACCAGACTTTGAAGATACAGACAGTCCCCCCAGTCCTCTTCAAAGGCTCCATCCAATATCACAGCTTCCTCTTCTCTTCCATCCACCACGGCCGCCGCCTTGAGCGCAGGACGCTGTATAGTCTTTCGATACTGCACTCCAAGGCAGACGCATTCCACCTGAAAGCAGATTTCAGCTCCCTTTTCCCAGGCCTGCCAGCCTCCCTGAAAAACCTCTGTGATCAGCCCGCTTTTCCTGCCGTCTGCCAAAAAGCCCTCCATCCTGATGGGAACAGTATCCTTGCTTTGCAGTCTGGCCATCCGCTCATACCGATTTTTCGTAAGTGAAGCCTTACGCTTTTGCCTGTAAGCCTTCTCCAAAAACTCACACACCATATCCGCAAGCAGTCTGTGCCCCCTGTCATTGGGGTGCAGGCCGTCCGGGGTGATATCCCCCTCTGACAGCTGTCCTTTTTCTATCAAAGAATATACACCCTTCCCAAAGCTGATGCAAGGAATATCATAATATTTTCCGATCTGGGAATGGATTTCCAGGGCGCTTGTTTTATCCTTATAACAGACATTGTGAAGCAGAACCACCGCCGGATTCCAGGCGCTGTAAAGTATCTGCCGCACAAGGCCTTCATAGGTTTCCTGAAAATGGGCCGTATTTTCGTCGTTTACGCTAAATTCCACAAACACCACATCCGGCTGTGCCAAAAGCAGGTCCTCCCGCACTCTGGCCGCTCCAAAATGAGAGGAGGTTCCCCCGATGCCTGCGTTCACATAGACAAGCTCCGTCCCGGGAAAGTGCTGCTGCCACCATCGAAAGGATAAATACGCGTAACAGGTCTTTGGTGTGGAGGAAAGGCTGCCCATGGTAATGGAACCGCCGATGTATCCTATGACGGTTCTTTCCCCATGGGCAGCCTTTTCCATTGCCTCATGCAGCCGCACAAGGCTTCCTTCGTAAATCAAGCTTTCCATTTTTCAAATCCCTCCAGTGAAGTAATAAAGGATGCCAGCTCCCGGGCCATCTTCTCCGCCTCCGGCCTTCGCACATGGCCCTTGGTGCCCTTTCCATTTTCCTGATACAGAAAATGAAACACCCGCCTATCCCCAAGCCCTTCACAGACCTCTCCGATGGCTCTGTCCCAGCTTTCATCATGCTCCAGTATAGTGGTGGCGCAGATGATAACGGCCTTTGGATAAATGCTGCGAAGCCTTTCCAAAAAAGCTCTATAAGCCCTTCTCCATCGGACAGCTGCCTCCCCCTCATAGTCCTGGGCCATATAATCCAGCGGATGAGAGTCATTTTGTCCAAGAGCCACAATCACCACATCCGGCGTATACCGGGTAAAGTCCCAGTCTGCGGTCTGCCATGGTTCTGGAGAATAAGCAGCCTTGTCGTAAATGCTTTCCATTCCCCGCAGCCGGTCCGCCAAAAAAAAGCCGGTTCCATCCAGCAGGCCCGCGCCGCCCTGGGCAATGTCGTGAATGCAGGCATTTAAGCTGCGGGCAAGAATCCAGGCATAGGAAGCATAGCTGTTGGAAAGCTCCCCCTGATGGGGCGGGTCAGGCAGTCCGCAGCAGTCCAAAGCCTCCGACACCTCCCCCGCCGACACCGAATCCCCATACACCTCTATTTTCCGTTCCGGAGAAGGAGGCGGGTCAAGAAGCCGGAAGCCGCCGTCCACAAGGAAGCCATGGAGCAGTATCCTGTGGCAGGCGTCCTGTCTCTTGAAAAGACAAAGCACATGCTCCCCCTCCTCATTCTCCTCTATCAGTGGAATGCAGGAGACCCCCTCCTTCGCAAGAGGCACCTTCCCTTCCTTTCCGTCTACGATAAAGCCCAGATAATTGTCCCAGTAGCTGTGGAGATTGGTGACCACAGCACAAAGCTTTCTTCCCCGAAATCTCATCGTTACGCTGGTGGCCGGATAAGTCCACAAGGGGCCCTCCTCCTTTCCCCAGTCTATTCTTCCCTGAAAGGAAAGCAGAGGATTTCCAGGAAGCACCACAGCTTCCCCATCCCTGCAATAACTCCTTAAAATTTCTTCCGCCTTCAAGCTGCCCTCCTTTTTCTCCTCTGCCATTGGCTACCGCCTGCCGGGCTCTCTGTCGTCCGGTGTGACCACACTGTGCTCCATAATATAATCCATAATATCATCCAGCTTTGTAAAGGCAAGGCCCACATAGCTGTCCGCCGCACCGTAATAAATGGCGATCCTTCCGCTGTCCGCGTCCTGTATGGTGGCACAGGGAAAGCATACATTGGGTACAAAGCCCCTCTCCTCATACCACTCCTCCGGCGTCAGCAGAAAATTTTCACACCGATACTTCACCACAGAGGGCTGGTCTATATCCAGGATTGCGCCCCCGATGCTGTACACATAGCCGTTGCAGGTACCGCTGACTCCATGGTAAAACAAAAGCCAGCCCTCGCTTGTCTCAATGGGAGCGGCTCCGCCGCCGATCTTTAAGGATTCCCACCATTCCTTTCCCTTCCCCATCACATGTCTGTGCTTTCCCCAGTAAACCAAATCCGGGCTTTCGCTTAAGAAAATATCCCCAAAAGGGGTATGACCGCTGTCCGAGGGACGACTGAGCATACAAAAGCGTCCCCCTATTTTCCGTGGAAACAGCACCGCATTGCGGTTGAAGGGCAGAAAGGGATTTTCCACTCTGGTAAAGGTCTGAAAGTCCGTGGTTTTCGCCATGCCGATGGCCGCTCCGTAAAAATCCTGACACCAGATAATGTAATAGACATCCTCCACCTTCACAAGCCTGGGATCATAGGCATATGCGGGCATAAAGGGCTTTCCCTCCTCATCCGTAAAAGAGATTTTATTCTCCTCAAAATCCCAATGTATGCCATCCCTGCTTCTTCCAAGATAAATATAGGGAATGCCGTTGGTCTGCTCCCCTCTGAAAACACCGATAAACCCATCTTCATAGGGCATTACCGCGCTGTTGAAAATTCTTGCCACATTTTTCACCGGATTTCTTCCGATAATGGGATTTTCGCTGTATCTCCACACCGGCGCTCCAAAAAAGCAATCCGGCCCTTCCTGCCAGGGTACGTTTGGCACTGGCTGGCCTAAGATTTTATATTTGCTCATACTTCTTTCCATTCCTGTTCTTTTTTTAAAATTTCCAGATTCCGGTCAATCAGCTCACACCTTTGGGATACGCAGCCGGAACTTCTTAACGGGTCCTTGGGGGTGTGGAACACATAGTCCGAAAGCCGCTCCACCGTGGTGACGGCCACATGCAGTCTTGTATCAGAAGAAGCATAATAAAGATAAATCTTCCCGTCTTCTCCTGTTATGGCTCCGTTGGTAAACACTACGTTGGACACATCCCCTGCCCGTTCCGCCCCTCTGGGCCCCATAAGCATTCCGCCAGGCTCTGCAATGATTCTGGAGGGATCCTCCAAGGCCGTTGCAAAGGCATAGAGCACATAACGCAGCCCCGCCGCCGTACTTCGCACACCGTGGGCAATATGAATCCAGCCCTTTTTCGTTTTGATGGGAACCGCTCCTGCGCCGTTTTTTGCCTCTGTTATGGTATGATACCTTCTCCTGCTCAGGATAACCTCTTCATCTATCACCGGATTTTCGATGTCATCACACAGCCCAAAGCCAATGCCGCCCCCTGACCCCGTCTCGATAAAACCGTCCATGGGTCTGGTATAAAAGGCATATTTTCCCTTTACAAATTCCGGATGCAGCACCACGTTTCTCTGCTGCGGGGAACGCAGCGTCTTTAAATTTGGCAGCCTCTCCCATTTCTTAAGATCCTTTGTGCGCACAATACCCGCCGATGCCACCGCCGCCGACAGATCGGAGGATGCAGTATCCTTGCTTTCCGAGCAGAAAACCCCATAAATATAGCCGTCCTCATGCTTTGTCAAACGCATATCATATACATTAGTCTCCTCCGGGCAGGTATCCGGCAGCCTCACAGGATAATCCCAGAAGCGGAAGCCATCCACACCGCTCTCGCTTTCCGCCACCGCAAAAAAGGATTTTCTGTCATTCCCCTCCACTCTGGCCACCAGATAAAAACGGCCGTTTAAACGAACGGCCCCCGCATTCATCACCGCATTGATCCCCAGCCGCTCCTGAAAATAAGGATTGGTCTGCGGATTGAGATCATATCTCCAGAAAAGGGGCGCATGCTCTCTGGTCAGCACCGGATACACATACCGCTCATAAACGCCGTTATAAAAGCTTTCATCAACCTTATTTTTTCTGGCAATCAGGGCTTCCTGCCTTGCAAGCTCTCTGTAATAATTTTCATGGAGCATCGCTTCCTTCTCCTCTCATCATGATTTCCATACACATTCTCCCATTGTGATAGGGACATTTCCAGGGCTCCACCTCCGGGGCCTCCACCGCCGGCCGGCCTGCTTCATCCGTATACCAGAACCATTCCCCACCGGGCCTTTTATCCACAATATGCTCCCTGATAAAGCCCCAGACATCTGCGGAAGCCTCCAGATACCGGCCTTCTTTCGTTTTCTGCCAGGCGTTGTAAAAGCCCGTCACGCCCTCTGCCTGTACCCACCAGATACGCCTTTCGTCTACCACACCCTTCTCGCACTCATTGGCCAGGGAATGGCTCCTGTAAGCCTCTTTATATACCTGATCCTCCAAGGCTGCAGTTACAGGGCTCATTTTTCCGGCCCAGTCCGCATCCCCCAAAATCTCCACACATCGGTCCACAAGCCATGCCGTCTCAATATCATGGCCATAGGAATGCAGATCAATGAGACTGTGCATCTCGTTGTCAAAGAAAACCTCCTGGCGCCGAAGCTTTGAATTGTAAATTTTCCCCTCTATCAGGCCCAGCATATACCGAAGCTTTTCTCCCACGGCCAAATCCCTTGTAATTCTGTAATATTCCGTATAGGCCTCCAGCACATGCAGAAGGGTATTCATGGTTCTGTCCGCCAGCACGCCGTTTTCCGACAGCTTTTCATTGTCCGCAGGCCCAAAGTCCCGTGTCTGGGCCTCTTTATAGCCGTACCGGTCAAAGCATTTTTCCTCTATCACCTGTACCAGCTTTCCGGCCAGCAAAAGCGCCTCCTCTTCTCCAAAGGCTCTGTAATAGGCTGCGAGGGCGTACACCCCGAACGCCTGATTGTAGGTATGCTTTCCGTCATCCTCCACCCTGCCCTCACAGGTTACGGACCAAAACAGCCCCCCTTTTTCCTTGTCATAAAAGCAATCTCGCAGAAAAACATAGGCCCACGCCGCATACTCCTCCAATTCCCTGTCTCCCAGGCAAAGATAAGCGTTTGAAAAAAACCACAGTATTCTGCTGTTTAAGATACAGCCCTTCACCGCCTCTTTATGAATCTGAAGCTGCCCGTCCACATATCCGAAGTATCCTCCATTTTCACGGTCAATGAGTCCCTTCCAGAAGGGAAGCAGCTTTTCCTCCAGATGTCTTTTCATCTCCGTTTTCATCTGCCTGCTGATTCTGTTGTGCTCTTCCGGCTTCCTCACACTTTCTGCCTCCTTTTGTTTCAGCCCTTCACAGCTCCCAGGGTAAGCCCTCCGTAAATCTGCTTCTGACACAGAATAAAAATCACCAGGGCCGGAAGCAGCGTAATCAAAAGTCCAGCGCAGATCAGATTATACTGATTTCCCAGAGGCCCCGTAAATTTGTACAGACAGGTGGCAACTGTGATATATTTTGTCTTATCCTGCAGATACAGGCTGGCTGCATAATACTCATTGTAGGTGCCCACCCCCTTTAAAATCAGCACGGTCACAATGGCCGGCTTTAACAAAGGGAATAATATCCGAAAGAAAACGCCGAAATAGGTGCAGCCGTCCATAATGGCGGATTCGTCCAGAGAGGTTGAGATATTTTCAAAAAACTGGATAAAGATGTAGATGGATATAACGTCCGTGCCCATCTGCATGATAATATAGCCGTAAAGGGTATTGATAAAATCCAGCTCGTACATAATGCGGTAGAGCGAAACCTGCATGGCAATACCGGGCAGAAGGCTGGCAAATAGAAACAGGCTGCGGATCAGTCCGTTTCCCGGAAACTTAAAACGGCTGAGCACATAGGCCAGCATAGAGCCTGTCATAATGGAGCCCAAAAGCACAAAAAACAGAATAATAGCCGTATTGCGGAAGGCCAGCAGCATATCCGCCCTCTGCCAGGCTGTGATAAAGTTGGCGAAAGCCTCTTTTATCCATGCAAGGCTTGGGGAAAAGCTTTTCCACACCGCAGGAAGCTCCATCACATTGGTGGCCGCATACTCCTCATCCGGCTTAAAGGCTGTGATGACGCAGCTTACTACCGGAACCAGTGCGATAAAGGCGGCAAGGAGCAGGCTGGCATAAATCAATATTTTTGCAGCAGCTTTTTTTACAAACAGGAATACCTTCATGGTCTTAACTCTCCTTTCCCCGTCTTATGCCGCCTTGCATAGCGGGCAAGCCTTCTCTCCCTTCTTGCCCCGGCGCCCTTATCCTCATCCTCTGCGCTTCTGAACACATATTTAAAGAACAGCTTCTGCAGAAGGGTTGCAAGCAGTATCATGCCAAGCAGCACCACAGCCATGGCGCTTGCCAGACCTACCTTCTGGGTCACATGAGCCAGCTCATCCATCAGCACAAAGTAGGTGGCTGTCCCGTTGGCGCCGCTGGTGATCACGTAGGCCGGTTCAAAAGCGCTTAAGGAAC
Organism: Candidatus Acetatifactor stercoripullorum; assembly: GCA_019114005.1. Lineage (GTDB taxonomy): Bacteria > Bacillota > Clostridia > Lachnospirales > Lachnospiraceae > Acetatifactor > Acetatifactor stercoripullorum. The sequence goes on from DXGH01000003.1 coordinate 76,647, forward strand.
CGGTAATGGACAGGATCAGATTCAGCATGACAATGGTTCTGATATTGGGAAGAATAATATGGATAAACTGCTGGAACCGGTTTGCACCGTCCAGCCTTGACGCCTCATAAAGCTCGCCGTCCACAGACATGATGGCTCCAATAAAAAGCACCATGTTCTGTCCCATATAGCGCCACACACTGGTGGCCACAAGGGATATATTATTGATATTGGTGTCCCTCAGCCAAAAAGGAAGCTGATCCAATTCAAAGCCGCACCACCCAAGCACCGTATCAAGCACAAAGCCCCTGGTGTAGAAAAACTTGAAGATGAAGCCTATGGCAATGCCGTTGATCAGATAGGGGAAGAAAATGGCTCCCTTAAAAAAGCTGCCGCCCCTCACCCGGAAGCTTAGAAGCGTTGCAAAGTACAACGCAAGCATAAGCTGCACCACCGCTCCTGCCATATAATAAAAGCTCAGCTTCAGCGCCCCAAAGCAGTCGTCTCTCCGGAAAACGTCTATGTAATTCTGAAGTCCCACCCAGGTTCTCGTTCCGGTATATCTCATGTTATAAAAGCTGAAATTCACCATTTCCCCGAAGGGAAGGTAGGTGAACACAAAAAGCAGTAAAAGTGGCACCGCCATAAATGTGAAAATCACCAGAAATCTCTGCACCTTTCTTCCCTTAAACCACCTTGCAAAATCAAAACCTGTTTTCATATCCTTACGCCCTTTCTGTCCCTTTTGAGGCCCTTGGCACAATGCGGGGGCATTGCCCCCGCACTTTTTTGCTTACTGCGCTTCGATTCCCAGTGTAGTCTGTGCGTCGCTCCATGCCTGGTTCCAGGATTCCATGATCTCGTCATAGCTCATATCGCCCTGGGCCGCATGCTCTACGATCTCCATGATCTTCCTGTTTCCACCGGCGTTGATCATCAGCTCGGACTGTGTATTCAGATCGTTCAGATAGGTCTCCTCTCCCGGAAGAGCCGCTTCATCCGCCACAAATTCAATACCATCAAAAGCGGAATACAAATCGGGATAAGCCCCGTTTACGTCGATGGGAATACCGCCCTCGGAATAAGAGAAATTGGAAAGATTGGTGAGCCATTTCACGTAAACCATGGCAGCCTTTTTGTTGTCATCAGAGGACTGCACGTTAATGCCGTAGCTGTAATCCGGTCCTGCGGAAGCATACTGCTTTCCGTCCACGGTGATGGGGAAGGACATATAGCCAATGTCATCGCCGTTGGGTCCCGCCTCCACCATCTGAGAGTAGGCCCAGGAGCCAAGAACCATACAGCCGATCTCTCCGTTGTTGATCATGCCCTTGCAGCCCTCCCAGTCCGTAGTGGTGTAATCCTCCTCGGTATATCCCAGGGCAACCGCATCATAAAGAAGCTTATACACCGCATAGGGGCCTGTGCCATCGCCTCTGTCAGAAAAAGGTGAAGCGCTGTGAATCAGCTCCTGATTCATAAAGGCTGCGCTTCCTGTTGCGGAGCCTCCAATATAGGCGTCCCATGCTCCCATGGTCCACTCAGCCGCATAGTTGGTATACAGAGGAATCACATCGGGATTGCTCTCCTTGATGGCCTGCAGTGCAGACATGAATTCGTCGGGCGTAGTGGGCAGCTGCGTAATTCCTGCATCTGCAAATACCTGCTTATTATATACGATGCCCTGGGCATTTCCGGTGGAAGGAATCCCATACACCAGATCGTCAAACACCCAGGTGTTTGCAAACCGTACCTGTTCACTGACAGTTTCCAGATCGCCATAGGGTACGAAATAAGTGCCAAGATCCTTTTTGTCCACTGCAGGAATCATCATAATATCCCAGTCAGACTGTTCAATACGAAGCAGCGCCTGCTCTGCATAATCAGTGATGGTTTCATATTCTACCGTAATATTAGGATACATTTCATTGAACGCTGCAATATACTCAGGGAATTTGGTATCCGCCAGGTCTGTCCTGTGAGACATTACCTTTATGGACGCCGTCAAGTCCGCATAGGTCTCTCCCAGTACGATATCCGCATAGCCCAGCTCCTCTTCCAAAACGTCCTCCCCGCCGCTTTGCGTTTCCGTGCTCTCTTTACTGTCAGCAGTGGTACTGCTCTGCGCTGTCTGTGCGGTTTCATTGCCGCAGCCTGCCAGAGAACAGGTAAGCGCCGCTGCCAGAGACAATGCCATAACCTTTTTCAGTTTCATAATATAACCCTCCTTTAATTTTTGTTAACTTCTTGTTAACTTAAATTTATTTTACATTAAATTTATTATTAGTCATCTATATTAATTGCTTTTTATATCTTATTATTGATTTCTTTGTACATTTCGTCTATTTATACAATTATATCACGGTGATTTTAGCTATTATCACGGTGTATTTTTTCTTTTTTAAGCATTATAATGTTAATTATTAGGTTAATTGTTGCCTTATATATTTTCTTACCTATTACCTTTTTAAATCAATTATACAATTATTGCTTTTCTATTACAATTATTAATTTAATTTTATTTAAGCAATCTGCGGAAAGCGAGGAACGGCATATGAATTCATTTCCCGTATATACCCTGAGAACTCCCTCCCAGGACGCCAGTCCCCTTCAATTCTATGAGATTCAAAATGAAGAAGCTGCTCTGCGGCATCTGCTGTGCAGACTGGGCGTCCTCCACTGCAGTGCAGGCGCTTCCCTTACGCTTTCTTCAAACCTGTTTCCCGCCTATGGGATTCTCCATTCCACACGGGGAAGCGTGCGGTATACCCCGCTTTCTGCGTCGGAAAGCTCCCTGCTGTTAAATCAAGGACAGTTTCTCCTGATAGACGGCAGAGTGCCCCATACCCTTTCCATAAAGGACTTCGGCGGATTTAAGCTGCTTCTTTTTGACGGCTGCAGCGCCGGCTGCTACTGCCGTACTCTGCTGTCCGATTCTCTCTTTTTTGAACCTCCCTCCCCCGTTTCTCTGTTGCCCGGCTACCGCGCGCTGATCCGGCAGCAGCCGGTGGATTCCTTTCAGGCAAACCTGCTGCTTACAGAGCTTCTAACCCAAATGCTGTTTCAAAAAGCCCCCTGTGCAAAGAAAATTCCAGGCTATCTCACTGAGATAAAGGAGCTGCTGGATAAAAGCTATTACACTGATCTTACTTTGCAGCAGCTGGAGATGCGCAGTCAGGTGAGCCGCTACCGGATCTGCCGGGAATTTAAGGAGCACTATGGCATTTCTCCCATGCAATATCTCCACAAAACCCGTATTGCCGCCGCCAGGGAGCTTCTTGAAAACAGCAATTTAAAAATCCATGAGATTGCTTCTTCCATCGGATATGAAAATGTAAATCATTTTATCCGCCACTTTAAAAAAGCGGCGGGCATAACGCCCGCCGCCTATCGTAAGGGTTCTTTATATTATAGGTGAAACGCTGTCACGCTCCACAAGGCCTCCTTCTATCACATGAATGCCTATCTGCCCCAGGTCCCCGCCCAGCCGGCTTCTTAGAATTTCCACACCTGTTTCCGCCATTTTCTCCATATTGACGGAATAGGTGGTCAGCTCCACATCGCACAGGCCCGGATAAAGATAATCGTCATATCCCACCACAGAAACGTCGCCTGGCACACAAAGGCCCCTCTCCTGAAGGCCTTTGACCACCTTGCTGGCCGTCAGGTCACAGTTACATACAAAGGCTGTGGGCATTTCCCGGGGAAAGGTAATATGATCAAAGCACTTTCTGCTCTCATCCCGGTCAGGGATAACCCATTTTTTTTCCACCGCCACTCCATGCTCCATAAGCGACTTCTGATAGCCCAGGTAGCGGTCCGTAATGCTGTCGGTGGCAAGCAGCGTCCCCACAAAGGCAATCTTTTGATGTCCTTTGTCAAACAAATAGTTGGTAAGCTGATAAGCGCCATAAAAGCTGTTGGAAATCACACAGTCCACCTTAACCTTATTGTCATAAAAATCCATGCACACAATAGGAAGATCGTTTCCCCTGCACAGCTGCTCCAGGTATTCGGTACTGACGCTTCCCAGCACAATCAGACCGTCGATCTTATTTTCCCGGATCAGTTTAATATCCTGCAGCTCCTTCTCCGCCGCCGATTCCAGAACCTCCAGCAGCACAAAGCAGTCCTCCTTCACCGCAGCGGTTGTGATTTTCTGATAAAGCTCCCAATAGAAGGTAGCATATTTTTCAATATAGATTTCCGCCACCAGCACTCCGATATTATAGCTCTTTTTTTCTTCGCTCCTGTTTGCGGAGGGAGCCTTATACCCCATTTCCCCGGCCATCTGCTTGATTCGCTCCCTGAGCTCCTCGCTGACCCCCTTCTGATCCCCAAGAGCCTTTGACACGGTCACGGTGCTGACCCCAAGCCTTGCTGCAATATCAGCCATTCTCACAATTTTTCCCATATCCGTCTTGTTTTCCTGCTTTCCTTCCTCTGTTTTCTTCCCTTAGATTTTTTTCAGATACAAAAGCCTCCCCTGAAAATCCCCCCACATTCTCTCCACAGGAAGCCCGGCCTTCATAAGCACGCTTCCTGAAAATATCCTGTTTGTGTAAACAAAAAGCTCCTCCGTCTTAATGTCCGCCTGGTACAAGACATACCGGGCCTCCTCCAAAAGCCCCCTTAAAGGGATAAACCTGGCTTTGCGGTTTGTCTCGTTGAGCACCTGGGTATAGAAAACAAGCGCCTGTCCGCCGTCTGCAGCGTTTACCTGGAAACAGTCATAGGAATGATTTTCCTGATAGGAGGCAAGCCTGTAATAATCACCCTCTCTGATCAGCTCGCAAAGGCTTCCATACAGCCTGGTCTGTCTTGAAACCAGCTCCTTTTCCTCCTCCGTCAGCTTTGTGATATCCAGCTCATAGCCGAAGGTGCCCGCAAGAGCCACAAACCCTCTGGTCTCAAGGGGCGTATTTCGTCCCACCGCATGATTGGGACACACACTCACATGAGCCCCAATGGTGGACAAAGGATACAGCATGGCCGTGCTCTCCTGTATGGCAAGTCTCTCCACGGCGTCCGTATCGTCCGAGCACCAGATCTGGGGACTGTAATACAGCATTCCCGGATCAAAGCGTCCGCCCCCGCTGCTGCAGTTTTCCAGCAAAAGCCCGGGGAATTCCGCAAGCAGCCTCTCCTGCATTTCATACATTCCCAGCACAAAGCGGTGGGCCAGCTCTCCCTGTCTGTCCGGCGCAAGCGCCGCGCTGTGAAGGTCTGTCAGGGGTCTGTTCATATCCCATTTTACATAGGCAATGTCCGCACTGTGGAGAATGTCAAACATTTCCTCCATAATGTGATCTCTGACCTCTTTCCGGCTTAAATCCAGCACATATTGGTTTCTGGCCATTCCCGGCCTTCTTCCCGGAATGGCGATGGCCCAGTCCGGATGCTCCCTGTAAAGCCTGGAATCCGGGGAGATCATTTCCGGCTCAAACCAGATGCCAAACTGCATTCCAAGAGCCTTTACCTGCTCCACCAGATAGGGCAGTCCCCCCTTTAGCTTCTCCTGATTCACCTGCCAGTCCCCTAAGGAGCGGCTGTCGTCGCACCGATCCCCGAACCAGCCGTCGTCCATCACCAGCATTTCGATCCCCAAGGCCGCGCTTTGTCTGGCAATCTCAATCAGCTTTTCTTCGTTGAAATCAAAGTAGGTGCCCTCCCAGTTATTGATCAGTATGGGCCGTCTTTTATGGAGATAAGGGCTTCGGATCAGGTGCTTTCTGTAAAGTGTGTGAAGGCTTTTTGTCATGCCGGAAAGTCCCTTTTCCGAATACACCGTGATCATCTCCGGGGTCTGAAAGCTCTCTCCCGGCTCCAGCTTCCAGCAAAAGTCCTCCGGCTCAATTCCCATAACCACTCTCACGCTGTCAAACTGGTTTACCTCGGCCTGGGCCATGAAATTCCCGGAATAGACAAAATGAAAGCCGTACACCTCCCCCGCATCCTGGTCTGCTCCGGGGGACAAAAGCGCAAGAAAGGGATGCTCCTGATGACAGTTGCCGTCTCTTAGGGAGGAGACCTTAAATTTCCCATGTCCCAGCTTTTTACGCTCCATATGCCGCTCTCTTCCCCAGGAGCCGTGAAGGGTCAGCACGTCAAATTCTCTGTTGTCCATATCCAGACAGCCGCTCAACGCCTTTTCCAGATAAAGGGGCTTTTCCCCCAGATTGGTAAAGCAGACGCTTTTTGCAATGGCGTCCGTATCCGCAAACACACTGTATTTTAACACTGCCCCAAGCCCCAGCGCCTTGTCCTCACAGGTGATTGCAAGACTCATCACATCGTCCTGGCCGCCAAAGACAGCGGGCAGCCCGGGAAGCTTTTCCTTCCCCCGGAAAATCTCATGCTTTACATAGGTCAGGCAGACTGCGCCGGCTCCTGCAGCGTCTCTCACCCGCACGCAGCTTTCTCTGTAATCTCCCACACCGTGGAAGGAATACTCCATAGGAAAGCTGTCCAGAAAGGAAATCCGCTCCCTGTCATTTGTATCCGGAGTATAGGGCGCTTCCTCGGTCCGAAGCAGCGTTTTGATTCCGCTTAAATCCGCCAGCCTCCCTCCGTAATAAATATGGCCTAAAAACCCCTCTTCTCCCACAATGCCGATCAGATAGGATGTGCCCGGCGTGTCCAGGCGAAAAATTCGTTCCTCCTCCAAATACTGCAGATTCATGCCCCTCTCCTTTCTCCGGTATGGCTTTTAAGTAATTTTAGTCGAATATTTTAAGTTTATTACCTGTTTTTAAGTTTATATTAACAAAAAGCTTTCACTTTTACAAGAAAATTCTGCGCAAAAAATACCTCCCTGTCGCACAAAACAGGGAGGCTTTTTTTGCCTGCATCCAAATCTCTTTTATTGCTTCTTCACAGCTGCGCTCAAGGCTCCGTCCTCCAGGGTGATCAGAATGGTGTCTCCGGAGGATACCTGGTCTCCCAGAATCAGCTTTGCCGCCAGCGTTTCCACATGCTTCTGGATATAACGCTTCAGGGGCCTTGCGCCGTAAACCGGGTCATAGGCGTTATCCACCACAAAGGAAAGGGCTTCCTTTGTGAGCTCTATCTTAAGATCACGGTCTGCCAGACGCTTGTTCAGGTCGGCAATGATCAAATGAACGATTCCCTCTATATTTTCCTTTGTCAGCGGCTTAAAGAGGATAATCTCGTCCAGACGGTTCAAAAATTCCGGTCTGAAATGAGCCCGCAGATCGTTCATCACCATGCTCTCCGCCTCCGGCTGAATGCTTCCATCCGGGTGAATGCCCTCTAACAGGTAGCTTGCCCCGATATTGGAGGTCATAATCAGGATGGTATTCTTGAAATCCACGG
>DXGH01000030.1 GCA_019114005.1 Candidatus Acetatifactor stercoripullorum
AGTGTCTCCTTTCGGGATGTGATTTATGGTTTTCAGCAACTCCATTATACCACAAACCGTGAGGAGATTTTTATTTTTAGCAACAAAAGAATCCCGTATTTATGCGGGTTCTGGCGTTTCGCAAACGCCTATATAAATAATGATAAAAAGGATGATGTAATTATCATAACATATTATGTGTCTGGTGCAGGTCCAACTGGTATGGTTCCGCGTCCTGGTGTTACAATATATTTAGCTGGAGAAAATGAATTTTGTCTTGCAGAGGATATGATAGCAGATGCTGAAGAAAATATATCGCAAAAAGATATGAAAAATTTAAAGATGATGCTTTTGTGATGTATGGGCATGATATTATAATTTATATACAAATACTTTTCTATTAAAGTAAAGTTTGAAAAAATATGACTGTATCAAATCAAACAGGAATTGAAAGAAGCAGACAAAAGAGAGGGAGAGATTTATTTTATGAAAAAGAACATTATAATGCTTTTATTTGTGGGTATTTTTTGTATGCAGATCACAGGCTGCGCCATGGCGGCCGATGAATTGATTCACGGAACGGAAACGGTGCTGCAGGGCAGTGACGGATACAGAGAATTTACAGGGGAAGATGTCCACAGTCCGTTGATTGTATTTCCGGATAAAGAAATAGAAAGCATTTCAGAGGAATTTTACTATGAGTTCAGAGATGAAATATTTTCCCCTGTCTGTCAGATTTATTTGAAAAAGGAATATAATATGGATGAATTTTCAAAGGAAATAGAGAGACTGGCTGCAGAGCAGCTAAGCTATGCGGGACAGACGAACCAGCTGTATTTTGATAAAGATAATTTCTCCAGTGAAGCATATGTGGCTTTGGCGGACTGGTCAGACAGGTACGAGTACGCCATTATAATGGAGGATGCCAGCACTATCCTGTATGTTTATCTTGAAAACATGACAAGGGATGATCTGCATATGGACGAAACCTATTTGCCAGCCTATTTTCAGGATAATAACCAGTCAGAAAGTACAGAGGAAAGCATGGCGGCAGAGCACAGAAGCTTTTACGCATTTAAAATCGGCAGTCAATATGTGGACTGTATGGATTTGGTAAATACGGAATCTGTTTGAACGGTTATCGGATTCTGACGATCTGCATTGGAATTACATTGATCAGACAGGAGATATACAGATTGGATGGGCTCTTGAGTAGGAAAATATATGAAGGATACCTCCACGGTAAACAAATATTATGGTGTATTAGGAGTTTATCAATAGTCCTTGTTTCTTGCCCCCGTGTGGACCTGCGTGGTACAATGAACCGAAAGGCGGTTTTAGCTATGAAAGAAAAATCCGGCGCGCCAAAGGAAATACAGATCCGCGGCGCAAGAGTACATAATCTGAAAAATATTGATGTGAATGTGCCGTTAAATCAAATTGTAGGCATTGCCGGCGTGTCAGGCTCGGGGAAATCCTCCCTGGCCCTGGGCGTGCTGTATGCCGAGGGCTCAAGACGCTACCTGGAGGCTTTGTCCACCTACACCAGAAGGCGCATGACCCAGGCTGCAAAGGCGGATGCGGATCAGGTGCTGTACGTTCCGGCGGCGCTGGCCCTACACCAGCGGCCCGGGGTTCCCGGTATCCGCAGTACCTTTGGCACGGGAACGGAGCTTTTAAACAATCTCAGGCTGATGTTTTCCAGGCTGTCCAGCCATCGCTGCCCGAACGGCCATTATGTGGAGCCTACGCTGGCAGTGGCGGCGGAGCAGGAGCTGACCTGCCCGGAGTGCGGCGTGGCCTTTTTTGCCCCGGGGGCGGAGGAGCTGGCCTTTAACAGCCAGGGAGCCTGCCGTACCTGTGGGGGAACGGGCATTGTGCGCACTGTGGACAGGGATTCCCTTGTGCCGGACGAATCCCTTACCATTGATGAAGGCGCCGTGGCGCCGTGGAATTCGCTCATGTGGTCGTTGATGACCGACGTCTGCAGGGAGATGGGAGTGCGCACGGACGTGCCCTTCCGGGATTTGACGGATCAGGAAAAGGATATGGTCTATAACGGGCCTGCGGAAAAGAAGCATATTCTGTATCATTCCAAAAACAGCAATCAGGCCGGAGAGCTTGATTTTACTTATTACAATGCAGTTTATACCGTGGAAAACGCCCTGGCCAAGGTCAAGGATGAAAAGGGCATGAAGCGGGTGGAAAAGTTTTTGAAGGAGGATGTGTGCCCGGACTGCGGCGGCACACGCTTATCCCAGGCGGCAAGGGCCCCAAGGCTACGGGGAATCGGACTGGATGAGGCCTGTAAAATGTCCTTAAGCCAGCTGATAAAGTGGGTGGAGGAAGTGCCTGCTTCCCTTCCGGAAGAAATGCGCCCTATGGCGAAGAGCATTTGCCAGTCCTTTTTTGTGGTGGCCAGGCGGCTTATGGAGCTTGGCCTTGGCTATCTGACCCTTGACCGGGCTGCCTCCACCTTATCCACCGGAGAACGACAGCGGATGCAGCTGGCTCGGGCAGTGAGAAACCGCACTACAGGGGTGCTGTATGTGCTGGACGAGCCCTCCATTGGACTGCATCCCTCCAATCTTGTGGGTCTGACCCGGGTCATGCAGGACCTGGTGTCGGACGGAAACTCGGTGCTTCTGGTAGACCATGATACCCAGGTTTTAAGAGAGGCCGATTGGATCATAGAGCTGGGGCCAGGGGCCGGGGCGGAGGGAGGAGAGGTGGTGGCTTCGGGCGCCATAGCCGATATTGCGGATAATGAAAAATCCAAAATCGGTCCCTTTCTCTCTGGCGCGGCTCAGGTCCAGGTCAGACAGTGCGCAGCGGAGGATGAAATATTTGAACTGGGGAAAATTCATTTGTCCACCGGCGCCATTCACACGGTGCATCCGCTGGAGGTGGAGATTCCGAAGGGACGGCTCACTGTGGTGACGGGAGTGTCAGGTTCCGGGAAAACCACCCTGATTCTGGAAAGTCTGATTCCCGCGCTGGAGGCGGCCTGTCAGGGGAAAAAGCTTCCCGAGCATGTGCGTTTGATAGAGGCGGAGGGGATTGAGAGGGTCAAGCTCATTGACGCCGCTCCCATCGGCATAAACGTGCGCTCCACGGTGGCTACCTATGCCAATGTGCACGACGAGCTGCGGAAAATTTATGCAAAAACCCCGGATGCCAGGAATCTTGGTTTTAAGGCGGGAGATTTTTCCTATAATACGGGCAGACTGCGCTGTCCGGTGTGCGACGGAACCGGGGTGATCAGCCTGGATGTGCAGTTTCTGCCGGATGTGGAGATTCCCTGTCCGGACTGCCGGGGCTCCCGGTATGCAAGGGAGGCGGCCCGGATACGGTATCAAAAGAAATCGGGACAGGCGTATTCCCTTCCCGGGCTGATGGCTATGGATATCAACAGGGCTTTGGAAGCCTGCGGGGATTTAAAAATCGTCCGTCAGCGTCTGCAGGTGTTAAAAAGTCTGGGACTGGGGTATTTGACCTTGGGAGAGGCAACACCCAGTCTATCCGGTGGGGAAGCCCAGCGGCTGAAGCTGGCAAGCGAGATGGGAAGAGGACAGTGGGATACGGTGTTTGTATTTGACGAGCCCACCATCGGGCTTCATCCTTTGGATGTGCAGACGCTGCTTAAGGTATTCCAGACCCTGATAGAAAACGGCGCGACGGTGATTGTAATCGAGCATGATCTGGACGTGATCCGAAATGCGGACTATATGATTGATATGGGACCGGGAGGCGGAGAAGAGGGAGGGAGAATTGTTGCAGTGGGAACTCCCTCCCGGATCGCCCAAAATCCCGACAGTATAACGGGAAGCTATTTGACCCTTCCCAGGAGACGCTCATAAATTTCTTTTGTGCTCTCTGCGTCCGGCCCGTTTAAGACTACTGTTTCGCCGTTTACCTTAAGTACAACGCAGGCATCGCAGTCCACAAAGGAGTACCGGGTGTAATTTCCGTACAGCTCATTGTAAAAGGAGCCCAGTGACATTTTAAAATTGCCAAAACCATTGGTTCTTGTGCCGGACACACTGTGGGAGGGGTCTTGATCAAAGTACGTGATTTCCTCGATCTCTTCATAGCTTATGGTGAGATCCTCCCAATTTCCCGTTTCAATGGTAAAGGAGGTGTCCCCGTATGCGATTTCCATATTTCCCGTAAACAGGACGTAGAAAAGATACAGGGCCACGGCGCACAGGATTCCTATGGTCAGCGCAGCGCTTTTGGGCTTTGTCCTTCCGTTTTTTTCCACTTTCCCTTCCCTTACCTGTCTTTTGTAATAGACATAGGAGTAAATACAGGGAATCAGCACGGCTGCCACAATGAGCAGGGGGAAGACAGCGGCAGAAAGGAAAAGGGAAAAAGAGTCGGACAGGCGAATGCTGGCAAAAAAGCCGCAGACCATCATGAAAAGGCCGCAGATCACCCAGACCTTTCCGCCCAGCCTGTGGGTGGCGTTCCAGTTTTCCTCGTTTTGCAGCGTCCATTTGATACGGATGCCCATGGTGCTGTTTTGCCGGAATTTGGGAAAATAATTGCCGCATACTACAAACAGAAGGCCGAATCCGAAACACATAAGAGTCATCAGCACATAAGAGGCGTCGGTCTCTGAAAGAGCCATATAGGTGCAGGCTGTACAAAACAAAGACATCATAGGACAGAGCCAGAAAACAAGCCCCAGGGCCTTTTTGCTTTGATTCCTGTTTTTCTTATCATGAAATACAAAAAACAAACAAAGCAGATGAGCGGCCAAAAAAGAGCCGGACAATATCAGCGCTTCCCTCCAAAACAGAATGCCTGCAAAGAGAGGAAGCAGCGTCACCAAGGACGACAGTATCAGTTTTCCTTTATAATTCTTAAGCATCTCCTTCATTGTCAGATTCTCCCTTCAGCTGTGTGACCCAGAGCATAATTTCCTCCAGCACGGAGGCGTTTAATTCATAATAAATATATTTTCCCTCCCTGGTATCCCGCACCAGATCGGCTTCCTTTAAAACGGACAAATGCCTGGAAATGGAGGCGGCGGTCACAGGGAAGCAGTCTGCGATTTCCCCGGCGGACATTCTGCCCTTTTTCAGTCTTTCTAAAATATCCCGCCGGATGGGGTCCGACAGCGCTTTTAAGGTTGTTTGCAGGCTCAATGATGGTATTCTCCTTAACCAATCTTCCTTTCTAACAGGATGTTTTTAAATTGTTATCCTGCAGCCTTTTCAGCTGCCTGGTTGATCGTGCGATCATATAAATAGCCATAGTCAGAACAATGGTGCAGACGGCCCCGCCGGAAATACCCAGCATCAAACGGCGAAACACAACGTCCTCGCCGCCAAACTGGGCCAGCATGGCGGTTTCCAGCGACAGCATGGAAACCAGCGCGGCGGTCAGGCTGATGACCTTAGCTGCCGAAAGAAGCGGACTGCCCCGCCTGCGGAATTTCACCACATTGACCGCCGCCACAATGGTAATATAAAAAGCATACATGGCCATGACATAAATCATAAGGCCGGGATAAGAAAAGCCTCTGTTTTCCGTTACCATACAGACCACAATGCCTGCCAGCGCCTGATTCATTAAAAGCAGAATAATGCCGCAGGCCCGATACCGCTTAAATTCCGATGTGATGTCCTCTCCCACCGGCCTGCGGTGAACGTATAACACAAGCACTGCCCGCATAACCGACAACAAGGCATAATAAAAGGCAAGGGCAATAAACCACAAGGAAGAATACCGGATACCGGAAAACCACGTCTCCCAGCAGACGATTTCCCCATGAGGTATTGCGGAGCCTTTTTACCAGAGGAAGTCCGGCAATTCCATTCCCAGACCGTTGCCCTGTGTGGCGTGGGAGGTATCTCCCTGATAAAATTTTTCAAAAATATGTCTGCCGACCTCCGGGGGAATGCCGCAGCCGGTGTCCGACACCTGTACAACGGCAAAATCTCCTTCGGTCTTTAGGGAAAGGGAGACTCTGCCGTGGGGCTCTGTAAATTTAACGGCATTGGAAAACAGGTTGTTCCAGACTAAAGACAGCAGCTGTGCGTCTGTGTTTACCAGTACATCCTCTTCCACATCCGTTTCGATCTCCAGTTCTTTTTCCACCCAGGCACTTTCAAATGCAAGCAGGCATTCGCACAGCTGCTCACCCAGGTCATAGGTTTCTGCCTTGGGGTAAATCTGTTGATTCTCCAGCTTATTCAGCTTAAGAATATTGGTAATCAGGCTGGCAAGCCGCCTGGAGGCATCGGTGACGGCCTTGGCATATTCCATCCGTTTTTCTTCAGGCAGATCAGGCTGCTGAAGCATCGTGCCGTAGTTTTGAATCACTGCCAGAGGCGTTTTCAGCTCGTGAGATACATTGGCAATAAAGTCCGTCCGAAGGGTCTCTGTTCCAGAAAGCTCTTTAGCCATCTGATTGAAGTAATCGGCGATCACTTCAAACCCGCTCATAGAATACAAGCCGTGAAAGGGAGGGATTCGTATGGAAAAGTCTCCCTTCATCAGCTGTTCTGCGGCAGTTACAATTTTTTTTACCGGACGGTCTATCATAAATTTACGCCTGATACCGTCTATCACCGTACAGAGCAGGCTCAATAAAATTACATTCAAAAAAGTGATCTTGGCAGCCTGCTCTATGAGGGTCTGTGTAAACTCCAGTCCTGTGGTTCTTGTCACCATATTGAGAAACTTCATCCATCAGCTGAGAACGGGTAAAGGTCTTTTTGGGATAGGGATTTCCTGATTCAGCTCCCGCACGGTTTTGGCAAATGCAAATCCATCTATGTCCGGCATCATACGGTCTTATTCAATTCCCGGTCATCCTCCACTACTAATATTTTAAACACAAAATTCGCCTCCCGGTGTTTTTCTTATTTATGTATAGCATATAGATGTTAAAGATTTGTTAACAAAAGTTGAAAACTATATATTTCTTAAAACAGCGGCGAAAAAATCAACCACAAAAATAAATGGGAAAAAAGCACTAGATTTTTAGGGAAATCATCTTGTAATGCGGCTGAATATTCATTACAATAAAAGAAATGTGGAAATTTGATTGGAAAGGCCGTGAAACAAAATGAGAAGGTGGATACACAGACGTAAAATTATGATTTTTACGCTGTTTCTCGCCGTGGTGATTGGATGCCTGTCTATTGCCCTGATGTATCGGATCAATGAAATTTCTGAGGAAAGCTGCTTTGAACAGCTTCATGAAGCGGCGCAGAATTTATCCCAGGATATCATGCAGCATATTACAAGCGACCAAAATCAGCTGGAGGTAATTGCAGCTATCCTGGCAAATTATCAAGACATAGAGGGCGAAGAAACCATCCAGATATTAAATGAGTATAAAGCCAGCGATATCTTATCCCGCCTGGAAATCTTACTGCCGGGAGACCGCGTTCTTTTAAACAATGGTGAGATCGTAGATGCTTCCGGAGTGCTTTCCTTTGAGGAGGAGGCCGCAAAGGGGGCCCACATATCCGACAAGACGGTTGACCTGCTTGATTCCGAAAGCTATATTCTGCGCAGCTTCGTGCCCATTGAGCGGGACGGAGCTGTGGCAGGGGTGTTATACGGTGTGATAGATCTGCAGACGCTGCCCTATCAGTGGAAGGCGGAAGAATTCGGCGGAAATGCCTCAGTGTATGTGATCGACGGAAATACCGGAGATTTTATTATGGACACCTGGCATAAAACCCTTGGCAATTTAATTGATCTGGGAAGCCGCAGGATGAAGGCCGGCTACACGCCGGAACAGTTTGCAGAGGATATTTTTGCAGGAGAGACAGGTTATGTTGTCTTTGTGTCAAGAACCATAGGGGACTATCTATATTTATATTATGAGCCCCTGGAGATAAACGAGTGGAGGCTTGCCATTTCTGTTCCTGAAAGTATTGTCTATGAGGACGCATATCATATCCGGCAAGTGTTCTATCTGTTTCTGGCCCTTGAGTTTCTTTTTTTCCTGTTTTATCTGATCTGGATTTTAAAATATGTGAGACAGGAGACCAGGGAAAAGCAGAAACGGCTGGAGCTGATCAGCAATGTGCATGATGTGGAGCAGCTTTTATTCATTGCTCACCACAAAAGTGAAAATATAGGTCTTGCCCTGGAGAAGGCTGCGGAGATGACCGCGTCCCAGTGCGCCTTTTTTGAGACGGTATTGGATGAAACACAGTCCCAGCTATACCTATGGGAAAAGGATCCAGACACCGGGGAGGATTCCTTTCTGGATATCAAGGATCAGAGTGTTTTTCAGGACTATTTCCGGGAAAACCAAAAGGAGCTGGTCGTTTTCAATGAAATAGAGGCTTATCAGGCAGGAAAAGAGATTTACAGCATATTCAAGCAGAAAAAGCTTAAAAACCTGGTGGTTATCCCGGTTGAAAATATTAATAAAGCACTGATCGGCGCCCTGGGGATTATCAATACGGATATGGAATGGGTGGATTATGAACAGCTCAAAAGCGTTACCTTCAGCTTTTCCATGTTCTATCACAATATGCAGTCTTACACCATTGCAAGGAAGATGGGGGAGATCGACGTGCTCACGGGGCTGTTAAACCGCAACCGCTTTGAAAGGGATATCAGCTTTTACCAGCAGCTGCAGGGAAAGTCTTTAGCCTGCATTTATCTGGACGCCAACGGCCTGCATGAGCTGAATAATGAAAAGGGCCATGCGGCCGGAGATGAAATGCTCAAAAATATTGCTGGGGAAATCAAAAGGGAATTTGGAGAGGAAACCACCTACCGCATTGGCGGAGACGAATTTTTGATCTTTGTGACGGGGAAAGGTCAGGAGGAAGTCCTGGAGATGGCGGCGAGGGTGCAGCAGGCGGCAGGGGAGAAGGGCTACGATGTGTCTGTGGGGGTACAATGGACGGAAAAGGTGGCTTCCGTCAGCCGGCTGATGAAGGAAGCAGAGCGGCAGATGTACGCGGACAAGGAGAGATATTACAGGGAAAGAGGAAAACGGCGCTGATAAGCCGCAGTCCATAAAGCGTCCTCTGCATACAGATAAGTCATACGCTTATATGGGCGTATGGCTTATTTTTTGTAAAAAATAATAGAAAAAAGTATACAAAGTGCACAATAATCCATTATAATAGAGGAAATAAAAGCTGTAGAAACACATATTTTGCACCAGTATGAGGGGAAAGGAGAGCACAAATGTACACGGTGGTTGTGGCGGATGACGAGGAAGAATTGAGAAAGGCGATTATCAGAAAGGTGGATTGGGAGAGCATAGGCTTTCAGGTGATCGGAGAAGCGGAAAACGGCATAGAGGCTCTGGAGCTGGTGGAGAAAAAGGAGCCGGACCTGCTTCTTACGGATATCCGTATGCCCTTTGTTTCCGGAATAGAGCTGGCAAGGCAGGTAAGGGAAATCCGTCCCACCACACAGATCGCATTTTTGAGCGGGTTCGACGAGTTTTCCTATGCCCAGCAGGCCATACAGTACAATATTATCAGCTATTTGTTAAAGCCCATTTCCATGCGGGATTTGACAGAGGAGCTTAAGAACATTAAGAAGAAGATAGACCACATTTTTGAGGAATTTGACTTAAGAAAGCAGGAAAAGACATACATTCATGAGTTTGTGCTGCCTCTTTTACTGGACAGCTATGGGAAGCTGGACCATCCCCACAGGGAGGAACAGCTTTTGGAACAGGCTGTGGCCTGCGGACTTGTGCGCAGTAAAAGCAATGCCCTTCAGTATGTGGTTCTTGCCACCATGGTGCAGGATGGGGAGGGTGTGAACCGGACGGCGCCGGAGCTGGTGCATTCCGTGGATCTGATTTTGAAGAAATATGCAGGCTTTTACAGCTTCTACATGGAAGGGCGGGTAATTTCCCTGCTCTTAGCCACAAAAGGAGCCTTTGAAAAGTATCTTCACATTATGGTGGGGGATATTGTACAGAGCACGGAGCGTATTTTGGGGCTGCACTGCCACATCGGAGTCAGCCGGATACAGGAGCATTTTACCGGCTGTCATGAGGCATACAATGAAGCCATGAATGCCCTTGGCTACAGCAATACCAAAGAAAAGAGCAGCATCCATTACATAGCGGACGAGGAGCGGGTGACTTCTCTTGATCTGTCCACAATGCAGGACGTGGTAACAGAGCTGGAAAATCTCATACGGGGAGGCTCCAGGGAGGAGCTGCAGCAGTATCTGGAGGAATTGTTTGAGGGCATGAGAGGGGAAAATGTGCAGATCAAGCTGAAATTTCTCATGATGCAGATGTTTTCCTCTATTTTTCGCATTGTCTGTGCGGTGACGGATGAGATTACCTTGATGAAAAGGCTTACCTTTGTGGAAGGCTCCTACGGGGAGATGAAGGAGCAGCTGATATCTGTCTGTCTGGAGGCCAGGGAGCTTGTAAATGCCGGGAAGAAAAAAAGCAGCCAGATCATGTGCGAGCAGGCTATGTACCTGATTGAAAAGGAGTACGCCGATCCGGCCTTGTCTCTGGTGGGGGTCAGCGGAAGAATTAATGTCAGTCCCAATTACTTAAGCGCCCTGATCAAAAAGGAGGCGGGAATGAGCTTTGTAGACCTGCTGACTCGAAAGCGCATGGAGCGGGCCAGGGAGCTGGTTACAGGCACTTCTATGAAGGTCAGGGAAATTGCGGAAAAGTGCGGCTATAACGATCAGCATTATTTCAGCTACTGCTTTAAGAAGTACTGCGGGATATCTCCCAACGCCATGCGGCAGCAGACAGGAGAACAGCAGGAGGGGCTATGAAGAAAAGCAATTTGTCTCTTTCCCATATTATCACCATGCTGGTGGTGTCGCTGGTGACCATCATCATTTTGTCCACAGCGTTTGTGTTCATGTCCGTATATGTAAACAGCATGGAAGAGAATGCCGCAACCAGCAGTGAGCAGACGGTGGTGCAGGTGTCAAACACGGTGGGAAATTACATAGAGGACATGAAGGAGATCATGACGCTGATTGAGGAAAGCTACCGGATGGAAAAGGAGGAGAGAGAGGATACCTTAAAAACCCTTACAAACGTGCGCTCCGATCTGGTGGCTATCTATGTGTATGATGAAAATGCAGAGCTTTTAAGCGCATATACGGGAAAGTATGATTTCAAGGAGAATTATTTGAAAAATTTATCCTATGTGGAGGCGCCGGAATATGAACAGGGAGCCATCTATATTTCCAAGCCCCATGTGGAGTCCATGCTGGTGAACGAATATCCTTGGGTGGTTTCTGTGCTGCAGGAAATAGAGGGGGAAAACGGCAAAAAGAACAGAGTGGTCATCGACATCCGCTTTTCCAAAATATCGGATTATGTGGACGACGTAGGCATAGGGCGGCACGGCTACTGCTTTATTACGGATATGGACGGGGAGATTATCTATCATCCCCAGCAGCAGCTGATCTATTCCGGGCTGAAAAGTGAGCCCACAGCAGACGTCATGGGAAGAGTGGACGGCTCCTATCAGGAACAGCAGGTGATTTATGCCGTAAAAACCCTGGATAATTACGGGTGGCGCGTGGTGGGAGTCAGCTACATAAACGAGCTGGTTACCGCTAAGGAGACCGAGGTTTTTGGAATTGTCATTGTGATACTGGTGATCATTTTCTTTGTCACCTTCGTCAGCAGCTATATTATGTCCTGTGTGGTTTCCAAACCCATTCAAAAGCTGGTGAACGACATGGGGGAATTTGAAAAAAACGCTGCAGGCTATTCCTACAGCCCCATGGGCGGCATCGGGGAAATACAATTTCTGTCCCAGTCCTTTGGACATATGGTGAAACGAATCCAGAGCCTGATGAATCAGGTCAGACAAGAGGAGATCACGCTGAGAAAGACGGAGCTTAAGGCGCTGCAGGCCCAGATCAATCCCCACTTTCTCTACAATACGCTGGATTCCATCGGCTGGCTGTGCGAGGAGGAGAGAAGCAGGGACGCGGTGGAAATGGTAAACGCCCTGGCGAAGCTTTTTCGGATCAGCATCAGCAAAGGCCATGAGCTGATTACGGTGGAGAAGGAGCTGGAACATGCAAGAAGCTACCTGAAAATACAAAAATTCAGATATAAAAATCAATTCAATTATGAATTTCAGGTGGAAGAAGGATGCCTTTCCTATTACTGCAATAAAATCACCTTGCAGCCCATTATTGAAAACGCTATTTACCATGGCCTTAACCGGATGGTGGATGAAGGGCAGATTGTTGTGCGGGCCTATACGGATGGAAGGGATATGGTTTTTGAGGTGGAGGACAACGGTGTGGGAATGACGAAGGAGCAGTGCCGCAGCATCCTGCAGAAGGAACCCGGAGAGAGCGCCGGTATCGGTATTAAGAACGTCAATGACAGGATTCAGATTTACTTTGGGGAAAGCTACGGGATACAGATAGAAAGTGAACTGGATGAAGGAACCACGGTAAGGATCCGGATGCCGAAGCTGGAAAGAGAGGACGTAGAAACCTATACCGGGTCCGTGAAGGCCCCTGATCCTGTGGAGAAGGGAGAAAGTCGATGAGAAAGGGAAGAAAAGGGATTTGCCTGCTTGCAGTGACTGCGCTTGTCTTTTTTGTCTGCGGCTGCACCCAGGGAGGGGAAAACCGCAAATCTTATGTTGCGGTGATCACCAAGTCTACCTCCAGCGCCTTTTGGAAAACGGTATATGCGGGAGCGGATGCGGCGGCTACGGAATATAATTTGAGTCTTACCCTTACGGGGCCGGAAAAGGAGGAGGACTATGAGCGGCAGAATCAGCTGGTCCGGGAAGCCATGGACAACGGGGCAGAGGTGATTGTTTTTTCCGCTGTGGATTATAATGCCAATTCCCAGGTGATCAATGAGGCCGCCCAGAGAGGAATCAAAATTGTGGTGATAGACAGCGACGTAAACAGCGATCAGGTGAGCTGCCGGATTGGGACAGATAATGTGGAGGCGGGCAGACAGGCGGCCCAGGCGGCTTTGCATACTGACGAGGAGGAGCTTTATGTAGGCATCGTGAACTATGATGTAAATTCTGCCAACGGGCAGCAGAGGGAGCAGGGATTTCGGGAAATTATGGAAGAAAGCCCACGGGTGAAGGAGATTACTACCATAAACGTGGTATCCACCACGGAGGACGCCAGGGAAGGAACCAGAGAGCTGATCAAGGAAAATCCCCAGATCAATGTGATTGTCACCTTTAACGAGTGGACCAGCCTGGGCGTGGGGTGGGCCATCCGCGATTTGGAGGTAAAGGATGCCATTCATGTGGTGGCCTTCGATTCCAATACGGTTTCCGTTGGGATGCTGGAAACGGGAGAGGTGGACGCCCTGATTGTGCAAAATCCTTATGCCATGGGATATCTGGGAGTGGAGGCAGCCTCTATTCTGGCATCGGGAAATAACGTGCAGGAAAGCGATGTGGATACCTCTGTCAAGATCGTGACCAGGGAAAATATGTTTGAACCGGAATGTCAGAAAATGTTATTTTTCTTTGACTAATTTGAATAGTTTTTTTAACCTTCTGCGTAAATAATTGTATATCTTTTCCAAAAATACTTTCTTATAATGAGGTTGTAAACGGTGAGGGGGGAACTCCTTCCCCTCAAAATATTTTAAGGAGGTATGTTTTATGAAAAAGCTTTTGGCAATTATTATGGCCGGCGTTATGATGCTGGGACTTGCCGCATGCGGCAGCAGCGGAGGAGGAGGTGATGAGCTGAGCGTAGGCGTGTTCTACTATACCTACAGCGATACTTATATTTCCAGTGTGCGTACCGCGCTGGATGCGCAGCTGACCGAAGCTGGCATCAATTTCCAGAATTATGACGGAAACAGCAACCAGACCACACAGAATGAACAGATTGACACAGCCATTGCCCAGGGAACGAATCTTTTGATTGTAAATATCGTTACGTCAGGTTCCGTAGATGCTTCCCAGGCGATTGTTGACAAAGCGGAGGCGGCGGGAATTCCCGTTATTTTCTTTAACCGTGCGGTAGAGCCTGACGAAGAGGAAGGCGTAGTGCTTGGAAGCTATGACCAGTGCGCATTTGTAGGCACGGACGCTCCCGAGGCAGGACATATGCAGGGCCAGATGATCGGCGAATATGTGGTGGAAAATTATGACACCATTGATTTGAACGGCGACGGCGTAATCAGCTATGCAATGTTTATGGGACAGCTGGGCAATGTGGAGGCTATCTATCGTACCCAGTATGCTGTTGAGGATGCTAATGCAGCGCTGACCGCAGCAGGCAAGCCTGAGCTGGAATACTTTGACGCTTCCAATACGGATAAGTATCAGGTTGACCAGGATGGCAACTGGTCCGCAACTGCAGCAAACAACTATATGACCACCAACCTGTCACAGTACAACGAATCCTCCGGAAACATGATTGAGATCGTGATCTGCAACAATGATGGTATGGCAGAGGGCGTTATTTCTGCATTAAACGACAGGGGCTACAATCTTGGCGACGGCAGCAGCACTACAATTCCCGTATTTGGTGTTGACGCAACGGATGCTGCAAAGCAGCTGATCGCAGACGGCAAGATGACAGGAACCATCAAGCAGGATGCAGAAGGCATGGCGGGCGCAATCGCACATCTTACAAAGAACGTTCAGGCAGGAAGCGATTTGATGGCAGACACAGACAGCTACAATATTTCCCCGAATGTAAGCAACAAGATTTATATTCCTTATGGAGTATACACCGGAGAATAAAGGGCATAGCAAAAGCGGCTGCTGCTACGGCAGCGGCTGCTTTTTCGCTGACAGGGCTTTCATCGGCATATCCGGTACAGGAAAGCCTTGTGGGCGGAATCATGGAAACAGACAGTAAGGAGGATGCGTATGGAACGGGAAGTGCTGTTACAGATGACGGACATATGCAAGGAATTTCCCGGCGTAAAGGCCCTTGACCACGTCTCTTTGACGGTGAAGAAGGGCACGGTGCATGCACTGATGGGAGAAAACGGAGCCGGAAAATCCACGCTGATGAAATGCTTGTTCGGCATTTA
Source organism: Candidatus Acetatifactor stercoripullorum (assembly GCA_019114005.1). Lineage (GTDB taxonomy): Bacteria > Bacillota > Clostridia > Lachnospirales > Lachnospiraceae > Acetatifactor > Acetatifactor stercoripullorum. Next base: position 14,972 of record DXGH01000030.1, read on the forward strand.
CAGTAAGGACTCCGGAAGTATTTTACTGGAAGGAAAGGAAGTAAACTTCAAAAATTCCAAGGAAGCGTTAAACAATGGAGTTGCCATGGTGCATCAGGAGTTAAATCAGGCCCTGAAGCGCAATGTGATGGATAACATATGGCTGGGGAGATATCCAAAAACTGCGGGGCTTGTGGTAAATGAGCACCGTATGTATGAAAGCACCAAGGCTGTTTTTGAGGAGCTGGGGATTTCGGTGGATCCCAAGAGAATTATGAGCACCATGCCTGTTTCCCAGAGGCAGATGGTGGAGATCGCAAAGGCGGTATCCTATCATAGTAAGGTGATTGTATTTGACGAGCCCACCTCTTCCCTTACAGAGGAGGAAGTGGAGCATTTATTTAAGATCATCAATATGCTTCGGGACAGAGGCTGTGGAATTATATATATTTCCCACAAAATGGCGGAGATTTTAAGAATTGCAGACGAAGTTACAGTTATGCGGGACGGAACCTGGGTGGCCACGGAGCCTGCGGAAAAGCTGACCACGGATCAGATTATAAAGCTGATGGTGGGAAGAGAGCTGACGAACCAGTTTCCTCCAAAGACAAACAAGCCGGGGAAGGTGGCTCTGGAGGTGGAAAATCTCACGGCCAGGTATTCTCTCTTAAAGAATGTTTCTTTCCAGGCAAAAAGAGGCGAGATTGTAGGTCTTGCGGGACTGGATGGCAGCGGACGTACGGAAACTTTGGAAAACATATTTGGCGTTGCCACCAGGAAGGACGGCGTAATTAAGCTGGACGGAAAGGTGGTAAGCAATCGAAATGCCAGGGAATCCATCAAAAACGGATTTGCCCTTCTGACAGAGGAGCGCAGGGCAACAGGCATTTTCGGTATTTTAAATATCCGGGAAAACACGGTAATCTCAAGCCTCAAGAAGCATAAGAAGGCGGGCGTTTACCTCAGTGAAAAATCTATGGAAAAGGATACGGAGTGGTCCATCAATGCCATGCGGATCAAGACGCCCTCCCAGAAAACCAAGATCAGATCGCTTTCAGGAGGAAACCAGCAGAAGGTGATTCTTGGGCGGTGGCTTTTAACGGAGCCGGAGGTGCTGATGCTGGATGAGCCTACCAGAGGCATTGATGTGGGCGCCAAGTATGAGATATATCAGCTGATTATTGATTTGGCTAAAAGAGGGAAAGTAGTTCTTATGGTATCCTCGGAAATGCCGGAGCTTCTGGGCGTGTGTGACCGTATTTTGGTCATGAGCGGCGGAAGGCTGGCGGGAGAGGTGGATGCAAAAAATACCACGCAGGAGGAGATCATGGCTCTTGCCGCAAAATATGTTTAGAGGAGGATACGTGCATGAATCCCACGAAAATGTTTCATAACAAAATAGGCAGTATGAAGCAGGGCTTTGCAAATTACAAGAGCCTGGACAGCAGAGACAAGAGAACCTTTTGGAAGGAATTTTTGTTAAACAATGCGCTGTATATCCTGCTGATTATTGCAATTATCTACACCTATATACAAAATCATAACTTTTTGGGTGCCCCGTCTATCGTAAATATCATCAGCCTTTCGGCAGCCAACCTGCCCATTGCCTGTGGTATTGCGGGCTGTATCGTGCTGACGGGAACAGACCTTTCCGCAGGGCGTGTTGTGGGCTTGACGGCATGTATTACCGCATCCCTGATGCAGTCGGTAGATTATGCCACCAAGATGTTCCCCAACCTTCCTGTACTGCCCATTCCGCTGATGATTATCATTGTGATTCTGGTAGGCGGCATCGTAGGCTGGGTAAACGGCTTTTTTGTAGCGAAATTCCAGCTGCATCCCTTCATTGTTACGCTGGCCACCCAGCTGATCGTGTACGGCATTCTGCTGATGTATATCATGATCAATGGAAATAACGGACAGCCCCTGTCCGGTCTGGACCAGCATTTCAACGATGTGGTAAAGGGAAGCATTGTGTCCTTCCAGGCGGGAGGAGCGAGGGTAGCCATACCCAATTATGTGTGGCTGGCCTGCATTGTGGTTGTGCTGATGTGGTTTATCTGGAATAAAACCACCTTTGGCAAAAATATGTTTGCAGTGGGCTCCAACCCCGAGGCGGCTAAGGTTTCCGGCGTAAACGTAATGCGCACCACCATTTTGGTACATACACTGGCAGGCGCTATGTACGGCATCACGGGATTTATTGAGTCCTCCCGTATCGGTTCCAACACCGCAGCCACCGGATTAAACTATGAATGCGACGCCATCGCAGCCTGCGTAATCGGCGGTGTATCCTTTGTAGGAGGCACCGGTAAGATCAGCGGCGTGGTTATGGGCGTATTCCTGCTGCGTATTATCTTCGTGGCATTGAATTTCCTTTCCATTAACATGAATATGCAGTATGTGATCAAGGGACTTATTATTTTGATCGCCTGCGCCATTGATATGAGAAAGTATTTGGTGCGCAAGTAATTTTTTAACAAGCAAGATAAGAGCATGGGAAATGCTTAAGGACAACAGATCAGGAGACAGCGCCATGGAAAATCAGCACATGCAGGAAAACCTGCAGACGGAGGAAAATCAGCAGACAGAAGAAAGCCGGCAGAGGGAAGAGGCGCAAAGCAGCCAAAGGCCCAGAGGGAAATGGTTTGGCAGAGGAATTTACGGCAGTAAGGATGTGCCAATCCGCATACTGGACGGCCTGATCGGAGTGCTGGCAGGCGCTGCCCTGATTCTGATCATCTATTTCACCATAAACGGAGGCTTTCAAATTACCTTTGACACCCAGGGCGGCAGCCAGGTGGCGGCACAGAAGCTCAGATATGGACAGCTGGTGTCAAAACCGGAGGAGCCTTACAAGCCGGGCTATGATTTTCAGGGCTGGTATGGGCAGATAGAAGGAGAGGAAACGGCCTGGAGCTTTGAAAGTGAAAAGGTCACCGGAGACATTACCCTTTATGCCAGATGGACCCCGGCCCAGATCACGGTAAAGTTTGATTTAAACGGCGGTGTTTCCCAGGAGGGCTCGGATGTGCTTGCACCCATGGAGGTGACCTTTGGGGAGACCTATGGGGAGCTTCCAGTTGTGTCAAAACAGGGAAGCACCTTCTTGGGCTGGGAATACGACGGGGAAATCATTACCTCTGACACCATCGTACAGATGACAGGCGAGCATGTGCTTACAGCGGCATGGGAATAAAAAGGAATTGCAAATTCAATTCTTTTATCATACAATAGGAAGCACAAAGGAGGGATTCCTATGAATTTAGTGATTACCATGAGCCGCAGGTTTGGAACAGGCGCCAGCCTGATCGCAAAGGAGCTTTCTGAAAAGCTGAATGTGCCTGTGTATGATAAGGCCTATATTGAGCATGAACTTGAGGGGGACAGCTTTGCCTCTGAGGCGGAGGTGATAAAGGAGCTGGCGGGACACCCTTGTATTATTTTGGGCCGCTGTGCTTCTGAAATTCTGAAAGATCAGCCCAATGTGTTCAACATTTATGTCAGCGCGGATAAGGAGGACCGGATTCACCGGATTATGAAGAAAGAATCGCTGCCCTATGAGGAGGCTAAGGCCCTGCTTGAGAAAAACGACAGGGAACGGGCCGACTATTACTATGAAAATACCGGCAAGGTCTGGGGCGATGTGAATAATTACCACATGATTCTGGATACCTCCAGACTGGGAATAGAGAACTGCGCCGGGATTCTTTTGAAATATTTTGAACGGGTAGAGATTATTTAAGATATTATCATATGGGAGGCTTTGGGACCTCCAAAGGGAAATACAGGAAAGTATGGATTCAAATGCAGAACAGAATCCATACTTTTTTTATGTGAGAAAGCAGCAAAAGTGCTACTCGATAACACAAAAAAAATCATAAATGAAAACAAAAAAAATCAATAAATATTATAGCTGTCAAAAAGAAATATATTAAATATAAAAGAAAGAGAATATCATAATTTTTCAAAAAATATACTTGTTTTAAAAAGAAGAATATTAAAATAAATCAATAAATAAATTAAACTCAATACTTGTTGGCAGAATAAGATTGTGCTACCATGGAACAATCTGAAAAGGAGAACTTGAGTAAAGGAAAGAGGATATATCCATGGGAAAAACAACAGTAAGTGAAAAATACAAGAAATCTTATTTTATGCCCCCGGAGGCGACCTATGACTGGGTGAAAAAGGACAGCATTGAGAAAGCCCCCATTTGGTGCAGCGTAGACTTAAGAGACGGCAATCAGGCGCTGGTGGAGCCCATGAGTCTGGAGCAGAAGCTGGAATTCTTTAAACTGCTGGTAAAGCTGGGTTTCAAGGAGATAGAGGTGGGCTTTCCGGCGTCCTCGGATACGGAATATAACTTTATCCGGGCGCTGATTGAGCGGGATATGATTCCCGAAGATGTGACCATACAGGTGCTCACTCAGGCCAGAGAGCATATTATCCGCAAGACCTTTGAGGCGGTAAAGGGCGCGCCCCATGCGGTGGTGCATTTATACAATTCCACCTCCGTAGAGCAAAGGGAGCAGGTATTTCATAAGGATAAGGAAGCGGTGAAAAAGCTGGCGGTGGACGGCGCGGTAATGTTAAAAAAGCTGGCCCAGGAGACGGAGGGGAATTTTACCTTTGAGTACAGCCCGGAAAGCTTTTCCCAGACGGAGGTGGACTATGCCCTGGAGGTCTGCAACGCGGTGCTGGATGTGTGGCAGCCCGGGGAAAACCAGAAGGCCATCATCAATCTGCCCACCACGGTACAGGTTGCCATGCCCCATGTGTTTGCCTGTCAGGTGGAGTACATGCACAAGCACTTAAAATACAGGGAAAATGTGGTGCTTAGCGTACATCCCCACAATGACAGGGGCTGCGGCATCAGCGATGCGGAATTCGGCATTCTGGCCGGAGCGGACCGGGTGGAGGGTACTCTGTTTGGCAATGGAGAGCGGACCGGAAATGTGGACATTGTCACGCTGGCGTTAAATATGCTGTGCCACGGCGTGGAAAGCGGGCTTGATTTCTCCCGGATTATGGAGGTCAGGGAGGCTTATGAGAAATTTACAGGCATGAGAGTGCATGAGAGAACCCCTTATGCAGGGGATCTGGTGTTTACCGCCTTTTCCGGCTCCCATCAAGATGCCATCAGCAAGGGCATGGCATGGCTTAAGGCGGGAAAGAGCGGAAAGCGCTGGGATGTTCCTTATCTGCCCATCGACCCCTCTGACGTGGGAAGAGAATATGAATCCGATGTAATCCGTATCAACAGTGTCTCGGGAAAGGGAGGCGTGGCCTTTGTGCTGAAGCAGCAGTTTGGCTTCTCCCTTCCGGCGGAAATGAAGGAAGAGGTGGGCTACCTGATAAAGGGTGTGTCCGACAAGCGGCATCAGGAGCTGCGCCCGGGGGAAATCTATACGATTTTCGAGGAAAATTATATCACGCCCCGAATGGTCTTTGATGTGCCGGAGTGCCATTTCAAGCAAAAGGACGGCATCATTGCGGAGGTGACCATAGCCCAGAAGGGCGAAAGCAGAGTGGTTACTGCCGCAGGAAACGGCCGGCTGGATGCGGTAAGCAATGCGGTGAAGCTCTTTTTCGGCATGGATTACGAGCTTTCCGTTTATGAGGAGCATGCCGTTTCCACGGGCTCCAGTGCAAAGGCTGCAGCCTATGTAGGCATTGTTCATGATGGAAAGTACGACTGGGGCGTAGGCTTGGACGAAGATATCATCAAGGCTTCCATAGCGGCGTTAGTGTCTGCGGCCAATAAGCTGGCTGCGGCACAGCACATCCGCGAAGGAAGAGAAGAGAGAATTGTGGAAATTATGGGCTTTATAAAACAGCATTACACGGATGTGACCCTGGAGGGCCTTGCAAAACAATTTCACCTTTCCAGCCCCTATATCTCCAAATATATCAAGGAGAAATCAGGCATGACCTTTCAGGAGGCGGTAAAGGAGGAGCGGCTGAAAAAGGCAAAAGCCATGCTCAGGGAAACAGCCCAGACTGTGGAGACCATTGCGGCAAATGTGGGATATGAGAACGTGGAGCATTTCAACCGCCTGTTTAAAAAGACCTATCATGTGACGCCTGTGCAGTACCGCAGGCAGGCTGTAAAATAGCTGAAAAATAAGAGAAGCTGCGCAAAAATGCGCCGCTTCTCTTTTCTCTTATTTTGTGACTGGATAAACGGACAGAAGAATATACTTGAAAGAGCCGTCCTGCTTGAAATCAGTAAGGACGAGCGCCGTGTGGATGCCCTCTGTGCGCTCCCAGAGATAAGATTCCCCCTGGGTGGTAAAGCCAAGCTCCTCGATCTGGCTCTCCCGGAAAAAAATCTCCGCTTCGCCGTAGAGGGAAGTGAGCTCTTGGGTAAGAGCCTCCCAGACGGCCTCCTGTTCATCCTCCTCGGGGAAAATGTGGAAGGAGACGCTGCTTAAGGTCTCATTTTCAAAGTCGCAAAGCAGCCGGGCCTGGGCGCCCTCCCACTCAAAGGCTTCCGAAGCCATATAGGCCTGATGGCTGCTGTTTGCAGATAAGAATTCATCCAGTGTGACCCCGAGGGTCTCTTCTATGTCCTCCTTGGATGAGCCCCACTGAACTGAGGAAAACTGGAAGTCCCCCGATGAATTCTGCAGCTCTGTCAGGGAAATTTCCCGTTCCCTTTGGCCGCAGCCTGCAAAAACAAGGCACAGACTGCAGACGGCCATGCAATTCACCCATTTGTTGTTCATAAATGCCCCCTTTCTGAATTCCCTGAAACACAAAACAATGAACTATGGATAGCTGCGATTAAATCTATAATTTCTGAAAATAAATGATTAATATAAGAATAGTATAATAATAAAGCAAAACAAAATCAATACACAGATAAATAAAAAAAGCGAAAGCGGTTTTTGGGCAATATGTACACATCACTCCGGAAACATCCATCCTGCGTATTCCAGAATGGACTGTTTTTCCGCCCGCTTGTCACTTTGCTGTATCTGCTTGCGGTAGTCCCTGGGGGACGTCTGCATGATTTTGATAAAGCAGCGGTTATAGCTGGACACGGAATGGAAGCCCACCATTTCTGAAATTTCAAGAATAGAATGCTCTGTGCTGCGCAGAAGGTTGCAGGATTTTAAAATGCGGGTGTTATTCAGGTGATCAAGGGGAGAGGTCCCCATGATTTCCCGGAAAACTCTTCTGAAGTGGGTAGTGCTCCAGTGGCACAGGTCTGCAAGATAGTCTACGGAAAACTGCTGCATATAATTTTTTTCTATGTAATCCAAAGCGGGAGCAATGATCAGCGAATTCTCAAGGGGCTGCCCCTCCGGCTTGTCCCCGGCGCTTCCCTTGCTCTCCTCGTTTTCAATGCGGTAGAGCTGGATGTAAAGGGATAAAAGAAGTCCTCTGGCGCTGATCTGGTAGCTGGGGCCCTGATTTTCCAGCTCTCTTATAATATCCAGCACCAGCCGGTGGATATGGGGATATTCGTTTCCGCTCAGAATATGCTTATAGCTGTGGAAATTGTAGGGCGTAAGATCATAATTTTTCCAGGTGGCAGGCAGCATATTCCGAAACAGCTCCTGGGGATCGAAGTAAACATAGGACCAATGGCTTTCCGTGCCCGGTGTGCTGTAGGTGGTATGCGGAACGTTCCTGGGAATTACCGTGACGTCTCCCTCCTTAAAGGGACAGGGCTCCCCGTAAAATTCCATGGTGCCGCTGTGGGAATGGCAGACGCCGATCTCTAGGCAGTTATGAAAATGAAGCCGTCCGCTGGGAATGTCGGATATTTTCCAATAGTCCCCCGACAGCAGCAGCACGGGAAAATGAATGGGCAGATAATAATTTCGATACTCAATTACAGCGCTCTTTGGCTTTGCCATGAAATTCCCCCTTCCAAAATGAAATAAAAACAGAATAAATTGTAGCTGTTTTTTACCTCTATACTATATATAGCAATTTAATCGAAGAAAATCAACCATAATATTTGTTGGGAAAACGCATAAAAAGTACGGATTTTTGAGAAAAACGGGCTTTGATTGGCAGTTTGCGCATAAAAAGCAAATAATATGTAGATTTTATAGGCAAAAATTCCATGAAGTCAAAAATGAAGGGAAAAATAAATGGTCGTTTTTGCGCAGTTTTATATGGTAATTGCTTAGAAAAAATTGCAAATGTGTATGATAATAGAGACAGAAAAGCAGAAAAATTATGCAAATTGACAACAAGATGTTGCATGTATTGGAGGAGGTTATGATATGGCGAAGAGTAAAGCTCCCGCAGCGCCTAAGGTAAAAACCGGCACCAGCTGGAAAAATTCCCTGAAACGAGACTGGCAGCTGTATCTGCTGCTTTTGTTTCCCTTATTAATGGTGATTATTTTCAGCTACGCTGCATATCCCGGCCTGCGCATGGTATTCATGGATTACAAGCCCGCCAGAGGCTATGACGGCAGCGAATGGGTGGGTCTTGAAACCTTTATCAAGGTGTTCCGGGATGCGGATTTTCACCGGGCCTTACGAAACTCCATTGTATTTAACGTGCTGGATCTGGTGATTGGCTTTCCCATGCCGGTAATCTTGGCATTGATTTTGAACGAGCTTCGTTTCCCCAGGTTTAAGAAGGTGACGCAGACCATCCTGTATCTGCCCCATTTCCTTTCCTGGGCCATCATCGGCAGCGTGGCATACACCATGTTCCGGCCGTCCACGGGTTTGGTAAACATGGCTTTGATGGATCTTGGCCTGATAGAGGAAGGAATTCCCTTCCTGACGGAGAAGTTCCACTGGGCGGTGACCTATCTGCTCTTAAACGTATGGCAGACCATGGGATGGGGAACCATCATTTATCTGGCGGCCATCACCGGCATCAATGGTGAGCTTTATGAGGCGGCCATGATCGACGGCGCCAACAGATGGAAGCGTATGTGGCATATTACGCTTCCGGGCATCAAGGGAACCATTGTGACTATGCTGATTATGAACCTGGGACGTGTGATGAACAGCAACCTGGAGCGTCTGACAGCCCTGCAGAACAGCCAGGTAAAGGATTTCCAGTATCAGCTGGCGGTATACATATTTGAAAAGGGTCTGGAGAACGGAAGATTCAGTATGTCAACCACGGTGAATCTGTTCCAGTCCCTGGTGGGTGTGATTTTGGTGCTTTTGTCAGACCGGGTGGCAAAGAAGCTCGGCGAAGATGGCTTGTTATAGGAGGTGAACGCATATGGCTAAGAAAAAAGAAGAAGTGGTTCGCGGCGCGCAGACGTCATCTCCTGACGGCAGCAGAGCTATCAACAAATTCCGGGTCAGCGATTTTGTCATGATGCTGTTTATCGTGCTGCTTTGTGCCACCTGTGTGGTGCCCTTTGTCCATCTGGCGGCAAAATCCATATCCGGCAACAGCTTCGTTATCGCTAAAGAGGTTTATTTCTGGCCCAAGGGCATTAACTTTGACGCCTATGTCTCCATCTTTAAGGATGGGAGTTTGGTGTATTCTATGGGCTACAGTGTAGTGGTAACCCTGATATTCACGGTGCTGGGCATGATCGTGTGTACCTGTGCGGCATATCCCCTCTCCAAAAAGAGGCTGAAAGGGCGAACCTTTTTTACCATTGTGCTTATGATTCCCATGTACTTTACCGCAGGTGTGATTCCTACTTATCTGCTGATGAACGACTTAAATCTCTTGGATACCATGTGGGTGTTGATCTGGCCCCTGATCTACTCCCCCTACAATATGCTGATTATGAAGACAAATCTTCAGGCCAGCATACCGGACAGCCTGGAGGAGTCCGCCTTTTTGGACGGCGCAAGCAACCTGCAGATCCTTACAAAGATCGTGCTTCCCCTGTCCAAGCCCATTATCGCGACCCTTTCCCTGTTCTATGCAGTAGGACGCTGGAATGCTTACGCGGACAATATGTATTACATAAAAACCGACAGACTGAAAATGGTGCAGTATAAGCTGTATCAGATGGTGGCGTCGGCCACGGAGGCGCAGAGCGCGACCCTTTCCGAGCAGGCGGCGGTGACCAGTACCCCGGAGGTGCTGTCGGCAGCCAGCATCATGTTTGTAACCATCCCGATTATCTGCATTTACCCCTTCCTGCAGAAGTATTTTGTGAAGGGGGCCATGATCGGGGCTGTAAAGGGCTGATAAGGGCTTTATGTTTCATCAGGTAGTTTACCGGAGCATTCCGGGTGTTTATAAACTATACAATTATTATGAAGGAGGATATTATTATGAAGAAGAACACTCTTCAGAAAATGCTTGCCGCAGTGCTTACCGGCGCTATGGCAGTGAGTATGCTCACCGCCTGCGGCGGCACGGAAGACGCGGCAAATGATTCTGCAGCGGTTTCTACAGAGGCGCAAAGCAGCGAGGCGGCAGGCGATACGGCTGAAGCTTCAACGGAGGCGGCCGATGCGGTTGCAGGAATTGACGGATGGGAGCCCTTTGCAGAAAATGTGACTCTGACCATTCCGGTTTATGACAGAGGCCAGGAGGGCGTTCCTGCCATCGGCGAAAACTATTGGGAGACCTGGATTCAGGAGAATTTCGGCGACGCTTACAACATTACCCTGGAGTTTGAGCCCATTACACGTTCTGACGTGCTTACATCCTACTCCCTGCTGGCAGCTTCTCAGGATCTGCCTACCATCCTAATGGAGTATGACTATCCCAAGCTGGCACAGTGGGCGGCAGACGGCTACCTGACCACCTATGATCTGGATCAGTTTGCGCAGATTGCTCCCACCTATTACAACAGAATGGTGGAGAATGACCAGATCCAGTATACGGAAATGAGCGGCGAGCGTTATTTCGTGCTGGCTGAGAGACCTTATTACAACACCAACTATACTTGGATTACCATGTATCGTCAGGATTGGCTGGACCAGATTGGCTATGACGAGTATCCTACCACCTGGGCAGAGGAGAAGGAAATGCTCCAGGCGCTGGTTGACGCAGGCATCTGCGAGCATCCCTACGGCGGCCAGATGATTACCGGCGCAGGCGTGGATCAGAACTATGCCTTCAGAACCTATCCTCAGGATGAGCTTGAGTGGGCAACCTACGGCGATTATGCGATTCCCGCTCTGGGCAGCGATGCAAACAGAGAGTATATCCGCAGAGAGAATGAGAAGTACAACCTGGGATACCTTGATCCGGAGTATTATATCATCGATCTGGAGACCGCAAAGGCTAACTTTGTAAACGGAAAGACCCTGTTATACAGCAACTATATCTCCGCAGACATGGATTGGGTGACCGCATTCTACGAGCAGAATCCCGATGGAGATCTTGCAGTAAGAATTTCCCAGAACGTAGTGGATGAGGAAGCAGGCACAGTGCCCTTCGCATTCCGTGCAAACAATCCCTTCGGTATGATGATCGGCTTCTCCTCTCAGGCTTCTGAGGATGAGATCAAGGCCGCTATGATGTATATGGAGTGGATGACCCTGGAGGATAATCTGTTTACCATGCAGTGGGGCAACGAAGGCGAGCACTACACGCTGGATGAGAACGGCCTGCCTGTATCCGTTGCAGATTACAGCGGCGACAAGACCCAGGGCTACAACAACAATAAGGATTACTGGTGTGTAACCATTGAGGCGAGAAACGCAGGTACCATCGAGGATGTGATTGCAATGTCCTCCCCTAAGGGAATTCCCGAGGACTTCACACAGGATATCATTGACAACTATTACGCTCAGGTAGAGCTTTATGAAGCAGGCTACGGCGTCAGCGACTGTAACTACTCTGTAGTAATTGAGTCTGCAAGCGAGTATCAGGCAACCCTGCTTTCCCTGTACACCGAGTACAGAGATCAGCTGACCATGTGCAGCCCTGAGGAGTTTGACGCTCTGTATGATCAGCTGGCACAGCAGTATGCAGATGCAGGTTATCAGGAAATTCTGGATGAGAGAGCGGCAGCTTATGAGGCTGGCAGCACAACGAAGCTTCCCGAATAACTGTATCCGTCAAAGAGAACGCTGAAAGTAGAAGAGCGCTCCTGATAGGCAGAGCGCATAAGCGAGAGCAGTAAAAGCAGCCCTCCGGCCCAGGCTGGAGGGCTGTAATTATAAAAAACTGTATTTATAAAATTTTCTTATGGGTTTACAGTTTTTAAAAACATTTCAGCGGTTTTTTATACTTGACTGAAATAAGGGATACTTTTACAGTAAGAGTATAAGAAAATTTTATAATACTGCAAGACAGTAGAAATGGAGGAATTATGCTAAAGCTGGAGTATGACAAACAGGAAGTCGAGCAGGTAATTGACAGAATTGTAAGAAAAACCATGAACATGGATCTGACCTGGGACTGGCCCTGCGGAGTGGCCTACTATGGGATCAGCGACGCCTATGAAAAAACAGGTAAGGAAGAGTATCTGAAGCTTTTAAAGGATCGTGTGGATGAACTGATAGATCTGGGGCTTCCCAGAGTATGGACGGTGAACGCCTGCGCTATGGGGCATTGCCTGATTACCTTATACAAGGCCACGGGAGAACAGCGCTATCACGATATTCTCATGAGCAAGGTGGAATATCTGACCAGGGAAGCGCTTCGGTTTGGGGATCATGTGCTGCAGCATACGGTTTCCGCCAATAATGATTTCCCGGAGCAGGCCTGGGCAGACACCTTGTTTATGGCGGCGTTTCTTCTTCTTCGGGTGGGCGTCATGGAAAAGGATGAGGCCATGATCGATGACGCCCTGAACCAGTACTACTGGCACATTAAGTATCTGCAGAACCCCAGCAGCGGTTTTTATTATCACGGTTATAACAATATCACCAAGGATCATATGTCCGGAATTTACTGGGGAAGAGCAAATGCCTGGGCAGCCTTTACCATGTCCCAGGTGAGCAATGTGCTGCCGGAGTGCTATCTGTATCCAAAATATATGGATGTAGCAGGCTCTCTGAATGAGCAGCTCTCAGCCCTTAAGACGGTGCAGACCGAAAACGGGCTGTGGCGCACGGTTCTTGACGACCCGGATTCCTATGAGGAAATTTCCGCATCAGCGGGGATTGCGGCTGCCATGCTTACCAGAGGAAATCCCCTTCATTCAAAGTATATCAATAAGTCTATCAAAGGGCTTATGGATAACGTAAGCGAGGATGGCAAGGTGATGAACGTGTCTGCCGGGACTGCTGTGATGAAGGATGTGGAAGGCTACCGGGGTATTTCCAGAGACTGGATACAGGGCTGGGGGCAGGGACTTGCGCTGGCATTTTTCTCCACATTGCTGATCTCTGATCAAATAGAAAAGGACGGTGCTCTTTAAACATGTTTCGGCGGAATTTCCTGTTTGGCCAGGATTCTGATACGGCAAATGTCATAGGTGTGAATCCAAATGATCTTTACAAGCCTGGCAAGGGTTATGGATTTGTGGCAGAGGAGAATAGACGGGAGCAGGAACTTCTTCAGATTTCGGAGCTCAATTCGGGATTTGACACGGTTTACTGGTATCGGGATGCGTCTTTGACAGTGATAGAAGGGGACATAAACGGATGCTTTGTGGATTGTGATCGCATACTTCAGAAACTGGAGGAAAAGAACGGAGACCGCCAGGAGGGAGAGCGCAGGAGGCTTCCTCTTTCCTTCAAGGTAGATGTGCCCCGTCAGGGAAATTACAGGGTTACGCTTACCATCAGGACGCAGGAGCCTATGGACAATGTGCTGATATTTTCCGGAAGGCGGAGACTGAGCTTTCTGGGAAATATTCCCGGGGACACGGTATTTACCCACACTATGATAGTAAATGTGTGCGACATAGTCCCCCGGGGACAGACCCGTATTTATGCAGATACCACCCTGGATATCACCGTGGTGGCGGATAGGCCCAGAATCAGCAGTCTGGCGGTGGCGGAGGTGCTCTGCCCCACCATTTATATTGCAGGAGATTCCACTGTTACGGATCAAAGCGCCGATTATCCCTATGCCCCGGGCAGCAGCTACTGCGGCTGGGGGCAGATGATCACTGCATATCTGAATGATAAGGCAGGAGTGTCCAATCACGCCCACTCAGGGCTCACCACGGATTCCTTCCGAAAGGAGGGACATTATGCGGTGATCGATCAGTACAGAAAGCCCGGGGACTTTTTCTTTTTTCAATTTGGACATAACGACCAGAAGCTGGATGAGCTGAAGGCTTTTGGCGGATATCGGACCAATCTGGCAAGATACATAAATGAATGCAGGGATAAGGGAGGGTATCCTGTTTTAGTGACGCCTGTGGCCAGAAACAGCTGGAAGGGAAACGACGGCAGCTACAACGATCTGCTTGCGGAGTATGCGGAGAGCTGCCGGGAAGTGGGACGGCGCCTGGAGGTGCCGGTGCTGGATCTGCACCAGCGAAGCATGGACTTCATTCAAAAGCAGGGACTGGAGGAGGCAAAGGCTTACTTTTTCCCGGATGATTATACCCATACCAATGATTATGGGGCTTACAAAATGGCAGGCTTTGTGGCGGAGGAGATACAGCGGGTGTGCAGCCGGCATCCTGAGCCGGGCTACTGCTTTCTGGCAAAGTGCGTGACGGAAGGCTACGGGGAATGGAAGGCCAAAGACCCTATTGTACTGCCCAAAAAGCCTGAGGCGTATGAGAATGTCACAAACCCTGTAAGAGCGCAGGAGCTTCTTTTTGAGGTGGAGGATTTGGAAAAAGAGGCCAGAAGGGCAGACGTACTGGATATGATTATCAAAACAGTGCGGTTTTTTCCCACCAATGTATATAACGATATGTTTGTGGATGTGGTGGGGCACGAATGGTATGCGGGCACTGTGGAATGTGCTTATCAGAATGGAATGATAGACCCTCACCTGGTGGAGAAGGGACATTTTTATCCTGAGAGGCCCGTGACTTTGGAGGAATTTGTGGTGCTTGCCATAAATGGGTACCGGAGCAGGAAACGCATTCCCAGGGAGGAGCCTTGCCTATACGACCAGGACTGCAGTGCATATGCGAGGCCCTTTGTGCGGGCAGCCTGTGCCATCGGCATGCTTCCTTTGGAGGAGAAAGCCAATCTGCACGAAGTCATTACAAGAGGGCTTGCAGTGGAAATGTGTCGTAGAATGAATGTTTAGAAACGAGGAGGAAGGAAAAATGGCAAAGGAAAAGGGTGGCTTTACCTTGCCGGGAGAGTCCGGCTATGAACAGCTCACTTTAAAAATGGCAGAAAAGTGGGGAGCGGATGTGATTCGCGACAGTGACGGAACCGTGCTTTCCGACGAAATCGTACATGCAGGCTACGGGATTTATTCCACCATCTGCATGATCAGAGATCACAATGAATGGGCCAGACAAAATCCGGATAAGCTGCAGCAGACCTTTTTGTGCACACCTGCGCAGACTGCTGTGGAGAGCAGTGTGGCCATTGGACTTCTGGACAGTTTTTTCAAGGAGCAGTTTGCTGTCAATGACAGTGCAGAGGCATTCCCCTATTGGGAGGTTTATGACAGGACTGTCAATGAGAAGATAAAGGGAGAAAACTGGAGCTATGATAAAGAGACGGGTACCGTCACCATAAGAAATATCACGCCCTTTCATAAGTATACTGTGAGCTTTCTGGCATACCGTATCTGGGAAGAGATTTCCATGTACAACCATACCACCAATCACTGGAACAAGGAGCATCTTATGCAGATCGATCCCAGGTATCCGGAAACCCAGGCCTATCTGCTGGACTGGATGAAGAATTGGTGTGAGACCCACCCGGACACCACGGTGGTGCGCTTTACCTCCATGTTTTATAATTTTGTGTGGATCTGGGGCAGCAGCGAAAGAAACCGCAATCTTTTCTCGGACTGGGGTTCCTACGATTTTACGGTGAGCAGCCGGGCCTTGAATGAATTTGAAAAGAAGTACGGCTATGCCATGACTGCCGAGGACTTTATCAACAAGGGCAATCTCCATGTAACACATATGCCGGGAAACAGCAAAAAGGCCGACTGGATGGAATTTATCAATGATTTTGTGATTTCCTTTGGAAAAAAGCTCATTGATCTGGTGCACAGCTACGGAAAAAAGGCTTATGTGTTTTACGACGACAGCTGGGTGGGCGTGGAGCCTTACAACGGACGGTTTCAGGAGTTTGGGTTTGACGGCTTGATCAAATGTGTGTTTTCAGGATACGAGGCAAGGCTCTGTGCGGGCGTGGATGTGCCCACTCACGAGCTGCGCCTGCACCCCTATCTGTTCCCTGTGGGACTGGGGGGCGCACCTACCTTTATGGAGGGAGGAAATCCCACCCTGGATGCCAAAAAATATTGGAACAGTGTGAGAAGGGCTCTGCTTCGGGCGAAGATCGATCGCATCGGCCTGGGCGGCTACCTGCATCTGGTGGAGCCTTATCCTGATTTTTGCGATTACATAGAAAAGGTGTCGGATGAATTTAGGCTGATACGCTCCTTCCATGAGAAGGGCAGGCCCTATACCATCAAGACAAAGGCGGCGGTGCTGCACAGCTGGGGGGCGCTGCGCTCCTGGACGCTTTCCGGGCATTTTCATGAAACCTATATGCACGATCTGATCCATATCAACGAGGCCCTTTCCGGGCTGCCCATAGAGGTAAGCTTTCTTTCCTTTGAGGATGTAAAGAAGGGCGCGCTGGAGGATGTGGATGTGGTGATCAACGCCGGTTATGCAGGCAGTGCATGGAGCGGAGGAGACGCCTGGAAGGATGAGGAGCTGGTGACTGCGCTCACAAAATGGGTGTACCAGGGCGGCGTCTTTTTAGGAGTCAACGAGCCCTCGGCTGTACAGGGGTATGACAATTATTTCCGCATGGCTCATGTGCTGGGTGTGGATGAGGATACGGGCGCCAGGGTCTGCCACGGCAGATGGATCTTTGAGCCTTCTGACAGTGAGCATATCCTTCCCAGGGGAGCAAGGGTTTTGCCCAAGGAGAACCGGTATCTTACGGACGGCCAGGCAAGGGTGCTTTTGGCTCAGGACGACAAGCCCTTAGTGACCGTTCATGATTTCGGGAAGGGCAAGGGCATTTATCTGGCCTCTTTCCAGGTAAGCCCGGAGAACACCCGCATGCTTTATCAGCTGATCCGCTATGCCGGAGGGGAGGGCGTAAGCGGCTTGTATATGACCGATAATCTCTATACGGAATGCGCTTACTATCCTGAGAGCCGTAAGCTGGTGGTGATCAACAACAGCGAAGAGGAACAGACCACAACCATTCCCACCCATGTGGGAGACAAGACGGTGACCATCGGGGCGTATGACACCATTTTTATGGAGCTGTAGAGGGAATCTGTTTTTAAGGGAGTGCTGCAGATGCGGCACTCCTTTTTGGTGAAAAAGATTCCCGCATGATTTACAGTGCCCACGGAATACTGTACAATAGATTCATTGAGAAAGCTGCTTACGCGGCAGAAAGAGAGGAAAAAATGAAAGTTCAGGATATGCCATACGAACGTGTGGACTTTGCGCAGGTGGAAGCGGAAATGAAAGAGCTGATGAAGGAGCTTGAGGAGGCAGAAAGCGGGGAGGCCCAGTTTGCCGTGCATCAGAAATACTACGCCCTGACGGACCGGGTGTCCACCCTGATGACCATCGCCCAGATACGCTTTGACGGGGATACCAGCGATGAATTTTATGATAAGGAGCACCAATATTATGATGAAAAGGGCCCCTTATACAGCAATCTCGTGCTGGAATACCAGAAGAAGCTGTATGCCTCCCCTTACAGAGCGTATCTGGAGGAAAAAATAGGGCCGGTGGCCTTCAAAAATATGGAGCTTGCCCAGAAATCCATGAATGAAAAGATTATTCCTCTGATGCAGGAGGAAAACAGTCTTACCATGGAGTATGACAAGCTGATCGCCAAGGCCAGGATTGCCTTCGACGGCAAGGAACTGAATCTGTCCCTTCTGCGCCCTTATCTGATCAGCCCGGACCGGGCGGTGCGGGCGAAGGCATGGGAGCGGATGAGCGCCTTTTTTGAAGAGAATGCGGATAAGCTGGATGAAATTTTTGACAGGCTGGTAAAGAACAGAACCAGGCAGGCAAAAGAGATGGGCTATGAAAATTATCTGGAGCTTGGCTACTTTCGCATGAACCGCAACTGCTACGGCAGAGAAGAGGTGGAGGCTTTCCGGAGACAGATCAAAGAATATTTTGTGCCCTTTGCAGAAAGACTCCACGAACAGAGAAGAAAGCGCCTGGGGCTTGACAAGCTGAGCTTTATAGACGAACAGGTTTACTTTGCCCAGGGAAATCCTGCGCCCACGGGCTCTCCGGAGGAAATCCTGAAGGCGGGACAGAGGATGTATGAAGAGCTGTCCCCGGAGACGAAGGAATTTTTTGATTTTATGATGGAAAACCAGCTTTTTGATGTGCTGGGCAGAAAAAACAAAAGGGCCGGAGGTTATATGACCTATCTGCCCTTGTATGGAGCGCCCTTTATTTTTGCCAATTTCAACGGAACCAGCGGGGACGTGGATGTGATCACCCATGAGTGCGGTCATGCCTTTCAGGGTTATCTTTCCGGCAAGGATCCGATTAGAGAGCATAGGGATATCGGTATGGAAACGGCGGAAATCCACTCTATGTCCATGGAATTTTTTGCGGAACAGTGGATGCCTCTGTTTTTTGGAGACAAGGCCCAGGATTATGTGACAATGCACCTGGAGGATGCGGCTGCGTTTATTCCCTACGGCTGCATGGTGGATGAATTTCAGCATATTGTGTATGAAAATCCCAATATGACTCCAAAGGAGAGAAAGACGGCCTGGAGAGAGCTGGAAAAGGAGTATAAGCCCCATCTGGACTACGGGGAGGATCGGTTTTTCGGACAGGGAGGCTTCTGGCAGAAGCAGCTTCACATTTATGATTATCCCTTATATTATATTGATTACTGTCTGGCCCAGACCTGCGCTTTGCAGTATAAGATAAAAATGGACGAGGATTTCGGGGGAGCCTGGGACAGCTATCTGAAGCTATGTAAGCTTTCCGCCAGCGACTTTTACACGAACCTGCTCAAGGAGGCAGGACTGGAAAGTCCTTTTGAAGGGGGATGTATCAAAAATATAGTGGAAAAACTTGAAAAATATGTGAAATAGCTTCACTTTTTGCCATAAATACGGTAAAATGAACAGTGCGCAAAAAACGCATAGCTGCTTTGCCAAAATTTTGGCAGAGAAAATAGGAAGGAGACATTTCATCATGTCTAAAAAGGAAACTCAGAATACGGAACAGAAACAGGAAAAAATGATAACCAGTTATGACCGTAAAATGCAGAGGCGCGAGGAACAGAAGAAAAAGGAGCAGAGGGAAAAGCATATCATGACCGCTGTGGGAATCGTGATCGCGGCAGCTTTGGTATGTCTGATCGGCTCCTTCCCTATCCGGACCCTCATGGCCACCCGGGGAACCTTTATAAAGGTGGGCGGAGAAAATGTCACCAGGGTGGAATTTGATTATGCTTATAATATTGCAAGAAATAATTATCTGGCGCAGTATGGCACTTATATGTCCTACTTTGGACTGGATCTCTCGGGAGACCTTTCCACCCAGATGTATTCTGAAACCCTTACCTGGCAGGACTACTTTGAGCAGCTGGCAGTGGAGAATCTGATCAGCAACAAGGCCCTGAAGGATCAGGCGGAGGCTGCGGGCTTTACCTATGATACTACAGAAGAATACGCGGATTTTGAGGAATCCGTAGAGAATGCGGCGTCGGAGGCGGGACTGACCACCAGAGATTATGTGCGCCAGCTTTATGGTTCCTATGCTACCTTGAGCAGGATATCCGATTTTGTGAAGGAGGCTATGGTAATTAACCAGTATTACGAGCAGGTTGCCGAGGAAAGAGCCCCTTCGGAGGAAGAGATTCAAAGCTACTACGAGGAAAACACCGACTCCTACGACTCTGTGGATTACCGGATTGTAACCATTGAAGCGCAGCTTCCCACGGAGCCTACTGAACTGGCGGACCCGGCAGAGGAGGAGACCTCAGCAGAGGAAGCTTCCGCTGCGGAGGATACCCAGGCTTCTACGGAGGACGCCCAGGCTTCTGCGGAGACTGACGCCGCTCAGGAGAGCACGGCGGATGAGACCGGGACGGAAGAGGAATATGAGCCCTCCGAGGCTGAGATTGCCGCAGCCATGGAGGAGGCACAGGCTCTTGCCCAGGACGCCCAGGAGACGGTGGCCCAGGACGGCGAGCTGCAGGAAAATGTACAGAGAGCCAGCGCAAATTCTCTGATTCGGGACTGGCTGTTTGACGCTTCCAGAGAAGCGGGAGACACCACGATTATTGAGGATGCTGACAATAACCGGTATTTCGTGCTGGCCTTTGAGGAGCGTTATCTGGATGAAACCCCATCTGTGGATGTGCGTGTACTGATTACGCAGGAAGAGGACGGACAGGCCCTTTTGGATGAGTGGGCTTCGGGAGAGGCCACAGAGGAAACCTTTGGAGCCCTTTGCGAACAGTACAGCACAGATACCTCCACTGCCGGAAACGGAGGACTGTATGAGGGAGTTACCAGAGGAGGTCTGCCGGACGATCTGGATCAGTGGCTGTTTGAGGAAGGCAGAGCTGCAGGAGATACTGTTTCCATTACCTCTGAGGACGATGGCTACACCTATGTGATGTACTATGTGGGCCAAAATGATCCGGCGTGGAAGCTGAGCGTTCGAAGCACTCTTTTGAGCGAAACCATGACCGCTTATATGGAGGAGATCAGCGCAGGAATTGAAGTGGAGGACAGCAAGGGTAATCTCAATTACCTGAAGGTAGAGGCTGAGGCTTCCGCTGCGGAAACTTCCACAGCAGAGGATTCCTCCTCTGTAGAAGGTACAGAAACCGCACAGACGGGGGAAATTCAGACTGAGGAAACCGCACAGACGGAAGAGTCCCAGACTGAGGAAACTGTACAGACGGAAAGCACACAGACAGAATAAGCGGCAGAGGCCGCAGCAAGCGGGTAAGGAACGATGTTTCCTGCCCGCTTCTTTTCTGTACTGCGAAGCAATAGAGCGGGATTTGATTGAACGAAAAGCCGACCCCAAATTTGTAAGCCTATAATTCGGTTGAAAAAATGAGCCATATACACGGCAATGTCCCAAAAACCGTTTCCGGCTTTGGGACATTTTTTTGAAAACAAGGTACAGCACCTGTTTCCCGCCGCAGTACTGAATCCAGTACTATTGTTAAGAGGGAGTTATGAAAAAGAATCTATATGTAACCCGTGGCAGACAAGACTGCCTGCGGGAGAGTTTTTTGGCGAAGCTGACAGAACCCAAACTGTGCTGTAAGAATCCCACAGCTCCTTTTCTTTATGTATTTATCATAGCGGAAAGATGTGTCTAAATTTTGTACGCATTCTAAAATCCATATTAAGAAATTTGAAAAGAAATGTGAAATAAAAAAAACTATGGTATAATACTGCTATTGAAGAGGGAAAGGATACGATATACCTATGAAAGTAAGCAGAATGAATCAGCAGGAAAAGATAGAGTATATGTTAAACGAGCCTGCCACCCGTCTGGTGTGTCAGATGGCGGTTCCTACTATTATCAGCATGCTGGTGAGTTCTTTTTATAATATGGCAGATACTTTTTTTGTGGGAAGAATCAGCACCCAGGCTACGGCAGCGGTGGGAGTGGTTTTTTCTGTGATGGCCTTTATACAGGCATGCGGCTTTTTCTTCGGCCACGGCTCCGGCAATTATATTTCCAGAAAGCTGGGGGCAGGAGAATTTGAGGACGCCAACAAAATGGCGGCCACAGGCTTTGTCAGCGCTTTTCTGACAGGAATCTTTGCAGGCGTGCTTGGTCTGATTTTTCTGGAGCCCCTGTCAAGGGCTCTGGGCTCCACCCCTACGATTTTACCCTATACCAAGGAATACCTTGGCATTATATTACTAGGAACTCCTTTTATGATGTCGTCCCTTGTATTGAACAATCAGCTGCGCTTTCAGGGCAGCGCATCCTATGCCATGGTGGGAATTGTGACGGGAGCCGTTTTAAACATTGGACTGGATCCTCTTTTCATTTTTGTTTTTGATATGGGGGTTGCGGGAGCGGCGCTTGCCACCACTA
Source organism: Candidatus Acetatifactor stercoripullorum (assembly GCA_019114005.1). Classification (GTDB taxonomy): domain Bacteria; phylum Bacillota; class Clostridia; order Lachnospirales; family Lachnospiraceae; genus Acetatifactor; species Acetatifactor stercoripullorum. The sequence continues at coordinate 37,008 of DXGH01000030.1, forward strand.
TAAGCCAGATTGTCAGCTTTGTGCTGCTGGTTCTCATGACCCGAAAGGGAGGAAATATCCGTATTCACCTGCGTGATTTTTCGCCCAGCTGGTATTATTTTAAGGAGATTATCCGGGGAGGCCTTCCCTCCCTGTGCCGACAGGGACTGGGCAGTGTGGCCCAGATTTGTATGAACTGGGCGGCGGGATTCTATGGGGCGGAATTTGGCGACGCCGCCATTGCGGCCATGTCCATTGTAAACAGAGTGGCGATGTTTGCCAATTCCGCGCTTATTGGCTTTGGACAGGGCTTTCAGCCGGTGTGCGGCATGAATTATGGAGCCGGAAAGTACCACAGAGTAAGAGAGGCCTTTTTCTTCTGTGTGAAATATGCCTTCGTGTTTTTGCTGGTCCTGTCTGCAGTGGGATTTATTTTTGCAAGGCCGCTGGTCATGCTGTTTCGCAGGGAGGATGCGGAAGTGATCCGCATCGGCGCCCTTGCGCTTAGGCTGCAGTGCCTGGCATTTCCCCTGAATGCCTGGATTGTGATGAGCAATATGATGCTGCAGTCCATAGGAAAGGCTGTCCGGGCTTCTATTGTGGCGGCGGCCAGACAGGGATTGTTTTTCCTGCCCTTTATCTGGATTCTGCCGAAATTTTTTGGGCTTTTGGGCGTGCAGATGTGTCAGACCTGGTCTGATGTGTGTTCCTTTTTGATTGCGGTACCCCTTGGCATCAGCGTTCTGCGGGAAATGGCAGCGGCAGGCGGCGTTGAAGCAAAGGCTGCAGGAACGCAGGCGCAGGATATGTAAAAGGACACACAAAGGGGAACGCAGGAATGGAGAGTAATATGAAGATAGAGATGCCACAGAAAGCAAGTTATATTATAGAGACCATCCGTCAGGCTGGATTTGAGGCGTATATCGTAGGCGGCTGTGTCAGGGATTCCATACTGGGCAGAGAGCCGGAGGATTGGGATGTCACTACCTCGGCCAGACCGGAGCAGGTAAAGGCGTTGTTTCGGAGGACCATTGACACCGGAATACAGCATGGAACGGTGACGGTGATGCTGGATAAGGAGGGCTTTGAAGTGACTACCTATCGGATTGACGGAAAGTATGAGGACAGCCGTCATCCCAAGGAGGTTATTTTTACACCCAGTCTGATAGAGGATTTGAAGCGAAGAGATTTTACAATCAATGCCATGGCCTACAATGAAGAGGGAGGCCTCATTGATGTGTTTGGGGGGCTTCAGGATATGAAAGAGGGTGTTGTCCGCTGTGTGGGGGACCCCAGGGAGCGCTTCGGGGAGGACGCCCTCCGCATGATGCGGGCCATTCGTTTTTCCGCCCAGCTGGGCTATCGCATTGAGGAAAAAACCGGGGATGCTATCCGGGAAATGGCGCCCAATCTTTCCCATATCAGCCCGGAGCGTATTCAGACGGAGCTGGTAAAGCTCATCACCTCCGATCATCCGGAATTTCTTAAAATAGCATATCACACAGGCGTTACGAAAGTGATTCTGCCGGAGTTTGACCGGGCCATGGAAACGCCGCAAATACATCCGCATCACTGCTACAACGTGGGAGAACACACGCTGCAGGCCTTAAAGGAGACGGAGCCGGATAAAATTCTGCGTCTGGCGGTGCTGCTTCACGACATCGGAAAGCCGGATACCTTAAGCTGGGACGAAAAAGGGCTTACCCACTTTTATCATCATGCGTCCCTGGGGGCGGATCTGGCGGAACAGATTTTAAAGAGGCTGCGCTTTGACAATGACACCATAAGCCTGGTGAAAAAGCTGGTGCTTTATCACGACTATGGAAACGAGTGGGAGCCGGATATGCGCCGGATGCGTCGTCTGGCAAATAAAATAGGGGTGGATATGCTGCCAATGCTGTTTTGTGTGAAACGGGCGGATATTTTGGCTCAAAGTGATTATCTGCGCCAGGAAAAGCTGGAACGGCTGGAAAAATGGCAGGAGCTGTACCAGGACATGCGTTCTCTGGGGCAGTGTGTGTGCTTAAAGGACCTGGCGGTTACAGGAAGGGATTTGATGGACATAGGCATGCGCCCCGGCAAAGAGCTTGGGGAGGCCTTGCAGGGACTGCTGGAGCTTGTGCTGGAGGAGCCTGCATACAACACAAAAGAAAAGCTGCTTAAGGAGGCCGAGAAATACCTTTAAAAGGCAGAAAAGAGCCTAACATACTTTCAGAACTTCGCTCATATGATAGGTTATGAACCCAAGGTTCATAAGTGTAAATTAGGAGGGGCTGGAAGTGAATGACAGGGCAGTCAGTTTACTGGGACAGTATGATATAGAGGTGCTTCGTACCCGCAAGGGAAGGGGAGCTATTTTATGTGATACCAATCAGGGTTGTCTCATTTTTAAAGAATATGCAGGGAATGAAAACAAAATTCGTATACAGGACAGACTGCTGAATCATATCAGGGAAACAGGGAAAATACAAGTGGAGTCCATTCTTCCCACCAGGGAAGGAAGCCTGTTTGTAAAGGACATGGAGGGAAATTCTTATGTGCTGAAAACCTACGCAGAGGGCCGGGAATGCAATATTTACGAAAAGAAGGAGTGCCTGGAGGCGGTGAGAGTGCTGGCGAGGCTTCATGGGTGCATGGAGCTGTCCCAAACAGAGATGGATGGACTGCCAGCCGATGGCTTTTTTGCGGGAAGGGAATATGAGAAGCATAACAGAGAGCTTAGAAGGGTTCGAAAGTATTTGAAGCAGCGGGGACAGAAAACCGGGTTTGAAATCGGCCTTTTAAACAGCTTTGATTATTTTCTGGAGCAGGCATTGGCTGTCACGGAGGAATGGAACCGCTACCGTTTGGAAAACAGTCGGGGCCATGAGAGGAAGGAAACCGTTTTGTACTGCCACGGGGATTATCAGTATCACAATATTTTGTGGGGGCAGGAGGAATGGTTTGTTGTAAATTTTGAAAAATGCCTTCCTGACAACCCGATCCGGGACTTGTACTTGTTTTTGCGTAAGCTTCTGGAAAAGAGCAGCTGGTCCGTTTCTCTGGGGAAGGAGCTGCTTGCGGCTTACCAGGAGGAAAGACCTATTTCGGACGAAAGCAGAATGGACCTTTATTACCGGCTGGCATATCCGGAGAAATTTTGGAAGATCGTCAACTTTTATTATAACTCGGGAAAGGCGTGGATACCGGAGCGCAACAGGGAAAAGCTGGAGAAATTAGTGGTGCAGGAAAAGGAAAAGCAGATTTTTCTGGATGAAATATTTCAGAGGAGATAAAGAAGGAGCAGACTGTGAAACAAAACCAAAGAAAGAAAAAAAAGGAGAACAAAAGAAGTGTTTTGGGGATAACCGGGACAATTTTGTTTTTGGCTGCAGTTGTGACGATAGTGTCGCTTGGCCTGTGGAGTGCGTTTGGCAATAGGGCCCGGAATGCCTCAAACGAAAGCGCTCAGGGGCAGACGTCACAGGAGACGGCTGATGAGACCAGAGAGCGGGTGGACACAGGGTTTATTTTGACGGGGCCGGGGGATTATGATTCTGCAGACACACCGGTTCTGGTGGATAAAAACAAAGATGACAATACTGTCACATTCTTGAATCTGGAGCTGGGAAGGCGCTACACCCTTTCTCTGGACGGCACCACAAAGCTTTACGACAAGTATGGAGAAAGCGTTTCTCTGGATCAGATTGAGGTGGGAGACGTGGTCTACATCACCTTCTTAAAGTCTAAGAAGCATCTGACCAGCATGCAGATTTCTCCTGATGCCTGGAGCTATGAGAATGTGGAGCGATATGAGATCAATACGGTGCGGGGAGAGGTGACCATCGGCCAGGAGGTGTATAAGCTTACAGAAAATACACAGTATCTCTCCCAGGGCAGGAGCATAGATAAAATGGAGCTGAATGCGGCGGATATCTTAAGCTTTCAGGGAATTGACAGCCAAGTGGCAAGCATATCTGTAGAGAAGGGTCATGGATATCTGCGGCTTGCCAATGACGAGAATTTTGTGGGGGGCTGGATAGAGATCGGCCAGTCTATGATTTGCCGGATTACAGAGGATATGCTGCTGACCGTGCCAGAGGGAAGCTACCAGGTAAATATCAGTCACAACGGAGGCGGAGGCGTAAAGAGCGTTGTGATCAACCGCAATGAAGAGACCACTCTGGATATCGGAGACCTGGAGGTTGCCAAGGTGCAGTATGGAATGGTGCTGTTTTCCATAACGCCCTCCTCTGCCCAGCTGTATGTGGATGGAACGGAGACGGACGATTCCGGGCCGGTGACGCTGGAGTACGGCCTGCACCAGCTGATTGTGCGGGCTTCGGGTTATCAGTCGGTGACCCAGTATATACGGGTAGGCCAGGAGTCCGCAGGCATCGACATTGTGCTGGATAAGGTGGATACCGACGAGGAAGCGGAGGAAAGCAGTGAAAGCAGTACGGAATCCACACAGGCAGACACCACCACCAGCTATTACAAGGTGTATGTGGACGCTCCGGAGGGGGCAGAGGTATATCTGGACGGCAATTACGTGGGAATTTCTCCCTGCAGCTTCAGAAAGACATCCGGCTCCCATGTGATAACCCTGCGAAGGACAGGCTATGAAACCAGAAGCTATACCGTTTTGGTAGATGAGGAGGAAAAGGATATTTCCTATTCCTTCGCGGATTTAGTGGTATCGCAGTCCGCAGAGAGCTCATCGGCATCACAATCCACGGAAAGCTCATCTGCAGCGCAGTCTTCTGAAGCCGCGCAATAAGTCAGGTATTCCGACAGGGATTATTTTGTAAAATATTTTGTGCCTGGGGCATATTTCAACACAGACACGCTTCCGCTCCGAGCTGGCCGCAGCGGTACATAAGGCTGTAAAGGACACAGCCTAAGTACCGGCGGCCAGCAAGGGTCTGTTTATGAAATATGCCCCCTGGAAATTACCATTGCAAGAATTACTGTAATAATAAAATAAGGTATATATAGGAGAAGAAAATGGAAGAGAAGAAATATACTTATGAGGACTTTTTAAAGATAGTGGAGACCTTGCGCAGTGAAGAAGGCTGTCCCTGGGACCGGCAGCAGACCCATATGAGCCTGCGGCCCTGTATGACGGAGGAGGCGGCAGAGGTGAATGGAGCCATTCGCATTCTGGAGCAGACCGGCAGCTGTGAAAACCTCAGGGAGGAGCTGGGGGATGTGCTTCTTCAGGTGGTTATGCACGCCCAGATTGCAAAAGAGGAGGGGCTGTTTGACATGGGGGACGTGGTGTCGGAGGTGGCCGCTAAGATGGTGCGCAGGCATCCCCATGTGTTCGGGAATCTTGCCGTAGAGGGCCCGGGACAGGTATTGGAGAACTGGGAGGAAATCAAGAAGAAGGAAAAAGAGGGGAAGGTCATTACAGAGTCTGTGCTGCGGGAGATTCCTAAGGAGCTGCCTGCCCTCACCAGGGCGCAGAAGGTGTTAAAAAAGGCGGACAAGCTCTATGAACCCCAGGGGGATTTTAAGGCATGCGCGGAGCAGATACTGGATGCGGCCAAGAGGCTTAAGATGTGTACTCCGGTGGATTATGACCCGGAAATTTCAAGGCTTACAGGGGACATCCTTATGGCCCTTTCCCGGATAGCAGGCCTATGCAGACTGTCTCAGGAGCAGATTCTCACAGACCGCACAGAAGATTTGATAGACAGGCTGGAAGGAGCAGAGAAAAAAGTGCCGTAAATGTGGGGGAAAGTGCCGTAAATATGGGGAAAATGCCTTGACAAATGCAGTAAAAACGGATATATATATGTATAGACGTTTCTCAAGAAGCATCTACGTGAAATACAATCAACGAAAACTCATTACAGGAGGAGTTCAAAATGAACAAAACAGAATTAGTGGCAGCTATAGCTGATCAGGCTGAAATTTCTAAGAAAGATGCTGAAAAGGCTTTGAAGGCTTTTACGGATGTTGTTGCTGCAGAATTGAAGAAGGACGGAAAGGTTCAGTTAGTAGGCTTCGGCACCTTTGAAGTTTCCAAGAGAGCGGAGAGAGAAGGAAGAAATCCCCAGAGCGGCGAGCCTATGAAGATTGCAGCCTCCAAGGCGCCTAAGTTCAAGGCAGGCAAGGCTTTGAAGGATATGCTGAACGCATAATAAGGGCTGTTTGGGAGAACCTCCAGAAGGCGGTTCTCTTTTTTTGCCTGTTTCTGTGGCAGAGGCGCCCGGAAAACCCGGGCGTCCTCCTTTGGAAAGGAGCATATATGAGACTTGACAAGTATTTAAAGGTATCCCGTCTGATCAAGCGCCGTACCGTGGCCAACGAGGCCTGCGACAGCGGAAGGGTGCTGATAAACGATAAGCCCGCCAAGGCCTCCGCAAACGTAAAGAAGGGAGATATCATATCTATTTCCTTCGGAAACAAGGAGGTAAGAGTGGAGGTGCTGGACGTGCAGGAAACTGTGAAAAAGGAAGAGGCCGGCGAGCTGTTCCGCTATCTGTAAGTATTTTTTCACACAGGAATTTTTCCGGCTCCTGTCTAATATAATGTAAGAGAACAGGGTGGCAGCTTCTTTGGGGCCTTGAAAAAGGCGCAGAACCCACCGGGCAGGAGGATTTATGGAAGATTTAAGCAACAGCGGACGCACCCATAAGGTGACAATGACAAATCGAAGGACCTGCGCCATCAACGGTGTGAGCGATGTCCTTTCCTTTGACGTGCATGAGATTCTCCTGGAGACGGAGCAGGGGATGCTTATGATCAAGGGGGATGAGCTGCATGTGAACAGACTGACTCTGGATAAGGGCGAGGTGGACATTGACGGCAGAATCGACAGCTTTACCTATTCCGATCAAAACCTGGCCGGACATAAAAATGAATCCCTGCTAAACAGGCTGTTTCGCTGAAGGAGCCGCCCATGGCAAACGAGAATCTTTTTCTTTTTTATGCCCTGCTCATGGGCATTTTTATTACCTTCCTGTACGATATTCTCAGGATATTGAGAAGAGTTCTGCCTCACAGCGGCTTCTGGGTGTCCGTGGAGGACCTCTGCTTTTGGGCCTACTGTGCGGCGGAGGTGTTCTTGCTTTTGTATCATGAAAGCAACGGCACACTGCGCTGGTTTGCCGTGCTTGGTGCGATGACAGGCATGGTGCTGTATAAAAAGCTGGTAAGTCCCTTTTTCGTAAAATATGTGTCCCTTCTTTTGGGACGCGTGCTATTTGCACTGGGAAAAATTTCCTGTTTTCTGGCAAGGCCCTTTTTATGGGCTGCAAAAGCCCTGAAAAACAGGGCGGGAAAGGCAAAAAAGAGTCTTTCCAGACAGGGCAGAAGGGGAGGCCGGCTGCTAAAAAAGAAGTTGACTCTGCTTGTGAAAATGCTTAAAATGACATTATAGGGTAAGTTTGTTGAAAGGCCGCCTTGCGGTGTGCGGATAGAGGTGTTTGTATGGCGAGAAGAAAAATTGCATACCGGAAAAGACATCAAAACCGCTTCAGCATGTTTCTGGTGACGCTGGTGGTAATTATGATCATGGTGGCCGTGGCTGTACAGAGCGTAGAGCTGGAGCAGAAAATAGAAGCCTATGCCGCCAGAGAGGAGCAGCTAAAGGAGCAGATCGCGGCGGAGGATGAACGGACACAGGAGATAGAGGAATATCGGAAGTATACCCAGACCAAGGCCTATGTGGAAGAGGTGGCCAAGGATAAGCTGGGACTGGTATATGAGGGTGAGATTCTTTTTAAAGAGGATGATTGAGAATCAGGTAAGCAGAAGTCTTAGGGCTTCTGCTTTTTTTGTCGCAAAAAATTAAGCATATTCCTTCCTCTTTTTGACAAAAACAAGAAAATGCTGCCACTATAATGAGTACTGCTTGGCCTAAGCGGCAACGCCCGGCTGAGGGAAGAAAGGGGAAACAGTATGGGAACGGACAGATGGAAAATGCGGGAAAAGGAAATTTACACCGTACAGGTGCCTGATTTGTGTAAGAGAAGGCTTTTGGGATATGCGGAAACCTTCCGCGAGCTTGCCCGCAGCTTCGGCGGAGCGTTTGAAGGGACAGAAACGGGGACGGACAGGCAGACCTTTCTCGATGCCAGAAAGGTCTGGGAGAACAGACAGGTCATGGGGAGCAATTTCAGTGAGGTGGCCCAGATTATGACGGAGGTGGCGGATCAGGTATTCCATTATGAGCCTATGGAAGAAAAATGCAGACGCCAGATTGTTCACGCCATGAAAGAGGAGGGGATTGTGGTAGAGGATATCTGCTATCTTCCACAGGCCGACGACAGGAAGGCCATCGGCCTTACCATGTGCATTCGGAAAAGGGACAGAATGCCCTCCCAGGAGGCTGCGGACATGCTTTCCGTTTTGCTGGACCGGCATCTGCAGGTATCGGTCACAAGTCCATACTATATTGAAAGAGAAATACATAGCTTTATTCTTGTGGAGGAGCCTTCCTTTATTGTGCTCTCCGGGTTTTCCAAGGCTGTAAAGGAAAATGAAACGGTCTCCGGGGATAACTATGCCATGATAGAATCGGAAAAGGGCAGGCTGACGGTGCTTTTGTCCGATGGAACCGGCTCTGGGGAGGAGGCCAGCGCAGAAAGCGAGAGAGTGCTGGACTTGATGGAGAAAATGCTGGAGGCGGGCTACGGCATGGAGACGGCTGTGAATCTGGTAAATGCTGCGCTCTTTGCCAGGGGGGAGGAGCACAATCATCCCACCCTTGACATCTGCGATCTGGATCTTTACCGGGGAAGCTGCAGCCTGTGGAAGGTGGGAGCAGCAGCTTCCTTCTTAAAAAAGGGAAGAAAGGTGGAGGAAATTGAAATGGGAAGCCTTCCCCTGGGAGTTTTCCGCAGCATAGAGCCTGAGGCTGTGCACAGAAGGCTGACGGACGGAGACTATCTGGTGCTTGTGACGGACGGAGTGCTGGATGCGCTGGGGGAGGGAAATTATGAGGAAGCTATGTGTGAGGCCATATCAGAAGTGACGAAACAAAATCCCAGGGAGATTGCCGAGCAGCTGCTGCAGATGGTGATCCGCACAAGCAAGGGACGTATTTTGGACGACATGACCATAATTGTGATCGGCATTTGGGAAAATAGCGGTATTACTTGATTTTTTTGGGATTTTCAGATACCATAAAGGTTGACATGAACAACGCACGAAGGACGGAGGAAAAAGTGTTCTCCTTTATGGAAGAACACCATATGCTGAAAGCCGGCGACCGGGTGGTGGCCGGAATCTCTGGAGGGGCAGACTCGCTTTGCCTCTTATTTGTGTTGCTGGAATGGGCAAAGAGAACTCCTCTTTTTTTGGCGGTGGTCCATGTGGATCACGGTCTGAGGCAGGAATCCGGGGAGGATGCCCGGTATGTGGAGGCCCTTTGCCGCAGCCTTGAAATCCCTTTTTATCTGACCAGGGCTGATGTAAAAGCCAGGGCAGAGCGGGACAAATGCTCTGAGGAGGAGGCGGGACGAAGCATCCGCTACGAGGCGTTTTCCCAGGCGGCAGAGGATTTTGGGGCTGGGAGGATTGCGGTGGCCCACAACAGCAATGATTTAAGTGAAACCATGCTGTTTCACTTATTTCGGGGAAGCGGCCTGAAGGGGCTTTGCGGCATCCCTCCTGTGAGGGATGAGATCATCCGCCCTATTCTCTGCCTGGAAAGGCCGGAAATAGAAGGGTATTTAAAGGAGCGGGGCATTTCCTGGCGAAAGGATGCCACCAATGAAGAGGATGATTATACCAGAAACAGAATCAGACATCATATTCTGCCCTATGCTGAGAATGAAATCGCGCCGGGCTGTGTGGCCCGCATGAGCAGAACGGCCCGGATTCTGTCGGAGACGGAGGATTATCTGGAGGTCCAGACGAAGGAGGCTCTCAAAAGATGCGTCAGAGCAGCTTCTCCAGGGGCGGCTGGAGAGGAGGCCCTGAAAGAAGGGGCTTTTGCGGTGATTGACAGGAATTTGTTTGTAAAGGAGCATCCGGCCATCCGCGCAAGAATGCTGCACTGTCTTTTAAAGGAGCTGTGGCCCGGGCATAAGGATATGGAGTATGTGCATATCCAGGCGATGATGACTTTATTTACGCAGGAGGGAAACCGGAGCGTGAGCCTGCCCTTTGGCATGAACGCCAGAAGGGAATATGACAAGGTGATTCTGGAAAAGAGGGCCCCGCAGGATAGGGGAGCGCCTTCGGAGGATAGGGGAGAATTTTTCCCCGTGTTCATAGGAACCGGAGAATTGGGAGAAACTCCACTGCGCGTGGGCCTTGGAGTCTGGGGGGAGGCGGAACTCACCCTGCTTTTGGCAGAAAAACACAGGGAAGTGCCCCAAAGGGAATGTACGAAATGGTTCGATTATGATAAAATAAATAAGCCCTTGGTGTTCCGCACCAGACAAAAAGGGGATTATCTTACCTTGTCTGACGGACGGGGCGGGCAGATGCACAAATCTCTGAAGGATTATATGATTACGGAGAAGATTCCCAAAGATAAGAGGGAGCGCATTCTGGTTTTGGCGCAGGAGCATCATGTGCTTTGGCTTGCAGGCTGGCGCATCAGTGAATATTATAAAATAAATGGGAATACAAAGCGCATTTTGCAGGTACAATTAAGAAGAGACTGCGGGGGCAGTGAAACGGAGGAAGGCTATGGCAGAGAGCATTAGAGTACTATTATCCGAGAAAGAGGTGGACGAAAGGATTCAGGCCATCGGGGAACAGATCAGTAAGGACTACCAGGGCAGACAGGTGCATCTGGTATGCGTTTTAAAGGGCGGCAGCTTTTTTATGTGCGAGCTGGCAAAAAGAATCACGGTGCCTGTGTCCCTGGATTTCATGTCTGTGTCCAGCTACGGAAGCGACACCAAATCCAGCGGTGTGGTAAAAATCGTAAAGGATCTGGATGAGTCCCTGAAGGATAAGGATGTGATTGTAGTGGAGGATATCGTGGACAGCGGCAGGACACTGAGCTATCTGCTGGAAATGCTCAAGGACAGAGGGCCCAGATCCCTGCGTCTGTGTACGCTGCTTGACAAACCGGAGAGACGGGTGGTTGATGTAAAGGTGGACTACACGGGATTTGAGATACCGGATGAATTTGTAGTGGGCTATGGTCTGGACTATGACCAGAGATACCGCAATCTGCCCTACATCGGGGTTGTGGAATTTAATTAAAGTGAGTAGGAGGCCCAAAATTGAAGCAAGGCGGTAAAAGTTTTAACTCTTTCTTTGTTTTTCTGATTATGCTGGTGCTGGTGGTTGCAGTGCTGAGCCTGTTCAGCGAGCAAAGAAACGGCTACACCAGGGCAGATTTTATGTCGGACCTGGAGGGGGATAAGATTGAGGAGCTTATCATTCAGCCAAACGCAGAGACTCCCACCGGTTATGTGGAGGTGGAGATGACGGATGGCTCGGACAGAAGGCTTTATGTCACCGACGTGTCTGAGATTGAGGAAGTAATCAGACAGGCGGGGTATGATCCCGTGGTTTTGGATGTGCAGCGGCAGAGCTGGTTTTTGACCACCCTGGTTCCCATGCTCATTGTGCTGGTGGTGGGACTGTTTCTTTTTATGATGCTCAATACCCAGAACACTGGCGGGAGCAATGGAAAAATGATGAATTTCGGCAAAAGCCGGGCCAAGATGGTTGTTGGAGAGAAAAAGGTCACCTTTGCGCAGGTGGCAGGCTTAAAGGAAGAGAAGGAAGAGCTTCAGGAGATCGTTGATTTCTTAAAGGAGCCGGGGAAATATACCCGGGTGGGAGCCAGGATTCCAAAGGGCGTGCTTTTAGAGGGTCCGCCCGGAACCGGAAAGACGCTTCTTGCAAAGGCTGTGGCGGGAGAGGCAGGCGTTCCCTTCTTCAGCATTTCCGGCTCCGACTTTGTGGAAATGTTTGTGGGCGTGGGCGCTTCCAGGGTTCGGGATTTGTTTGAGGAAGCAAAGAAAAATGCACCTTGCATTGTATTCATCGACGAGATTGACGCGGTGGCAAGACGCCGGGGCACCGGCATGGGAGGCGGCCATGACGAGAGGGAGCAGACCCTGAATCAGCTTCTTGTGGAAATGGACGGCTTTGGCGTCAACGAGGGAATTATCATTATGGCGGCTACCAACCGGGTGGACATTCTGGACCCGGCTATCCTGCGGCCCGGGCGTTTTGACCGCAAGGTGGCGGTAGGCAGGCCGGATATCGGCGGGAGAGAGGAGATTTTAAAGGTTCACGCGAAGAATAAGCCCCTGGGAGACGATGTGGATCTCAAGCAGGTGGCCCAGACCACGGCGGGCTTTACCGGGGCTGACCTGGAAAACCTTATGAATGAAGCGGCGATTCTTGCAGCGAAGGAGGGGAAGGCCTATCTGTCTCAGGAGGATATCAAAAAATCCTTCATTAAGGTGGGCATTGGCTCCGAAAAGAAGAGCCGTATCATCTCCGACAAGGAAAAGAAAATCACGGCGTACCATGAGGCGGGCCACGCCATTTTATTTCATGTGCTGCCCGACGTAGGCCCTGTGTATACGGTTTCCATCATTCCCACGGGAGTGGGAGCGGCAGGCTATACCATGCCCCTGCCGGAAAAGGATGAAATGTTTATCACCAAGGGAGAGATGCTGCAGGATATTATGGTGTCCTTAGGCGGCAGAATCGCCGAGGAAATTATCTTTAAGGACATTACTACAGGAGCCTCCAGCGATATCAAGAAAGCCACAAAGGTGGCCCGCAGGATGGTGACGCGCTTTGGCATGTCGGAAAATATCGGCGTGATCTGCTATGACGATGATGACGACGAGGTATTTATCGGAAGAGACTTAGCCCACGCAAAGGCTCACAGCGAGGCTGTGTCCGGTGAGATTGACCGAGAGGTCAAGTCTATTATTGATGAATGCTATGCAAAGGCAAAGGCCATTATTCTGGAAAATGAAGGAGTGCTCCACAGGTGTGCCCAGCTTCTTTTGGAGAAGGAAAAGATTGGCCGGGAGGAATTTGAAGGGCTCTTTGCGGCACAGGCTTAAAGCCCACAAGGCTTTTGGTGATTTTACACAACAAGGCATTGTGAAAAATTGACAAAAACGGAATAGCAAATTTGTAATATTTGTGAATTCTGAGAATAGTCAAATGGGGGAGCGCATGCTATTATAATATACGTAACCCCCCCCAATACATTATATAGTTTTTTGCTATACCCCATAAGAAAGAAATACCTTCTCTAAAAAGGACAGCCTTTAAAAGCTGTCCTTTTTACCGTATATGCCTGTAAATCCGCAGATTTCCTATTGAACTTATATTTTCTTTTCAGTACAATAGGATTGGGCATACTATATTACAGAATATGATTGTAAGGCAGGTAGAACTATGGACTTGGAAAAGATAAGGCAGACGGAATATAACCAGCAGTATATTTCTTCCATGCGGCCGGTTTTTAACAGGCGTGCGCTTTATTCGGACACTACGGGGGAGTATGTGATTCCCCAGGAGCCCACTCCCTATGACCTGGTGACCATACGGTTCCGTACCGCAAAAAACAATGTGGACTGTGTGTTTTTTGTGCACAAGGGACAAAGATATCTGATGAACAAGGTGGAAACCGATGAGCAGTTTGATTTTTACGCTTTTCAGCTTCAGCTGGACAACGAGAAGGTTTCCTATTATTTTGAGATACGCACCGGCCGTCTGACCGGTTATTTTGACGTAAGGGGTTTGGTTCAGGAGGTAAATGAGTACTATGACTTTGTGATCCTGCCGGGCTTTCAGACTCCGGACTGGGCCAAGGGCGCGGTGATGTACCAGATTTATGTGGACCGATTCTGTAATGGCGATCCTTCAAACGATGTGGAGACGGGAGAGTATTGCTATATCGGCGAGCCCGTAAAGAGGGTGGAGGATTGGAACACATATCCGGCCCAGATGGATGTGAGGAATTTTTACGGAGGCGACCTTAAGGGTGTTCTGGATAAAATGGATTATCTGCAGAACCTGGGAGTGGAGGTGATCTACTTTAACCCTCTGTTTGTGTCTCCCTCCAATCATAAGTATGATATTCAGGATTATGACTATATCGATCCCCATTACGGTAAAATTGTGGATGAAAAAGGGGAGCTTTTGCAAAATGGGCAGAAGGAGAACCAGTCTGCCACAAAATATATCAACCGTGTCACGAACAAGGCCAATCTGGAAGCTGGCAACCGGCTGTTTGCGCAGCTTGTGGAGCAGGCCCACAAGAGAGGCATGAAGGTAATTCTGGACGGCGTATTCAACCATTGCGGCTCCTTTAATAAATGGCTGGACAGGGAGCGCATTTACGAAAAGGCCGAGGGCTATGAAAAGGGCGCTTTTATCGATGGGGACAGCCCCTACCGGAATTACTTTGACTTTCGTGATCAAAATGGCTGGCCCTGCAATACCAGCTACGACGGCTGGTGGGGACATGACACGCTGCCGAAGCTTAACTATGAGGGCTCTAAGGAGCTGTTTGATTATGTGATGCACATTGCAAGAAAATGGGTGTCGCCGCCCTATAATGCAGATGGCTGGAGGCTTGATGTGGCGGCGGATTTGGGCCACAGCAGAGAGTTTAACCATCATTTCTGGAAGGAATTCCGCCGAAACGTAAAGGAGGCAAACCCCAACGCCATTATTTTGGCGGAGCATTATGGAAATACCAGGGACTGGCTTCAGGGAGACGAGTGGGATACGGTTATGAACTATGACGCTTTTATGGAGCCGGTTACATGGTTTTTGACTGGGATGGAGAAGCACAGCGACGACTTCAGAGAGGATCTGCTGGGCAATGCGGAGAGCTTCTGGGGCGCCATGCGTCATCATACGGCCAGCTTTTCCATGCCAAGCTGGCAGGTGGCCATGAATGAGCTGTCCAACCATGATCACTCCCGTTTTCTTACCCGCACTAACCATAAGGTTGGAAGAATCAACACCCTGGGTTCCCAGGCGGCGGAGCAGGACGTGAGCAAGGCCGTTTTCCGGGAAGGGGTTGTGATACAGATGACATGGGTGGGGGCGCCCACCATCTATTACGGTGATGAAGCGGGTCTGTGCGGCTTTACCGACCCGGATAACAGACGCAGCTATCCCTGGGGTAGGGAGGACACGGAGCTGATTGCATTTCACAGAGATATTATCCGCCTTAGAAAAGAGAATCCGGAGCTGAGAAGAGGATCCATCAAGAGCGTGGAGTCGGATTATAATTTCCTTGCCTATGGGCGGTTTAACAGAGCGGGACAGTGTGTGATTGCCGTGAACAACAACAATGAGCCGGTGACCAAGGAGCTGGTGGTATGGCCTTTGGGGATACCAAAGACCGGAAAAATGAAGGTGCTTTTGCAGACCGGGGAAGAGGGCTATACCCTGGAGGGACAGGAGTATGCGGTTACGGCGGGCAAGATTACCCTGGATATGCCCCCCACCAGCGCGGTCATTTTAAAGTATACAGGAAAATAGAAAGGACAAAAGAGAATGCAGGCGGTCATATTCGGATTACTGATTCCCATAATACCTCTGCTGCTTTGGCGCAGCTATCATAAGGAAAAGAAGCTCACCACAGGGGAGGCGGTATTACGCTATGGGGCATATACTCTCCTGGTTACTCTGCTTTCCTCTGGAGCTATGGTGTTTTTATGCGACGAGGGAACCTCCTTTTGGGAAAAGATAGACAGATCCCCTTCCTTTGTTTTGAAATTTGCGGCAGTGGAGCTTTTGGCGGCTCTTGTGACGGCTGGAGGAGAATGGCTGTTAAGCTGCCGGAAGGTTGCAGTGAAGGTGGACTGGGAGGAATACCGCAGTGTGTGGCTGGTGCGGTTTGTACGAAAATATGTGTTTCCCGCCGGTATCTATCTGCTGGCGTTGTTTGTAGTGCTTCTCAACGTAAGCCTGATGTTTGACAATGTACTGTGGGGGGATGAAGCCTTTTCCGCCAACACGGCCCAAAAATCCATGGCGGGAATTATGCAGGTGCTCTATTATTGGGACAGCCATCCGCCTCTGTACTATTGTTGGCTGAAGCTGTTCGGAGAGCTGTTTGGTTACACAGTGCCGGTGTATCATCTGGCCTCCCTTGTGCCCTTTGGGGCCGGTCTTGTGATGGCGGTGACCTTTTTCCGCAAGCGCTTTGGAAATATCCCGGCGGCATTTTTTGTGATGATCTCCGGTCTGGCCTCCTCCTGTCTGGAATACAATCTGGAGGTGAGAATGTACGCTTTGGCTTTTCTGGCCATGGCGGCCTGCTTTTACTGCTCCTTCCGGGTGCTGTGCGGAGGGAAGGCAGCCTGGGTGGGAATGGTGCTTTGGGCGCTGATTGGGGCTTATGCCCATTATTACGCGCTGGTAAGCGCCGGGATTCTTTTGTTTGTCACGGCTGTGGCTTATTTTGTGCGTTACAGGGGAAAAGCCTGGATCAAGGGGCTTGTGTCCATAGTGGTGTTTGCTGTGGGCTATCTGCCCTGGCTGCAGCGTCTGCTTTCCACCACGGAAAGCGTCAGCAATAACTGGTGGATGTCACAGCTGCTGCCGTTAAAGCAAAGCCTTGTGATGCTCACCGGAGGAGCCTCTATGAGCCGGATTCTGCTTCCTTTGTTTGTGGTTTTCCTGCTGATTCTGCTTTTGGCGGAGTCCTCGTTCTTTGAGATAAAAAGGCAGGATGGCAGGACTGGCATACTGATACATACACCCTCCGTAAGAGCCTGGTCCGATACTACATACGCCGCAGCAGTGGGAGCCCTTACTGTGATTGGCACACTTTTGTTTGCCTATGTGCTGTGCCTTTTGATGGGGCCCGTGCTGGCAGAGAGATATCTGTACCCCTTGAGCGCGGTTGTTTTTGTGACCCTGGTGATAGAGTGTAACGGCATCCTTGGGCTTCTTGGAAGGCTGGGCGGGAAATGGAAAAAGGAATGGCCTGTAAAAGCGGGTAAGGCCGTTTTGGTGGTGGTTCTGGCTCTGCTGTTTGGCATGGGAATACAGAATTACCAGTCCTACAGCGCTGAGGTAAACAGGCAGGAGCAGGAGACGGCCGAAACCCTTTCTTTGATGGGAGAGGTGCCTGAGGAGGTAAAGCTGGTAAGCAACGGTGTCCAGCATCTTGGATGGACGGTGTTAGCCTTTTATTTCCCGGAAAATGAAGTAATCAACGGCAATTATCTCAGCACGGACGCCGACAGGTTCTGGTACTTTACTCCTGATTACATGTCCCAGAGCGATATTGATCAGATGACAGCCAAGGGCTACAGCATAGCGGGCTACGGAGAAATGCAGCTGGCAAAATATCCTTTTGTGCTCTACTATTTTGAGAAGGTGCCCATGGAGCCATAAGAGGGCAAGCTTTTTTTGCTTGCATTTTGTGTAAAACTGTGATACAATTTCACATTGTTAAGGCATTTGCCTTGCGTGGATGGATTCCCGAGTGGCCAAAGGGGACAGACTGTAAATCTGCTGCAAATTGCTTCGGTGGTTCGAATCCACCTCCATCCATTTGCTGGTGTGGCGGAATAGGCAGACGCAAGGGACTTAAAATCCCTCGGGGGCGACCTCGTACCGGTTCAAGTCCGGTTACCAGCAGTATAGAAATGACAAAAATACAACATTTTCGTTGTATTTTTTTGTTTATATATTGACACAGTGTCAAAAAAAGGAGAGAAGGTGTAAAGATTGAAAATTAAAATTTTCAATCCGGAATTTGTGCTGCCGCACAAAGTTCCTTCTGGTTACAAAGCCGCTTGCGCGGCAGAATGAGAGGAAAGAAAATGAAAAAAATATTGGTTGCTTATTTTTCTGCCAGCGGAGTGACAGCCAAAGCAGCTGAAAGGATTGCTGCAGCTATCAGCGCAGATTTGGCGGAATTGAAAAAGCGGCGCAAAGCCTGCAGTCCCATTGTCCGGCTGCAGCCTGGAAGCCAGGCAGAGTGCTTGGCTATGCGGAAGCGGAAAAGTGGGCAAAAACTGTGATAGAATAGATAAGCAATTAAGGAAGTGCCATTTATGCCAAAGGGTTCAGAAGAAATGACCAACGCAAGAAAAGAGGAAATCATAAATGCCTGTGCGGAGCTTTATGAAACGATGAATTTCAAGGATGTGACGCTTAAGGATGTTGGAGCAAAAACCTCTTTTACCCGTACGCTGATTTATTATTATTTTCATACGAAAGAGGAAATATTTCTCGCATTGCTTCAGAAAGAGTACGAGGCATGGATTGAGGATTTGAATGCGATGCGGCAGAGCTGTCAGAAGCTGTCTGTTGATGAATTTGCTGATGAAATGGCCCATTCCTTGGAAAGGCGCAGCCGTCTGCTGAAGCTTATGTCCATGAATCATTATGACATGGAGGCCAATAGCCGAATGGAAAACCTGGTTGCTTTCAAGAGGGCATATGGGAATTCTATGCGCGCTGTAACCTGCTGCCTGGAAAAGTTTTTTCCGCAGATGACAGTCCGTGACATACAGGAGTTTATCTATGCCTTTTTTCCGTTTATGTTTGGCATATACCCTTATACGGTGGTAACGGATAAACAAAAGGAAGCTTTAAAGCAGGCTCAAGGCGATTATGTTTTTTTGTCTATTTATGAAATTACAAAGTCAATGGTGCTTAAGCTGCTGCAAGGATTTGCGTAATTTATGGGGGAGAAAGCCCTGAAAGTGGAGGTAACTGCCAATGGAGCTTCGCACTCTTCGCTATTTCCTTGCAGTAGCAGGGGAAGAGAATATTACAAAAGCGGCGGACATTCTGCATGTGACACAGCCCACCTTAAGCAGGCAGATGATTGACCTGGAAAAGGAGCTGGGCACGACGCTGATGCTTCGGGGCAAATCCAGACTGACCCTGACGGACGACGGTATTTTTTTCCGGCAGCGTGCAGAAGAAATTGTAGAGCTGGCAGACCGGCTGGATAAGGGCTTTTGGATGTAGGGCTCCTGCTGGAGCCCGTGGACACGGTTAAGTATGATTTTATCAGACTTTCTCAAAAGGAAACCTGGGGAGTGCTTATGCGGGACGATCATCCCCTGGCTTTCCGGGAATCCATCAGGCCCGAAGAGGTTGTAAATTATTCGCTGATCCTGCCGCTGCGGGAGAGGGTCCGCGCAGAGATTCTCAACTGGCTCAAAAGGGAGGAGAAGGATTTGAACATTCCCCTGAGCTATACCTTGCTTTCCAATGCGGCATTGCTGGTGGAGGAGGGGCTGGGCTGTGCCTTCTGCCTGGATGGGGCATTGGCCATTCACAGCAGCCCCCGGCTGCGGTTTGTTCCTGTTTATCCTGAGCATATGACCCGAAGCGTACTGATCTGGAAGAAAAAGCATCTGTTTTCTCCGGCAGCCTCTCTGTTCATTCAGGAAATCAATATGCTCCGGGCTCAGATAGAATAAATAATTTTCACTTATTCTTCCAGGGATATTTCGATATAGGCTCCATCGCCGTAGGGATCGGCCAGTATCAGAGTCTTACCATCGGAAACGAAAATATAAGACTTTTCATAGGATTCCGTGGGCTCGCCAAATAACTGGGTCAAGGTCTGGGCGTATTCGCTTAAATCAGACTGGCCTAAATTGATTACTGCCTGTTCCAGTAAATCGGAGCCTTCCTGATATAGATTGAAGGACAAGGAAACATCGGCATTTTCTCCTAAAAGAGAAAGCGTGTAGCTGCGCTCCAAAAGAAGTCCATCCCCGTTTTGCATTTCTTCTCCCTGGCCCAGAAGGGCTGTAACCTCGGAGTCGGCCTTTCCTACCAGATCTGTCAGAGCTTTCAGATCAACGTTGGTTTGGGAAAGAGTTTCACTTTCTGCCTGAACTGTTGATGTGGCTGCTTCGGGGTCTGTCTGCTGCGCCGCCGTTGTCTCAGAGGCTTCTGAAGCTGCCGGGGCAGCTTCCTGAGAGGGGCTTTGGCATCCGGTCAGAGCCAGAAGGCAGAAGGATATCATTAAGTAATAACGTAATTTCATATATATTTTCTCCTTTTTCTCTATTAAATAAAAACACTCTGCAGAAAAATTTAACCGGTTGTTAAAGTATAGCATAAGGCTTTTGAGAAAAAAAGGCGATGTCCCTAACTTTAAGGGATTCTTAAGAATATCGATTCCGGCTGTAAAGTAAAGAAATTAGATATGTTCGAGAAGCTGACACAAGAATGCCCCAGCTCCGGAAATTTATCCGTCCGGGGCAGATAGGCAATATTTCCGAACCGGACTTGGTAAACTGTTGGGAGCTGGGGATGTAGTGGCATAGCTTATCCCTCCGCTGCTTTGTTGACACAGGCTACAGCATTCAGGCTGCGGGGGTAACCGATGTAGGGCAGGCACTGGGATACCACCCGAATGAGAAAGGCCTTGTCATTGCCCAAATTCATATTGCCCTTGGCATGGCTTGTCAGCTGGGGTTCACAGCCGCCCTGAGCTGCCAGAAAGCAGAAGGTGATCATCTCCCGCTGGGCCAGGGTAAGGCCACTGCGGGTATAGTAATCCCCAAAGCAGTTAGCCGCCAGCCAGCGGTTGATATGACCGGCCTTCCATGCCTCCAGCATCTGAGGACCGAAGATATCCGCCTGGGCCTGAGCGCCTTTTTCTAACCGGTTTTCCATGGTGGTGGCAGCCTGGCCCTCCAGAGGAAGGGATACGCCGCGCTGCATTAAAATCTCGTTTGTGGCTTTCAGGAAGGGCAGCACCCGGCCGATTCCCAAATAATCCACTGCCTGATAGACAATCTCTTTGACCATGACTGGGGTAACACCGGCATCCAGGGCATCAGGCAGCTCTTCCCAGAAAGTGTCAATTCCCTGGCAGCCCAGCAATGCGGCCAGAATCGCCATATGCCGGGTGACAGGTTCCAGCTCCTGCCCAGGCTCGTTTACCACTTCATCAAAGGCAAAGTGCTCAAAGCGTTCCATAAATTCCGGATCGGTTGTACGATAGTTGTTCATCATAAAGCAAAACTCCTTTCGCATTTCGGCCTTTTTACTGCAGTTTGGAATAGCTTTCGTCATCTACCGGTTCAAGCCACTCGTTGTTTGTTTCTTCGCCGGGCACTTCCACGGCAATGTGGCTGAACCAGCTGTCGGCCTTGGCGCCGTGCCAGTGCTTCACCTCCGGCGGGATGACGATGACCGTGCCGGGAGTGAGGCTTACAGCATCCTTGCCTTCCTCCTGGTACCAACCCTCACCTGCAGTGCAGATGAGAATCTGCCCGCCGCCTGTTTTTGCATGATGAATGTGCCAGTTGTTGCGGCAGCCCGGCTCAAAGGTGACGTTTGCCAAACCCACGGTGCTTTCACCGGGCCTGGTCAGGGGATTTAAATAGGAATTCCCAATAAAGTATTGAGCAAAAGCGGTGTTGGCACTTCCCTGGCCGAAAACATTCTGTTGGTCAAATGTGTTTTTGTCTTGGATTTTCATTCTTATTCCTCCTTGAAATTTGTATCAATGGTTTGTTTACGGACATGAAAGCGAAGATAATCCAGCCGTTCCAGCTGACGTTCACGGAAGTGAATCTCATCCAGTGTGCAGCTGCGTTTTTGATTCAGCATTCTCATCCGCTGTGCGTCTGTACCTTCCTGCTCCCGCAGCCGCATGTAGGCTTCGATCTCGGAACTTTCAAACCCAATGTCGTGCAGGGTCATAATCAGGCTCAGGCGTTCTAAATCTGTATTATCATACTGCCAAGAGCCCATTATTTTCTTAATTTCACCGCACAGCCCCCAGCTTTCATATTCCCGCAGGATTTCCATGGGAATGTTATAACGCTCACTGGCTTCTTGTATGGTCATTGATTCACTCCTTTCCGACAGGCTATGGTAAAAAAATAATGTCTAATGCTTATAAATAATCTTGTGTTATACATTCTGAGTATTTCTAAGATAAGCAAGGAAGGCGTCGGCTGCAGGAGAGAAGGCCTGCGCTTTTTTCCAGACCAGTACAGTACCTGAATCCATAGAAGGTGAAAGGGGAATGAAGCGCATTCCCGGATATTCACAAGCCATATCAAGGGTCAGAACGCAGCTGCCGTTCTCCCGGGCTAACATGGCCAGGTTATATAAAAGATTTCCGCTGGCTGTGATTTGCAGATTTTCCCCATAGGAGCCGAACCAGTTACGCAATTCGTTCTGCAGATTTTCCCGTCCGGGCAGAATCAGAGGCATGTTCGCCAGGTCTGCGGGCGAAACAGTCTCTTTTTCTGCCAGAGGAGAGTCTACGCTGACAAACGCCCCCCATTGTTCACGGACGGGCGTTCGAATAAAGCTGTATTTTACAATATCTACTGGCTCCTGCAAAAGGCCGACATCCAAAAGCCCCCGCTCCAGCCGCTCTTTGATATTGTCGGAGTTTCCACTGTAGAAGGTAAACTGAACAAGGGGATTTTCCTTTTGAAAACCTGAAATCAGGCGCGCCAGAAATTGGGAACTTCGAAGCTCCCCGCTTCCAATGGATATGATGCCTGCCAGCTCATCCTGCCTGTGCAGGAAATCCTCTTTTGTTTTATCAGCCAGAGCTACGATTTCCTCTGCTCGACGGCGCAAAAGCATTCCGTCCTCTGTCAGGATGATCCGATGCTTGCTGCGGCGGAAGAGCTGTACGCCCAGCTCCTCCTCCAGCTGCATCAGCTGCCTGGACAGGGTAGGCTGAGTCAGATGAAGCAGAGTGGCGGCTTTTGTAATGTTCTCTTCTCTGGCTGCCATCAGGAAGTATTTTAAAACACGGATTTCCATATTGAATCCTCCTTTGTTTTAAGATATCACGCAAGTGCCCAAAAATCAATATATTGACTCTTCAAATGCTTTTTAGCTATTTAAAAAAGCCAGCTTGTATTTTTAGGAGCTGATATGGCTGATAGGCTGATATTTTGGAACCTATACAAAAAATGTATGGATAAGGATAAAAGATAAGTATTAGCCACCGGATGAGATCCGCTTTATAATAAGGCCAGAAAATAAAAAGCAACGGGAGGTATGATGGATGAAAAAAATACTTTCGATTTTATCAGCCGCGGCAATGGTTTTTTCGCTTACAGCTTGTGGAATGCTGGGGGAAACACAGACAAATGCTTCGGAACCCTCGGACAGCGTCACTGCTGCAACACAGGAGGCTGCTTTGGACAGCAGTGTATCGGAAACGGAAAGCAATGATCACGGTATGGCCACAGAGGAAGCAGAATCCATGGAGCAGTCTGGCGATACGGATATCACAAATATTTTGGTGGCTTATTTTTCCTGGGCGGACAACGCTGTTTTGGCGGATGATGTGGATGCTGTTGCTTCCCCCCAGCGACTGGGATGAATGCCTTGCCCGCGCCAATCAGGAACGAGGCGATGACGCACGCCCCCAGCTGGAAGAGAGCGTGGAGAATCTGGCGAGCTATGATGTGGTTTTCCTGGGGTATCCCAACTGGTGCGGAACCATTGCGCCGCCCCTTGCATCCTGGCTGCACAAAAATGATCTGTCTGGCAAAATTATAAAAGATCAGCTGGCGGAAAAAATCAGCCAATGGCTTACAAAGACGGGGCCCAACCTGTTTATACCAGGAAACTAAGCCGCATCAGCCAGCCCCTCCGCCGCCATGCAGCGGCGGTATATCTTGATGAAATACACTCCTTCTGCGACAGCGGTAAAGAGCCAGGAAAATACATACAAAAGATAGAGAGATTCTATGGTGCCAAAGTATGCAAAAACCGTATAAATCCAGATGATGCGGAACACGCAGGAGCCCATGATCACAATAACAGTGGGGATGGCGGTCCGTCCCAGTCCCCTGGAGGCCGCGATGGTGCAGTCCATAAAGGCGGAAACGGCGTAGGACAGGGACATGATGGAGAGACGCTTGATGCCCGCCTCTATCACGGCGCTGTCGCTGGTAAAGATGGAGAGGAAGGGATACCGGAAAAGATACAGGCCCACTCCCAGAATCAGCCCCAGGAAGAAGGAATAAGTCAGGCTGATCAGATAGCTCTTTAAAATTCTGTCCTTTTTGTGCGCCCCCAGATTCTGTGCCATAAAGCTTGCAGCGGCGGTGTAGAAGGCGGCCATCATATCGTAGATCAGGGAATCCGCATTTGCGGCAGCGGAATTGCCCTCCACCATCACATGGTCAAAGGAATTTACGCTGGTCTGCACAAACAGATTGGCGATGGCAAAAAGGGCATATTGAAGGGCGGAGGGCAGGCCAATACGCAAAATGCGGATCAGCTTGGCAGAGTCCACCCTTAGATAAGCCATGCGAAGGGAAAAGCTTTCCTGGCTTTGGAAGAGAGACCGCAGGATCAGGGAGGCGGAAATATATTGGGCGATAATGCTGGCAAGGGCCACTCCCGCAACGCCAAGATGGCATACGATCACAAAAAACAGATTTAAAACCACATTGATAACACCGGCCAGGGAAAGATAGTACAGAGGGCGCTTAGTGTCTCCTGCAGCGCTTAGAACCGCATTGCCGAAATTGTAGAGGGCAAGGGCGGGCATTCCCAGCATATAAATGCGCAGGTACAGCACGGCATCAGCAATCAGCTCCTCCTTGGTGTTCATGGCCTCTAAAATGGCGGGCGCAAAGCAAACGCCTATCAGCATAATCAAAATTCCCGCAAGCAGGCAGAGAATGGCGGAGGTATGTACGGTTTCCCGGATATCCTTTTCGTTTCTGGAACCGATGTGCAGGGCGGTCAGAGCGTTTACACCGCTGGCCAAACCGATCAAAAGCCCCGTAAATAATGTTACAAGAATACTAGTGGAGCCAACCGCTCCCAGGGCAATGGGGCCCACAAATTTTCCCACCACGGCAATGTCCGACATGTTGAACACCACCTGGAGAATGTTTGTAAACATCAGGGGAATACTGTACGTCAAAATTTTTTTCCACAAAGACCCGCTTAAAAGGTCCATTTCGTGCTTCTTCACGGCATATTTCCTTTCTCAGTATAAAATATAGTCAGGTGAGAAACTCCGGCCGCTGCTTTGGAACCCGTTTTTGGTGATTATGACCAGTTTCGTGCCTTTGCTTTTTATGGTAAAATGCCTTCTATATCATACACCTAAAAACAGGAAATGCAAGAGGCAGATGATGATTTATTTAAAGCATTTTTCTTTTCCCGATGAGGACCGGGAGCACAGCTTTTTTATAAGGATACGAAGGACCTGCTATGACTCCTATTATCCCTTTCAGGTGCTGGTCAGACACCGGCTTACTATGCTTGATTTTGAGCCTGTCACAATTTTATATGGAGGCAATGGCTGCGGAAAAACCACGGTCCTGAATGTAATTGCAGAAAAGCTGGGCCTGGAGAGGGATTCTCTGTACAACCGCAGCAATTTTTTTGAGGATTATACGGCCATGTGCGATTATGAAGTGTACAAGCCGATTCCCAGGGGCAGCAGAATTATCACCAGTGATGATGTGTTTGATTTTATGCTGAATCTGAGAAGCCTCAACGAGGGCGTAGACAGAAAAAGGGAGGATTTGTTTGAGGAATATCTGGACGCCAAATATTCTCATTTCCAAATGCGCTCTCTGGAGGACTACGAACAGCTCAAAAAGGTGACCACTGCCCGCCAGAAAACACAGTCTAAGTATGTGCGGAGCCGCCTGATGGATAATGTGCGGGAGCATTCCAACGGGGAAAGCGCTTTTTTATATTTTTCGGAAAAGATAAAGGACAATGGCCTGTACCTTCTGGACGAGCCAGAAAACAGCCTGTCTCCCCAAAGACAGAAAGAGCTTGTGAAATTTCTGGAGGACTCCGCCCGCTTTTTTGGATGCCAGTTTATTATTTCCACCCACTCTCCCTTTGTACTGTCCATAAAAAATGCAAAAATATACGATATGGACGAAGAGCCTGTGGATGTCAAAAAATGGACAGAGCTCCCCAGTGTGCGCGCTTATTATGAATTTTTCAAGGAGCATGAAGGGGAATTTGACAAGTGACATCAAAGTATTATCTTTCATTGACAATAAATTGCCTTTTACGCTATACTGATATTGACATTATGTATTCCTGAAAATAATAATATTGAGGAGGGTTTATCAATGGAAAAAGGAAAATATGGAATTAGACTGTGCTTCTACACTGTGTCGGCGTTTATTCTCGCATATCTGGGGTACTCCACAGTGCTGTTTCTGCTGGCAGGCGTGGTACTGCTTGCGGAGAAAAATGAGTGGGCAACCCGCCAGATCATTCAAGCCATCTGCCTGTGCGTGGCAAGAAATTTAGTATCCGCAGTGCTGGGAGTATTTGACTTTTTGTATGAGATTCCCATTATTTCCCATATCTGGGGTGTTGCAGACGGACTGGTAGAAGCTCTTGTGAGCATTTTTGTGCTGGTATTCTGCATTGTGGGTGTATTAAAGAATTTGAAGGGTAATGATGCGGATATTATTGGAGCCAGAAAGTTTGCAGACTGGGCATATGGAATTGTAAAAGCGCAGCCGCAGCAGTGATAAAAAATCTGAACCTCGGAAAAAAAGAAAGCCCGGTGCTGTGAAAACGGCGCCGGGTTTATGCTTCTAAAAATTTCTAAGAAAATTTTGTGCAAATAAATAGACAAAAGGCATTGGAAAGAGCTAAAATAAGACAGACAGCCCTGAGGAAAAGGGGCCCAGTAACAAAAGGAAAGGATTTTGTATGAAAAAGAAAGTACTTGCAGCAATGATTGTGGCAATGGGTATTCTTACAGGCTGTGGAAATAACGAAGATGCGGCTTCTGTAGTCCACACTGTGGAGGGACAGCCCATAGCCAGTGAAACACAGGGGGGAGAGGACCAGGCGCAGCCCTCTGGAGACACTGTGATTACAGAACGGACCGTGGTGGACGGCAAGATGCAGAGCTACCTCACAGGGGAGTGGAAGGATGAGGCTGTAGTAAAGAGAAGAAATATGGCAGTGATTATGCCGAACAATAAGCCATCCCTGCCCCAGTATGGCATTTCTCAGGCGAGCATTGTGTACGAGGCGCCTGTGGAGGGACGCATCACTCGTCTCATGGCATTGTTTGAGGATTATGACGATCTGGATCACATTGGGCCTGTGCGCAGCGCCCGGGATTATTATGTGTATGAGGCTATGGCCTATGATTCCATATTTGTAAACTGGGGCCTTGCAATTCCCTTTGTAGGGCCGATCATCAACACAGACAGAATTGACAATGTAAGCCAGGCGGTGGAGGGCATAGATGTAGCCGCTCCGGAGGCCTTTGACCGTATTTCCAGATCCGGCTATGCCACGGAATATACGGGCTATCTGTTTATTGACGGCTACAATGAGGCTGTGGACCGCCTTGGGTATGAGACGGAATATACGAACCGTTTTGTGCAGGCTTTTACCTTCGCTGCGGACGGACAGCGGGCGGAATATGCGGATTATCCTGAGGCAACCAAGATTTATCCCGGAGGCACCTCCTCCAACAGCGGCGGTTACGGCAATGCCAATCCCTGCTTTACCTATAATGAAGAGGACGGCTTATATTACCGTACCCAGTACGGCGCTGCCCACACGGATGAAATGAATGGAGAGCAGATTGCCGTGAGCAATGTAGTATTCAAAATCTGTCATGGAGAGGTAAGAGATCCTGCAAATCTGGATTATCTGGCCTTTGGCGTTCATGGAACGGGAGACGCCTATGTGTTTACAAACGGCAGGGTGATCAAGGGAACCTGGAGCCGGGAGGGGGATTATGATCCCAACATTTTCCTGGATGAGAACGGCAATGAAATCGTGTTCAATCAGGGGAAAACATGGATTTGCAATATCTGGGATGAGTATTCTCAGTATATGTCCTATGAATAAAGTCCGGCATCAGGCCGGTTATGAGAAAGAGACAGCTTTGATTAGAAACAGCTGCCTCTTTCTCTTTTTATGCTGAAAGCTCCCGGTTTCTCGACAGCATATGAAAATCCTCCTGAAATCAGCCAAAATAATCAGGCATTTTAGTTTGATTTTACATGGTCTTTACGAAATTGCGGTTTCACCTCAATCTAAGCTGATATAAAATTTTATCAAAAGCTTTCGTAAATAAATTTTTGCAGAAGCGACCCCAGTTTTAAGAAGCAGGGGCCGTATTTCTATATATAGGAGGAGATTGCTGCATGAATGATGAGCACAAAATTGTCCAACAGGTCTATGCGGCAAAAAATGACATACAGGCGGCAGACCACCTTATCGGTACATATATGCCCTTTATAAAGGCGGAAACAGCAAAATTCTTAAAGCGTCCGCCCATTGAAGGGCATGATGATGAATTAAGCATTTCCATGATTGCTTTTCACGAAGCCATTGGAAGCTATTCTCGCACACGGGGGGCTTTCCTGAAATATGCGTCTATGCTGATAAAAAGCCGTCTGATCGATTACAGCCGTAAAGAACAGCGCCATAGGCATGTGATTTCACTGAGTACGCCGACCGGGGAGGAGGATACGACTCTTGAGGAAACGCTGGCCGATGGACAGGACTATCAAGAAAATGCGGCATCTCGGGATGCTACCCGGACAGAAATTGAAGAGCTGAGCCGGCAGATGCAGGAATTTGGGGTCAGCCTCAGCGATGTGGCAGATAATTGTCCAAAGCAGCAGCGTACGCTGGAGGCTTGCAAGAGGGCGCTGCAATATGCAAAGGAAAATCCGGAGCTGTTAGACGAAATGCTGCAGACAAAACGGCTGCCCATTGGACGGCTTGCCTCCGGCAGTGGTGTGGAACGAAAAACACTGGAGAGACATCGTAAATACATGGTAGCCCTTTTGCTGATTTATACTAACGGCTATGAAATTATCCGAGGGCATTTAAAGCAGGTGATGAAAGGAGTGGCAGCGCGATGAGTTATCTGGTTATGGAATGTCACCCTGGTTATGTGGTGCTTTTGGATGAAGAAGGCAGATTTTTTAAAGCGGCTAATCTTCGTTACGAAACAGGGCAGACGGTATACGAGCCCGTGCTGATGAAGGAAAGCCCGGGAAAGCAGAAGTACACTATCAGGTGGATCAGCAGCGGAATTGCGGCAGTCGCAGTTTGCTTTCTGCTATTTTGGGGCGTCAGCTATTATCAGAGCTATATGCGGCCTTATTCTCGAATCTATCTCACCATCAATCCGCAGGTACAGCTGGATTTGAACCGGCAGGGCACGGTTGTGGGGCTTGCAGGAGTGAATGAAGATGGGCAAAGACTGCTGGAAGGCTATGACGGAAAAGGCAAGAATAAAGTAACGGTGTCTAATGAGCTGATTGACCGGGCGATAGAGATGGGCTTCCTCTCTGAGGGCGGGCAGGTTTCGTTCTCCATTGATTCCCCGGACGAAGCGCTGTTTCAGGAATATGGAGCGGAGCTTCGTGTAGGAGTGGCGGAGCATTTAGACGGACGGATTACGATTGAAATTGTCAACCATAAAAGCATGCAGAGGGAGGAAAGCATGGAGGACAGCTCCTCTTTGGAGGAATCCCAGTCAGAGCAAACGCCTTCGGCTCCGCTGCCGGAGGAATCCCAGCCAGAGCAAACACCTTCGGCTCCGCTGCCGGAGGAATCCCAGCCAGAGCAAACGCCGTCGGCTCCGCTGCCGGAGGAATCCCAGCCAGAGCAAACGCCTTCGGCTCCACTGCCGGAGCCATCTCAGCCAACGGTTACGCCTCCGGCATCTTCTGGTTCCAGCAATTATGGCAATACGGATTACGGATTGGACAATGATGGTGTAACAGACTATAACAATGGAAATACAGACTATGACGATGCTCCAGATAGTGACGACGGTGGAAGTAACTACAGCGACTATGGCGATGACGATGATGACGACTAAATTTATTTCAAAAATTTCCAGATTACCCCACTTTTGAAATTAGAGTTCCGTAATCTATGAATGTAAGGTAAAACAAAAGCCAAATAGAAACTGAAAGGAGCAATCGATATGAGACAAAGAAGAAAAATTTTAGTGACGGTCTCTTCCCTGGCTGTTGCGTCAGCAGTCCTTCTGACCGGATGTGGATACTCTGCTGCAGAGGGGAAGGCATTGCAGGAAACAGGCACACTTATTTTAAGCGTTAATCCGGAAATTCAGATTGCATATGACGAAGAGGGGCGTGTGACTGCTTTAACTGGCAGGAACGATGATGGGAAAGGCATTGTGGAAACGTATCTGGATTATATCGGCAAAAACTGTGAGGATGTTTTAAAGGATCTGATTGTAGAAATCAATGAAGCGGGCTACTTCGTAGAGGATATTGACGGAAATAAAAAGAATATCGTCTTGCAGCTTGAGCCCGGATCGATACTTCCAGACGATGATTTTCTGGTTGATATGAGTACCAGCACGCAGGAAGCGGTGAAAGGGCTGGGTCTTTCTTCCAGCGTTGTGACGATTGAACAAGACGATTATGATTCAGCTTATGCCGAAAGCGGCAGTCCTTCTCCTTATATTACCCTGGAAAAAGCACAAGAAATTGCGCTGGCTCAGGCAAATGTCAAAGCGGCGGATGCAATGTTTGAGGATAAGGAGTTTGACCATGACGACGGTACCACAGTTTTTGAGCTGGAATTTACTGCGAACGGAAATGAATATGAATATGATATCCATGCGGTAACCGGAAGGGTTCTGAGAGCTGAGCATAAGGCTGCGGTAACGCAGAGCCAGGAGCCAGCTGCCAGCAGCGGCTCTCTCAACTATGATGATACGGATTACGGCCCGAACAACGACGGAGTAACGGATTATAACGATACGGATTACGGTCCGAACAACGACGGAGTAACGGATTATAACGATACGGATTACGGCCCGAACAACGACGGAGTAACGGATTACAACGATACGGATTACGGCCCGAACAACGACGGAGTAACGGATTACAACGATACGGATTACGGCCCGAACAACGACGGAGTAACGGATTACAACGAT
>DXGH01000031.1 GCA_019114005.1 Candidatus Acetatifactor stercoripullorum
AGTGTCTCCTTTCGGGATGTGATTTATGGTTTTCAGCAACTCCATTATACCACAAACCGTGAGGAGATTTTTATTTTTAGCAACAAAAGAATCCCGTATTTATGCGGGTTCTGGCGTTTCGCAAACGCCTAATGAATTTACAAAGGAAAAGGAGAGACTGGCCGCAGAGCAGCTAAGCTATGCGGGACAGACGAACCAGCTGTATTTTGATAAAGATAATTTCTCCAGTGAAGCATATGTGGCTTTGGCGGATTGGTCAGACAGATACGAGTACGCCATTATAATGGAGGATGCCAGCACTATCCTGTATGTTTACCTTGAAAATATGACAAGGGATGATCTGCATATGGAAGAAACCTATCTGCCGGCCTATTTTCAGGATAATAACCAGCCAGAAAGTACAGAGGAAAGCATGACGGCAGAGCACAGAAGCTTTTACGCATTTAAAATCGGCAGTCAGTATGTGGACTGTATGGATTTGGCAGATGGCCCTTTTGCGCGGATTTCACACCGCCTCGTCGCGTAAAAACGCTCCGGAGGTTGATTTGTTGGAGAAAAGAAAAAATGGCAGGGAAAAATGTGACTTTATTCTGGATAAGGAATGGAACAGCCTTTATAGTAATAATGTGTGTGGCGCTATGTTTACTTGGATGCGGTATTCAAATAAAAGAAAATGAAACTGTCCATCAGACTGCGGACATTCCCATTGATATGGGAATCGAATTAAGAAGTGACTTAAATGGAGATGGGGAGGAGGACAGAGTATACGTAAAAGATGTCCGGTCCGGTGATGAAGCCTATACACAGCTGACTGCTGCTGTCGGGAACGCTTTGGTGGTAAAGGATTATATGGGATATTACAGCTCCTATTTAGCTACAGGGGATTTGTCTGGAAACGGAAAGGCGGATGTCTTATTAGTAAGATGCGATACTGGCAGTAATTACGGAGCAGCAGAGATTTCCCTGCTCTATTTTGATGATGACAACGAATGGCGGGAGTATCCCAAGAATTTTATCCATAATCCGGATATT
This sequence comes from Candidatus Acetatifactor stercoripullorum, assembly GCA_019114005.1. GTDB lineage: Bacteria > Bacillota > Clostridia > Lachnospirales > Lachnospiraceae > Acetatifactor > Acetatifactor stercoripullorum. Next base: position 1,033 of record DXGH01000031.1, read on the forward strand.
GCGCTAAGTCAGCCTGATAAATTCGGAGATGCAGAGAATTGGTGGGATTTGGAGAGGTATATCGGAGCTGCGCTGTTCCATAAGGATGGGAAGCCAATGGTTCGTTTTATCGCATTGCTGGAGGATGATATTAGTCAGGACACTGTAAAAATAATAGAGGCATCCTACCGAGATGAAGGATGGTATATCGAGAATATGGAGATTATTGATAATTATTATACGGAGAACAAGGGAGAAGATTCTACCGTGGGTACGAGCAGATACTTCCTTTAATTGTACCTTGTGTTACAAGCTTATCTTTGGCAGCTGGAGTGAATAAGAGAACGGTCGAAAAGTCATTGCTTATGGGCTTTGCGACCGTTCTCTGCCTTGCATTGATGAGAGTTACTATATTTACCTGATACGGATTTCATTAGACATTTTGGATTTTACCTGGGGAGGAAAAAGGCAACGAACTCACATGGACGATTTTTCTTACGCGTTTTGCCAATTCCAGAATCCATTATTTATTATAATTTGTTAATTGTGGCTTTGGCGACAGGACTTCGTATCGGAGAATTGATGGCATTAACTTGGCCGGATATAGTGATATGCTGGTATAAATGATTACACAGCAAAATGGTGAAAAAACGGTGCAAATGTGCCCTTAGATTTCAATAAAAATTTGCAATATGCAAAATAAGAGGCATAATATTAGAGATTATTTGCTGGCTCATATGCTCTAATTACAGATAAGGAACCATATTACGTTTTACTGGACGAAGTACAAATGCTGGCAGATTTTGAAGAGGTATTGAATTCACTTCTGCACATTGAAAATGTCGATATATATGTGACCGGGAGCAATTCAAGTCCAAAGATATTATTATCAAATGGTTTCCGACAGGTGGAAGAAACACATTTGATGGAAAATATTATTTATAATGAACTTCGGATAAGGAGAAGGAAGAGCAAGAGAAAGCATCACTGCTTAATGCGAATGTAAATGGATTTAGAGCCTTGTGGATAAAACTGCGGAAACTTAGGGAATATACGCTCTTCCCATAACTGCCGCCTTGTGTTACAATCAAATTAATGTGAAAAGAAAAAGGAGATTGATCCTATGGCAAGTGTCAGCTTAACCCGAATCATTGAAAAGATGAAGCTGGAAAATCTCACACCGGAGATTGACGTAACCAGCATCCGTATCACGCAGCCTGATATCAACCGCCCGGCGCTGCAGATGGCAGGCTATTTTGAGCATTTTGACGCCGCAAGACTGCAAATTATCGGTTTTGTGGAATATACTTACATGGAGAGCCTCAGTGAGGAACGCAAGCGGGAGGTTTACGGGGAACTTATGGCCTATGATATTCCCTGTATTGTGTTCTGCCGGGAAATGAAGCCAGACCCTATTTTTCTGGAGACGGCCCTGGAGCACCGCGTCCCCCTTTTGTCCACTAAAAAGACTACATCGTCCTTTATGGCGGAGATCATAAGGTGGCTGAATGTAAAGCTGGCTCCCTGCATTTCCGTCCACGGCGTACTGGTGGACGTATATGGAGAGGGCGTGCTGATCACAGGGGAAAGCGGCATCGGAAAATCGGAAGCGGCCCTGGAGCTGGTAAAAAGAGGGCACCGGCTTGTCACAGACGATGTGGTGGAGCTGCGCAAGGTAAGCGATGATACGCTGATTGGTTCTGCGCCCGATATCACGAAGCATTTTATTGAGCTAAGAGGCATAGGGATTGTGGATGTGAAGGCGCTCTTCGGCGCATCCTCCGTGAAGGATACGCAGCAGGTGGACATGGTGATCCGCCTGGAGGACTGGGATAAGGATAAAGAATACGACAGACTGGGCCTGGAGGAAAATTACACGGAATATCTGGGCAACAAAATTGTCTGCCATAATATTCCGATACGTCCTGGGAGAAACCTCGCCATCATCTGCGAGTCTGCGGCTGCGAATCACCGCCAGAAAAAGATGGGGTATAATGCGGCGCAGGAGCTGTACACCAGAGTACAGAATTCTCTGGCCAGAAAAAGAGAAGAGGATGGGGAGGATTGACAGATGGGAAAATACGCTTTTGGAGTGGATGTTGGCGGCACAACGGTAAAGCTGGGGCTGTTTGACGTAGAGGGACAGCTTTTGGAAAAGTGGGAGATTCCCACCAATAAAGAAAACGCAGGCGCCGGGATTCTGCCGGATACGGCAAGGAGCATTCTGGCAAAAATGCAGGAAAGACAAATCTCGGAAGCTGATCTGGCGGGCATCGGCATTGGCGCGCCGGGAGCATATGACAGTGAGGGAAATCTGGTGGGCAGCTCGGTAAACCTGGGCTGGAGCGACTTTTCCATTCCCGAGAAGATGAAGGCATACTTTAACGTTCCCATAAAGGCGGTGAACGATGCCAATGCTGCGGCTTTTGGAGAAATGTGGATGGGCGCAGGCAAGGGCTATAAAAATATGGTGTTAGTGACGCTGGGAACCGGAGTGGGCGGCGGCATTATTGTAAACGAGCACATTGTGACAGGAGCAAACGGCGCAGGCGGCGAAATCGGGCATATCCATATCGAGGACAATGAAGCCGAATGCTGTAACTGCAAAAACAAGGGCTGTCTGGAGCAGTATGCTTCCGCAACGGGGCTGGTGCGTCTGGCAAAGAGACGTCTTGCCAAGGACGATACGCCCAGTATTCTCCGCAACGACAAGGTGAGCGCAAAGTCTGTTTTTGACGCTGTCAAGGAAAAGGATGCCGTTGCAGTGGAAATTGCGGAGGAATTCGGTGATTATCTGGGAAAGGGCCTGGCGGCGGTGGCAGGTGTGGTCAACCCCGAGGCTTTTGTAATCGGGGGAGGCGTTTCCAAGGCTGGGGAAATTCTTTTTACTTATATCCGCCCCTGCTTTGAGAAGTATGCCTATGCGCCTTGCAGGAATGCAAAATTTGTTCTGGCCACCCTGGGAAATGACGCCGGAATTTACGGCGCGGCCGGTTTGATTCTGCATTGATGGTTCAAATTGATGTTTCAATAAGAAAACAAGCATAGAAAGAAGATAGATTTATGATCAGTGAAGCAGCACTTGAGGCGTTAAAAGGCTTTGTACCGTCAGAGAACATCCGGCTGAGGGAACGGATGTCGGAGCACACGACCTTTCGCATCGGAGGGGAAGCTGATTGCTTCATCGAGCTGGAAAATAAGGAGCAGCTTTTAAAGGTGCAGAAATATCTGACTGCCATAGAGGAACCCTTTTTTATTTTGGGCAACGGCAGCAATCTATTGGTGAGTGATGAGGGCTACAGGGGCGTGATTCTGCAGATCGGCAGAAAAATGAGCCAGATCAGGGTGGAAGGAAGCCGTATGATTGCAGGGGCGGGAGCGCTGCTCTCCCAGGTGGCAAAGGCGGCTCTTGCGCATGGGCTTACGGGATTGGAGTTTGCCTGCGGCATACCGGGCACTGTGGGAGGCGGCGTTGTGATGAACGCGGGCGCCTACGGGGGAGAAATGAGCCAGGTGGTCACAGAGGTCACTGTGACAAGCCGCGACGGGGAAGTGCTGCTTCTGGATAACGAATCCATGGAATTTGGCTACCGGACCAGCACCATAAAAAACCATCCCTTTGTGGTAACAGAGGTGGCCTTTGAACTGGAGGGCGGAGACAGGCAGCTTATTCAGGAGAAAATGGAGGATCTTGCAGCCAGAAGAAGGGAAAAGCAGCCTTTGGAATATCCCAGTGCGGGAAGCACCTTCAAGCGTCCGGAGGGGTATTTTGCAGGTGAGCTGATTATGAAGGCGGGTTTGAGGGGCTTTCAGATCGGAGGGGCCAGAGTGTCAGACAAACACTGTGGCTTTGTAGTGAACACAGGAAGGGCAACGGCAGCAGACGTAAAGGATGTAGTGGATGAGATAAGAGAGCGCGTGAAGGATATATTTCATGTGGAGCTGCAGCCTGAGATCGTATTTTTGGGGAGATTTTAAGGACTATGAGATTTGTTGTAGTGACAGGCATGAGCGGCGGAGGAAAGAGTACGGCGCTGAAAATGTTGGAGGACGCAGGGTATTATTGCGTGGACAATCTTCCGGTTTCTCTGATTGAGAAATTTGTGGAGCTGATTGCCATGCCAAACAGTGAGAGCAGCAAGGTGGCGCTGGGCCTGGATGTGCGTGCGGATCAGTCCTTTGAGGATGTCACCAGGATTTTGGAAGGCCTGAAAGAAAAGGGCTACAAATTTGAAATATTGTTCATGGATGCGGATGAGAATGCGTTGATTAAAAGATACAAGGAAACCAGGCGTGTGCATCCCCTGTCCCAGGACGGCAGAGTGGAGGATGGTGTGCGCCGGGAGAGAAAGGTGCTGGAGACCATCCGCAGAAATGCGGATTATGTGATCGACACCTCCAATCTGCTCACAAGAGAACTAAAGGAAGAATTAGATCGTATTTTTATCAGGAACAAGGAATATAATAGTCTCATGATAACGGTCATGTCCTTTGGCTTTAAGCATGGGATTCCGGCGGATGCAGATTTGGTGTTTGACGTGCGGTTCCTGCCCAATCCCTTTTATGTGGATGGATTAAAGAGCAAAACGGGAAATGACAGGGAGGTGCAGGAATATGTCATGGGGTTTCCGGAATCGGAAGAGTTTATGAAAAAACTTATTGATATGATAGCCTTTCTCATCCCTAATTATGTGAAGGAGGGAAAATATCGTCTGGTGATTGCTATCGGCTGCACCGGAGGAAAGCATAGAAGCGTTACCCTTGCCAATGAATTGTACAAGCGCATGAAGGACAAGGGAAGCTATGGAATGAAGCTGTATCACCGTGATGTTGTCTCTCAGGGAGTTTAAAATTCATGTCATTTTCAGGCGAGGTAAAAGAGGAGCTGGCAAGACACATCAGTCCGGCGAGGCACTGTCAGATTGCAGAGCTTGCGGCCATGATGAACTACTGCGGTCAATATGGGCGTGATAGTGAGGGCAATTATACCATCGGATTTCAGATGGAAAATGAAGCCGCCCGAAGAAAAGGCTTTACATTATTGAAAAAAACATATAATATAGATACTGGTGCTGGAATCAGTAAAGAGCAGATGCAGGAGCTTTTATCCAAGCTGGGAAACCTGGAGGAACCCGTAAGTCATCTGTTGATCAAGAATTCCTGCTGTCAGAGAGCATTTTTAAGAGGAGCCTTCCTAAGCATTGGTTCCATCAGCGATCCCAGAAAGGGATATCATATGGAATTTGTCTGCACAACCCAGGAGAAGGCAAAGAGACTGCAGAGTGTGATACAGGGATTTGATATAGATGCAAAAATTGTGCTTCGGAAGAAGTATTACGTCGTTTATTTGAAGGAGGGCTCAGGCATTGTGGATCTTTTAAATGTCTGTGAAGCCCATGTATCCCTGATGAAGCTGGAAAATCTGCGCATACTGAAAGAGATGCGCAATTCCATTAACAGAAGAGTAAATTGTGAGGCGGCCAATATTACCAAGACGGTGAACGCTGCCGCCAGACAGATTGAAGATATCGAATATATCAGGGATCATTATGGTTTTCAAAATCTGCCGGATAATTTGAGACAGATGGCAGAGGTCCGCCTGGAAAACCCGGATGCCCCCTTAAAGGAGCTGGGGGAATATCTGGAACCGCCGGTAGGAAAATCCGGCGTGAACCACAGACTGCGGAAGCTCAGTGAGATTGCTGAAAGAATCAGGATAAAATAACCATCTGAATCAGGACGTAAAAAGAGGAGGAAAAATTATGACAAAAAAAAGCATCCAGATCAAATTGGAAAACGGGCTGGAGGCAAGGCCCGTGGCACTGCTGGTACAGGAGGCCAGCAAGTATGACAGCACCATTTACATTGAGTGCAACGAGAAGCGGATTAACGCCAAAAGCATTATGGGAATGATGGCTCTCGGGCTGCAAAACGGTGAAGAGCTGGTGGTAACTGCAGAAGGCGTGGACGAGAAAACTGCAGTGGACGGAATTGAGAAATTTTTAAGCGGCGTGGCTTGAAGATTCCTTTCAAAAGGGAAAGCTGTCCTTTAAACGGACAGGAAGTCATAGGCATATACAAAGAGGCGGGAACAATAGAGTCCATCTGTTGGTTCCGCCTTTTGAGCTAGCGAAAAAGAAACGTCCGTTTCGGCGGAAGGGAAGGTATTTATGGAAAAAATTCTCTTTGTATACAATCCAAAGGCTGGAAAGGCCCAGATTAGAAGCAAGCTTGCGGATATTCTGGATGTGTTTGCCAAGGCCGGCTATGAGATCACAATCTGCCCCACCCAGAAACGGGGAGATGCCGTAAAGCTGGTAGCGGGAAGAAAGGATCAATATGACCTGATTGTGTGCAGCGGAGGAGACGGCACTCTGGATGAGGTGGTGACCGGCATGATAAAAAGCGGCTTCCGCACTCCCATTGGTTATATTCCCGCAGGAAGCACCAATGATTTCGGAGGAAGTCTGGCCCTTCCCAAAAATATGGTGAAGGCTGCTCGGGTGATCGTGGATGGAAGAAATTTCCCCTGTGATATCGGAGCCTTTAACCGGGATGTGTTCGTGTATATTGCCGCTTTTGGATTGTTTACGGATGTGTCCTATGAGACGGGGCAGGATATGAAAAATCTGCTGGGTCATATGGCTTATCTGCTGGAGGGAATGAAACGTCTGCCCGCAGTGCGCTCCTATTCCATGAAGGTGAGCTGGGAGGATCAGGTGATTGAGGATGAATTTATGTTCGGCATGGTGACGAATTCCGTTTCCGTGGGAGGCTTTAAACGGATTACGGGGAAAAATGTCAAGCTGGACGACGGGGTGTTTGAGGTGACCTTGATTAAAAAGCCTAAAAACCCCATTGAGCTGAATAATATTATGGTATCTCTTTTAAACCGGGATATTGATACGGATGCCATGTACTGCTTTCGCACAAGCAGGGTTACCTTTGAATCCCCGGAAAAGGTAGCCTGGACCAGGGATGGGGAGTACGGCGGCAGCCATACCCTGGTGGAGATTGAAAACAGACAAAAAGAAATTCTGATACGGACGGCCCTTCCCGAGGCGCGGGCTGGGAAATAAAGGTTGCCGGTTCCTCCTTTTCTATGCTATTCTGTTTATGTAATAAGAGGGATGTTTTTTGTGGGAAGGGAGGCGCTGCATGAACGTAAATGCAATGGAATTTAGTCTGGTGGAGAATGTGCTGGCAATATGCTTTGGATTGTGTATCGCTGCATATATGATCTGGCTCCTTGGGAGAGCATGGAAAAAGCGGGGAAGCAGGACGGTAAAGGTAGAAAAAGCCAGAATCTTGTCCAAACTTGAGACAGACTACTGCAGCCAGACGGTTTTTGCCCAGAGCGGGCAGGTGGAGTCCGGCCTTGCCGAAAAAGGGAAGCTGTACAAGCTGCTTTTGGAAAATGAAGAGAAAAAAGGGCAGAAATATGAGCTTGTGACCTCCCGGTCTGTGTATGACAGGGTGAAGGAAGGAGATATTGGGGAGCTGGTGTTTTGCGGGGAGGAGCTGGTGCAGTTTGGAGAGCTTTCCAGCGCAGCAGGGGAGGGAAATTCCTTTGTGGGAGCAAATCAAGACTTTGAAGGCTAGAATTTCTTTCCTTTTGCTTCGTTTTGTGTTATATTGAAAACGAAAGACAAGCTATTTTCACATTATGAATCAGTATGGAGGTATGAATATGTTAGTATCTGCAACAGAAATGCTGAAGAAGGCAAAGGCGGGACATTACGCCGTAGGCCAGTTCAACATCAACAACCTGGAGTGGACAAAGTCCATTCTGCTGACTGCAAAGGAATGCAGATCCCCTGTGATTCTCGGTGTGTCCGAGGGGGCGGGAAAGTACATGGGCGGCTATCATGTGGTAGTAGGCATGGTAAACGGTATGCTTAAGGACCTGGATATTGATGTGCCCGTGGCGCTTCATCTGGATCACGGCAGCTTTGAGGGCTGCTATAAATGTATTGAGGCCGGATTTTCATCCATTATGTTTGACGGCTCCCACTATCCCATTGAGGAGAATGTGGAGAAAACCACGGAGCTTGTGGCGGCTGCCCACGGCAAAGGAATTTCCATCGAGGCAGAGGTGGGCTCCATCGGCGGCGAAGAGGACGGCGTAGTAGGCATGGGCGAGTGCGCAGACCCCAATGAGTGCAAGGCCATTGCTGATCTGGGCGTAGATTTTCTGGCTGCAGGCATTGGAAACATTCATGGAAAATATCCGGAAAACTGGAAAGGCTTAAGCTTTGAGACGCTGGATGCAGTGCAGCAGCTTACGGGAGAGCTTCCCCTGGTGCTTCACGGCGGAACAGGAATTCCTGAGGACATGATCAAAAAGGCCATCAGCCTGGGTGTTGCAAAAATCAATGTAAACACTGAATGCCAGCTTTCCTTTGCGGAGGCTACCCGCAAGTATATTGAGGAGGGCAAGGACAAACAGGGTAAGGGATATGATCCCAGAAAGCTTCTTGCGCCGGGTGCAGAAGCCATCAAGGCTACTGTAAAGGAGAAAATGGAGCTGTTTGGTTCTGTTGGAAAAGCATAAATTTCCCCTGAAAAGGGAGGATGCCAGGGAACTGCTTTCCCTGGCATTTATTATGAAAAAGTTATTTTGATAAACAATTAACTGTGATAGGCGTTTGTGATATCTTTATCTTATGGTTATAGTATAGGAGATAGAAATGTCTAAAGCATGATGGGGAATTAAAAAAATCTTGAATGAATTGTAAACAAAATATGAACGCCTATCGGGGCAGCTTTTCCGGTTCGGGATAGGTCTCGCCGAAGGTTTCCGCCGTAACGGTCTCCATGACCTGTTCCTCTAAAGGTCTGTCGGAGTAATCCGTGCTTGTTTCCGCAATTTTGTTCACCACATCCATTCCCTGGATCACCTTGCCAAAGGCTGCATAGCTGCCGTCTAAGTAGGGAGCGTCCTGATGCATGATGAAAAACTGGGAGCCTGCAGAGTCGGGAGCCATGGCTCTTGCCATGGACAAAACGCCGGCAGTATGCTTTAAGGAGTTTTCCACGCCGTTTTGCGCAAATTCCCCCTTGATGCAGTAGCCGGGACCGCCCATTCCGGTGCCCTCAGGACAGCCGCCCTGGATCATAAAGCCACGGATGACCCGGTGGAAAATAAGGCCGTCATAAAACTTTTTCTGAACCAGACTTAAAAAATTGTTTACGGAGATGGGAGCAATTTCCGGATAAAGCTCCAGCTTGATCACATCTCCGCCTCTCATTGTGATGGTGACAACAGGATTTTTTGCCATAATCGTTTCCTTTCTCATGTAATTAGATAAAATGATACAATTCCACAGGGTATTGTAACCGAAACTGGCGGGAACGTAAAGAGGAGAAAGCCGTTCATATGAATTATTTACAGAAAATACGGGTCTTATTGCAGGAAAAGACCTGTGAAGACAAGCTTTTCACACTGAAAGGGAAGCTGCAGGAAGCGGGTATAGAGCTTACGGCAGAGTGTATTGGGCCCCAAAAGGAGGGACAGGCCGGTCAAAGGGCAGAAGTCCCTGAACCTAAGGATGTGTCAGGAACGCTGTGGATTACGGACAGCGGAGCTGCTGCAGGAAAGCTTTCCTCCCTGGGGCTTCCGGTTTTGGCCTATTTTCATGAAGAAAACGGCGGGGAGGATTTTTCAGGCCTTAAGTATGCTATGGAAGAGCCCCAGGAGATGGATGTACAGTATTTTGAGAGAGTCTATCGGAGGCTTGTGGGGCTTCCCTGGGAAATTCTGACCACGGAAAGATGCCTGATTCGAGAGACAACGCCGGAGGATGTGGATGCCTTCTATGAAATTTACAGCCATCCTTCCATTACAAAGTATACGGAGGGTCTGTATCCCCAGGTGGAGCAGGAAAAGCAGTATGTGAGAGAGTACGCCCAAAAGGTCTATGCCTTTTATGACTTTGGAGTGTGGACTGTGACAGAGCGGGAAACGGGGGATGTGATTGGCCGGGCAGGCTTTTCTTACCGGGCGGGCTTTGCACAACCGGAGCTTGGCTTTGTGATTGGCGTGCCCTGGCAGCGAAAGGGCATTGCCTTTGAGGTCTGTCAGGCTGTGTTGAGATATGGGAAGGAACGGCTGGGCTTTCAGAAGGTGAACGCCATGGTCTGTCCGGAAAACAACGCCTCCAGAAGGCTCTGCAGCCGTCTTGGCTTTCGGGAGATGGAGACTGTGGAGCTGGACGGGCAGCGCTATCTTCGGCTGGAAAAAACATACTTATAAAAGCATACTTGTAAAAGCAGACGGGAAATGCTACAATCCCGAGTTTGACACTTGCGAGAGTAGAAAGCGGCTACAGATCCCGTATTTATGCGGGCTGTAGCCATTTTCTCTTTGGAAACGATTTGTGCTATTTTTTTACTTCCTCTGTTTTGGTACTT
>DXGH01000032.1 GCA_019114005.1 Candidatus Acetatifactor stercoripullorum
TCAGGTGATAAAGGATCGCAGGGTGCATCCTAAGGAAGGTTCTTATACCAATTATCTCTTTGACAAGGGTCTGGATAAAATACTCAAAAAGCTGGGAGAGGAGTCCGCAGAGATCATCATAGCCGCAAAGAATCCAAATGCCAATGAGGTGACCTATGAGATCAGTGATTTCCTGTATCACATGATGGTTCTTATGGTGGAAAAAGACATTTCCTGGGAGGAAATAACCACCGAACTGGCCAACCGGTAAATAATGTTATTGCGCAAAAAAAGCTACCGCATTGCGATAGCTTTTTTTAGGTACATTACATGATACAGCTTACCAAAAAATAAAAGAAAAGTCTAGTATTTTTTCACGGTTCAGGTATACTTTTTTCATGAAGCCTGTTAGATAATTGTGTAAAAGAATTTTACATTCCGAATTTCACATATGCTGTATGCTTCAACACAGACACGCTTTCGCTCCGAGCTGGCCGCAACGGTACCTAAGGCTGCAAAGGACGCAGCCTAAGTGCCGGCGGCCAGCAAGGGTCTGTTTATGAAGCATGCAGCATATACAATGTGAAAAAATCCTCCTTTACACAATTATCTAGTGCAGCATCTTATAAAGCCTGCAGCAGAAAGGAGAGAATCATGCACAAATCCAGCAACAGCCCAAAGCAGTCGGGGCTTTCTAAAAAAGAAGAGGAGATGCTTGCCGAGCAGAAGCATTTCTCCATGTGCCAGGCTGTCATACGCGGCAATATTTCCAGATATGAGAAAGAATATGAAGAGAGGCACGCCCAGGTACAGAAGCTTTTTCGGGCTATGAACAGTGGTGATGTGGAGCTGTACAATCAGCTGATGACTGTGTCCAGCCTGGAAAAGCAAGCCGCAGACAGCCTCAGGAAAAACAGGGCCGCACTGGAAAGGCCCTATTTTGGCAGAATCGATTATCTGGACAAAAATCTGGAAAAGAATCAGATCGTCTATATCGGTAAAAACGGTGTATTTCAGAACAAGACGGATGTGCTCATTGCAGACTGGCGGGCGCCCATTTCCACTGTCTATTATGAAAATGAGCTGGGAGAGGGAGAATATCAGCTGCCGGACGAGACAAAAATTCTCATTCGGCTGGATTTAAAACGCACCTATGATGTAAACGACGGGATTCTAAGCGGTTATTATGACAGTGATATAGCCTCCAATGATGAGCTTCTGGTAAAATATCTTTCCCGCAGCAAGGATGCAGTGCTGGGAGAAATCATTGCCACCATTCAAAAAGAGCAGAACGCCATCATCAGAGAATCCCCCTTTGCCAATTTGATCGTACAGGGCGTAGCGGGAAGCGGAAAAACCACTGTGGCCATGCACCGGATTTCTTATCTTTTGTACAATTACAAGGAACGGTTTACCTCTAACGAATTCTGCATTATCGGCGGCAGTGATCTTTTGTTAAATTACATCACAAGCGGACTGCCGGAGCTTGATGTGCCGGATATCAAGCACATGCGCATGGATCAGCTTTTCGTACGCTTATGCGAAAAGGAGTGGACAAAAAAATGCAGGATAACAGAGCCGGATGAGACGGCCAGCCTTCGCTGCACCCAGGAATTTATGAAAAACTTGGAATATTTCCTCCTGCAAAAGAAAAGGCAGCTTGTAGACTGCAGCGCTCTTAAGGACAAATCTCTGGGCGTTATCTTAAGTGAGTCCAGCAATTTAACGCTTGTGCGGGAAAATCCCCGTTTCAGCGTAAGAAGGCTTCTTACAGCCTTAGACGACCGGGTGAAAACCAGAATCAAATTTCTGATGAGCGGCTGTGATAAGGATACCGTCCAAAGAAAACTTGGGGAATACAGCGGATATTACAGGAAGCAGCTTCCAAAGACGTCCTCCCTTGCCTGTTACCAGGAATTTCTGGAGGGATATGAAGGAGGCGAAGCGCTGTCCAATCATCTGCAGTCCTGTGCCCGGCGGGAATACGACCTCTATGACCTGGCAGCCATATCCTTGATTCACTACCGCATCTTCCAAAAAGGCCCCAACGAGGAATTTGGCCTGATGTTTATAGATGAAGCTCAGGATTTTGGAATCAGTGTGTACTATGCGCTTAAGCAGCTTCTGCCGGATGCCTATTTTACCATCATGGGAGATGTATCCCAGAATATCAATTACGAGACAGGTATCAATGACTGGTACGAGCTGACAAAGCTTTTTTTGACAGGCTCCAAGGACAAGTTTTTACTGCTGCAAAAAAGCTACCGAAATACCATTGAAATCTCCCAGTACGCCGGAAAAATTCTGGAAAAGGCCTCCTTTGGACGCTATAAAATCACCCCCGTAATCCGCCATGGGATTCCCGTGCAGGAGGAAAGCTTTTGGAGTGAGCCTGAGATGGCAGATCGTACGCTTTCCCTTCTTTCTTCCCTTCCCCAAAAGGGCTACACCACAGCTGCGGTAATCTGCTGGGAGGAAAGAGATGTAAATCGGGTGCAGGAGCTGCTAAAGCAGTATCCAAAGTCCGCCCCCTGCCGCCTTATGATGCTTCCTGTGCGCATGGTAAAGGGGCTGGAGTTTGACGTTGTCATTCTCTGGAATCTTCATCCGAAACAGGCAATGAAACGGCCTGACACAGCAAAGCTTCTTTATGTTGCAGCCACCCGCGCCCTGCACGAGCTTTATGTAATGGAATGCTGAGACTACTTTACCGATTCGGACATGGATTCCACAAACTCCGTCACGTCTGCATAATAATCAGCCGAAATTACCTGGAAAAGCTGCTCCATGGTGATTCCGGCTATTTTTATGCCGCTTTGATGGCACGCAATGACGCCCACAAACATGACGAGGGCCAAAAGCAGGCGAAGCTTGAAAAAAGAAACAGTGGAAGGCGGATTTCCGGCAGCAAGAGAATCCTCTCTGGATGCCTCCGGAAAGGAAGCTCTGCCATACAAAATTTTTTCCCTGTTTGACATATCATACCGGTTTTTATTATATTGAGAGCGCACCTGTTCTATCAGCTCCAGCTTTTTTTCCGTTGTGATATCACTCATTGTAGTTCCTCCTGCCAGCCTTACCCTATAAGATATTAGCAAAGGAAAAACAGTAGAACATCTTCTTGAAATATGCTACAATAAAGACCGATAAAACAGGTAAGAAGGAGAATGAACCAAAATGGCGACAGACGGCAGGGCATTTGCTGACAAGGCGATACAGAATATTTCAAAGGTGATCATCGGAAAGAAGGAGACCATTATACTGCTTCTTACGGCACTCGTGGCGGACGGCCATGTGCTTTTGGAGGATGTGCCAGGCACAGGAAAAACAAAGCTGGCTAAAACCCTGGCAAAGACTTTTACCGCAGATTTTTCCAGAATCCAGTTTACTCCGGATCTGCTTCCCAGCGATATCACTGGACTGAATATTTTTGACAGGCAGAAAAATGAGTTTGTTCTGCGGAAAGGCCCTGTCTTTACCAATATTCTTTTAGCGGACGAAATCAACAGAGCAACCCCCAGAACCCAGGCGGGACTCTTGGAATGTATGGAGGAACGCCAGGTTACCATAGACGGCGTAAGCTATCAGCCGGGCAGCCCCTTTTTTGTCATTGCCACCCAAAATCCCGTGGAGACTGCCGGAACCTTTCCCCTTCCGGAAGCGCAGATGGATCGTTTTATGATGCGCCTTTCCATGGGACTACCAAGCAGGGAGGAGGAGCTCTCCATTCTGGAGCGGTACATGGAAAACGAACCTCTGGATACGCTTACAAGCGTATTTACCCTGGCTGATCTGGAAGAGGTAAAACGGGAGGCGGTAAAGGTCTTTGTGCATCCCTGTGTCAGAGAATATATGGTGGATATTGTGAAGGCCACAAGAGAAGGAGAGGGGATGGTCATGGGCGTCAGCACCAGAGGAAGCCTCTGTCTTCTGCGTTGTGCAAAAGCATACGCCTGCCTGCACGGACGCAGCTTTGTGACGCCGGATGACGTAAAGGCTCTGGCCGTGCCTGTACTGGCCCATAGAATCATAGCGGGATATGGTACGGAAACCCCGGAGGCAGCCGGTGCGCTGGTGCAAAAGCTGCTTTTTTCCCTTCCTGTACCTACTGAGGATTTCTCATCATGATAAGAATAATCGGTCTCGGGCTTCTGGCTCTTATCCTGTTTTGGCTGGAACGGCGTATCTACGAAAAAATGTGGAACCGCAGCCTGTTTGTCTCCATTGCCTTTTCCCAGCAAAGCATCAGAGAGGGAGAGGAGGGAGAGCTGATGGAAATCATCGAAAATAGAAAGCGCCTTCCCCTTGCCATTTTGAAGGTAAAATTTCAGACAGACCGCCACCTGCTCTTTGGAGATACAAAGGGTTCCCGTACTACGGACAAATTTTATCGAAACGATGTGTTCCGCGCAGGGGGTGGTGAGCGGATCACAAGACACCTGAAATTTGTCGGCGGAAAAAGAGGATATTATACCATTGAAAACGTGGATCTGGTGGCTTCAGATTTATTCTTAACCACACAGCTTGTGGAGAGCCGGAAAACCAAAAATGCTGTTTATGTTTACCCCAGGCTTTTCGACAGCAGGGAATTCAGGCTGTCGCTGGAAATGCTGAACGGCGAGGTTACTGCCAGACGTCATCTGCTCACAGACCCTTTCACCTACAAGGGAATCCGTGAGTATCAGCCTTTTGACGATATGAAAAGCATTAACTGGAAGGCCACTGCCAAAACAGGGGAGCTTAAGGTAAATCAGAGAGGTTACACAGCCCTGAAATCAGTCCGTGTGTTTTTCAACATAGAGGACAACAATATTATGAAAAAGGAGGAATGTGTGGAAGCCTCCTTTCAGATTGCAGCGGGACTTTGCGCCTATTTTCTAAAACAAGGCATTCAGGTTGCCTGTTACGGAAATGGAGCAGACATTCTCACAAGAGAGCCTGTCTGCATCATGCCAAAGGCTGGAAGCGGGCAGTTTGAAACCATCTGCCGGGCCCTGGCCAGGGTGGATACCAGCCGTCCTGCCCTTGATTTCTGCTCCCTGTTTGAAGAATTGCTGACCAGGCAGTCCCAAAGCACCATCACCTGTTTTATATCGCCCAACCATTACGAGAATTTTCTTTCTCTTGTGGAAAAATATCATGATATGGGTAAAGAATACATCTGGTTTTATCCTGTTCCTGAATACAGGCTGGAGGAATTTAAAGAAGGGAAGAGTAAGGAGGCTTATTTTCCTGAAAGAATCAGAAAACATATCTCTTTCCTCCCCATATCCCTTTCTTGAGAAGGAAAAGGCATACCCTTTATAAAAGGAGCGTAATACTCTTTATGAAACGTGACAACATTGTCATAATTAATGAATTTCTAGTGACACAAGTGAATCATTGGACGCTTTTTGCTGTGGCTGTGGTGATTACACTGTTTTTTCAAGAATTTCCACAGCTTTGGATGTCTCCTTTGACTCTTCCGGAAATTTGGGCCTTTTGCGGATTACTTCCCTTTTTTCTGTTTTTGGTCCGGGAAAAGGCGCACCGCTTCTGGGTCTTTTGCCTGCTGCATCTGGCGGGGGCCGGCGGCGTTTTTCTTCTGTCCGGCATTTTACCGGGAGAAAACGCCGGGAGCCGAATCATAGCAGGAGCCGTCAGCATTTTTTATTTTGTGCACTCCCTTTATCTGCATTTTTCTCCCAGAGGATGTGGCTGGGATTCCAAGTATCCTGTCCCGGTGCTTGCAGCTTTGCCCATGGCAGCTCTCTTTTTACAGCATTATAGAGGGATTTCCTCCATGGACCGATACTTCATCGTCTGCTTTATCGCAGTGATCGGCATGTATCTGATCAGCTATTATCTGGAAAGCTATCTGAATTTCCTGGATTTGAATACGCAGACCACAGGTTATCTGCCAGAAAGGGAAATGTTCCGGTCCGGTATCCGCCTGGTGCTTCTGTATACGGCGGGAACAGGGCTTCTTCTCATTTGTACCGCCAATTATGAATGGCTTTCTGTGATTCTTAAGACGCTGCAGAATCTTGTGCGGCAGATTCTTCGTTTTCTGGTGAGCCTCTTGCCAAAGAGCGAGGTAACAAATGAGCCTTTGATTCAGGAGGCTGTGCCGGGACAGGGTATGATGGAAATGCCGGAACCGGGAGAGAGCTTCTGGCTGTGGGATTTGCTCGCGGTCATAGCGCAGATTGCGGTGATAGTCTTTTTGGCGGTTATTTGTTATAAAGCTGTTCGCAGAGGAATTCAATATCTCCGGGAGCACTTCAAGCGGGAGCGGATTGAAGTAAGCGGAGCCGACGACGTCGTGTTTGATGTGCGGGAAAAATGTGATGTGGACTCCAGAAAGCGAAAAAGGGGAATGCAGCAGGTTCTTCAAGCCTTCACCCCCTCGGAACGAATCCGCAGATACTTCAAAAAACGTGTGCTCTCCGAAAAAAAGCTGTTTGGGCAAGAGGAAAACCCGGCAGGGCTTTCTCAGTATACGGCCCGGGAATGTGCGGACAAAATAGGCATTCCTTCCCTGGCAGTTCTCTACGAAAAGGCACGTTATTCCAAAGAGGGCGCAGCCCCTGAGGATGTTAAGAAAATGAAGCAGGCGCTTCGGAATGGAGAATAATGTGAAAAATCACACTGATGTGCTGATTTTTCACACGGCTATTTGTTTCTGAGCGAAAACAAATAGCCATGATGGCAGACGCAAATTTGATATTTGCGTCGCCTCTTCGCGACAAGTCGCTCAGAAAT
>DXGH01000033.1 GCA_019114005.1 Candidatus Acetatifactor stercoripullorum
AAGCATTGATTTTTCTCTTGGTACTAGGTATTATGGTTATGTTAGGCTTACCTTGCACACCATAGCGGGATATCAGATGGAAAATGCGGCCCTTGCGGTACGCTGCGCAGAGGTGCTGGACGGTGGAAAAACCATCTCAAGGGAGCATCTGATCCGTGGAATAGAGAAGTGCTTTTGGGCCGGCAGGATGGAAGAGGTGCTGCCGGAGGTCTATCTGGACGGGGCCCATAACGAGGACGGCATCCGGGCGTTTCTGGATACGGTAAAAATGGATGGCTGGCAAGGGAAAAGGAGCCTTTTATTTAGTGTGGCTGCAGATAAGGATTACGGACATATGCTGCAGAGAGTGGTGCAGTCCGGGCTGTTTGACCGCATTGCGGCAGCGCATATGAAAAACAAAAGAGCTGTGCAGCTTGCAGCGCTTGACAGATTGTTTTTACGGTACCCTGGCTGCAGATACACCTTATACGACAATGTTGATACTGCTTTCTGCGCGCTTTTGGAGGAGCAGAGAAAGTCCCGGGGGCAGATTGGGGAGGAACGCATTTATATTGCGGGAAGCCTTTATCTGGCGGGCGAAATAAAGGAGCTGTTAGCGCATGATTAATTTTGAGGAAGAGCTGAAGAAATTTCATCCCAGTCTTGAGGTGGAGGATGCGGAGGAAGCAATTTACAACCAGGATTTGACGGATATGGCGGATATTCTGGTGAAGATGATAAAGGAATCGGAAGGAAAGAAGGAACAGTCATAAGAAACAGTCATGGGAAAGAGGTGTGCAAATGTTTTGTTATAACTGTGGCTGTCGCCTGTCGGAGCACGATTTTTGTACGGCCTGCGGAGCGGATGTCTCTCTTTACAAGAAGATAATGCAGGTTTCCAATATGTACTACAACGAAGGTCTGGAAAGGGCCGGAGTCAGGGACTTGACCGGGGCCATAGGCAGCCTGCGGCAGAGTCTTAAATTCAATAAAAACAATATTGAGGCCAGAAATCTTTTAGGCCTTGTGTATTTTGAGATGGGCGAGGTGGTGGCGGCCCTGAGCGAATGGGTGATCAGCAAAAACCTGCGGGGAGAGAAAAATATTGCGGACGACTATATCGAAATGATACAGACCAATGCTTCCCGGTTAGAGGCCATCAATCAGACCATTAAAAAGTATAATCAGGCTTTGGCTTACTGTGGGCAGGACAGCAAGGATTTGGCGGTGATCCAGCTGAAAAAGGTACTCTCCTTAAACCCCAAATTCGTACGGGCCCATCAGCTGCTGGCCCTTTTGTATATGGACAGTGAAAATTGGGAGAAGGCCAGGCGGGAGCTGAAAAAGTGCATGGCCATTGACCGGAACAACACCCAGACACTGCGCTATCTGCAGGAGGTGGAGCAGATGCTTCAGCCGGAAGAGGGTGTAAAGCAGATGCCCAGGCACAGGAAAGATGAGGCAGTGCGCTACCAGAGCGACAATGAGATTATCATTCAGCCGTTAAATGTGAAAGAAACCAGAGGAGGCGGCGTATCCACTCTGGTGAATCTGGGGATTGGACTTGTGATCGGCCTGGCGGCAATGTATTTTCTGGTGGTGCCTGCAGCCGTATCTAATGCCAACAATGAGGCTCAGAAAACCATAACGGAGATTGGAAACCAGCTGGATACAAGAACTGCCCGGATTACGGAGCTGGAGGCGCAAATCGCAAATCTGGAACAGGAAAATGCTTCTTTGAACCAGGAGCTTGAGGGCTATGTGGGGGCGGACGGCACCCTGCAGACCATCGATAATCTTCTTTCGGCTGCAACCGCATATCTGGAGAACCAGGATGCACAGCAGACGGGAGAAAACCTGGAGAGCATTGCCCAAAGCGTAAATATTGAGGATACGTCACAGGCCTTTCAAAGCCTGTACAATGTGCTTCTGGGGGCCGTAGGGCCAGAGCTTTCCCAGACCTATTATGCGGAGGGAACCACGGCCTATAACGATGAGGACTATGGGGCCGCCATTGAAAGCTTTACCAGGGCAGTATATTACGATGCCGCAAACGCGGAGGCTTTGTACAGTCTGGCCGATGCCTACCGCTTAAACGGCGATACGGAGAACGCTGTTGCGACCTATGACAGAGTGATAGAGCTGTTTCCCGATACGGACAGGGCAAGGCGCGCACAGCGTTACCGGGATGATCTCAGCACAGCTGGAGGCAGCCAGTAAAAAACAACAGAATGGAAAAAGTACGAAAGAAAAGAACCTGCATAGCATTATGCAGGTTCTTTTGCACGTGCGAAGGAGGACGACAAAGCGGATGCGGAAAAAGAAAAGGGGAAGAGAGGAAGGAAGCAAATGGAGGAGTTTCAGGTTATTGACAACTGTCTGATGGTCAGACTGCCAAAAGAGGTGGATCATCATCTGGCCGGTTATATCTGCGAGAATGCGGATCGGTATATTGTGCGGGAGAATGTGAGTAATGTGGTTTTCGACTTTGAGGATACCAGGTTTATGGATTCCTCAGGCATTGGCATTATCATGGGACGTTATAAAAAGATTGCCTGCTTTGGCGGACGTGTTTACGCCATTCATGCGGACAGGCAGATACAGCGGATTTTGAAGATTTCCGGACTGACCAGAATTGTGGAAATATTAAATTAGAAACGGAGAAAAAAAGCATGATTGCAGAAATGAAGGAAAAGCCAGAAGTGAAAGAAAAGTCGGAAGTAAAAGAAAAGGCAGAGATGGAAAAACAAAAAGGAAGTCAGGAAGTATGGAGGGGAGCAGACATGAGAAACGAAATGGAGCTTACATTCGATGCGGTTTCCAATAACGAAAGCTTTGCCAGAGTAGCGGTGGCGGCTTTTGTGTCCCATTTAAACCCTACCCTGGAGGAGCTTGCGGACATTAAGACGGCAGTGTCGGAGGCAGTGACCAACTCTATCATACACGGCTACGAAAATCTTTACGGCTACGGCAGGCATGGGGAGGTGAGACCCTCCTACGAGATTGTGCATCCGGGCAAGGTAAGGATTCGGTGCCTTTTGGAAAAGGGAATCTTACATATTGAGGTTACGGATAAGGGGAAGGGGATTTCGGATATTGAAAGAGCCATGGAGCCCTTGTTTACCACAAAACCGGAGCTGGAACGCTCGGGAATGGGTTTTGCCTTTATGGAGGCTTTTATGGACGATCTGGAGGTTTCCAGCGTGCCGGGACAGGGAACCTGTGTGCGGATGAAGAAAAAACTGGGGACCGGCGAATGGATAGACAGAGAGGACTAGCTTATGGAAGATGTGTCAGTACTGATTGCAAAATCCCAGTCGGGAGATAAAGAGGCCAGAGAAGTACTGATCGAGAAAAACCTGGGACTGGTGCATCATATTGTGAGACGCTTTGCGGGAAGAGGATGTGAAATGGAGGATTTGTTTCAAATCGGAACCATAGGGCTGATTAAGGCAATCGACAAATTTGACTTAAGCCAGGGCGTAAAGTTTTCCACCTATGCGGTGCCTATGATCACAGGGGAAATCAAACGTTTTCTGCGGGATGACGGACTGGTGAAGGTGTCCAGGACCATCAAGGAAAATGCGCTGAAGGTGCGCATGGCCAGACAGCGTCTTTGGGCCAATTTAAACAGAGAGCCGTCGCTTTTGGAAATCAGCAGAGAATCCGGGCTTTCCCGGGAGGAAATTGTGCTTGCCATGGAGGCGGGGGCTGAGGTGGAATCCTTATACAGCGCGGTGTATCAGGATGATGGGAGCGAGATGTATCTGGTGGACAGAGTGGTGCAGAACCAGGGGACGGCCTCTGCTGCAGGACTTGGCGGACTGTGTGATGGAAACGATTATGAAAAGGAGCGGCTCTTGGATCATATGCTGCTTTCACAGCTTTTGGACAGTCTGGAGGCTTCCGACAGAGAGCTGATCTATATGCGCTATTTCCAAAATAAGACACAGGTGGAAATTGCCGCAATTTTGGGGGTCAGCCAGGTTCAGGTCAGCAGAATGGAAAAAAAGATACTTTTACGGCTGCGGGAGCGGGCGGGCTGATTTTGATTCATTAATATTTTATAAAAATTGTTATTTTTTCTTTTTTTTCCTCACATTTTAGATTATCATGAAAGATAAAGGCGGCTGCGGTCGAAACAGGCAGACTGCGGCACGGATGTGAAAAAAGGAGAGAAGAAAATACCCATGAAAAATAACAGAAACGGCAGCCGGACTACGGAGGACAGACTGGAGAGGAGCGGACGCAGGAGAAATAACAGAATCAGCTCCATTCTTGTGATGTTTGGATGCCTTCTTGTATTAGTGCTTGTGACTTATCTGGCCGGCGTTCTTTATATGTGGATAGATGCGGAATTTCAGAAGAATGCTGATGACATTGCGGAGGCGGTGATGCTTTCCGAGCAGGAGGGCCAGGTCACCTATACTCAGGAGGAGCTTGACGCCATGGTGGCGCAGGCAAAGGAGGAGGCGGGGACAGAGGCCTCCCAGGAAATTCTGGAGGGAATCAAAGCCTCTCTTACAGCCGGAGAAACGACGGTGGAAACCCTTCGTCCCTACTACCCCGACGAGCTGGTGGTGGTGAGCGGCGGCACTTTCCATTTTGTACCCATACAAAAGGATCTGCGCTTGAATGATTACACCCAGGAGAATTTGAATATTCTGGAGACGGGGGAATACCAATATCTGGAAAACGGACAGGTGACCTCCCATAAGGGGATTGACGTGTCCAAGCACCAGGGAGAAATCGACTGGCAGCAGGTGGCGGCAGATGGCGTTGAGTATGCCTTTATCCGGGTGGGGCTTAGAGGCTACGGCACCGGAAAGCTGGTGGAGGATGAGTATTTTGAGCAGAATATCACAGGGGCGCTGAGCGCCGGAATCAAGGTGGGGGTTTATTTTTATACCCAGGCCATAAACGAAGAGGAGCTTATGGAGGAGGCCAATTTTGTACTGGAGAAAATTGCACCCTACCGGATAGAATGCCCTGTGGTGTTTGACGTGGAAAAGGTATCAGGGGACGATGGACGCATGAACAGCCTCACGGTGGAGGAGCGCACAAACCTTACTCTTTTGTTCTGCCAGACCATTGAAAATGCAGGCTATAAGCCTATGATATACCATAATATGGAGATGGGTGCGCTTCTGCTTGATCTTGCGAAGCTGGAGAATTATGACAAATGGTTTGCTTATTATAATGCAGATTTTTATTATCCCTACCAGTATGAAATCTGGCAGTATACGGACAATGGCACTGTAAACGGCATTGACGGGCCGGTGGATTTGAATATCAGCTTTGGGCCTCTTTGGTAAATGGAAATGCAAAAGGGCAGGATTTCCGAAAAGGAATTACGGAAATCCTGCCCTTTTTGGTAAGGCAAAAAATTGGTGAGGCTTTTTCAGATCAAAACTTTATAGGTAATCCTTGATTTCGTCAATTTTATTTTGGACATTTTGAATGGCTGTGCGTACACCCTCTGCGTGAATCAGGTTGCGTTCGCTCATTTCCTGTACCTGCTCTGCACTGGCGGTTACCTCCTGCGTGGAGGCGGAAAGCTGTGATATATTGTCCACAATCCGGTTGTTGGAGTGGGCAAGACCCGAAATCTGTTCGTCAATGGCGCTGATATCCTCAATAAGGCTTGTCATGTTATTGTTTAATACGGTAAAGGATTCAGCGGCAGTGAGTATATTTTCATTTTGCAGCTTGGTCTCCTCTAAGGAGCTGTCCACAGAGACCACCACCTCTTTGGCGTTTGCGTTTAATTCGCTGGTGATTCGGGTAATTTCTTCCGTAGAGCTCTTGGTCTGTTCGGCAAGCTGGCGGATTTGATCAGCTACCACCGCAAAGCCTCTGCCTGCTTCCCCGGCTCTTGCGCTTTCGATGGAAGCGTTCAGGGCCAGAAGATTGGTCTGGCTGGAAATCTGGAGAATCATTCCGGCGATATTTTCCACTTCCTTTGTCTTGTCTTGGAGCCTTGCCATGGACTGGGTAACCGCATGATTGGTGTCGGCAATTTTTGCGGACTGCTCCTTTAGGTCGTCCATGACTTTCATGTTATTTTGAATGCTTTCGTTGGATTGTGTAGCCACCTCTACCATCTTTTTGGAGCGCTCCTGAGTTTCATTGATGGCCTCCTGGATGGTCTGGGTCATATTGTTCTGCTCCTCAATGCTTTGGGCTGTTGTGCTGGTGGCGGAAGAAATTTCCTTCATGCTCTGGGCCGTCTTGGTGGCGGCATCTACCAGCTCATTCACCTGAGTGTCGCTTGCGGCAGTCTGCTCCTGTACAGTCTTGGAGATATCCAGAATGTGATCCAGCATGGTCTTTTGTCTCTGGCTCTGCTCCTGCAGGGAGCCAAGAGCATGGTCGCTGAACAGCTTGGAGACGCTGCTGACCTTGCAGAGTACAAAAAAGATAATGTACAGACACACGCTTCTGCACAGCGAGTCAATATCCATGACGCTTTCTCCCTTTACCATGCGGACTGTAGAAACCAGGGTAAAAAGAACCGCGTAGGCAATGCAGATGATGCGGTAGCATTTGTGGTCGTAATAGGGAATCTGCAGGGCCAGTATAATAATGACTGCATAGTAAATAAACTCTGCGTTGGTCTGTACCCCTAACAGCAGAAATTCCAGTCCGATGGCGATAGAAACAAAAAGCTTCAGGCGGGCGCTTTCCTTATTGCGGAAATACAAAATCAGGCCGACCGTCAAAAAAATCAGCACAAAAACAGTGTTCCCATACGCTGTTGCGGAAGAAATGTTTTGAATCAGCAGCTTCATCAGAAGATAGACCAGAAACATACACCAAAGAAGGGAAGAGGCTAGTATGTACAGGCCGTTCATTTTCCGGAAGCGCATGGACGCGTTGTTATAGGAATAATTGTTTTCTGGGTTCATGCTTCACCTCGTTTCTGCATCCGCCTTGCGGGGATGCCTGTTTACTGATATTATAACCTGAAATCCTCTGATTTTCTACTTTTTTCCGCAAAAAAAGGAAGAAAGGACTAGTAGCCTTCTTTCCTGCGCATAAGCCGCAGCTGTCTTCTTTTTTCCGCATTTTCCCACTCCATGCGTTCTCCCTCATTTTCAAGCAGCAAGGGAGGAACGGGCGTGGGCTTTCCATCGTCGCCCATGGCCACCATGACAAAATAGGCCCTGTTAATGGGATGCCTTGTGCCGTCTGTATCCTCCCTGTAGGTGTCGACCCGGACCTCCATGGAGGTAGTGCCCACATGGGTCACTCTTCCGATGAGCACAATGATATCGTTCAAGTAGGCGCCTGACTTAAAATAGAGATTATCGATGGCCACGGTGGTGGCATTGCGTCCGCAGTGGCGTCTTGCCGCAGCGCCGGCCACTTCGTCGATCCAGGCTAAAAGCCGTCCGCCGAACAGCCTGCCGAAGCCGTTGATGTCCGGATAGATGACCACCCGAAGCTGCTCCGTCTCAGAATCAGATACTCTTTTTGGTTCCATAGCATTCCCTCGTTCGTATATATGATAGCTTCAGTGTAATACAAACCTAAGGGAAACTCAAGGAAATTCTTAAGTCAGGCCTCCTCCTCACTGCCCTCTCTGTCCGCCGTTTCGATTAAGGCCATATCCACATCTTTTTCGTAATTGCGCATGGCAACCTCAATGGGGGTAGGATCCTTTGTAATCCTGCGTCCGCCCACATGGTTGAAAAACAGGATAATCCCGGCGGCCAGACCGATGGAATAAGATACCTCAAGCACGTTTAAGCCCTCCGGCTCTCTGTTCATGACCAGTCTGTAAAATTCCGTAAAAACATCGTTGATTCCCACATCATTGTGATAGGCCATAATGGTAAAGGCAGTGCCGAAAAAGCTTACCATACATACAAGGGCCGCCTTAAGCCATTGCCGCCAGCCCTTGCGCTTGTCTGCTAAAACCCATTCCACCAACACATCTGTCTCCCCCACAATCTGTACGGTGATATTAGGACAGGCTTGTTCCATCAGCTCCACAACCTTAAGGGTGCTCAGCACAAATCTTTTGCAGGAGTCACTGGAAAAGCGGTGCACCTTCAGGGATTTCAGCTTTGCGCTTATGGTGCTGTCTGCGCAGCGCAGGGCGGCGATATCCGTCAGAAAGACGTCCGGGGACGCTACCTCCGCATTTCTGCTGCATTTTAGATAAACGGTTGCCTGAGACATTTTTTTCGTCCTTTCTTATGCGTTTTCTTTATGCGGTGCGGTGAAGTTCCCGCCAAAAGTACAAAAGAGAGCCGCACAGCTTTCCAGCGGCCATGCTGACAACGGCCAGACCGATGCCGTGGCGGAAGGAAATCCGTCTGGTAAAAATAGGAATGCTGTCCAGCATCTCAGCGATGGCCAGGGCAAGGCACCCTACAAACATACCGCTGAACAACCCGAAAATGAGCTGGATGGCGCCGCCCGCCCGAAGCAGCGCCTCTTCCTGTCCAGGGAAATGCTGCTGCCACCAGGCGCCAAACTGACTGCAGCGGGAGAATACGCTGAGGAAGGAGCCTGCCAGAGTGCCGAAAATCACCATTTCTTCGTATAACAATATTTTTCCGGCGGTATGGGTTCTTCCTGCAAAGCGGGGAACCAGCCCCACGGCTACAAAAACGGTAAATACGCCTGCGGCAGACAAAATGCCATAGGCTGCGCCGGACACGGCCAGAAAAAAAAGCTTGAAAAAATTCATGAAAAATCCTCCATGGAAGTATGACACTTTCTCCCTTTTACTTATTTTTTACATTTTATATTTCAGTATATCCAAAAAAACAAAAAAATTACAAAAATTTTTATACAATACTGGAATGAAAACGTTTTTTGTGATATACTTTTTTTAATCATCTGACGGGTGGGGGACGGAAGATGGAATGGCAAAGGAGGGTGTCTTAAGATGAATGGTGAAAAAAAGACAAAAAGAAAGAAAAAACATATTTCCAGCATACGGGCCAGACTGCAGTTTGATATCAGTATCCTGACTGGTGCGTCTGTTGTGATTTTGGCGCTGATTATGTGCATCTTGAATCTGAGCAGCACACTGACCACCCTGGAGGATGAAATGGCGGTTATGGCGCAGATTACGGCAGACCGTGTCTCTAAGGATCTTCAGACCACGGTGCGTGTGGTGGAGGAGCTGGGCATGCTGGAAAGCCTTTCTGATGACAGTGTAAGCCCGGAGGAAAAGCAGGCGATTATTGATCATAGAGTGGAAGCCTACGGCATGACCAGGGGGAAATTTATCAATGCCGACGGCATTTGTGAGTACGACGGCACCGACTACTCGGACAGGGATTACTTCCAGCGTTCCATGCAGGGCGAGGTGGTGGTTTCCGATCCGGTTTTTGCAAAGACGGACGGCGTGCTGAGCATTATCATATCGGCGCCTGTGTGGAAGGACGGACTGGTTAATTCAGAAGTGGTGGGTGTGGTATTTCTTCTGCCGGACCCCAATCTTTTAAACGACATAGCGGATTCCATAAAGGTAAGTGAAAATGCGGGCTGCTATATGTTAAGCTCCTCAGGGGTAACCATCGCCCACACGGATGAAAGCATCGCCGAGGCCCAGGAGAATACCATTGAAATGGCCCAGACCGACTCCTCCTTAAGGGCCATTGCCAATCTGGAGACGAAAATGACCCAGGGAGAAACGGGATATGGTATTTACACCTATGGGGGAAGCATGAAGATTTTGGCCTATGCGCCCATTCCTGACACTGACGGCTGGAGCGTGGCCTTAAATGCACCGATTATGGATTTTATGGGCCCTACCATTATATGTATCCTGATTGCGGCGGTTGTCACGGTGATTGCCATTGGAATAGGCATGAATATGGCGAGAGTGATCGGCAGGATGATTGGCACTCCCATCGGCCTGTGCTCAGAGCGTCTGAGGCTTTTGGCGGAGGGAGATCTGCATTCACCGATCCCTGAGGTTGACACAGAGGATGAAACCCGGGTGCTGGCAGATGCCACAGGCACTCTGGTCACCAATCTGCAGACAGTGATTCAGGATGCGGATCATCTGCTTGGTGAAATGTCCCAGGGCAATTTTACGGTTACGACCCAGAAGGCGGATCATTATGTGGGAGATTTCCATGGGCTTGTGGTGTCTATGGAGAAGTTAAATGACAGGCTGAGCGACACGCTGAAAAATATTATTGACGCGGTGGAGCAGGTGACACTGGGCGCCAACCAGATGGCGGAGACAGCCCAGGGGCTTGCAGAGGGGGCAACAGATCAGGCAGGCGCCATTGAGGAGCTGCAGGCTACCATCACCAACGTTACCAGCATTGTGGAGGAGAGCGCAAAATCCTTGAGCGAATCCTATAAGCAGGCGAAGGAATATGAGCAGCAGGCTGTGACCAGCGGAAATGAGATGAAGGATCTGACCCAGGCTATGCAGCGCATCAACGAAACCTCCAAACAGATCAGCGATATCATTGAAGAGATCGAGGATATTGCATCCCAGACCAACCTTCTGTCCCTGAATGCGGCCATTGAGGCGGCAAGGGCGGGAGAAGCCGGCAGAGGCTTTGCCGTGGTGGCAGATCAGATCCGCAAGCTGGCGGATGACAGTGCGCAGTCGGCGGTACATACCAGACAGCTGATAGAAACCTCCCTGCAGGAAATCGAGAGAGGCAACCAGATTACGGAGAGAACCTATCAGTCTCTGATGAAGGTTGTGGACGGCATGGAAATTCTTGCACAGGAATCTCAAAAGTCCATGGAAAATTCCAATACCCAGGCGGAAGCCATGGAACAGATCGAGCAGGGTATCGACCAGATATCTTCTGTAGTACAGAACAACTCCGCAACGGCGGAGGAAACCTCTGCCACCAGTGAAGAGCTGTCGGCACAGGCCACCAATATGAACGATCTGGTTTTGGCGTTTAAGCTCAGATAAATTTTGCTGCTCTGCATAATTTTAGACGAAGTGCAGATACTATGTGCAGTTTAACTACACATTGGCGCACGGACGCCGGAAAGGTATGCAGAGCAGATGGAACAAAAGGAAGAAGAAAAGAAACAGCAGTATGAAAAATATGTAAAGGAAGTGACACCCACCCACAATTTGTGGCTGCAGATGCTGAAGGCATTTATCACCGGCGGAATCATCTGCACATTGGGGCAGGCTGTTTTGAATTTTGCCGCAGGTATGGGCTTTGACAAGCAGACCGCCGGAAGCTGGTGTTCCCTGATCCTGATTTTGATTTCCGTTCTCCTGACGGGTTTTAACATCTATCCCGGCATTGTAAAATGGGGCGGAGCGGGAGCCCTGGTGCCTATTACGGGCTTTGCCAACTCTGTTGCGGCTCCTGCCATAGAGTTTCAAAAGGAAGGGCAGGTATACGGCATAGGCTCGAAGATATTTACCATTGCGGGACCGGTGATTCTGTACGGCATCTTTACCAGCTGGGCTCTGGGCCTGATTTTGTGGGCGGCTGGATTTCTCACATAAAACGGATACATTTCTTCTTGCAATCACAGTAATCTCTCATTTATAATGTTAGGTAGCTAACAAAAGTTGGCTGCCTAATTTTTTTGCAGGAGAGCAGCGATATGATAAAGACGTTGGGAAAGCAGATTAAGGAATTTAAGGCTGATTCCATCAAAACGCCTCTGTTTATGGTGCTTGAGGTGCTCATGGAAACGGTAATCCCTCTTTTGATGGCATCTATCATAGATGACGGCGTGGAAGCGGGCAACATGCGGCACATTTATCAGGTAGGCGGCGTGATGGCGGCAGCGGCAGCCGTGGGCCTTTTTGCCGGAATTATGGGAGGAAAGTATGGGGCAAGGGCCTCCGCAGGCTTTGCCAGGAATCTGAGAGAGGCAATGTACGCTAACATTCAGACCTTTGCCTTCTCCAATATAGACAAATACTCCACAGCGGGTCTGGTCACCCGTATGACCACGGATGTGACAAACCTTCAGAATGCCTATCAGATGCTTCTGCGCATGTGCTTCAGGGCTCCCTCCAGCATGATCTGCGCTATGGCCATGGCTTTTTTCATCAATGCAAGAATTGCCTCCATCTATCTGGCTGCAGTGGTCTTTCTGGGGGCACTTCTCCTTTTGATCATGCGCTTTGCCATGAAATATTTTACGGAAGCTTTTCAAAAATATGATGACATGAATGCAAGCGTACAGGAAAATGTTTCCGCCCAGCGGGTGGTGAAGGCTTATGTGAGAGAGGAGTATGAAATTGAGAAATTCCACAAAGCCAGCGGAAATATTTACAGAATGTTCAAAAAGGCAGAGAGCATTCTTACCTGCAACGCGCCTTTGATGCAGTTTACAGTGTATTCCTGTATTCTGCTGATCAGCTGGCTGGGCGCAAAAATGATCGTGGGAAGTACATTGAGCACGGGCAGCCTGATGAGCCTGCTTTCCTACTGCATGAATATTCTGATGAGCCTGATGATGCTGTCCATGGTATTTGCAATGATTACCATGAGTATGGCCAGCGCCAGGAGAATCTGTCAGGTATTGGAGGAAAAGGCGGATCTGACCAATCCGGAGCATCCGGATTTCGATGTGCCCGACGGCAGCATCCGGTTTGAGGATGTAACCTTCCGCTATAATCAGGCAAGTGAAAGTCCCGTGCTGAGTCATGTGAGCTTTGAGATCAAATCCGGAGAGACCATCGGCATTTTAGGCGGGACGGGAAGCTCAAAGACCAGTCTTGTGAATCTGATCAGCCGTCTCTATGATGTGTCAGAGGGCGCGGTTTATGTGGGCGGCAAGGATGTGAGAAGCTATGATCTGGAGACCCTTCGCAATGAGGTTGCGGTGGTGCTCCAGAAGAATGTGCTTTTTCGGGGAACCATACTGGAGAATCTGCGCTGGGGCGATGAGAACGCCACAGAGGAGGAATGCAGGCAGGCCTGCCGCCTGGCCTGCGCGGACGAGTTTATTGAAAAGCTTCCAGATGGGTACAACACTTATATTGAACAGGGGGGAAGCAATGTATCCGGGGGCCAAAAGCAGCGGCTCTGCATTGCCAGAGCGCTTTTGAAAAAGCCTAAGATTCTGATTCTGGACGACAGCACCAGCGCGGTGGATACCGCCACGGACAGCAGAATCAGAAGGGCCTTTGCCACCCAGATACCAGATACCACAAAGCTGATTATTGCACAGCGTATTTCCAGCGTGCAGAACGCGGACCGTATTATTGTGTTGAACAATGGCCAGGTGGACGCCATCGGAACCCATGAAACGCTTCTGGCCTCCAACACGATCTACAAAGAGGTATATGAGGCACAGACCAGCGGAAGCGGAGACTTTGACGAGAAGGGAGGCGATGAGGCATGACACAGGCAAAAGTGGTGAGAGGACCCATGGGAAACCGGATGCGGGGAGGAGAAGTCATCAAAAACCCTGGAGCTGTTTTTTTCAGATTGATGAAATATATCATGAAGGATTATGGGATTGCCCTGGTGCTGGTGGTTCTTTTTATCATCGCAAGCGTTCTGGCTAATGTGCAGGGAACCTTATTTCTCCAGACCCTGATCGACGATTATATTCTGCCCATGCTGGGCCAGGAAAACCCAGACTTTACCAACCTGCTTCACGCCATTTTCCGGGTGGGCTGCTTTTACCTGGCAGGCGTTTTGTGCACCTTCGCCTATTCCAGGATTATGGTGAATGTGACTCAGGGAACCTTGAGAAACCTGAGAAACGATCTGTTCGCCCACATGGAAAAGCTGCCCATAAAATATTTTGACACCCATGCCCATGGGGATATTATGTCCATTTACACAAACGACATTGATACACTGCGCCAGATGATCAGCCAGAGCATTCCCCAGATCATTTCCAGTGCGGTTACTGTGGTCAGCGTTTTCATCAGCATGATTTCCCTGAATGTTGTGCTTACTCTGGTGACGCTTCTGATGGTGGGGATCATGCTTGTCACCGCCAGAAAGGTCAGCGGCTTAAGCGGCAGATACTTTGTAAAGCAGCAGACGGACATTGGCAGGGTGAACGGTTATATTGAGGAGATGATGGAGGGGCAGAAGGTGGTGAAGGTATTCTGCCATGAGGAGAAAAGCCTGGACGGCTTTAAAGAGCTGAACAACAGGCTCTTTGACAGCGCCTACAATGCAAACAAGTTTGCAAACCTGATGGGCCCTATCAATTCCCAGCTGGGAAATATGAGCTATGTGGTCTGCGCCATTGTGGGCGGGGCCATGGCCTTAAGCGGCTTCGGGGGTCTGACCTTGGGCGGCCTGGCGAGCTTTCTGACCTTTAACAAGAGCTTTAATATGCCCATCAATCAGGTGAGTATGCAGCTGAACAGCATTATCATGGCACAGGCCGGCGCAAAACGGGTTTTCGATCTGTTTGATGAAAAACAGGAAGCGGATGAGGGCTATGTGACCCTGGTATGCGCAAAAAGAGTGGACGGCGTTCTCACGGAATGCCCGGAGAGAACCGGCATGTGGGCCTGGAAGCATACGCATCAGTCCGACGGCAGCGTGGACTATGTGGAGCTTAAGGGGGATGTGGCATTTAACGACGTGGATTTCGGCTACAGCGATGACAAGGTGGTGCTGCATAATATTAAGCTTTATGCGAAACCTGGGCAGAAAATTGCCTTTGTGGGCTCTACCGGTGCGGGAAAGACTACGATCACCAATCTCATCAACAGATTTTATGATATACAGGATGGGAAAATACGGTACGACGGTATTAATATCAATAAGATAAAGAAGGGAGATCTGCGCCGTTCTCTGGGAATCGTGCTCCAGGACACCCATTTGTTTACGGATACGGTGATGGAAAACATACGCTTTGGAAGGCTGGAAGCCTCTGATGAGGAGGTGATTGCCGCAGCAAGACTGGCAAATGCGGACGGCTTTATTCGCCAGCTTCCCGATGGCTACCAGACAGTGCTTACGGGAGACGGGGCAAATCTAAGCCAGGGCCAGCGCCAGCTCCTTGCCATTGCCAGAGCTGCGGTGGCGGACCCGCCCGTACTTATTTTGGATGAGGCCACCAGCTCCATTGACACCCGCACCGAAAAGATTGTCCAGGACGGTATGGATAAGCTGATGAGCGGCAGAACCACCTTTGTAATCGCCCACAGACTGTCTACGGTGCGAAACAGCGACTGCATTATGGTTTTAGAGCAGGGACGCATTATTGAGCGGGGCACTCATGAGGAGCTGCTGGCCCAGAAGGGAAAATACTATCAGCTTTATACCGGCAATCAGATCGGGGCGGAAGCATAGAGGGGGAAGCGTAAACTGCCCGGAAAGGGACATACTTTGCAAAATACAGGCATAAACTACATTGCAAACAAGCATTAGGAGGGATTACCGTGTTTGAACAGTGTAGTGTGCAGGAAACTGTAAGCAGATGCCGCAGCGACGGCAGGAGGGGCCTTTCCTGGGAGGAGGCCGGGAAACGGCTTTTAAAAAACGGCAGGAATGAGATGAAGTCTCCCCGGAAAAAAACAGTGGTGGAGAGCTTTGTGGAGCAGCTGAATGATCCATTGATTTATGTGCTCATTGCGGCCGCTGTGGTGTCCCTTTTTCTTGGGGAGGTAAGCGATGCTGTTATCATCGCCGTTGTAGTCTGCATGAATGCCTTTGTGGGCGTGGTGCAGGAGGGAAAGGCCAGAAAGGCCCTGGAATCCTTAAAAAAGCTTACCAGCCCAAGGGCACAGGTGATCCGTGACGGCAGGCGAAAAGAGATTCCTGCGGCGCAGCTGGTGACGGGTGACCTGGTGTGTCTGGAGGCGGGATGTCAGGTTCCAGCAGATTTAAGGCTGATCCAAACCAATCAATTAAAGATTGAGGAGTCTGCGCTGACCGGAGAATCCCTTCCCATGGAAAAGGATGCAGGATTTACGGCAGCCCAGGGTAAGATCATTCCCTTGGGAGACAGACACAACATGGCCTATATGTCAACCATTGTCACCTATGGACGGGGAGAAGGGATTGTCACGGCTGTGGGAATGGACACGGAGCTGGGACAGATTGCAGCCATGATCACCGAGGCAAAGGAGGAGCTGACACCTCTTCAAAAGCGGCTGGGAGAGCTGGGAAAGCTTTTGAGCATACTTTCCCTGCTTCTCTGTGGGGCGCTTTTTGCCATTGCGGTGGTGCAGCACAGGAATGTACTGGAAATGCTGATTACCGCCATTTCCCTGGCGGTTGCGGCCGTGCCGGAGGGACTGCCCGCTGTGGTGACTATCTGCCTGGCCTTAAGCGTCACCAGAATGGTGAAGGTAAATACCATTGTAAGGAGACTGCCGTCGGTGGAAACGCTGGGCGCCGTCAGCGTGGTCTGCTCCGATAAGACAGGAACCCTGACCCAGAACCGGATGACGGTGGAAAAGTGTTTTGCGGAGAACAGATTGGCGGACGTGGAGGAATTTCACGGGGAATTTCCGGAGGATTTTTTGTATGGGATGGCTTTGTGCAACGACGCCTCCATAGAGGGAGAAAACCGCATGGGCGATCCCACGGAGCTGGCCCTTTTAGATGTGTGTGAAAGGCTGGGGGTGGAAAAGGAGGCCTTAGAGCGGAGGTTTCCCCGTTTTGGGGAGCTGGCCTTTGACTCGGACCGGAAAATGATGACCACCTGCCACAGGAAGGGCTCTTCTTTTATCTGCTATACCAAGGGCGCTCCTGATGAGGTGCTGAAAAAATGCACTGAAATCTGGATCGGCGGAAAGCGGGAGCGGCTGACGCAGCTTCACCGCCAAAGGATTCTGAAAGCAGTGGAAGAGATGTCGCGCAGCGCCTTGAGGACATTGGCGGTGGCCATGAGACTTCCCAAGACTGTCTCAGGCCGTCCTATTTTACAGGAGGAGGGACTGACCTTTCTGGGAGTAGCGGGCATGAAGGACCCGGCCAGACCGGAAGCGGCGGAAGCGGTAAGCACCTTTGTGGAGGCCGGGGTATCTACGGTGATGATCACCGGGGATCATGTGGATACAGCCTTTGCCATCGGTAAGCAGCTTGGTATTGTAAGCCGCATGGAGCAGTGTATGACGGGGGAACAGCTGGAGCAGACGAAGGAGGAGGCGTTTTTGGAGCGTCTGGATGACACCAGGGTTTTTGCCCGGGTTTCCCCCGCCCAGAAGGTGAGAATTGTAAAGGGCTTTCAGAAAAAAGGGCAGATCGTGGCCATGACCGGAGACGGAGTCAATGATGCGCCTTCCTTAAAGGCGGCGGATATCGGCATCGCAATGGGAAAGATGGGGACGGACGTGGCAAAGCAGGCCTCGGATATGATTCTTGTGGACGACAATTTCGCCACCATAGAAAAAGCCATTGAAGAGGGAAGGGGCGTTTATGAAAACATCAGAAAGTCGGTGATCTTTCTGCTTTCCTCCAATTTGGGAGAGCTGATGACCATGTTTGTAGCGGTGCTTTTGGGGATGGCCTCTCCCTTAAAGTCAAGCCATATTCTCTGGATCAATCTGATTACGGATTCTCTGCCCGCTCTTGCCCTGGGAGTGGATAAAAACGATGGAAAGAGCTTAATGAAAAATCCCCCCAGAAAGGCGGACGAAAGTCTTTTCTCCAGAGGGGGGCTTGCCTGCACCTGCTTTTACGGCATTCTGATTGCAGGCATCAGTCTGACAGCCTTTTTTCTGCTGCCCGGAGCTCTTTTAAGGTCCGGGGGACTGCCCGTCGATGTAGAAAATCTGGGGGCGGTCTTAAGCCAGAAGGGGGTGCTTGCAAAATCCCAGACCTATGCGTTCACGGTACTTGGAATGTCACAGCTTTTCCACGCAGTGGGTATGCGGGATACAAAACGGTCTGTCTTTACCATGAGGCATTGGGAAAACAAGCTGATGATCGTTGCTTGTGTCATTGGATTTGTGCTGCAGTTTGCGGTGACGGAGGTGCCTTTTTTTATCAGCGCTTTCGGCACCTCTCACCTGACGGGACGGGAGTGGCTCCATTTGAGCCTGCTGGCCGCCTGTCCGCTTTTAGCCCATGAGTGTATTGTACTGCTTGGACGGCTGTTTGGGGACAGATAAAGAACACGCCCTATTTCTTGGAAATTTTTCCAAGCTCCGCATTGATGATTTCCATGGCGTTTTTGGGCACCTTTTTTTCAGGACCGCCCATGCCGGTCATCATGGAGGAGAGCTCTTTCAGGGTTTGGTCCCCCATCATGCCAAGCATGGATTTTTTCAGCTTCATGCCGGTCATGGCGTACATGGAACCGGCCAGGATTTGAAAGGCATCTTCATTTTGGAGGATGTCTTTTATCTTGTCGTAAATGCTGAAATGCTCCTGGGAAAATTCAGCGGGGGCGTCGCTTGCCACGGTTTCCACCTGTTCGAACCAATTCACCGCCCCGTCCAGATCGTCCTCCTCCTGGGGGAGGGTATAGATATCTGGTTTCTTATCTGTTTTTTCCAGGGTCATGCTGTCGTTTACTGTTTTGCCATCCAAGGAAGCCGAAGCAGTTAAAAAAGTGAAGCCCTGGGAGAGGGGGACGTTTTCAAACAGAAAAATTTTGTCTCCGTACTGGGTGGAAAAGGGTTTGCCATTTACATACAAGGTCACCTGAGGGCAGTTGGAATATACCTTTATGGCAGCGGTATCAAAAGCCCGCTTTGCATAGCGCCTGCCGCACAGATATACAAAGGGCTCTTTGCTCCAATAGGCCTTGTAGACGTAAAAGGCTTCCTTTTTGATTTTCCGGTCAATGGTCACAAGGCCCTTATTGTTTCTCCCGGCGGTGCCGCCCTCGTTTCGCGCAGCGCAGCCAAAATCAAACATATTCCAAACGTGAGTGGACCAAAGATAGGGACGCTCCATGAGAATCTTTGCCATGTGCTCATGGTACAGGGCCTGATAGGCCTCAGAGTAGTCCCGGCATTTGGGCTCGTCCGGCTGATAGGTGATAATGCCTTCTGCACCATACTCGGAGAGGCCCAGACAGATGTAGGGGTGTATCCGGTGAAAGTGATCCAGCCAGGCTTCATTGTTGTCATAGGTGCCGCCGTACCACCCAAAATAGTGGTTATAGCTCTCCAGGTCCGTGATGCCGTGGAGGGGGCTGTCCAGAGGGAGCATGCTTACATGGGCCATGGTGGTAAGACGGCTGGGATCGATGCTTTTTACCAGTCTGTTCAGATCCCTGTGGTTTTCCACAAGTCCAGGCTTTTCTCCGGCGATGGTGATCTCATTGGAAAGGCCCCAGAAGCAGATGCTGGGATGATTGTAATTCTGGTAGATCAGCTCCTTCATCTGCAGGCGGCAGTTTTCGTGGGCCGAAGGGTCGTCGCTCTGGGCACTGATGTAGGGAATTTCCGCCCAGACGATAAAACCGTATTCATCGCAGGCGTCATAGAAATCCTGGCTGTGCTGGTAGTGGGCAAGACGCACGGTGTTGGCACCGATCTCTTTGATCAGCGCGGCGTCCTCGTAATGCTCTTTCCTTGTGAGGGCCCATCCCTGGTAGAGACGGTCCTGATGTCTGGCCACGCCTCGCAGCATCATGGGCTTTCCGTTTAAGAAAAAGCCCTTCTCCGGGTCCACATAGAAGGAGCGGATGCCAAAGGCAGTTTCCACTTGATCCACAGTTTCATTGCGGTATATCAAAGAAGCAATGCAGCGGTAGAGATAGGGATCCTCCACGCCCTGCCACAGATGGGCATCTGGAAGCAGCACGTCCGCCTTGGGGGCAAGGGAGGGGCGAAAAATCTCCGATACGGCGTTTCCTTCTCTGTCCAGAATCAGATAGCGGACTGTGTAGTCCTCGCTGGGATCCGTCACCCAGCTGTTTAAATGAAGCATTGCGCTGCCCTGGGGAATCCCAGTGCCCTTCTGGCCGTCGGGGGTATTCTGCAGGCCTGCTCTGCCCGGCGCCTTTACCGAGGCTTCCAAAGGGGCCTCGAAGGAGGTTTCACAGGTGACGGCAAGTCCGGATGCACCGTAGAAGGAGGTTTCAAAATGCACCGGAGGAAGAAACAGAAGCCGTACACCCCGGTAGAGCCCTCCGTAAAAGGTGAAGTCCGCCATCTGGGGGTAGATGTGGCTGTGATTTTCGTTGTCCGCCAAAATCAAAAGCTCATTTGCGCCATGAGGGTTAAGATAGTCCGTAATATCTACTACAAAGGAGGAAAATCCTCCCTCGTGGCATGCGGCTTCCCTGCCGTTTACAAATACCCTGCCGCACAAAGAAAGGGCCAGGATTTCCAGGCAGAGCCGATAGCCCTCTGGAAGCCTTGGGGTTTCCAGGGTTTTGGCATACCAGCATTTTCCTCTGTAGTATTCACCTCTGCCGTCCATGCCGTCCACATTGTTCCAGGTGTGGGGCAGCGTTACTGACTCAAAACAGGCACCTTTTGGGTCGGCGTCCTTGGTAAAGCTCCAGTTGTCGTTGAAAGGAATAATTTTTCGCATAGCGCCTCCTTGGTTAATTGATTCCAGAAATGTTTTTCTATCTTAGTTTTCTTATATTTTAACCTTTTTTGTGGAAAAATACACCTTTACTATTTGCCATTGGTGAAAAAAATGGTATGATTAGGGTTACGAAAGCATTGCGCCTGGTGCGCAGGAATGGAGTTTAAGTATGGACAAGATTATTTTGACAGGGGACAGACCCACGGGAAGACTGCATGTGGGCCATTATGTGGGCTCTCTGCGCAGACGTGTGGAGCTGCAGAATTCAGGGGAGTATAAGAAGGTGTTTATTATGATCGCGGACGCTCAGGCGCTGACCGACAATATAGAAAATCCTGAGAAGGTCCGCCAGAATATCATAGAGGTTGCGCTGGACTATTTGTCCTGCGGGTTAGACCCGCAGAAAACCACTTTGCTGATCCAGTCTCAGATTTCTGAGCTCTGTGAGCTGACCTTTTACTACATGGACCTGGTGACAGTGGCCAGGCTGCAGCGCAATCCAACCGTAAAAAGTGAGATTCAAATGCGCAATTTTGAGGCCAGTATTCCGGTGGGCTTTTTCACCTATCCCATCAGTCAGGCTGCGGACATCACAGCCTTTAAGGCCACCACGGTGCCCGTGGGCGGAGACCAGCTTCCCATGATTGAGCAGACCAGGGAGATCGTCCACAAATTCAATACGGTGTATGCGCCGGTGCTGGTGGAGCCTTCGGCTCTGCTTCCTGAAAATGAAGCCTGCCAGCGCCTGCCCGGCATTGACGGGAAGGCCAAAATGAGCAAGTCTTTGGGCAACTGTATTTATCTGGCGGACAGCGCCGATGAGGTCCGCACGAAAATTATGAGTATGTATACGGATCCTCTGCATCTGCAGGTAAGCGATCCGGGGCATCTGGAGGGAAATACGGTATTCACATATTTGGACGCCTTCTGCAGAAAGGAGCATTTTGAGCGTTATCTGCCGGAATATACCGATCTGGATGAGCTGAAGGCTCATTATAAACGGGGCGGCCTGGGAGACGTGAAGGTGAAAAAATTCCTGAACAATGTAATGCAGGAGACCTTAGAGCCTATCAGGGAGAAAAGAAAAGAGCTGGAAAAGGATATTCCGGCGGTATATGAGATTTTGAAAAAGGGAAGCGACGCTGCCAGGGAGACGGCGGCCCAGACCCTTTCTGAGGTAAAGAGCGCAATGCGCATCAATTACTTTGAGGATGCGGAGCTGATCCGCGCCCAGAGTGAAAAATATGAGGCATAAGGCCATAGGAACAGCCAGGCAAAAAGCAGTGAAAAGACTGTGAAATTGGAGGTTATTTCAGATGAAGGGTGAAAGAGACAAGGAACAGAGGGAGCAGAGAGCTTCGGAACCTGATGAGGAATGGGAGTCTGATACGCAGTGGGAGCCCGATGCGCAGTGGGAGCTGGATGAGGAAAGGGAAGAGGAAGAGGAGCTTGGCCTGGAGGAAAATATACACCTGAATTCCAAAAAGATATTTATTTTTGTGGGATTGCTTGCGCTGGCCATATTAATCTGTATTCCTTTGTGGATTCTTACCAGCAGAACTCTATCGGGAGGAGCCTCCGGAGAGCATTCCTCGGAAGCGGTAACTTCTGCAGAAGAATCCCTTGTCCAGGAAACAGAGGGTGAGACACAGGAGCCTGCGCCGGAGACGCAGCCAGAGACAACTCCTGAGGAGACGGCTGAGGCCTCCGAAGAAGGTGGAACCATGGAAAGCCAGGCATCCGCCCAGGAGCCGTCAGGCACGCAGGAATCTGTCCCGGAGGCATCCGGCACACAGGAGTCCTCGCAGCCCCAGGAGTCCCAGTCTGCTCAGGGCACTCAGGGTTCTGAGAGCTTGGAAGGCGGAAGTGCCATGAGCTTTACCCAGGTGTCTGAAAGCGTGACGGCCAAGGACGTGACCAATCTGCGCACGGCGCCGGATACCGGGGACGATGGAAATATCGCAGGACAGTTGAGAAACGGTGAGACGGCGGAAAGGACGGGAGTCAATGAGAGCACCGGCTGGTCCCGTCTTGTATACAATGGACAGACGGTTTATGCGGTGACAAGCTTTCTGACCACGGACCTGGACTATAAAACACCGGTGGCACCCTCTGATCCCAACCGTATCACCACCCAGGACGGCAGAGTGATTATTTTTACGGACTGTGACGATTATATTACGCCTAAGGAATATGTGAATCTGCGGATAGAGCCCAGCACTTCCCAGGGGGACAGTACAGTAAGCTGCCAGGTAAGCAACGGGGAAGTAGTCCACCGCACAGGCTACAGCCAGGATTCCGGGTGGTCCAGGGTGGAGTATAATGGCGAAGTCCTCTATGTGGTGAGCAGCTATGTGACGGCAGCTCAGGCACCCTCCCAGAGCGAGGCCTCGGAATAGAAAAGGGAATAGAAGATCGAATAAACCGCTTCCACCAGGGGCATGATAATAAAAACTTTAAACCGCAGGCGAAGGCGAGACGGCCAAAGCGGACAGGAAGGAGTTATCGTGCATGGATCAGAAGATGGGAAGAGCAAGCATACAGCTTGATGCGCCGGTTTATATTTGGGACAGCGCCAGCATCGTGGGCAAAAAGGAAGGGGAAGGCCCCCTTGGACTTTTGTTTGACATGGTGGGAGAGGATGATTTGTTTGGCTGCAAGACCTGGGAGGAAGCGGAAAGCAGCCTGCAGAAGGATGCAGTATATATGGCTATGGGAAAGGCCGGGGTAAAACCAGAGGATATTTCCTTTATTTTTGCAGGTGACCTGCTTGGTCAATCCATAGCAACCTCCTTTGGCATCTCCAGCTATCAGATACCGCTCTTTGGAGTTTACGGGGCCTGCTCCACCTGTGGAGAGTCGCTGGCCCTGGGAGCTATGAGCATAGCGGGCGGCTTTGCGGATAAGGTAATCTGCGTCACCTCCAGCCATTTTGCCAGCGCGGAAAAGGAATTCCGCTATCCCTTGGAATATGGAAACCAGAGACCGCTCTCGGCCTCCTGGACCGTGACGGGAAGCGGCGCCTTTGTCCTTGGGCGGGAGAGAGGCAAAAAAACCAGAGCGGTCATTACGGGGATTACCGTTGGGAAAATTGTGGACTACGGACTTAAGGATTCCATGAATATGGGAGCGTGTATGGCTCCGGCTGCGGCTTCCACACTGGAACAGCATTTTATAGACTATAATAGTCAACCGGAAGATTACGATAAAATCATTACGGGAGACTTGGGAAGCGTGGGACAGACGGTGCTGATCGATCTGATGCGGGATAAGGGATACGATATCTCTCAGGTGCACATGGATTGTGGCATTGAAATTTTTGATCCCGCTTCCCAGGATACCCATGCGGGAGGAAGCGGCTGCGGCTGCAGCGCAGTGACTCTCTCCGCTTTTATCTTAAAGCAGCTGGAGGAAAATAATTGGAAAAAGGTGCTGTTTATGCCCACAGGGGCGCTGCTGAGCAAGACAAGCTTTAACGAGGGCAAAAGTGTGCCTGGAATTGCCCATGCACTGGTGCTGGAGCAGGCTTAGGACGGCTGCCGTCATGCGGTATGGGAGAACTTCAGGCCTTTGAATTACAGCTTGCAAACTATGGGGTTTCTTGATAAAATGAACTACAGGACAGGGAGGAGAACACCATGCGCAGAATGGAATTTAAGATGGAGCGCTCAGGTCTTTTAAAGGTGGGAGATAAGATCACAGTGACCGAAGGTGTGCTTCCCAGCAATTATTATTATACCATTGATCCGTCGCTTGCCATGTCGGCGAATATTCCTTTCCGAAACCGGTTAAAGACCAGGGAGGGAGTTGTGGCGGATATTGTGCAGAATGCCCGGGGCTTTTATGTGACGGCAGAGTTTGACGAGCCGGAGGAAGAGGCCTGAAGCGAAGAAGAGGCATAGGCGGAAAGGATAGACAATAAGAAGGAAAGAGGTAAAAGTATGCTGCAGAAAATTTCAACAGATAAGGCTCCGGCTGCCATAGGCCCCTACTCTCAGGGCATCATAGCGGGAAATATGTTATATGCGTCGGGGCAGATTCCTATTAATCCTGCCACAGGAGAGATAGAGGGAGAGGACATTAAGGAACAGGCACGGCTGGTAATGAAAAATATTGGAGCGCTTCTTTCGGCTGCCGGGACGGATTATACGCAGGTTGTAAAGACTACCTGCTTTCTGGCAGATATGAATGACTTTGCCGCATTTAATGAGGTATATGCAGAATACTTTACCGAAAATCCTGCAAGAAGCTGTGTGGCGGTAAAGACGCTGCCTAAAAACGTACTTTGTGAAGTGGAAGTAATCGCTGCCATTTCTTAAACAGAATCGCCGCCGTCTGGCGGCGATTTTCATACCGGAAAGGGCAATACAAATGAGCGGAGTGAATGAAAAAAGTAATGTGGTGTTGATCGGCATGCCAGGAGCGGGCAAGAGCACTGTAGGCGTAGTGCTGGCAAAGCGCATGGGATACAGATTCGTAGATTCGGATCTGGTGATACAGGAAAAATACGGAAAGCTGCTTCATGAGCTGATTGAGAAGCATGGGGTAGAGGGATTTTGGAAAATAGAAAACGATGTAAATGCCTCTTTGTCTGTGACAAACAGCGTAATTGCCACAGGGGGGAGCGTGGTATACGAAAAGGAGGCCATGACACAGCTTTCCAAAAGAGGCTTGGTGGTTTATTTAAAGCTTCCCTATGAGGAGGTAGAGGAGCGGCTGGGCGACTTAAACGCCCGCGGGGTGACCCTGCTTCCCGGACAGACCCTTCGGGACTTGTATGAGGAAAGGACGCCTCTCTATGAAAAATACGCGGAGATGACCATTGAATGCAGCGGAAAATCCCTTCGGGATATCGTCTGGGAGATATCGGACAAATGCGCGGGCATTTTTTCTTTTTCCGAATAAAAAGCAGAAAGCGGCAGAAACTAATACCAAATAGCAGGCATGTTTTGAGCCTGATAGAGTAAAAAGGAGTATGCGCAATGGATTATATCAATGCTTTTTGGGTAGGAGGCCTGATCTGTGCGCTGGTACAGATTCTGATGGAAAAGACCAAAATGATGCCCGGCAGAATCATGGTGCTTTTGGTGGTAACGGGAGCTGTTTTAAGCGCCCTCGGCTGGTATGAACCTTTTTTGGAATTTGCCGGAGCAGGAGCCAGCGTGCCCCTTTTGGGATTCGGGAACGTTTTGATGAAAGGGGTAAGGGAGGCTGTGGAAGAGCAGGGATTTCTGGGGCTTTTTGCAGGCGGATTGAAGGCCGGAGCGGTGGGCACCTCTGCGGCTTTGATTTTTGGCTATCTGGCCAGTCTCATTTTTAAACCTAAGATGAAGAAATAGAGAATAGAAAGAATACAGAGGATGAAGGTAGTGTCTATGATTCGATTGACGGCCGGCCTGGCCGGATTTTTGCTGTATCTGGAAATTATATACCATCTGAGCGGATTCGGCCTGGCAGGATGTATGCCGGCGTATACGGTGGCGCTGATTGCAGCATGGTCCGGTATATGGTCGCTTGTGATAGGACTTTGCAGAGGGATTTTAAAAAAGATTATTTTTTATGCCGTGGTCTGGTTTTATACGATTTGGGCTGGGGCACAGATTGTCTATCTTGGCATTTTTAAGCAGCCGCTTTTGTGGGAAGGAATTTTCCGGGGCGGACAGGATGCGCTGACCAATTATTGGAGAGAGGCCCTTGCGGGAATATGGCAGATGCTTCCCTTTCTGGCGCTTGTGGTGCTGCCGGGGGTGCTCCTTGGCATTTTGATGCACCATTTCAGGGTAAAGCTGCCGGATTTGGGCGTGCTGGAGGTTTTGCGGTTAAATGTGGTAATCTGTGTTGGGATCGTAGGAGAGATCACGGTTATGGAAATTGGAAAGACCCTGGAAGCGGATTATTACGAAGGTTATTCTGATTTTTATGATCCTCTCGGGGTTGCCAGAGGACTGGGCTTTCTTCCCATGCTGCAGCGTGACACCTATATTTGCATGACGGACGGCGGGAAGGAGCTGTGGGATGGCATTGTAGCCAGATTTTCCAGGGAGCCTGAGAGAAGTGAGGGCCAGGCGGCACAGGCCGGCGCGGCAAAACCGGGAGAAAACCCGGCCCAGGAAATACCGCCCAGGGAAACAGATCCCCAAAGTACGCTGCCTGGAGACGCCCAGGAAGCCACGGAGAGCTCAGGCGCTCAGGAAGGCTCAGGCTCTCAGGGAGCTCCCCCTTCCCAGGAGGGAACACAGACTCCGGACGGAGATTTGGGGGACGGGGGAGCCTTAGAAAACACAGAGCCTGGAAAGCATGAAATGAAGCTGGACTTTTCTTTGCTGAGAGAGCTTTCCGACAGCGAAGAGAAACTGTGGCTGGCAGATTACATAGAAGCGGAAGAGCCCGCTTTGGAAAACGAATATACGGGACTGTTTGAGGGATATAACCTGATTTTTCTGACGGCGGAGGGTTTTTCTCCTTATGCGGTCAGAGAGGATTTGACGCCGACTCTGTACCGGCTTGTGAATTCCGGCTTTGTGTTTGAAAATTATTACGTGCCCCTTTGGCAGACCAGCACCAGCGACGGAGAATACATCAACTGTACCGGGCTGATTCCGGACAGGCAGTTCAGCATGCGAAAGAGCGCTTCCAACGAAATGCCCTTTACCCTCCCGGCCTTTTTTGCCAGGGAGGGGGTGGACTCCCTGGCTTATCACAATAACAGTCTGTCTTACTATGACCGTTATCTGACACATCCCAATCTTGGGTATGACTTTAAGGGCTGCAGGCTGGGAAGCCTTTCTGAGGAGGAGTGGGGGGATAAGATTTTTCCCATGGAGAATCCGGACGCCTGGCCTGCTTCCGATTTGGAAATGCTGCAAGGGACGGTGCCGGAATACATAAACAAATCCAGGTTTCATGTGTATTACATGACAGTTTCCGGCCATATGAATTATAATTTTACAGGAAATGCCATGGCGGCCAAAAACAGGGAGGCTGTTTCCGGTCTGGAAATGTCGGAAAATGCCAGAGCCTACATCGCCTGCCATATTGAGCTGGACAAGGCGCTGGAATATCTGCTGGAAAGGCTTTCAGAGGCGGGAGCGCTGGAAAAGACCGTTATCTGTCTGAGCGCGGATCATTATCCCTATGGCATGACAAAGGAGCAGTATGAAGAGCTTGCGGGAACCTCCCTTTCTCAGGGAATGGACCTTTATCGCAACAGTCTGATTCTGTGGAACAGTCAGATGGAGGAGGAGCCTGTCGTTGTGGAAAAAGCCTGCGGGCCCATGGACCTTTTGCCTACCCTGCTCAATTTGTTTGGATTTTCTTATGATTCCAGAATGTATGCGGGGAGAGATATTTTTTCCCCAGAGGAGGGACTTGTGATTTTCAATGACCGCAGCTTTGTGACAGATTCTGTGATTTACAATAAAACGG
Organism: Candidatus Acetatifactor stercoripullorum; assembly: GCA_019114005.1. Classification (GTDB taxonomy): domain Bacteria; phylum Bacillota; class Clostridia; order Lachnospirales; family Lachnospiraceae; genus Acetatifactor; species Acetatifactor stercoripullorum. Next base: position 27,798 of record DXGH01000033.1, read on the forward strand.
AAAAGCAGATGATCTGGCTTACGGACGAGAATGGAAATTTTAAGGTTCCTGAAGAAGAGCAGGAATCCTATCTGGAGCAGATCGAACAGGAGGTAAAGGACAGGTACCAGTTCAGCGCCTATGTGCTCCAAACCAATTATTACAGTGATATTTTAAAGGCCCAGGATGCCTCTTAGAAGAAAGCTATAATATCTCGAAGGGAATTTCTCTGGAGGCAAGGTAAGCGCAGAGAGCCTTATCCCAGATCAGATCGGCTTCCCTGGAAAGCACGAAGGTGTGCTGGGCCGTGGCCGTGGTCAGGATGGCTTTGCTGCCATCATACCGGATGCTTAAGACAAGAGACTTTATGGCGGAAAAATCCGCGTCGGCATGGTCTTTCAAAAGCGCTGCGGCCTTCTGTGGATTTAATTGCAGAATAAATTTAAAAAACAGGGGAGTGTGTTTTCCTTTTATCAGGTGAAAGCACAGTCCCCTGATTTCGCTCCAGGGCTGAAACTCATAGGGACAGCTGCCGTTTTCCAATTCCTCTTTGGAAAAAAAGTCTCGGTTCATACGGCCGTCTATGGTGTAAGTATTTGCAGTGGTGATAACGGCCTCCTGAAGCAAAAATAAATCAAAAGCATCCGTTGCCAGAAGCTGGTTCATAAAAAGCTTCATGGAAGAAATCTGTAATGCAAGCATGGGTTATCTCCTTTATGGATTTGGTGTAATTGTGCCGAGTGGTATTGTATCATATTTTTTTTTATGTGAAAATAGGCGTTTTTGCCTTTACGTTTTAAGGCTCTTGTGTTATCATAAGTGGTAATGAAAACCATGTAAAATGGTCAAAAAAATAAAATGGTAAAACAGGAGACCGTATCATGAGTTATAAGATTATCGTAGACAGCTGCTGTGAGCTTCCAAAAGAATTATGGGGGGATAAAAGGCTGGAGGTAATTCCTCTGGGGCTTGAGGTTGGGGATTATCAGATTTTAGATGATGAGAGCTTTGACCAGGCGGAATTTTTAAAAAAGGTGGCAGAGTATCCCAAATGCCCTAAGTCCTCCTGTCCTTCCCCTGAGCGTTTTAGAGAGGCCTATCATGTGGAAGCGGATCATATTTATGCGGTGACGCTGTCCTCTCATTTAAGCGGCAGCTATAACAGCGCTGTGCTGGGAAAGAATCTTTACCACGAGAAGTATGGGGATAAGCAGATTCATGTGATTGATTCCGAGAGCGCAAGCTGTGGGGAAACCCAGATAGCCTTAAAACTTATGGAGCTGGAAGAAAAGGGTCTTCCCTTTGAAGAAATTGTAAGACAGATAGAGGTATTTCGCAGTAATGTGCACACCTATTTTGTACTGGATAATCTGGAGACGCTGCGGAAAAACGGGAGGCTTTCCAGCGTAAAGGCCCTTGTGGCCTCCACCTTAAGCATAAAGCCTGTGATGGCGGGAGACAAGGGTGTGATTGTACAGAGAGGACAGAGCATCGGCATCAAGAAAGCCCTCGGGAAGATGGCGGACATGGTGGTGAGCGAGGCTCCGGATGCAAAGAACAGGATTCTGATGATTTCCCATTGTAACGCCCTGAAACGTGCGGAGTTTGTACGGGATATGATTATGGAAAAGGCGGCCTTTCAGAGAACGGTGATCATGGACACCAGAGGGGTCAGCAGCATGTATGCCAATGACGGCGGCGTGATCGTAACCGTCTGAGGAAGGGGATTTTCAGAAAAGTATTAACGGCAAAGCATATAACAGCAAAGGAGGACAGGGAGCATTCCACCGCGCTCCATATCCTCCTTTTTTGCCCCAAGACAGGGCGGTGAAACTCTTTGGCGTCAGATCACCCGGACCAGATTCAGCTCCCTGTCGGCCAGCACAATGTCCGCCCTTGCACCAGGGGCCAGAGAACCAATGGAGTCTTGCGCGCCAATGCTTTTTGCAGGATTGCGGGTAGCGGCTTTTACGGCGGAAAATAAGGGCACGCCGAAGCTTACCGCATTGCGCATACAGTCATAAAGATTGGTTGCCGATCCGGCGATGGTGCCGTCGGCCAAAGCTGCCCGTCGGCCCTTTTTGATCACGGGCTGCCCGCCCAGCTCATATTCGCCGTCCGCCATTCCCGTGGCGCGCATGGCGTCGCTGATGAGAATGACTCTGTCGTCTCCGAACAGGCGGAAAACGCTGCGGATTACGCTGGGATGAAGGTGGATGCCGTCGCAGATAATCTCCACCATCACATTTTCGTTGTCTGCAGCGGCTCCTATGATGCCCGGCTCTCTGTGAAGGAAAGGCGGCATGGCGTTAAAAAGATGGGTGGCGTGGCAGGCTCCCTTTTGAAAGGCTCTTGCGGCAGTGTCGTAGGAGGCCGTGGAGTGCCCCAGAGATATGGCTGCCTGATCCTTCAGCTCTGTGATAAATTCATCCGCTCCGGGAAGCTCCGGGGCAATGGTTACCAGCCTGATTCTGCCGCCTGCAGCCTCATTCAGGCGGCGGAACATGGCAACGTCCGGATTCCGCAGATAAGATTCCTTCTGAGCGCCCTTTTTGGCAGAGGACAAGAAAGGACCTTCCATATGAATACCGGCAATATGGGAATGCTGTCCGTCCTCCTTCACCTCTGAAATGCTTTTGAAGATTTCGGAAAGCCGTTCCTCGGGCAGCGTCATGGAGGTGGGACAAAAAGAGGTGACGCCGCTTGCATGCAGATAAGCGGCAATCTGGGAGAGGCTCTCCCCATTTCCGTCACAGAAATCACATCCCACGGCTCCGTGAATGTGAACATCCAAAAGGCCCGGCAGCACATAGAGTCCTTCCGCGTCAATCACTGCTTCGTCCCCGCCCTCCGGCTCAGGAACAATCTGGTGTGCGCTGTTTATGTAAACATCTCGTCTGGAGAAATCCTTCTCTCCAAAAACCAAACCATTTTTCAGAATCAAGTCAAATCCCTCCTTTTAGAGCAGTCCTTTTTCTTTGATCAGTGAAAGTGCATCCGTATCAGCCACCACAAACACATTGGGGTGAAGCTGCAGAATGGAGGCGGGGACGGCCGGCGTGATGGGGCCGAACAAAGCGTTGTACAGTGCCTGGGCCTTTGCGGCGCCGGAGGCGATTAAAAGGATATACCTGGCCTCCATGATATTTTGAATTCCCATGGAATAAGCATACCTGGGAACCTCATCCATGGAGGAAAAGAAACGGGAATTGGCCTGAATGGTATTCTCCGTCAGGCGCACACAGTGGGTCCCCTTTTCAAAGGCGTCTCCCGGCTCATTGAACCCGATGTGGGCGTTATTGCCGATGCCAAGAAGCTGTATGTCGATGCCGCCAAGCTTTTTGATGATGTCGTTGTAGCGGCTGCATTCCAGGGCCTCATCCGTCTCAAGACCGTTGGGAATATTGGTGTTTTCAGGCTTTACATTGATGTGGCCAAGCAGATTTTCCTGCATGAAATAGTAATAGCTCTGGGGATTGGATGGGGAAAGCCCCTTGTATTCATCCAGATTTACGGTGTGAACTTCCGAAAAGTCCAAATCTCCCTTCCGGTACCAATCAATCAACTGCCTGTAGGTTCCCAAAGGTGAAGAGCCGGTAGCCAGCCCAAGAACAGCATCCGGCTTCATGATTACCTGAGCCGAAATGATATTGGCGGCTTTCCGGCTCATTTCATTGTAGTCCTTTGCCTGATAAATTCTCATAGTGCATCCTCCTGTGCATTGTTCTATCTGTCTTGATTTTACAGCAGAAGAGACAAAAATACCATAAGAAGGCTGGAAATAGGAAGAAGATTCGAAAAATCCCTATTTGGAGGCAAAAAAAATAAAATAATTGAAAGTACTTTCCAAGGAGAGATTGTTTTTGAAATAGTTTGCATTTTGGTGGGCGGAGCGATAGAATGAAAGCAGCGGACAAAAACAGAAAGGGGGAAGGGGATGGAAGCGTATACCGCAAGCATTGTTCCCAAGATAGAAGCGGATTATGAAAAGCTTACCGGTGTGGAACGGCTGATTGCAGATTTTTTTATTAAGAATAAGGAAAAAATGGATTTTTCTTCCCGGACTATTGCCCAGAAGCTGCATGTGTCAGAGGCTTCGCTTTCCCGCTTCGCCAAAAAGCTGGGCTATCGGGGCTATCGGGAATTCATTTACAGTTATCAGCCTGCCGTGGCCCGGGAGACAGGGGCGGAGCCTGAGACTATGGCGGTATTAGACGCCTATCGGGAAATTCTGCACAAAAGCTACAGCCTGATACGGGAGGATCAGATTAAGCGTGTGGCTTCTCTGATAGCGGAAAAAAAGAGAATATTTCTGTATGGGTTTGGCAGCTCTGGTCTGGCGGCCCAGGAATTTAAGCTGCGGCTGATGCGTGTTGGGATGGATGTGGAGGCTGTGACGGAATCCCATCAGCTTATGATAAATGGGGCCAGAGTTTCCGAGGACTGTCTTATTATAGGCATCAGCTTAAGCGGTGCCACAAAAGAGGTGGTACAGGCTATGGAGCATGCCGCCGCAAAGGGTGCAAAAACAGTCTTTATCACCTCTTCCGGCGCAGCGGGACAAGGACTTTTTGACGAAACGGTTTTGGTGGCTGTGAAAAAGAATCTTCAATACGGAAATGTGATTTCCCCTCAATTTCCCACGCTGGTAATTTTAGACCTGATCTATGCCTCTCTTTTAAAGGAAAAAGCAAGAGGACCGGAGGAGCAGTATGATATTGCCCTGTGGGAGCGGATCAAAGGGTATCCCCCCAAAGAGGATATTCCGTAAGGATTTTTTTACCTGCCGTGATACTGGGCAAAGGCGCTTTTGGCATACTCCATGCAGTCTCTGTGAATGCGGAACACCTTGCCGTCTATCATGACAGCCTTGAAAAATCCAAGCTTTTCAATGTAGCGGCAGTTGATAATCGTCTTTAAGGAAGGGGACAAAAAGGAAGGAAAGCTTTCTATCTGGGAGAACAGGTTGACGGCAGTGGTGTTGACACAGACGGTTCTGCCGTCTTTGAGGGTTACGGACACCAAACGGCCTTCCTCTACTGCATAGAGGATATCAGGCTCCCGCACATAGAAGGTATTTTTGTCCTCACGAAGCTCAATGAGGGGTTCGGCCGCCTCCAGAATCTGCTGGGCATGGTCAATGCTGGCGGAAAGCTCTGCTACCTTTATGGGCTTGTCCAGAAAAATCACGTTGGAGGGAAGCGTATACTCCCTGTAGTTGATATGGGAGCAGCACATGACAATAGGTGCATTGACCCCCTTGGCAGTGAGAGCTGACACAATATCGGAACCGCTCACCCCTTCCGTCTGGCACACGTCAATGTAAAAAGCGTCGTACTGCATGGGATTGGCTAAAAGAGCCTCTGCATTTCCAAAAGAATCGGTATAGAGAATCCCGGAGACAGCAGCTCTTTTGTCAGATTCCCTTTTCAGCAGACGCTCCAGCTGCTTGCGGTCCGCAATGTTGTCGTCACAAATAGCAATATGCAAAATAAACACCGCCCTTCCATCTTTTATGTTAGGACTATTTTACCATAAAACCTTTCAATAGAAAAGCAGGAAAGCGGCAGCCTGTACAAAGAAAATGGCGGGCATGCCGTACTTGAAATACCAGTGCTTTGTCTTGTGGCGGAAATGATACATTCCCAGAATACAGCCAAGGCTGCCTCCCAAAAGAGCGGTGAAAAAAAGAGAAGCCTCCGAGATGCGAAAGGCACCCCGGATGGCTCTTTTTTTGTCCATGCCCATCTTTATGTAGCCTGCAAGATTGATGAGAATAAGATAGGCCGCTGCGATCATATGCAGTGCTTTCATGGGATTACTGTTCCTTTTTGGCCTGCTGCATTTTCATCGCCCGTACCTTGCAGGAGAGGCCAAACAGATTGATAAAGCCCTCGGCGTCATGGTGGTCGTACAGATCGCCGGTCTTAAAGGAGGCAATGCTCTCATTGTAGAGAGAGTAGGGGGAGGTGGTTCCAGCCTTGATGATATTGCCCTTATAAAGCTTGAATTTTACTTCTCCGGTGACGTACTCCTGGGTCTTTTCGATAAATGCCTGCTCGGCCTCACGCAGAGGCGTAAACCACTTTCCTTCGTAAACCAGGCTTGCAAAGCGGCTGCCCATTTCCTTTTTCACTGCGAAGGTGTCCCGGTCCAGAATCAGCTCCTCCAGCTGCCTGTGAGCCTCCATAAGGATGGTGCCGCCGGGAGTCTCATAAACGCCGCGGGATTTCATGCCAACCACACGGTTTTCCACAATGTCCACGATGCCGATTCCGTGTTTGCCGCCCAGCTCGTTTAAGGTATGGATAATGTCGGAAACCTTCATCTGCCTGCCGTTTACCGAGGTGGGGACGCCTTTTTCAAAGGTCATGGTAACATACTCCGCCTCATCAGGAGCCTTTTGGGGCGTTGTGCCAAGCACCAGCAGGTGATCATAATCCGGCTCGTTGGCAGGGTCCTCAAGCTCCAGTCCCTCATGGCTGATATGCCAGATATTCCGGTCGCGGCTGTAGGAGGAGTCTGCGGAGAAGGGAAGGTGAATGCCGTGAGCCTCACAGTAGGCGATTTCGGATTCCCTGGAATCCATAGTCCACTTGTCGTTTCTCCAGGCGGCGATAATCTTTAAATCGGGAGCCAGAGCCTTGATGCCAAGCTCAAAGCGGATCTGGTCGTTCCCCTTTCCGGTGGCGCCGTGGCAGATGGCGGCAGCCCCTTCCTTGCGGGCAATTTCCACCAGCTTCTTTGCGATCAGGGGTCTTGCCATGGAGGTGCCCAGCAGGTATTTGTTTTCGTAAACTGCATCTGCCTGTACACAGGGAACGATGTATTCATCGCAGAATTCGTCGATTACATTTTCAATGTAGAGCTTGGACGCGCCGCAGGATATTGCACGCTCCTCAAGACCGTCAAGCTCCTCCGCCTGCCCGCAGTCAACGCACACGCAGATTACCTCATAGTCGAAATTTTCCTTTAACCAGGGAATGATGGCGGTGGTGTCCAGACCGCCGGAATAAGCCAGAACTACTTTTTCTTTCATAAGACAATGCCTCCGTTTAAAATATGTATCATTTTTAACCTGAAAACACTATACAACATCCGGCCGGGAAAAGCAATGAATAATTATGCGCACTATGGTATTTTCTTTGTATGTGTGATAAAATGAAAAGAACGCTTCACAACGGAGGAATCCAAAGCCGCTTATGCGGCGGAATGAGAGGAAAAATGAAATTTTACCATATCACAGAAAAGCCTTTGAAAATATACGGACTTGCGGTGGCAGACAAAGAGACGAGACGCTTTTGGAAGCTGACCGAGGAGGCTCTTGCAAAGTTTCCCCAGTATGATTACCTGGGAAGAAGAGCCTGCGGAGGAAGAGTGCGCTTCTGTACGGATTCTCCCCGCATGACGATTCGGATGACACTTGCCCAGACAAAGGAGGACATCAATATTCCCCTTTCCGGCTCGGCGGGAGCGGATATTTATCTGGGGAGCGGAAAAGACGCGGTATTTTTGGGATATCTGGCGCCGGCTGTTCATGTGATGGAAGAGATCACCGTGGAAAAAACCTTTGAGAAAAACGGGGAAATGGAGCTTGTCACCATAAATTTTCCCAGAAACGATCATCTGTTGTCCATGGAGGTAGGCGTGGAGGAAAACGCCCAGATGAAAGAAGCCCCGGAATATTCCATTCAGGAACCCATTGTGTTTTACGGCTCTTCCATTACAGAGGGAGGCTGTGCCTCCAGGGCAGGCAATGCCTACACAAGTATTTTGGGCCGCTGGCTGGATGCGGACTATATCAATCTGGGATTTTCCGGCAGTGCAAGGGGAGAAGAGGAAATGGCCAGATATATTGCGGGAATCTCCCCCATGAGCCTGTTTGTCTATGATTATGATCACAACGCGCCGGATGCGGCGTGGCTTGCAAGGACCCATGAGCCTTTCTTCCGTATCATCCGGGAAAGCAGGCCGGATCTTCCGGTGGTGATGCTTACCAGGCCCGATGTGGATAAGGAACCCTTGGAGGCCAAAGAGAGAAGGGATATCATCCACCGGACCTATGAAAATGCCAGAAAGGCGGGGGATGAGCTGGTATGGTTTGTGGATGGGGGAACTTACTTCGGGTCCGAGGGACGCAGTGAGTGCACTGTGGATGGAACCCACCCCAATGCTTTGGGATTTATGCGTATGGCCCAGACCCTGTATCCGGTGCTGAAAATGGCGTTGAAGGCCCGTCCGCCAAAAGCCTGACGGACATGAAGGATATGGATGAGATTGAATAAACATACATATATTTAATTATTTTTGCATAAAAATAAAAAAGTAGTGGACATTTATGCAAAAAGTGGTATGATTACAAAAGATGATGTTGAAACCAAAAGATTTTTCAGGGAGCGGAAGCTATGATAAAAGCGGGTATTATCGGCGCAACCGGCTACGCAGGCGGGGAGCTGGTGAGAATTTTAAAAAACCACAAGGATGTGGAAATTGTCTGGTATGGTTCTAAAAGCTACATAGACAAAAGGTACAGCCAGGTGTACCAGAATCTGTTTCAGATTGTGGAGGATGTCTGCAGGGATGATAATCTTTCTCTTCTTGCCGGGCAGGTGGATGTGATCTTCACTGCAACCCCTCAGGGATTTTTAGCGGGAATTTTGACAGAGGAGATTCTCTCCAAGGTAAAAATTGTGGACTTGTCCGCAGACTACCGCATCAAGGATGTGGCTGTCTATGAGAAATGGTATGGAATAGAGCACAAGTCCCCTCAGTTTATAAAGGAGGCGGTTTATGGGCTCTGCGAGCTGAACCGCAGTCAGATTACGGCAGATACAAGGTTGGTGGCGAATCCCGGCTGCTACACCACCTGCTCCATTCTCACGGCGTATCCGCTGGTGAAGGAGGGGCTGATTGATGCGGACACCTTGATCGTGGATGCAAAATCGGGAACCTCTGGAGCGGGACGGGGAGCCAAGGTGCAGAACCTGTTCTGCGAGGTCAATGAAAATATGAAGGCTTACGGAGTGGCAAGCCACAGACATACGCCGGAGATAGAGGAGCAGCTTGGATACGCCTCCGGCAGCCAGGTGACCATTAATTTCACGCCCCATCTGGTGCCTATGAACAGGGGGATTCTGGTCACGGAGTACGCTTCTCTTAAGAGAAAAGAGGATGGAACGCTTCCCTCCTATGAGGAGATCAAAGCGGTCTATGACAAGTATTACGGAGGGGAACGGTTCATCCGCATGCTGGAGAAGGGAGTCTGCCCGGAAACCAAGTGGGTGGAGGGCAGCAACTATGTGGATATCGGCTTTGTGATCGATGAGCGTACAGGGCGCATTGTGATGATGGGTGCTCTGGATAATCTGGTAAAGGGCGCGGCGGGGCAGGCGGTGCAGAACATGAATCTGCTCTTTGGACTGCCGGAGGAAGAAGGACTGGATCTGATTCCCTGCTTCCCCTGAGAAAAAACGAAAAGCGCGGAGGATTCACATGGAGGGACATTTGACAAAAAAGGGCGAGGAAGAAAGGGAGTTTAAGGAGCTGGCGGTCTATGAGCTGCTGGATGATCTGGGGATTTCCTATACCCGTCTGGATCATGAGGCCGTTTACACTATAGAGGGCTGCGATGAGATCGGCGGGCTTTTGGGGGTTAAGCTCTGCAAAAATCTTTTTTTGTGCAATTCCCAGAGGACAAAATTTTATCTGCTTATGATGCCGGGGGATAAGCGGTTTGTAACCAGGGAGTTCTGCCGCCAGATACAAAGCCCCCGGCTGAGCTTTGCACCGCCAGAGTACATGGAGCAGTTTTTGAACATTACACCGGGAAGCGTAAGCGTCATGGGACTGATGAACGACACGGAAAACAGGGTGCAGCTGGTGATTGACAGACAGGTGCTTGAAATGGAGTACATTGGGTGCCACCCTTGTGTGAACACCAGCAGCATTCGTCTTTCCACAAAGGATCTGGCAGAAAAATTTCTGCCCCGGGTAAAGCATGATTATTGGACAGTGGAGCTGTAGCGGACAGTTTTTCGGGAAAGGATTTTAGGATGGAAAAGGATCAGTTTGTCATAAGAACAATGAAAATAGAGGATTACGATGGACTGAGGGCCCTTTGGATGACCATAAAGGGCTTCGGCATTCGAAGCATTGACGATTCCAGAGAGGGCGTGGCGCGCTTCCTTGCCCGCAATCCGGGCACCAGCGTGGTGGCTCTCTCACCGGATGAAGAGGTGGTGGGAGGGATTCTGTGCGGCCATGACGGAAGACGGGGCTGTCTGTATCATGTATGCGTCAGGGAGGATTACAGGAGGCACGGCATCGGCAAGGCCATGGTGGTCTACTGTATGAATGCGCTGAAGGCTGAAAATATCAATAAGGTGAGTCTCATAGCCTTTACGAAAAATGATGTGGGAAACGCATTTTGGAACTGCATCGGCTGGACAAAGAGACAGGATTTGAATTATTATGATTTTACCCTCAATGAAGAAAATATTACGGCATTCAACCGTTGAGAAGGTCGCGAGCATGGACAGGAGGTATGGAGATGAAGCAGATAGAAGGCGGCGTGACTGCGGCAAAGGGCTTTGAGGCCGCAGGAGCGGAAGCAGAGGTGAAATATAAGGGCAGGAAAGATGTGGCGTTGATTATGAGCGAGGCGCCCTGCAGGGCGGCAGGCACCTTTACCACAAATGTGGTGAAGGCTGCGCCGGTGCTTTGGGATAAGGAAGTAGTGGAAGCTTCCCCCTATGTGCAGGCAGTGGTGATAAACTCTGGGATAGCAAACGCCTGTACCGGAAAACAGGGGACGGAGTGCTGCAGGGAGGAGGCCCGGTGGGCCGGGGAGCTGTTGGGAATCCCGCAGAGCGCAGTTTTGGTGGCTTCCACGGGAGAAATCGGAAGGCAGATTCCCATGGACAGAATCCATGAGGGCATAGAGAAGGCGGCAGCTGCCAAAAGCGGCACGCTGCAGGCAGGACTTGACGCGGCCCAGGCCATTATGACCACGGACACCGTGCCTAAGCAGATCGCCGTTGAGACAACCATCGGGGGAAAAACAGTGACCCTTGGGGGGATGTGCAAGGGCTCCGGAATGATTCATCCCAATATGTGCACCATGCTCTGCTTTATCACTACGGATGCCAACATTTCAAAGGATATGCTGAAAAAGGCGGTAAGCGCTGATGTGAAGGATTCCTTTAACATGATATCTGTGGACGGAGACACCTCCACCAACGATACCTTTCTGGTGCTGGCAAACGGCATGGCGGGGAACCCTGAGATCACAACAGAGGGAGCTGATTTTGACGCCTTTTGCCAGGCCCTTGCCTTTCTGACTACCCGCCTTGCCCGGATGATAGCCGGGGATGGGGAGGGCGCCACCGCCTTGTTTGAAACGAAGGTGGTGGGAGCGGCCACAAAGGAGGACGCCCGGGTGCTTGCAAAGTCGGTGATCTGCTCCTCTCTGACCAAGGCGGCCATCTTCGGACACGACGCAAACTGGGGACGCATTTTGTGTGCTCTTGGCTATTCCGGTGCAGACTTTGATCCCGACAATGTGGATTTGTATTTTCAGGGGAAAAACGGAAAGATTCATATTTTCGGAAACGGAAACGCCTGCGATTACAGTGAGGAGGAGGCCTCACAGCTTTTGTCGCAGCCGGAGGTCTGTGTGCTGGTGGATATGCACATGGGAAATGAGGAGGCCACAGCCTGGGGCTGCGATCTGAGCTATGACTATGTGAGAATCAATGCGGATTACCGTTCTTGATGAATAAAGGAAAGGATGCGGACGGGACTATGGAAAAGGATATGGAGCAGGTTCTGCGAAAGGCTGAGGTTTTGATCGAAGCGCTCCCTTACATACAGAAATTCAATCGAAAGATTATTGTGGTAAAGTATGGCGGCAGCGCCATGAGCAATGAAGCGCTGCAGAAAAATGTCATAAAGGATGTGACACTGCTTAAGCTGGTGGGCTTTAAGCCCATCATTGTCCACGGGGGCGGCAAGGAGATCAGCCGCTGGGTGGGAAAGGTCGGCAAGGAGGCAAAATTTATAAACGGCCTGCGGGTTACCGATGAGGAGACTATGGAGATTGCCGAGATGGTGCTGGGAAAGGTAAACAAGCAGCTTGTGACTATGGTGCAGGAGCTGGGAGTGAAGGCAGTGGGCATCAGCGGAAAGGACGGAGGCCTCCTGAACGTGGAAAAGAAATATTCCGACGGGCAGGATATCGGCTTTGTGGGGGAGATTCAGACGGTGAACCCCAAGGTGCTCTATGACCTTTTGGAGAAGGATTTTCTTCCCATTGTGGCTCCCATTGGACTGGATGAGCATTTTCAGACCTATAATATCAATGCGGACGATGCTGCCTGTGCCATTGCAACGGCGGTTCATGCGGAGAAGCTGGCGTTTTTGACGGACATCGAGGGACTGTACCGGGATATCAATGACAAGTCCAGCTTTATTTCCCGTCTGTCGGCCTCCCAGGCGGAAGAGCTTACAGGGGGCGGGCTTATCGGCGGCGGCATGCTGCCTAAGCTGAACAACTGTATCGCGGCTGTGAGAAACGGGGTAAACAGGGTACACATTCTGGACGGCAGGATTCCTCACTGTCTGCTTTTGGAAATCTTTACCAAGGAAGGCGTGGGGACGGCTATCATAGCGGATGAAGAGCAGGGCGAATAGACAGTAACGGGAAAGGAAATGGGAGAATGAACAATCGGGAATATATTGAAGAGGCAGAGCGGGACCTGCTTCACACCTATAATCGCTATCAGATTGTGCTGGATCGGGGAGAGGGCGTTTATCTCTATGACATAGAAGGGAAAAAATATCTGGATTTTGTGTCCGGCATTGCTGTGTTTGCCCTGGGATATGGAAATAAGGAGTACAACGATGCCCTGAAGGGACAGATTGACAAGGTGATTCATACCTCCAACTATTATTACAATGTGCCGGCCATAGAGGCTGCCAGAAAGCTGAAAAAGGTTTCCGGCATGGACAGGGTTTTCTTTACCAACTCCGGCGCGGAGGCGGTGGAGGGCGCCATCAAGGCCGCCAGAAAATATGCGTATTTAAAGGACGGATGCCAGGATCATGAAATCATAGCCATGGAGCATTCCTTTCACGGCAGAACCATGGGAGCCTTGTCCGTGACTGGCAATCCCAAATACAGAGAGCCCTTTGAGCCTATGATAGGACATATCAAATTTGCCAGGCTGAATGATTTTGAGAGCGTGCTTTCCCAGGTGACAGAGAAAACCTGTGCCATTCTTTTAGAGCCCGTCCAGGGGGAGGGAGGTCTTTTCCCGGCCGGGGAAGACTTTTTGAAAAAGCTGCGCCAGCTGTGCGATGAGAGGGATATTCTCCTGATGTTTGACGAGATACAGTGCGGTATGGGAAGAACAGGCTATATGTATGCCTGGCAGCGTTTTGGGGTAAAGCCGGATATTATGACCACTGCAAAGGCCCTTGGCTGCGGCGTTCCGGTGGGAGCCTTTCTGATGACGGAAAAGACGGCGGCCCATTCTCTGGCGGCAGGAGACCACGGAACCACCTACGGGGGGAATCCCCTGGCAGCGGCCGCAGTGGAAAAAGTGCTTGATTTATTTGAAAAGGACCATATAATAGAACATGTAAGAGAGATTGCGCCTTATCTGGAGGAGCGGCTGGATGAGCTGGCTGGCCGGTATGACTGTATTCTGGAGAGAAGAGGCGCGGGACTGATGCAGGGGCTTGTGTTTGACAGGCCTGTAAATGGTGTGATCAACAAGGCCCTTGAGATGGGACTGATTTTAATCAATGCAGGTGCAGATATTATTCGCTTTGTCCCTCCTCTTGTAATCACCAGAGAGCATGTGGATGAGATGACGTCGATTTTAGAGGATTGTATTCGGAGCAGCATATGAGTTTAAAAAAGAGATTGGCTGCCTCGGCTGCCGTGATTGCCATGGCGGCCGGGGTGATCTATGGAAGTACCCTGGAAATGAGCGGCGCGTCGGCGGAGGGCGGCCGCTTATCTTGGTTTGGCAATAAAGAGACTTTATACTTTTGGTATACGGATGACTCCATGACCAGCTTTATCAACAGCGCGGCAGTTTCCTTCGGGGAAAAAGAGGGAGTGCGGGTGATTCCCATGCTGACCTCGGACAGCGAATATTTAGAGGCAGTGAACGAGGCGTCCCTGTATTCCAGGCAGATTCCCGACGTCTATGTGATCAGCCATGACGCGCTGGAAAAGGCTTATCTTGCGGGACTGGCCGTACCGGTGGAGGATGAGCAGAATATCTGTAATGAATCTTATTTTCCCCCATCAGCGCTGGCGGCGGTTTCCTATCAGGGTAAGACGGTAGCTTACCCCTTTTTCTATGAGACCAGCGCTCTTGTGATAAACATGGATTATCTGGAACAATGGGCGCTGCAGCAGGCAAAACGGGAGCTGACGGGAGCGGATGTGGATGCCGGGGAAGGCGCCCAGGAGATTTCCCAGGAGGCTGTGGAGGCTTTGGACCAGACGGTTTTGGCCCAGAAAACCCAGGAATATCTGGAGGCGGGCATTCCCCAGACGGTGGATGAAATTTTGAGCATTGCGGATACCTTTGACGTTCCAGAGGGTGTGGAAGGCATTATGAAATGGGACGTGTCCGATATCTTTTACAACTACTGGATCGTGGGGAATTATATGATCGTAGGGGGAGAGACCGGGGACGATGCGGGCAACATCAATATCAACAACGAGGAGGCCATATCCTGCCTTGAGGTATACAAAGCGTTAAACCAGTTCTTTTACATCGAATCGGACACGGTAACCTATGATTCCGTGATACAGGATTTTATCGATGGGAAAACGGTATTTACCATAGGTACCACAGATGTGGCAGAAAGGCTGGAGGAAGCAAGGGCAGAGGGAAGCCTTGGCTTTGAATATGGAATTGTGCCCATGCCCGATGTAAGCGGTGAGCTGAAAAGCCGTTCTCTTTCGGTGACCAATGTAGTGGCCATAAACGGGTACTCCCAGCATAAGGAGCTGGCCAACCGCTTTGCTGCCTATCTGGTGGATGAGTACGCCAATGAGCTGTATGAGAGAACCGGAAAGGTGTCAGCCAATCTGACGGTGAATGAGGACAATACAGCTCTCCAGGCTTTTATGGAGGAGTATGCGGAAAGCATGCCTCTGCCTAAAATGATGGAGACAGGAAATTTCTGGATGCAGCTTGAGATTTTGTTTTCAAAGGTGTGGAATGGAGAGGATGTGGCGGCGCTGGTGCAGCAGCTGGCGGATCAGATTACCTCTCAGATGAGCGCGGGCTGATGGAATGCGGTTTTTATGTATAAATTACCAATCATGGGAAACGCTATGGGTATCTGAAAGAAAGGCGGTTTTTCCATGATTGGTTTTTTGATTGCCCTGATTTCCGGGGCGCTTATGAGTATTCAGGGAGTGTTTAACACACAGGTTACAAAGGCCTCCAGCATTTGGAGCGCCAGCGCCTTTGTGCAGTTTACTGCGCTTTTGGTCTGTCTGGGAGCCTGGCTCTGCACAGACAGAAGTTCTCTTTTGAATGTGTGGCAGGTGCAGCCCAAGTATATGCTGCTTGGGGGCGCCATCGGAGCCTTTATCACCTATACGGTGATCAAGAGCATGGATGCACTGGGGCCTGCAAAAGCGGTGATGCTCATTGTGACGGCCCAGCTGGCAGTGGCATATCTGATAGAGCTTTTCGGGCTTTTTGGCACAGAAAAACAGCCCTGGGAATGGAGAAAGGCTTTGGGAATGGGAATTGCCATCGCAGGCATTATTATTTTTAAATGGAAATGAAAATCTCACTTGTAAATTGGGGGCAATTCCTTTACAATAAATACAATCAGCATAGAGAGGCAATCCTTTGATTTTTCGGAAGATACCGGAAAGGAGGAGGACTATGGTGAGAAATTGTTACAAGAAAATGCGGACGGCTGTGATGGGAATATTGCTGTGCGCTTTTTTGAGTGGATGCACAGGAGACGATGTGCTGACTATTGTCTCTGAGGAGGAGACGGCCGGTGAGGACAATCAGGCCAAAGAAGAGACCATAGAAGCCTTCGCGGAGTGCGAAGACATAGATGGTCAGGAGAGCTTTCTTTATGTTCATGTCTGCGGAGCGGTGAAGGAGCCGGGAGTGGTGGCTTTAAAGGCCGGAAGCCGGGCGGAGGATGCGCTGCTTGCGGCGGGAGGCTTTCTGGAGGAGGCTGATCAGAATTATGTGAATCTGGCGGCTCCTGTGGAGGATGGAGAGAAGCTGTATTTTCCCACTGTGCAGGAGGCTGCAGAGCTTGCAGATGAGACGGAAGCTCTGAAAAAGGGGCTGGTGAATATTAACACCGCAGACGCACAGGAGCTGTGCACGCTGCCGGGCATCGGTTCTGCCAGGGCCGGGGATATCATAGCCTATAGGGAAAAGAACGGCGGCTTTGAGCGCATCGAGGATATCATGAAGGTGTCCGGCATCAAGGAAAGTGCATTTGAAAAGCTGAAGGATAAAATAACAACGGATTAGTGTGGGAAAGGATTGGCTAATATGGCGGTTAAGAGAGCGTTGGTTGTAGATGACGAAAAACTGATCGTAAAAGGGATACGTTTCAGCCTGGAGCAGGACGACATGCAGGTGGACTGTGCCTACGACGGCGAGGAAGCGCTGGAGTATGCCAGAAACAATCAATACGATATCATTCTGCTGGACGTAATGCTGCCAAAGCTTACCGGCTTTGAGGTCTGCCAGCAGATTCGGGAATTTTCCAATGTGCCCATTATTATGCTGACGGCAAAGGGCGATGACATGGATAAGATTCTTGGACTGGAATACGGTGCGGACGACTACATTACCAAGCCCTTTAACATTCTGGAGGTGAAGGCGCGCATTAAGGCCATCATGCGCCGGGTGGAGCCTAAAAAAGCGGCGGGGGAAGCGGCAAAAATCGTGGAAAGCGGAGATCTGCGCCTTGACTGCGAGGGCAGAAGGGCTTATATCGCGGGAAAGGAGATCGGCCTTACCGCCAAGGAATTTGAGGTGCTGGAGCTTCTTATGCTCAATCCAAACAAGGTGTACAGCAGGGAAAGTCTGTTAAAGCTGGTGTGGGGAGCGGATTATCCCGGAGATGTTCGTACGGTGGACGTACATATCAGAAGACTCCGGGAAAAAATAGAAGAAAACCCCAGCGAGCCTAAGTACGTGCACACCAAGTGGGGGGTAGGCTATTATTTTTTGAATGCATAAGGTGGAGATGAACGGTAAATTTTTAAAGAAGCTTAAGGAGCTTTTGCTGCTTAAGAGCTTGAAAGCCCGGATCTTTGTGATTATTCTGGCGGTGGGCATTGTGCCCAGCGTTTTGATGCGGTACGGGATTGTGGAGAATTACGAAGAGCGGGCGGTGGAAAATCGCATTTCCACTGTCCAGAACCAGCTGATGATCGTGGCAAACCATCTGGTGAGCAATAACTATCTTACCAACTATCGGTCGGAGGATCAAAGCTACCGCACTTCCAGAGAAGTGATCAATGCGGAGCTGGAGATGCTTTCCAACCTGTATGAGGGCCGGGTCATGATTATCAACGGCAATTTTGAGATCATAAAGGATACCTACGGGATCAGCGAAGGCAAGACCATTATCTCCGAGGAGGTAATCAAATGCTTTCAGGGAGAAACCACGTCCCACTATGACAGCGAAAATGGCTATATTGAGCTTACCACACCTATCGTAGATTCCACGGCGGAGCAGGAAAAAAGCGGCTCCACTGCGGTGAAGGGAGTTATGCTTACCAGTATTTCCAGCGAGAGCATCTCCTCTACCATGGCCACATTAAACCGCAAGGCTGTGATACTGGAAGCCCTTATGATTATGGGCATTGTGGCCCTTGCCATCATACTTTCTGCAGTGCTTACCAGACCCTTTAACAGGGTCACGGAGGCCATCAATGAGGTGAAGGAGGGCTTCAGTGATGAAAGCATTTCCGTATCCGATTACGTGGAAACTGCCCACATTGTAGACGCCTTTAACCAGCTGCTAAAGCGCATGAAGGCGCTGGACGACTCCAGACAGGAATTTGTGGCAAACGTGTCCCATGAGCTGAAAACGCCCATGACCTCCATAAAGGTATTGGCGGACTCCCTGCTTGTACAGGAGAATGCCCCGGCAGAGCTGTACCGGGAGTTTATGGGAGATATTGTTTCAGAGATCGACAGGGAAAACCAGATTATCACGGATCTGCTGACGCTTGTAAAGATGGATAAAAAGGTGCAGGATATGAATATCGTATCCCTGGATATCAACGAGCTGACGGAGCTGATCTTAAAGAGGCTTCGCCCCATAGCGCGCAAGAAGGATGTGGAGGTAGTCTTTGAGAGTGTGCGCCCGGTGGTTGCGGAGGTGGATGAGGTCAAGATGACGCTCATTATGACGAACCTGGTGGAAAATGCCATCAAATATAACAAGGAGCATGGCTGGGTGAAGGTTGTGGTGGACGCAGATCATCAGTTCTTCACTTTCGAGGTCAGCGATTCCGGTCTGGGGATTCCAGAGGAGTCTCTGGCGCACATTTATGAGCGTTTTTACCGGGTGGACAAATCTCATTCCCGTGAAATTGGGGGGACCGGACTTGGACTTGCCATTACAAAGAGCGCTGTGCTGATGCACAGAGGCTCCATCACGGTGACCAGCACGGAGGGAGAGGGCTCCTGCTTTTTGGTCAAAATACCGCTGACCTATATTGCACAATAAACGAATGGGAATTTTTATGAAAAAATGGAACAGTATTCTGCTCTTTTTATTCTGCCTGCTGGTCCTTGGCGCCTGCGGAAGAAAGCAAGAGAGCGGCGAAAACATTTATCAGGTTTACTATGTGAGCAATACGGAGACAAAGGTGGAAATGCACGAACACCAGATGCAGGGCACAACCACAGAGCAACAGCTGGATGAGCTGATAGAATGTCTGTCCACCATGCCGGAAAAGCTGGAGTATAAAGCGCCCTTTGCCATGGGCTTTTCTCTGCTGGACGTTTCTCTGGAGGAGGAGAGGGTGCTTTTAAATGTGGATGCGGCTTATAAGGAAATGCCGCCCACAACCGAGGTGCTGGTGAGGGCTGCCATTGTGCGCACGCTCACTCAGATTCCGGAGATCAGCTATGTGGGAATTAACGTGGAGGGCGAGCAGCTTTACGACAATTTGGAGAATCCGGTGGGATGGATGAGCGCAGATCAGTTTATTGACAATGACGGCAATGAAATCAATACCTACGAGCTTGTGCGGGTAAGCCTTTACTTTGCAAACGAAGGCGGAGACCAGCTGATCGAGACTTACCGTGAAAAGCATTACTCCACCAATACGCCGCTGGAGCGTTTTGTGGTGGAGGAGCTGATTGCAGGACCAAGCGGTCAGATTGAGGGAGTGTATCCTTCTGTCAATCCGGATACGGAGATTATCAATGTAATGACCAGAGACGGTATCTGCTACGTAAATCTGGACGAGACCTTTCTGACAGTAGTAAACAATGTGCCTACGGAGATATCCATATACGCAGTCGTCAATTCTTTGGTAGAGCTTTCCAATATAAACAGAGTGCAGATTCTTATCAATGGGGAGGTTCCAGCCTCCTTTGGCAGCGCTGCCTATGAGCGCAATCTTGACATGGTGACCACACTGGAGCCTTAAAAGGCAGGAAGGAAGGGCAGGATGAAAAGACCCTTGCTCATGATATGCCTGTGCCTGGCGCTGACAGCTCTTGTGCGGACCAGGGGGAGTGGTCCGCCCGGGACTCTTGAGGCCTTTTTGGAGGCCTTCGGGCAGAAGGGCCTGGAACCGCTTGCCGTCACAGGACGTATCTATCAAAAAGAAGATCAAAGCATTTATCTGAAAAACGTATCTATTCTGATTTCAGCTGCGGGTCAGCAGCAGGAAATTCCTTTAACAGAAAATATAATATGTGAATGGGAGGAAAAAGAGCTTCTTCCTCTGGGCAGCGCTGTTTTGCTTTCGGGCAAAATAGAGCCTTTTTATGCCGCATCCAATCCGGGGGAATTTGACCGGAGGCAATATTATAAAACCCTGGGAATTGGAGGCAGGCTGTCAGAGGGGAGGCTTCTGGCAAAGAGTGAAAGTCATTGGGCTGTGGCAGAGGCACTGTACCAGCTAAGACAAAATTGGAAGGAGAGATTGTATTCTATTATGCCCCCAAGGGAAGCATCTGTGATGAGCACCATGCTGCTAGGGGATGATGCCGGTCTGGACCGGGAAATCAAAGAATTATATAAGAGGAATGGAATTGTGCATATTTTAAGTATATCCGGGCTGCATATCACCCTGATTGGCATGACGCTGTATCGTCTGCTCAGACGTATGGGGATGCCGGTCTGGCCTGCGGCCCTGGCAGGCAGCGGCATTTTGATTCTCTATGGCATTATGACGGGGCTTGGGGTGTCTGCCTTAAGGGCTATCGCCATGTACCTGATTCAGATGCTGGGAGAGGTCCTGGGCAGAACCTATGATATGCTTACCGCCCTGGGAGTGGCGGGAGCAGTTACGCTGCTTTTCAACCCTATGTATTTGTACCATGCAGGATTTCTGCTTTCCTATGGAGCTGTGCTTGGCATGGGAGTCTTAAAGCCGACGCTGTTTGGGGGAGAGAGAAAGCAGAAAATAAAAAGGTATGAGCCCGGGAAAATAAAAAGTGTCCTGAAGGGTAAGCTTTATCAAAAAATCCAGCAAGCCTGGGAGTCCATGGAGGCCAGTGTCAGCGTAACGGCAGCTACCCTTCCTGTGCTTTTGTGGTTTTATTATGAGGTGCCAATTTATTCGGTTTTTCTCAATCTGCTGATACTGCCTCTTATGGAGCCCATCATGCTCACCGGAATTTTGGGAATGACGCTTCCCGGCATGGAGTTTTTGGGAGAAATCTGTGCCCTGCTTTTAAAGGGATATGAAAGACTCTGCTGTATCTTTGAGGGGCTTCCTTTTCATACTTGGAATCCGGGGCAGCCAAAATTCTGGCAGATCGCAGTCTACTATCTGCTGCTGTGTGGAGCCGCAGCGGCAGGGAAGGGGAGGCTTCGTGGAAAAGCAGCAAAGGGGCTGTGTATCTGCGCCGGGCTTTTGGTGCTTTCCCTCTCCGGGCTGCCAAAGGACAAGGTCACGTTTTTGGACGTGGGACAGGGGGACTGCATCTGTATTCAGACGGCGGCGGGACAAAATTATTTGTTTGACTGCGGCAGCAGCAGCCGAAACGGTGTGGGAACCTATGTGCTTGCGCCTTTTTTGAAGCGACAGGGGATATCCCATGTGGACGCTGTTTTTGTCTCCCACCCGGATTCGGACCACACAAACGGGATAGAAGAACTTTTGAAGGAGGGACAGATTACTTTTGGGGAGCTGATGCTGCCGGATATTGAGGAAGCGAAAAAAGAGGAAGCCTTTGCGGATCTTCTTGCCGCGGCCGGAGAGTGCCCGAAAAATCCCCCTGACATAAGATACATAAAGGCGGGGGATTCCTTTACAAGCGGAAAAATGACCGCTCTCTGTCTCCATCCTCCAAAGGGTTTTTCCGGGGAGGACGCCAATGTGTATTCCCAATGCTTTTATGTGAAATGGGAGGATGGGCCGTTATCCCTGCTGCTTACGGGGGATACGGAAAAGGAGGGGGAAGCGCTTCTTTTAGAGCAGCTGAAGAGCCGGGGAATTGAAAAGGTGGCCATACTTAAGGCCGCCCATCACGGTTCTAAAAACGCCACAGGAAAGGAGCTGCTTTCCAGCCTTTCTCCGCAGCTTGCGGTGATTTCCTGCGGAAAAGAAAACAGCTACGGACATCCTCATGAGGAGGTGCTTAGACGGCTGGAAGAGGCGGAGGTTCAAATCCTGCAGACGCCGCATACGGGAGCCGTGACAGTAACCTGCAAGAGAGGAAAAATTCTGATTCTTTCACAAAACCGATAGAATCAAAAGCTCCACGCTGAGAATATCGTTCATGCGGCCCGTTTTTACCGCCTCCTCCGCCTCTACGCACCGGCGCACGGCGCCCCTTAAAACGGAGGTCTTAAAACGGGCTGCCTGGGCCGCATATTTTCCGGCAATAAAGGGAGGGACGCCGATTTTGGAGCTTATGGTTTTGTTATCGTAGCCCCTTGCCTTCAGCTCCTTGGTCTGCAGCAGCAGGTTACATTGTCTGGCGATGAGAAATAAAATGCGCATGGGGGGCTCCTTTAAGGCCAGAAGATCATAGTAGAGCTCCAGGACCTTTTGCGTCTGCTTGTCCGCGATGGCGTTAATCATATCAAAAATATGATTGCTGATACGGCTGGTGCACACCGCTTCCACATCCTGGGCTGTGACCACGTCCCTGTCCATGCAGTAGCAGATCAGCTTTTCCAGCTCCATTTGGATATTTTCCATATCCGTTCCTGTTTTGGACAAAAAAAGCTGCATGGTGCTTTCCGTGATTTTCTTTCCTTCTCTGTTCAAAATACCCGCCGCCCAGCGCATCAGAGAATTTTCATCCTGCAGGCCGAATTCTGCAGCGTATCCCTTAGACTGCACTGTTTTATACAGCTTGCTGCGCTTGTCCACCTCACTTTCCGTGAAAACGAAATAAGAGGTCTCATTTGGCGCGCTTAAATATTCTGCCAGCTTTTCTCCTCCGGACTTAAACAACCCGCTGTCTTTGATGAAGAACACACGGCGCGGGGCCAGAAAAGGAAGGGTTTCAGCCAGATCGATGATTTCCCCCACGGAAATATCCTTTCCCTCATAGAAATGCGTATTCATACCGTCGTCCTGGCCGCACAGCGCGTCTTTGAGCCGGTTCGCATATTGCCTGCGCAGATACCGCTCCTCGCCGTACAAGAGATAGACCTGCTTAAAATTTCCCTGCTTGATATCCTGGTTGATGCGCTGCATACAATGACTCCGTTTCCTCAAATGGTTTATCCTTATTATAGGCAAAAAAGGCAAAAGACACAAGATTTTATATATCAGTTCAGCCATAAGAGGACAAGCCCTGAGCATGGGCGCTTGCACATAATGCTCATGTGCAATAAAGTAACGCACAAGAATTTGATAGACAGCAGCCCTATATTCCGTAAAAAGCTCTTGACATATGTACGAAATCGGATACAATATAAATGTACGAAATCGGACAAGGAGATGAATATATGCACTATTTACACGCAACAGAATATACGCACTTATCCGGGGAAATCAATTCCCTTTATCATGAAATGGCGGTTAAAATGGGACTTTCCGATAGTGTTATGAATATTTTATATGTCATTTGCGAAAAAAAAGACAGATGCCTTCAAAGTGAAATCAGCAAGCTAACCGGTATCAGCCGTCAGACAATAAATTCCGCAATCCGTAATTTAAAGAAAGACGGAATCGTATATCTTGAACAAGGTCATGGACGAAATACCATTGTTTGCCTAACTGAAAAGGGGAAGAAAATTTCAGAAGAAAAAATTCTTCCTATATTTGAAATTGAAAATAAAATTTGGAATGAATGGACAGCCGAAGAACAGCAGCAATATCTAATGCTTACACAAAAATATCGTGACGCATTGCAAAAAAATATAAATCTGTTTTTTCATACAGCGCCGTCCTTAAAGGAGTAGTTATGGGCGGCGATGGACAGATGTATGCAAAATAGCAAAACCAGCCGAGCCAGTCAACGGTCAAGATGAACGCCGAGGTTGAGGAATATGTGAAGCAACAGTTAATTGCCGCACTGTTCAAGTTTTGCTTTGACCGATAAGCCCCAAAACTGACTACCAGCCGCCCACCAGCTCACTACCCAGCAAGTTTACAATTCATCTATTTCTGAAAGTGACTGGCCATAGTATAATGGAGTCAGCGACAAATTGGAACTTCACGAGACGGAGTAATTGTAATGAATGAAAAAATATATAAGACTCAATGCGGGAATATTCATTATTGGATAAATATGGCGCAGGGTTCTGGAAATATAACCTTGATTTTTCTTCCAGGATTAACTGCAGATCATCGATTGTTTGATAAGCAAACCGAATATTTCGAGGGGAAATATAATGTGTTTGTATGGGATGCACCTGGTCATGCAAAATCATGGCCATTCAAATTTGATTTTTCATTGCTGGATAAAGCAAAATGGCTTGATGACATTTTGTGTCGGGAAAACATTCACTATCCGGTTATTATAGGGCAATCCATGGGCGGTTATGTTGGGCAGGCATATTCGGAGTTGTTTCCTAACAAATTGAAGGGATTTGTTTCTATTGATTCAGCACCTTTGCAAAGAAAATATGTGACGGAAATCGAATTGTGGCTTCTTAAAAGAATGGAGCCGGTATATCGATATTATCCATGGAAGTCATTATTGAAAACCGGAATAAAGGGTGTTGCCACATCTTCGTATGGAAGGGAACTGATGTATGATATTATGATGATCTACGATGGCGACCAAAAAAGATATGCTCAAATTGCAGGACATGGTTTCAAAATATTAGCAGAAGCAATGGAAGCCAATCTTCCATACAAGATAAAATGTCCGGCACAACTGATATGCGGAGAAAAAGACCATGCAGGTTCTTGTATTCGGTATAATAAAGCATGGCATAAAAATACTGGAATTCCAATAGCGTGGATAAAAAATGCAGGGCATAATTCAAATACCGATGCACCTAAAGAAGTGAATTCGTTAATAGTGAAGTTGATAAATGAGCTATGATGAGATGGCAGAAAAGTTTCATCTTATCAAGTTGTTCATTATCAGGTCAATCTGACCAGATCCCCTCGCAAATCGCGGCAAAACGGGGCTGAATAACGAAGCAGGAAGGCGCTTGCTACACCACTACTATACCATTTTTTGAGAGTGCCTTGATGTGACGATTTTTATAGATGATACAAAAAGTGGCGGTATTCCTTAATAGGAGTATCGCTGCTTGCTGTATGCGGTGAATATGTATCTTGAGCAAATGCTCATGTGCCATAAAGTAACACAATAATTTGATAGACAGCCTTACTATTCCGCAGATTGAGTCCCAAAAAGCTTGACCACTACAGAAGAACTGGAGGTTGTGGTGGGGCTGGTGGGACGGTGCATGGCAGAGAACGCCCGGACGGCTCTCGACCAGGATGAATATACCGAGCGATACAATGGGCTGGTCAGCCGCTATGAAACGGTCAAGACGCGGTTCGATGAAGTGACTCAGGCGATTGCCGGCAAAGCCGACCGAAAGAAGCTGCTGGAGCAGTTTCTGCACACGGTGGAGACACAGGAGCCGGTTACACAGTTTGGTGAGCGGCTGTGGTTAAGCCTGGTGGATTTCGTGACGGTTTACAGTGAGAAGGATATCCGAGTGACATTCAAGGATGGAACGGAGATACAGGCACAAAAGAATATGATATATAGAAGCGGCGACTTTGAGGTGTTCTGCAAAGCCGCCGCTTAACGATTTAAATTGCATATTGGGTTTTGCAGAATCTTATTGCACTTTTCATAAATTTTATATGTTGTAGCAGCACTCATTGCTGTCGTCCTTTGATCGCCTGCCAGCAAAGGCGGGCGGGGCTGTCAACGGCGGGTGCATATGCACAGTTTTGAAAGGTAAATAACTTCATATCCTGTCACTCTCTTCTGAATTCCTTTTTTCAGGTCTTATTCAGATATTTTATGGAAATTTGAAAAGTTATCCACATTTCAGGCCTCTTTTTCCCTGCTCTTTCTCTTTTTGTGGATAAGTTTTTCCTTTTCCCTCTTGGCAGGCATCCCTTCTTTCTGCTATACTTACTCTAGTCGGCTGGTACGCTTTGCGTATCATTCCTTCTTATATCTTCCCTCTCTGTTTTCTGCTCGCCAAAGCTTTTCAACAGGTCGGAAGATATATTTTTTTGTCTCTTCCTTATCCCTCCTGTTTCCAGTACGAACCATTCATACAGCTGCTTCACCATATCTGATATCTGCGTCATCAGGTAATGGTTCTTCATCGCTTCCGCATTATGGCTGCACGCATGCGTGATATCTCCCTGCCAGTTCTTCTGGCGGTTGAATCCTTCATTTTCTATTTTCCACCGTTTCCTCCCCGCTTTCACTACCTTTTCCGCATTCTTTTCTGTGATCCTCATATCCGTCAGAAACTGGTATTCTTTCCCTGCCTTTTTCCCCTTTTCCTCTGCTTCCTCCCAATACCTCACCATGTTTACAGGCTTTCCTCTATAATCAATCTCATTGACGAATTCCGCATGCCCAGACCTCCCTTTTTCCGGGATTTTCTCATACTCCTCCGTGACGCCCGGGATACTCCCGCTTTTATACCGGATGATAAATCCCCAGCCATTCCCACGGCAGAGATCCATCACCGGTTCCGATGCGTACAGGCTGTCCGCCAGCAGGATCAGCGGCAGACGCGGGAATGCCTTCTTTATCTTCCCTGCCAGCCTTTGAAACGCTTTGGTTTCACAATCCTGTTTCCTTTCTTCCTCCCCCATGTTTTTCTGTCTCTCCGCGTCCTCCCCGTTGTTCTCTATGAATTCGCTTCCTATGCTTACGACCAGCTTTTCCCCAAGTACGATTTTGGCCTCCAGTACATCGCAATGGTAACTGACCGTTTCTTCTTCTGTCCCTTTCTTATAATGCCGTTCCAGGCATCCCTCATGCAGCTTCCGCCTCCCTGAGTATGTCTGCGTCCCGTCTACGATCACAAGCCACTTCTTCCGGAATCTCGCATCATAAAACGCTTTGCTGCGGATCAGCCCATAGACCTGTTTCTGCTGCACTTTCTGCAGTTCTTCCGGATCCAGCCTTTCAAAATATTCATTGACCGTGACCCCATGCGGCAGGAATTCCTTTTCCTTTCCACCCATAAACTGGTACAGGTTTTTCACAACCTGGTCCTTATTGAATTCGTCTGTCATGGCCTGCATGCTCGTGATACCGGCGATCCCTTTATAAAACACGGTACCCAGCAGCTCCCTGTTGGAATAGTCCGTATAACTGGGGTTGCGCGGATCCTTTGTGTCTGCAAAATCCCGGAACAGGTCCGGGCAGTATTTCTGCCTGACTTTATTACATTCCATGGCCGGATCCTTTTCCAGCTTCCTGCGGACTCTGTCTTCTCTTCTGCCCATAACTTCTCCTTTGCGAAAAAATTTTTTTATATTTTATCATCTTTTTCCGCAAAAGGGCTTGTTTTCAGGATTTTTTGTGCGAATTATTTTTTTCCTTTCAGAACTGGCATATGCACCGTTTATCTTGACCATTGACTGGCTCGGCTGGCTTTGCTAATATTTCGATTTTACAAATCAACTTTTTCAAAACGTTTTGCGGAAATTCGATACGCTAATGGAACAAATACGCCATAGCAGACAATCCCGACTATTAAAATCGGCAACTGTATCAGCAAATGCTCTGGCTGGTAGCTATCCATCCAAACAAGCGCGGGGATGTAGGAAGTGGCTTCTATCGCTACCATGAGAAAAACCATAGGAATTGCTGCAAGGATAAATGATTTTCCGACTTTGTAACCGCTTTTATAAAATGCCGTGAGAAATACCAAGTCGAACACCGCATATAAGATAAGTCCAAAACCATACCATGCAACGGTTGCGTCTAAACCTACGGGGTTATTTGCTATATTCATGGTATTTCGCAAAAATGCAAAAGGGATAGAAAAAAGCAGTTGAAATAGCTGAAAGAAAACGACAAGCAGGCATTTCCCCAGAACACTTTCCCGTTTTGTTACTGGTAAAACGGCTGTGAACCAGACATCATTTGTTTCTCGTGCATTTAAAAAAGTGATGTAAGGTGCTAAACAGCCAAACATAAAAATTACACTGTAAGGATAGGACGGCACCAGAACCAGACAGCCCAAAAAGGCAAAAACAATCGAGGTTGGGTGGGCAACAAGCCTCATTTCCTTATACAGTAATGTCATCGTCCCATTCACTCCTTTCTGTACGCAGCATAATTTCTTCCAAAGTGAGCGGCCCCGAATCATCTGGGGTTTTCAAATGCTCAAAGGAACGCAAAAATGTATCTTTATCTGCGCTTTGCAATATCCGCCCGTTCTGAATATAGGTAATATCATCTGTACATCTATCCAAATCAGAAGTAATATGTGTAGAAAATAAAATAGAACATTTTTCGCTTTTCACAATTTGCCGGAAAATATGAAGCAGCTCCTCACGGGATACCGG
>DXGH01000034.1 GCA_019114005.1 Candidatus Acetatifactor stercoripullorum
TTCTGATATGTGACGTATTGTCAGTTACATCAGAAAGTATCGATTATTATGTAAAGAAAAGCTATATAAAAATCCGTAGTTATACAGGCAAGAGCTTTTTTCTTTCCATAAATACTTGCTTGTCATAATAGGAGTGTGTCGTGTAAACAGAATCATAACCAGCCAAAGCCGTTTTGGCAAAGGGCGGCTTCGCGCCGCCCTGATTACCCACCTGCACAACAGAACGCCGCTATTATGTACGCACAGCGAGGCGAAGCCGGTTCCTTGACTGCGGCGGGCTGATGTACTACATACAATAAATACAAAGAATAATATGGAAAATCGATATAGCCACATTGGAAATAACCGCCCGAAAGAACTGAAGAAATTGTGGATTCCCGATCAGATGAATCTATAACATGGAGGATGGCACTGTCTACCATGTCCGCAGCTTCTTTGCAGGAGATATTGTGATGGCGATCTGTTGGCTGCCCTGACGATTGAAAATCTACGCCAGACTGAACCGGGACGATGAGCGTACCGGCTCAGTCTGTGTCAATCGGAAATCAGAAGGAAATGCTCTTCCGGTATGTACAGGAACAAGGCTGGACACTCTATGATTATTACTGCGACGATGAGTTTCAGGTGCAACCTTCGACCGGCTTGGGTTCAACCAGCTGGTACAGGACGCAACCAACCAGAAAATCAATTTGGTCCTTACCGAGGACCTCAGCAGGCTTGGTCGTGATTACATTGAAGCGGGCAAATATACCGATTTCATTTTTCCGTCTCTCGGCTACTGGAAAAGTACGGCGGACAAGCACATTTTGGAGATCGACCTGGTGACGGTCTCGGTAGCGCTGCGTATCTTCGATCTGCGATTGCAAGGCTACGGCTTTCGCCGGATTGCGCTGCTACTGAATGAGGAAAAAGTCCCCACGCCCAGAACTTTCTATTACATGGTTGTGGGGCAGAAAACCACCGGGGCGAAACACCGTACTGGAACAATGTGACAGTGAAAACCATTCTCCGCAACAAGGTGCACCTCGGCCACATGGTACAGAACAAGACAGGTACGGTGTCCTACAAGAACCACAAGCAGGTCAGCAAACCGGAGAGCGCGTGGATTCGGGTGGAAAATACCCACGAACCACTGATCTCGCAGGAAACATGGGACGCGGTGCAGCGGATGAACAATCACCCTTCCAGAGGTCGCAGTGGGAAAAGCGGCACCGTTTCGTTATTCGGCGGTTTGCTCCGGTGTATGGACTGCGGAGCCTCCATGCGGTATATGCAGGATTACCGGAAGAAATCCGCTGGGCGAGAAAAATTCAGGACACTTCAAGCGGAGCTGAACACCATCGATCGACAACTGCCTGAGCTTGACCGACTGGTGCAGTGCTGGACATGATTTTTGTTGGTTACATTGAACTTTGAACCTGTCATGCTTTATGCGAAGTGAACTAAGAAATTATTGTTGAAAGATGCTCTAACAATGATTATGATGAAAATAATAAAAAAAGCCTATAGAAATAAAGTGGAGAAATGAGGCCCCTATGAACCGTACTTTGGAATACCATATCCATCCCCTGGAAAATCCCCTTTCCATAAAAGGCTTTCTCAAGGGAAAAGGCTATTCCTCACAAAATATAATCCAGCTGAAGAAAAATCCAGACAGCGTACTCTTAAACGGAAGACCAGCCCACATGAACCAGCCTCTGCGGCACAAAGATGTGCTGACCATCTGCATCAGGGAGGAAGTCTCTTCCGAAAAAGTCCTTCCGGTGAAGCTTCCCCTTCACATCGTTTATGAGGATGAAGATTTGCTGATTGTTAACAAGCCTGCGGGCATGCCCACCCATCCTTCCTTGCACAATTACCAGAATTCTCTGGCCAATGCCCTGGCCTGGTACTTTGCAGACCAGAACAAACCCTTTATTTTCCGCTGCGTCAGCCGCCTGGACCGGGATACCTCCGGGCTTACCATCATAGCAAAGCACATGGTCAGCGCCGGAATCCTCAACTCCTATGTAGCAGCCAAATCCCTTTCCATCAAAGACGCCCGGACAAACAGCAGCCAAGCCAAAAACTCCAGGGCTGCGGCGCCTCTTCCCGTGGTTTACAGAGAGTATTTGGCCATCGTCCGGGGAAGCATCTATCCCAGAGAAGGAACCATTTCCGCTCCCATAGGGCGCAGGGAGGGCTCGCTGCTGGAGCGGAAAATAGACTTTGACCAGGGGGAGCCCGCCCTGACCCACTATCGCCTGGAACAGGAAAAAAACGGGCACAGCCTGATTTCCCTTCACCTGGAAACAGGCCGTACCCATCAGATACGCGTTCATATGAAATATCTGGGCTTTCCCTTGATCGGCGATTATCTGTACAATCCTGACATGGAATACATCTCCCGTCAGGCCCTTCACTCCTATCGCCTCCGCTTTCCCCATCCCATAACAGGAGCACCCATGGAATTTACAGCTCCCCTGCCACAGGATATGCTTCAGGTTTTAGAACCGCAGCTTTTTTAAAACCTTCTCACCGATCAAGCACCTGCCGTGCTCCTGCAGGTGTAAAACCCGTTCCTGCTCCGCCGCATAAAGGCCGCCAAACTCCATAGCCTGAATACACGCCCTGCTGTAGCGCTCATAAGAAGCCGCGCCCTTATGTAAATATAGGTAATAAGCGTCCTCCATTTCGTAAAGAGCACTGTCCAAACGCAGATTTCCAGGCAGCGCTGCCGCATACTCCAGCACATCCCGCAGGCTTTCAAAACGAAACAGGGCAAAGTCCGGACGATTTGCCGTCTGCTGCCTTCCTTTCTTTTTTTGCTCCGGCTTTTCCGGCGACGCCTTCTGCTCATTTGCCGCCTGTCGGACATCTCCCACCTTTTCCCGGGTCTTCTGCAGAATTTCCTTCATTTCCTTCAGACACTCTATGATCTGCTCGCCATCCTTTAAGTCCAGAGGCTCCCTTTCTGAAAAGGTCAAAAGAAGCCCCTGGTCAGGCAGCATCATAATCTGCAGATCAAAAGCAAATTTGGGCGGCTTATAGCCCACCTCTTCCTCTGCCTGCTCAATAATATCCTGCACTACCACTCTTGCCTTTTCGCTGCGCAGCACAAAATCCTTATAGTCAATGTCATATTCCTCCAGCTCTTCATTGGACAGAAAGCACTTTACTGTTTTGTCATCCACTCGCTCTATTTTCATTCAAATCATCTCCATAAATCGATTTCCAGGTGACGTTACATCTCTACTATATCACGAAAGGATTCTTTTTTCCAGTCCCACCTAAAACAAGAGAGCTTACGGCTTGCAGCTGCGGGCTTACGCCATATTGTCACGCATCCTGACGCATCAGATCTTTGCGCTCTCTCAGCAATACAATGACCGCAAGGATGGCCGCAAGCAAAGCGGTTCCTCCAAAGTTCATCCACAAGCCTGTTAAGCCCAGGGGCCACAGCACTACGATCAAAAGCACCGGGAAAACCAGGGCGGTACACACTGAAATAATAGAGGCCGCTATAGGCTTCTCCACC
Source organism: Candidatus Acetatifactor stercoripullorum (assembly GCA_019114005.1). GTDB lineage: Bacteria > Bacillota > Clostridia > Lachnospirales > Lachnospiraceae > Acetatifactor > Acetatifactor stercoripullorum. Next base: position 3,518 of record DXGH01000034.1, read on the forward strand.
GCCAGCATATAGCTCTGGGTGGCAAAGGAGAGCCATCTTGTCAGGTAGGTAAAGGCAAACAGATTCAGAGCCCCCACCGTAATTGCAATGAGCTCTCCACTTCCATTTGTGGTAAACAATCCTGCAATCTGCGTCGGGAACAGGAAAATAAACACCATGGACAAAAGGGACACTACAGCGCTGGCAACGTAGCAGCATTTTTCTATGGCTCTCACACGGGAGTGCTTGCCGGCTCCCAGATTGTAGCCCACTGCAGGCTGCAGCGAATCACACATACCGTAGAGCAGCGGCTGGATAAATCCGTCCACATACATCAGGATGCCGTAAACAGATACTGCCGTTTCTCCGCCCAGGCGCACTAAAACCGTATTCATTAATATGGAAGTAATTCTTCCCGCAATGTTGTTTAAAAAGTTGGGCGCGCCGCAGGCAATGATCTGCCGTACCATCCGGACAGAAAACCGGGGCCTGCAGAAACGAAGCTGCATTTTCCCCATAAAAAACGGTGCAAGGGCAATCAGCACACTGACAAACATGCCCAGACAGGTGCCCAGCGCTGCAGCCCATATGCCCCATCGGAACACATACAGGAACACAAACTCCGCTCCTGCGCTCAGCACGGACATAAAAATATTCAAGGCCATGCTGCCGTTAATCTTCCCGCAGATGCGCAGATAATTGTCCGTGGCAAACACCAGGGTGGTCACCGGAGAGCAGATGGCATACACCCGCAGATACTGCACGGCCAGAGACGCAAAATCTCCCTCTGCACCCATCAGGCGGATGAGCCCGGGGGCAGCAATATACAAAATGGCGCCCACCACCGCTCCTGCCCCCACAATCATAATACAGGCGCAGGTGAAAATATTATTGGCCTCCTCAGTTTTCTTTTTTCCAAGGCTTATGGAAATGGGAACAGAGGAGCCCACACCGATCAGGTCAGCCAGGGCAAAATTGATAATCACAAAGGGCATTGCCAGGTTCAGCGCCGCAAAGGCGGTCTCTCCCAGAAAACGGCCCACAAAAATACCGTCCACAAGCTGATATAGAGCCGAGGCCAGCATCCCTACTGCGCCGGGGAGCGAGGCCATAAAAAAAAGCTTTAAGGGCGGGGTCTTTGAAAATAAGGTCTGTGAATTCATATTTCCTTCCTCTCTTCTTTTCTGTCCAAGATTCTCTTTTGAAATTCATCACACAGATTCTTTGAAAAGCATTCGAAGGCATCAACAAACTCAGGAGAAAAATTCTGAAGGGTACTTTCCAACGCCTGCTGTTCCGACAGCCTCATATGCTTCAGTATGCCATCCGCATACTGCCTTCCCTTTTCGGTCAGGAGAATGGTCTTTTCCCTGGTGGGCCCGGCGGCTCCAAGAAGAATGTAATCCTCTTCAATCAACTCCTTTACCACCGTGTTTATCGTAGTTTTCGGTATCAGCCAGTCCTCGCATATCTGCTTTTGGGTATGGACCCTTCCATCATCCAATGCGCTTAAAAGAGCCAGCGTATTTTCCTTAATTCCCATACTTTTAGCGCAAAAATAATAGGCTCCGTCAATTTTATTGATAGCGTTCACCAGACGTTGTATCGCTTCCGAATAGTCCTCGTTTTTTTTCACATTGCTTCCTCCAAATACTTCTGCAAAACACAAAATACGAATCCGTACCATGTATAATAGTACGGATTCGTATTATTGTCAAGATAAATTTAATTTTTTCAGAGCTTTCCTTCATCCCCCTTTATATCTGCCGTCACGATAGTGACAAGCTCCTGTTCTCCCTTTACGATTTGATATTTTACCGCCGGAATGGCTGTCTTGGGATACAAAAGGTTGGTGTTGGGGTCCGCCAGAATCACCTGACCCGTCCCTTGTTCAGCCTCCACCCTGCAGAAGGAATCTCTGTTCCCCGCCTGAGCCCAGCCTTTATCCTCAGTAAAGGAAAAGCCGGTGGCACAGGCTCCGGAGGTTCCCCTGTCATCGGGTATTTCCTCCCGTCTTATGGCAAAGCCGCAGTCGAAGACGGTGCATTCTCTGTCACTGATAATCCGGTGGCGTCTCACATGCCCCTTTTCGTTTGGAGTCACCATAGTCTCCACTATAATCCCCGGAGCAGGACTCCACTTGGAAAATACGCCCGTGTCCGTGATTTTGGACTCCATGCAGATACGTCTCACATACACATAGCCGTCCATCACAAAGGCAAGCATATTGTCCGGGGCATTTTCATGGAGCTCAAAGCAGGACTTTGCCACACTGATGCTGAATTTGCTGTCATAGGCAAATTTGCCATACTTGGCCGCAGTCTGTCCGTGTCCGCTTGGACTGTAAACTCCCGGCACAAAGGCTGTGGTGTGGTTTCCATAATGCCGCACAAACATATCTGCCTGAGGCATTGGGCAGTCCGGCGAAAGAGCGGGAAGAGGCGCTTCTTTGGCCTGCCAGAAGGGATGCTCGTCCGGCAGCATCAAAAAGGCAAAGGTTTTCATGGCCCAGTAGGGCGAGCCCGGCGCATTGTACCGCTCTGCCATAATCAGATTGGGATAGCCGTATCCGATGGTTAAAATCCCGTCCCTGTCAAAAATAGGGCGCTCCATCCAGCTTCGCAGATGCCTTGCGATCAGTCCCTTCATCACATCTATCGGAAAGGGCTCTATTCCCGCAAGCAGACAGGCGCCAAAAAAGCTCACCTGAGAAAACCGGTAGGTCAGGGAGCGGCCAAAGGGAATGGCGTCCCCGTCCTCGTCAAACCAATAGATAAACTGTCTGGCAAAGGTCATGGCCCGCTCCTTATACAGAGCGCTGCGTCCGGCATCCTCCTTCTCCATCACCTTCGCATACACCAGACAATAAAAATGAATGGCAAAGGAAATATAGTAATCCTTCTGCCCGGAATCTCCGTCCTGATACCATCCCTCTCCCAGGTAAAAGGTTTCCAGCCCTTCCAGATACTCCTCCAGCATCCTCTGGCTGTAGGGCCTTCCTGCCTTTTTCATGGCAATGTTCACCAGCACCGCAAACAGAATCCAGTTACACACCGGCAGCGGATGCTCATTGATTTTGTTCAGATACCTGCTGAGATTTTCCTTTTCTGTCTCGCTTAAGGGGTCCCAGACGATCTGTGGGGCAAACAAAATGCCATAGGAAATTGCTGCCATCTCCACAAAGCGCTGGTCAAAGGAGCCGCATTCCCCCCAGTACTCCGGGCTGTTTTCGTCCGTTCCGGCGCTTAAGCCTCTCTGATAAATTTCTTCAAAGCCGCTGTCTCGTCCGCCGCCCGCCCAAAAGGGCACCAGCCCCCAAAGGGGCCTGGAAAAGGCTTCCATCCACACAGCTCCCTGATCATAATGGGCCGCCGTCACACCCAGGTCCAGTCTTGCCCTCCCCTTACTGTAATGGGGCTTTAAGGGCTCCAAAACAGACAGCATCAGCTCCTGAAAATCCTTTTTCGTATGTAATTCTCCACATCTGATACCCTTCATTGAACTTCCTCCCCAGCCGTCAAATAACGTCCTCTCCAGACGGCTTTTACCAATACTGCTCCCAATCCCTGCTCATTCTGGTGAGCGCCTCCATATAGAAGTAATCTCCCCAGGAATTGCACTCATCCACCCCGTAATGATTACAGGTGTTATAAGGTGAGTGATTGGAATAGGTGCTGTGCAGCACCAGCCCGTTGGATGTGTTCATATCCTTTACGGCATAATTGTCATAGACGGATTTCATGATTCGTGCGGCAATGGTTTTATAATGCTCTGCCTCCTGCGGCTCCAGATATTTTGCCATCTCCAGCATGCCGCAGGCCGCAATGGAGGCCGAGGAGGAATCCCTGGGCTGGTCATCCCCGTCCGTAAACTCCAAATCCCAATAGGGAACCAGATCCTTAGGGAGATGGGTCAGGAAATACTCCGTCACATGGCGGAACAAATCAATGTATTCCTTCCTTCCCGTATAACGGTAGGCAAGGGCCATGCCGTACACACCCCAGGCCTGTCCTCTGGCCCAGGCGGAGCCGTCTCTGTAGCCCTGGCAGGTGGCGCCGTGGTCCGGCGCCCCCGTTTTCATATCAAAGAAAAAGGTATGCCAGGTGGAATAATCCTCTCTGATCACATTGGCAACCGCCGTATGGATATGCTTTTCCGCAATGTCCCTGTACTTAGAATCTCCCGTCTCCTGGGAAGCCCAGTATAAAAGGGGCAGATTTAACAGGCAGTCGATGATGAGACGGTAATTTTCCGGGGCGTCCATGGGCCCCCATGCCTGAATAAATTCTCCCACCGGATGGTATCTGGTGATCAGCTGATCCGCCGCCTTAATGGCCGCTTCTCTTCCCTCCTTGCTGCCTGTGAGCTTATAGCCCGCCACGCAGGAGGGGGAATATAAAAAGCCCATATCGTGGTGATCTACCTCGATTTTTTTGTCAATCCGCTCAAGAAAGCTGTGTATCTGTATTTCAGCCGCCTTTTTCAGCCTCTCATCCCCGGAATATTCATAAGCCAGCCATATCTCTCCGGTCCAGAAGCCACAGGTCCAGTCCCTGTTGGGAATGGGCTTATAAAATCCGTTTTCGCTGTACGCGTTCTGAAACTCCTCTGTGAACTCCGGAAGCACATGGAGTATCTGCCTGTTGCAGAAGTCAAGGGCCTCATTGATTTCACTCTGTGTGATTTTGGGATATCCCTCAAATGCAATCGCCATATGTAAACCGCCTTTTCCTTATCTTTTCTGCCTCTATTTTATCCCTTCAGTCCTGTGGACGCAACGCCTTCCACAAAATATTTTTGAAGTACCAAAAATACAATGAGCACCGGTATCAAGGACAGCACGGAGCCGGCCATGATCAGTCCGTAGTCCGAGGAATACTGGCTGATAAACATTTTCAGTCCCAGCTGAATGGTCTTTTTTTCCTGGGTCTTTAAATAGATCAGGGGCCCAAGGTAATCGTTCCAGGTGGCCACAAAGGTAAAGATGGTCAGTGTGGAAAGCGCTGGCTTTGACAGGGGCAACATGATTTTTGCGTAAATCCTGTATTCGCTCATGCCGTCGATTCTGGCGGCCTCACACAGATCGTCGGGAATGCCCTCGTAAAACTGCTTCATCATAAACACACCGAAGGCCGAAAACGCCTGCAGACAGATAATGGCAAGCAGCTTGTCATTCAGTCCCATACGGCGCATCATGATAAACTGCGGCACCATGTATACCTGCCAGGGCATGGCGATGGTTGCTATATAGGCCAGAAACAGCCCGTTTTTATGCCTGAAATTCAGCTTTGCAAAGGAATAGGCCGCAAAGCTGCTGGTCAGAAGCTGCAAAAAGGTGACAATAACGGTAAGATATACCGTGTTTCCCACAAATCTTGCAAAGGGAATCTGGGTCCAAATGTCAGAGTAATTGCTCCACTTGGGTTCTTCAGGAATCCATACAAAGGGATTCATCTGGAATACTTCCCTGTCGCTCTTGATGGATGCGGACAGCATCCAGAGGAAGGGAATGATCATGACCAGCGCGATCACAATCAGTATGATGTATACAATCACTTTGCCTAAAACGGCTTTTTTATGTGCTGATCTCATATTCTCCCATACCTTTCCCGCAGGACGCCTCTCTTGTCCGGCTCCTGCGAAAGATGATCAAAATTGTCAAAGATTATTTTATGGCTCAAAGCACCACGTAACCGTACACCTCTATCTGGCTTAAGGCAGGAAAGGGCGAAGGGTCGTCGGCTTTGATCAGGTTTCCCAGCTCAAGCCAGGTAATCTCCCTTTCCGGGAACGTCAGCGTCTGGGCACGGTTTGTTTTTTCCAGGGTAAAATCCTGACTGCTCCCATCGGAAAATCGGAGGGTCACCTGGGTCCACCAGCTGTCGTGAGGAAAATCGGCCCGGGTGTAGAGCACCACCCTGCCGGTGCGGATTTTTCTGCCGAAGTCCACCTTCATGGCAGCATCAGCCTGTCTGTTGATTCCCCAGGACTGATAGGGCCATTCTCCGTGAGAGAGATTTGCTCTCACACCGTCTATGGCGTTCTTTGCGGCAAACACACTCTCTCCTCTGGTCTCCACATTTGCCGTAGCGTGGGGGTAACAGGGTACCTCCCGATGCTGGTCCGCAGGATTCAGGGCAAGATTCCGATAGCGGGAAACCTCCTCCTTTGAGGCCGTCTCCGCATACAGATAATGCCTTGCTCCCGCAAATACCTTGGGGGAATAGCTGATGCGCTTTTCGCCAAATGGTATCTCATAGGAAACATTGTCCGTTATGTACACAAAGGCAGAACCCAATGCGTCGTCCACCTGCAGATTTACATGAATATTTTTTTCGGAGGTTTCCAGCACAATCCGATCCCCCTCCTCATAGGTGCGGGTACACACCAAATCCACAAAATCCTCGCCGTTTCTTACACAAATGGTATTTCCGTCCCTGTCCAAAACTTTCAATGATAAATAAGCCATTATGCCCTTTCCTTTCTCGCCTGGCCTCTGAACTGAATAATGGTAACCAAAAGCACCATCACAAACAATACCATTGCCACTGCGCTGGAATAGCCCAGATCCCAGTCGATAAACGCCTTCTGATAAATGTAGTAAACTAAAACCGTGGCGGATGTGGTAAGCTCGCCGCTTCCGCCGCCAGCCAGCATGATAGCAATATCATATACTTTAAAACAGTTGATGGTCAACATAACCACTACGAAAAAGGTGGTAGAGCTTAACTGGGGCCAGGTGATGTAACGAAATTTCTGCCAGGTGTTGGCGCCGTCTAAGCTGGCTGCCTCATACAGCTCCGAGGAAATTCCCTGCAGGCCCGCCAGATAAATCACCATATAATAGCCCATGTATTTCCACACACTGAACAAAATCATGGAAAGCAGCACCAGCCCGCCGCTGAACCATTGGGGCAGATCCTCCTGGGCCACATGAAACACGGTGTAGAGTATGTTATTGATGGGGCCCTTGGAGGGATGGAACAGCATTTTCCACACGGCTGTAATGGCAACCAGGGACGCTACATAGGGGAAAAAGGACAGAGTACGAAAGATGCCTCTTCCCACTACCTTCTGGTTCAGCACAATGGCCAGCGCCAGGGAGGCCACCATGGTAAGAGGAACGGTTCCGATACAATAAATAATCGTATTCTTCAGCGCCGCTTTAAAGAAAATATCATTTCCCAGTCTTGCAAAATTGTCAAGTCCGGCCCATTTTATGGGATTGCTTCCGTCCCACTCCAAAAATGCCAGGGCAAATGCAAACACAATGGGAATCAGCGTAAAGACGCAGAATCCGATAAAGTTGGGCGCGATAAAGGAATATGCCACAATATCCCTCTTTGTCTCCCGGCTTAAAAGCCTGCCCGATTTCAGCTTATCAATCCGGCGGTTGTACTCTCCGATTTTTACGATCATTTTTCTCTTTTTCTTTTCATCGGATTCTGTACGCACCGCCGCGATCAGCTGGGTAAGCTCCCCCTGCAGAGAGCTTATTTTTTCCGCTTTTTGAATCTCATCTACTTTCGGCATGGATACTCTCCTTTCAAAGTCTTACAGAATAGATCGCTGCAAAACTAAAATATTGATATCTCTAATTCTGCACATTGCATATTTCATAAACAGACCCTTGCTGGCCGCCGGTACTTGGGCTGCGTTCTCTGCAGCCTTATGTACCGCTGCGGTCAGCTCGGAGCGAAAGCGTGTCTGTGTTGAAAGGTGCAATGGGCACGATGGCATCGTAAATAATCTGTTTTGCAGTGATCTACCTTACAGGAAGAGGCCGCAGTCGCCTGCGGCCCCTTTCAATACCTTTTTACTGTGCCAGAATCTGGGAAACTCCGTCATTCATAGCCGCAATACCTTCGTCAATTGTCATTTCTCCTGTCATAATGCTTCCATGGTAGGAATCCAGCAGAGAGTTGATTTCAGATACGTTGGGAGCGTACGGCACCTCCAGGTACAGATTGGACACATTCAGCGCCTCCTTGCTTGCCTCGTCGGTGGGGAAGCCCTCCATGCCGCTGATGGCATCTCTAATCTCATCAGTCATGATTGCAGGGAAGTTTCCGCTGGAAGCCATAACTGCTGCGCCTTCCTCACCGCTTACCCACTTCACGAACTCCCATGCTTCATCGGGGTTGTCGCTTGCTGTGGTAATGGAAATGCCGGTGATGGTTCCAAGGGTAGAGCCAGGCTCAACGCCTTCTGCGTGAGGGTATTTTACAATGCCCCAGTTGCCGCACAGGTCTGCGTCATATTCGCCGCTTGCCAGGTTGGTGATCAGGGTGGAGATAAACCAAGAGCCCTGATTCATCATAGCCACATCTCCACCGGAAAATGCTGCGGAATAGTGAAGTCCCTCAGTCTTTAAATCGGTGTACTTTCTGCACACGCCGTCAGCCTCCTGATTCAGCACCATCTCATAATAGGGCTTGAAGAAGGAATACTCGCCGTCCAAAATAGTGTGCTCGCCGTCCAAAACGCCAAACAGCTGTACCGCACTTCTCCAGGTGTGGTAATGTGCGCCGTATACCTGAGAGCCAAAGGTGGTGTCCGTCACCGCTCTGGCCAAAGCGTCATACTCTTCAAAGGTCATATCGTTGGTGGGATAGTCAACGCCTGCTGCATCAAACAAATCCTTATTATAGAAGAGCACCCAGAAGTCATTTCTGAAGGGCAGCTCATAAAGGCTTCCGTCCACAGTCACCTGATCGGTGGTGCCTGCAAACTGAGTCAGATCAATGCCGTCTGCTGCTATGTAGTCGTCTAAGGCAAGAATGGAGCCCTTCTGTACCAGGGTTGCATAACCGGGAACATCCTTGATGGTTACCAGATCGAAATCCGTACCTGTTCCGGACAGCTCCGTTGCCAAAACCGTCATGTAATCTGTGGAGCCTAAGTCTACCATCTCAATGGTTACATTGGGATGGGATGCTTCATATGCTTCCTTAAGGTCGCTCCAGTAAGCCGTGGTCTCCTGATCCCAGATGGCCCACTTAAGGGTAACCGCCTCCCCTGCCGCCTCGGCGGGAGCCGTCTCTGTTCCCTGCTCGGAAGCCGCCTCCTGGGTGGTCGCTGTCTGAGCGTCGGAAGCCGCCTCTGTTCCTGCGTTTGCAGCCTCCTCAGTACCGCCGCAGCCCGCAAGCAGCGTAGCCGCCATAGCTGCGGTAAGCAAAATGCTGAGCACTTTCTTTTTCATACAATCCTCCTGTTCTGATGGGCTTTGATCTCTCAAACCCTTCCGTTTATTACAAATAAAGTATATGAAATTTCTTCCTCCTTTTACATGGAAAAATTTAATATTCTATTCAAAATTTATTCACAATTTTACCCCCTTTTCCTGAAAGAGCTTCCAAAATCTGCACTATTTTTTAATATGATGTAATTTTTTAAGTTATCCTTTCTCTGCTTCCCCATGCGGGCCGAAATATGATATACTTGATATTATTATTGCAGAAACAGGGGATTTCTATGGTTCAAAAAAAAGAAAAGGAACGGTCTTTGAGCAAGACAAGCCGCCCCTTCGGCAGGATTCAGAAAAGGATTTTGTTTCTCACTGTTTCCTGCCTGTTTGGCATGTGTCTGATTATCAGCTTTGCCAGCTATTATATTTTTCAAAAATATCTGCAGCACAGCTTGATTCAATCAACCGAGACCAACTTGAAGCTTTTAACCGATACCATCAACGGCAGCATGGACAATGTCTACCTTATGGTACGCTTCCTTCAGACCAATTCTGAGGTGGCGGAATATATTGAGAACAATCCCAACCCAGGCTCCGTTCTCTCTGTATCCACCTATGAAAGAATCAATGAGGAGTACAACAATAACGCTTCCAATGCCTATATGCCCCGGGTGGCTGTCATTACCAGCGATCATTTCCTGCAGATCGTCAGCGCTTCCTACTCTTCCACAAGCGATCTGGCGCAGGAGGTCCCTAAGCTTTCTTTTTTTCAGGAGCTTTTGGAGGATACCTCCTACAATTTTTCCATCGGTCTGATTAATGACCCTTTTTACCGCAAGGGCAGAGCCGTCCTCCCCATCATCCGGCCCATCACCTATCAGTATAACTCTGTTCAGGGGGGCTACCTGTTCATCGAGGTGTCCACAGAGCTGTTTGCCTCCCCCTTAAGGCGCTACAATGTTGCGGAGGACAGCAACATTTATCTGACCCTGGGAGATCACAACTATGTTTACCGCGAGGGCGCCTTCGAGGAATTGGACGGGTCATATGAACTGCTTAAGGATCTGACGGAATCTGCCATAACAGACAATATCAGGGTAACTAAGATAAGAACGTCGGACAGCAGAAACCGGATCGTTGTGACCTCAGCCTTAAATATGCCGGACTGTTACATCAGTCAGAGCATTTCCCATTCGGAGCTGTTTAACCAGCAGCTTTTGTGGTGGGCCATTTTAGCAGGCATTCTCATCGGGATTTTGGGAATCGGCATCCTTCTTATGATCATCCTGAATCGGATGATACATGTGCCCGTTTTCAAATTGCAGGCCAAGATGCTCCGGATTGCGGACGGAGATTTCAGCCGTGATCCTTCTATAGAATGGAACCATGAGCTGGGGGATATCGGACGGGGCATCAATGACCTGTCTGAGGACGTTTACCTGTTAATGAATAAGCGCATTGAGGATGAAAAGCAGAAACGGGATCTGGAATATAAAATGCTCCAAAGCCAGATTAACCCCCACTTTCTCTACAATACCCTGAATTCTATCAAATGGATGGCCACCATTCAGGGAGCTTGTGGCATTGCGGAGATGACCACCGCCCTCTCCCGGCTGTTAAAAAGCGTTTCCAAGGGAACCAGTCTCTTAATCCCCATACGGGAGGAGCTTTCTTTGGTGGAAAATTATTTCACCATACAGAGCTATCGCTACGGCGGCACCTTGTCGTTGGAGATTCATGTGGAAGAGGAGTTCATCTATGACTGTGAGATCATCAAATTTACCCTGCAGCCCCTGGTGGAAAACGCCATCTTTCATGGGATAGAGCCCAAGGGAACCACAGGACGCATCACCATAAACGCATTTTGCGAAAAAAAAGCAGAGGATTCTCCTGATGGGCTTCCCCAGCTGCGCATCGACATCACAGACGACGGTGTGGGCATCTCTCCTGATAAGGCACAGCAGATTCTGGTTGATAATCAGGAAAACAGCACTGATTTCTTCCGGGAAATCGGGGTCAGCAATGTTCACAAGAGGCTGCAGTATGAATTTGGGGAATCCTATGGCATTACCATCGCCAGCGAAGAAGGAGCCTATACCACCATGTCCATTCATATCCCCGGCCGACGTGCAGGAAGGAAAGATTAAATATGTATAAATTGTTAATTGTTGACGATGAACCTCTGGTTCAGGTAGGAATCAAGTCCATGCTGGACTGGTCCAAATACAACATTGAGATATGCGCCACGGCCTTAAACGGCCAGGCGGCGCTGCAGATCATAGAGGAAAAACGTCCTGATATCGTGATGACGGATATTAAAATGCCCGTGATGAGCGGTTTAGATCTGATTCGTATCTGCAGAGAGCGTTACGGAAATGAAAAGCCTTGCTTTATCATTCTCACCAGCTACGAGGATTTCCATATGGCAAAGGAGGCCCTCACCTATCAGGTAACGGATTATCTGGTAAAGCTGGAGCTCACCGCCGACACCCTTTCCGAGGCCATAGAAAGGGTGCTGGCGGCTATCCGCCGGATAGAGGAGCGGGACGGCGCCGCCTCCACCGCTGTGTATCCCTTTTATGACAAATTCTTTATCCGCCTGTTAAACAATCTTTTTGAATCCGAGGAGCAGTTTACGCTGCAGAGCCGGGATTTGAATCTGGACTTTGGTTACGGCGGGTATGTATGCTGCTACGGAGAAATGACCAGTCCCCAGGCGGAGCAGCTTCCCAGGGAAAAACAGATTTCCCTGTTTGTTTCCTCCATGCAGATGATACGGGAGCTGGCGGCAAAATATATGCCTTGCTATGCCCTTTCTCTGGATATCCGGCATTTTGCCCTGATTTTCTGCTATAGCACAATATCCGAAAGTTGCCGGGAGAGCAAGGACTATGGGAGGGAAATCCGGGGTATTCTTTCTGGAATCAGCACGACCCTGGAAAAATACTACAATGTTTCCTTTCACTGCGGTATCGGCAGCCTGACGGACTCGCCTCAGGGCATCAGCGACTCCTATCAGTATTCCAGACAGGCCTGTCTTATGACGGACGCTTCCCGCCCCTTTTCCTTTTTTGAGGACTGTCTGAAGGAGGATTCCTATCACAGCTCCTTTAATATCAGCTTGTTCAAGCAGGAGCTGACAAGAGCCTTTGAAGAATACGATCCGGAAATTCTGCAAAAGACCATAGACGATATCTGCGGACTGTTTGCCCTCCATCCCAGCTACTATGTCCAGGCCCTGGACGCCGCATGCAATATCCTCTATCTGTCCATCTCCCTGCTTCAGAACGGCGAATCCATTTTGTCCGAATTTTTCAAGGACAATCCGGAGGGATACCGCTCCATCTACAAGCAGACAAGCGTGGAGCAAGTCATAAACTGGCTGCAGTCCTTCAGCCGGCAAATGTGTCAGCTTTTTGAGGACCGCCGCCGTGATTATAAAAACCATATTGTGGCCAATGTAAAAAAGTACATCAATGAACATGTGAAAGAACGGCTTTCCTTAAACGAGGTGGCCGCCGTGTTCGGAATCAGCCCCAATTATTTAAGCCAGCTTTTCGGAAAGTATAATGAGACCGGCTTTTCCGAATATGTAAATTCCTGTAAAATCAGGGAGAGCAAAAAGCTTTTGCAGGAGGGGCACCTTAAGGTATACGAGATTGCGGAGATGCTGGGGTTTGAGAGCGCCTTTTATTTCAGTAAGGTATTTAAAAAGCTGGAGGGCATGTCTCCCACTGAATACCTGAATGCTCAATATAGATAATATAAAAGGAGAGAGATATTATGGAAAACAGGTGCGGTCAGGCTGCTTCTCTTTTTTTGGATGCTTTGTCCAAAAATAGGGAAAAAGGAAAGAATGAGAGCCTTCTCAAGGCATTTTCTCCCTTTCCCCCGGCCTCAGACAGGCAGGCCTATCAGGGGCTTCCGGAAGAAATCCGTCACAAGATCATAAAGGAGGGAGAATCCTTTTTGTCCTTTGCTTATCCTCCCATCCGGGCCACTGATTATATGAGTTTTAAGAGAACCGGCAGCCGGGCGGTCTACGAGGATCCTTATTTTTCCAGGCGCAGGGCTCTAAACAGCCTTGTGCTTGCAGAATGCGTAGAGGGAGAAGGCCGCTTTTTGGACGATATTATCAACGGCATCTATGCCCTGTGCGAGGAAAGTGCCTGGCAGATTCCGCCCCACAACAGCTATATCCGGGACAGTGAGCAGTTTATTCTGCCGGACTTTGAGAGGCCTGTACTGGATTTGTTTTCCTGTGAGACCGGCGCGCAGCTTTCCTGCATTTTATATCTGCTTTCCGAACAGCTGGATCAGATCAGCCCTTTTATTACAAAAAGAATTCACAGAGAACTGGAAAACAGAATATTACAGCCCTATCTCACGGAGCATTTCTGGTGGATGGGACGAGACGGGGAGGAGATGTGCAACTGGACCGTGTGGTGTACCCAGAATGTGCTGATTACTGCCTTTTTAGCAGATTTTCCCGAGCAGATGCGGCTTGCGGTTCTGCAAAAGGCAGCTTCCAGCTGCGACTATTTTCTTGCAGGCTACGGTGAGGACGGCTGCTGCGACGAAGGCGCCCACTATTACCGCCATGCGGGGCTTTGTTTGTTTTGCGCCCTGGACATTCTGGATCAGGTCACAGGCGGCTTTTTTGCCCCCCTGTTTCAATGGGAAAAAATTAAAAATATTGCCTCCTATATTTTAAACGTCCATGTGAAGGACAACTGCTATTTTAACTTTTCTGACTGTTCTGCCACGCCGGGATACGCCGGGGCCAGAGAATATCTTTTCGGAAAGCGTACCGGGCAGCGTGCTCTGATGCTGTTTGGCGCCAGGGATTTTGGCAGATCAGGCTTCGCTCTTTACAATGATGAGGGCATCAGCCTCTACTACAGGCTGCAGACCGCCTTCTGCTCCCAGGAAATGATAGATTTTGCCCGGGAAAATCCTGCGGACATTCTCCCGGAGGATATTTTCTACCCAAGCGTGGGACTTTTTGTGGCCAGAAGCCCCTTGCTTTCCCTGGCGGTAAAGGCCGGGGACAACGCGGACAGCCACAATCACAACGATACGGGCAGCTTTACCCTTTACAAGGACGGAAAGCCTCTGTTTATTGATATCGGCGTGGAAAGCTATACGAAGAAAACCTTCTCCGAAAGACGCTACGAAATCTGGACCATGCAGTCTGGCTATCACAACCTTCCCACCCTAGACGGGCTGGATCAAAGAGATGGAGCCGCCTTCCGGGCCACCCAGGTGAAGACTGCCTTTGATCAGGATAAGGCCTCCATCTCCATGGAGCTTTCTGAGGCATATCCTTTTTCGGAAAATGCCTGCCTTGCCGGGGACGGCGCCTCCCCCTCCTACGTGCGGAAGGTGATTCTGTGGAAAAAGGAAAATAAAATAAAACTAACGGACTGCACCAACTGTGAAAACGTCACCTTAAACCTCATTACCTACTATGCTCCTTCTGTCAAAATGAATTCTGGGGATTGCGGAGAAATTGTTTTGGAAGAAATTGCCAGCGCCTCTTTCCGGGGAGCAGAGCTTTTCGCCATTGATACGCTCCCGGTCACAGACCCCAGGCTTAAAGCCTCCTGGGACCACGATCTGTACCGAATCCGCCTTACCCTCACAGGAGGACAGTTTGATCTCTGCATCCAGTAGGCGTTCCAACCCTCCCTGCGGTCTGTCCGTCTTTACTTTTCGGCCCGGCCTGTGGTATGATGATTGGCAAAGCAGTATATAATGATTCTTAAATTTATTAGCTAAAGAAAAGGGAACCTGACATGACTTATAACTTGCTGCAAATTTCCTGGCTGTTTTTTATCTATTCCTTTGCGGGCTGGTGTATTGAAGTATGCGCCGCCGCGCTGCAGCGCCGGAAATTCATAAACCGAGGCTTTGTAAACAGCCCCCTGTGTCCCATCTATGGCTTTGGTTCGGCGCTGTTTGCCATTTTTCTGCCGGAGCTTACAGAAAATCCTTTCTTCCTGTTTCTGGGAGGAATGCTCATGGCCGCAGTTTTGGAATACCTTACAGGCCTTGCCCTGGAGAAAATATTTCATCAAAAGCTGTGGGATTATTCACACATACGCTTTAACATAGGCGGCTATATCTGTCTGCGGTATTGTCTCCTCTGGGGAATTTTGGCAGTAATCACCATGCTGTTTGTGAATCCTCTGCTGTGTTCCCTACTGGATTTGATACCGGAGTTTCTGTCCACAGTGCTTTTGTGGGTGCTCTGGGGACTGCTGGCAGTGGACTTTATCACCACCGCTGTTTCCGTGCTGGGAATGAAATCCAGAGCCAGACGGCTGTCCCAGCTCACAGAAGGTATGCAGGAAACCTCAAAGCTGTTGGAAAATGCCCTGACCAAGCGGGTACAGTCCCGTATGCAGAAATCCTTCCCCGCCATTAATCCCCAGGCGGCTGCCGCAAAGAAAGAAAAATCCCAGGTCTTTGCCCAGGGCTGCAGCTTTTATAAGCTGTTCTGCCTGTTTTTCATAGGTTCCTTTCTGGGGGATATCGTAGAGACTATCTTCTGCTATATCACCGCAGGAGAGCTTATGAGCCGGAGCAGTGTCGTCTACGGTCCCTTCAGCATTGTCTGGGGTCTTGCCTGCGCGCTGCTGACAGGACTTCTCTACCGCTATAAAGATAAAAGCGACGGATATATTTTTGCCGCAGGCACTCTTTTGGGCGGCGCTTATGAATATATCTGCAGCGTCTTTACGGAGCTGGTGTTTGGCACCATCTTTTGGGACTACAGCGGCTATACCTTTAACCTGGGAGGACGTATCAACCTGCTGTTCTGCTTTTTCTGGGGAATTGCAGCCATTGTGTGGCTGAAGCTCCTCTATCCTCGCCTGTCCTGCCTGATTGAGAAGCTGCCTAAACGCTTTGGCACCATTCTGTGTAACTTTTTGATTGTATTTATGGTATTTAATATGGCCATATCCGCCGCCGCCCTTGCACGGTATACGGACAGAAACACACAAAAACCTGCCGCAGAGCAAAATGTCTCCCAAGCTGCCCAGGCTGTGAACAGCTTTTTAGACAGCCATTTTCCGGACGAGCGGATGGAGCGCATTTATCCCAATGCGAAAATCGTAAATTAACGGGAAGTCATCAGATAACAGGGAGGAATTTCCATGAATGACGCAGCGTTTAGAAGAAAAAGGATTCTGGAATATTTAAGCAGCAGGGCAGAGCCTGTAAACGGCTCCCAGCTGGCAAGGCACTTCGGCGTAAGCCGCCAGATTATCGTACAGGATGTGGCTATTCTCAGGGCAGAAAACCGCAATATCCTCTCCACCAACAAAGGCTATATGCTCTTTCATCCCCAGGATATGCGCAAGGGCTGCACCGCTGTCATCGCCGTAAAGCACACCGCAGAAGAAACCCTGGATGAAATGCGTTCTATTGTGGACTTTGGCGGCAGTATGCTGGACGTGTTTATCGATCACGACCTCTACGGACAAATCCGGGTAGACCTTGTGATCAATGATATCCAGGACGCCCAGGAATTCTGCGCCCGGCTGTCCCAGAGCAGTTCAAAGCCCTTAAAGGCTCTGACGGAGGATCTTCATTATCACACCATAAAAGCTCCCTCCGAAAAGGCCCTGGGCCTGATTCGTCAGGAGCTTAAGGAAAAGGGAATTCTGCTGTAGCCGACACCCAGAACCTTCAATTTCTACGTTTTCTATCAACAGGATCGTTTTCCGCCATATTTCCCTTCTTTTGTATATATTCTTCTACCGTTTTCACAAATGTTTCCGCATGTGAAAGCTGAATAGCAGAGTCCTCTTTTGATGCCAGAAAAAAATCCGAGTAATCACATTTTTCCCGTATTCGGTATGCCCCGTCAATGATCTTATATATATCACGATCAAATTCTCCAGTATGCACAAAATATTGGTTAAAGTGGGCAATAACAGAGCTGTGCTTTGATGCATCAAATCCATCTAAAATATTCACCGCACGAATTCCATGAAAAATCGCATAATAGGAACGGTTAATTGATGCTTTAAACAGCCCGGCATCATGATTCACTCTTGCCGCCTGCAGATCTTCTCTGGAACGTTCCAGCCTGTATCTGCACAATGTTTGAATATCAAGCTGCATAAACCACAACGCCTTCCTTATCCACATTTTTATAGAACGGGGAAATTGTTCTCCACTCCATGTACTCCTGATATTTTACATCAATTATAGAAAATACTCTCAGGTATTTAAGCGCCAGATCAGTAGATACATCGCTGAGCTTTTCGTCGTATTTCCGCAGTTCCGAGTCCGTACCATCCACCAGAACCATTATATCCACATCTGAATCCTTTGTCTGCGTTCCTCTGGCAACTGAGCCATATAAAATCACCGCTTTTAGACGCTTTCCATATACCCGGTGAAGAAGTTCCGCCATTTCCTGTAAAATTTCTCTTAACTTTTCGTCCTTAATCTTATCCACAGCATCAACCTCCCAATCCTAATGGCAATAAATTTTTCAGTCATAGTATACCACAGAATTTTCCGCTCATCTATTGAATCAAGGCTTTTGGGGAATCCGCCTTCTATCTGCAGATCTCTTTATACATCTTTGGCCTTCTGTCCCGGAAAAGCCCCCATTCAAACCGAAGCTTCTCAATGCTCTCAAGATCAAAGGAATGAAGGAGTATCTTCTCCTGGGTCCGGTCCCCCTCCGAAAGAATTTCTCCTGTTTCGTCCGTAATAAAAGAGGAACCATAGAACACAAGGCTGGAGGACTGATTGTTGTTCTCCTTAGCGGGAAGCACCACTTCCTCCCCGATGCGGTTTGCCGCAATCACAGGCATCACGTTTGCCGCCGCATGTCCCTGCATACAGCGCCGCCAGTGGGGCATACTGTCGCATCCGATAATGGGCTCGGAGCCTATGGCCGTGGGATACAAGAGAAGCTGGGCGCCCATCAGCGCCATACACCTTGCGGCCTCCGGGAACCACTGATCCCAGCAGATGCCCACTCCAATTCTGGCATAGGCAGTGTCCCACACCTGAAATCCTGTGTCTCCCGGTGTAAAATAGAATTTCTCCTGATAGAAATGATCATCGGGAATGTGGGTTTTACGATAGATGCCCAAAATTGTGCCATCCGCGTCGATCACCGCCACCGAATTGTAGGTGGTATTCCCGCTTTTCTCAAAAAAGCTTATGGGCAGCACTACCTTCAGCTCGGAAGCCACCCTCTGAAAGTGGCGTACCGCAGGATTTTCCTCCGCCGGATAGGCCAGCTCATAGGAAGCATATTTTTTTTCCTGACAGAAATACCAGGTTTCAAACAGCTCCGGCAGCAGAATGATCTGCGCCCCCTCCGCCGCCGCCTGACGCACCAGCTTGTCCGCCGCCTTTATATTTACCTCTCTCTCCCGATTACAGTACATCTGCACCGCCGCAACCGTCACCTGTTCCATAGATACCTCCCTGTGAATTTTTCATATATTTGCCGGAATCTGCTGGGTAATGCAGTGGATATTTCCTCCACCGATCAGAATATCTCTGGCATAAATCTGAATCACCTGGCGGTGGGGAAACAGCTCCTGCAGCGTCTCCTTTGCCAGCTTATCCATAGGGTCTCCAAATCCCGGCATTACAATATTTTTATTGGCAATATAAAAGTTTACATAAGAAGCCGCCAGCCTTTCCCCGGGCATTCTCGTAGGCTCTCCGTCGCAGGAATCCAGCCCTTCGCACTCCTCCTTAGTCACCGTCACCGGCGCCGGAAGCAAAAGCTTGTGCACCTTAAGGCTTCTTCCCCTGGCGTCCCTGGCCTGTTCCAGCGCCGCAAGACAGGCGTTGGACATTTCATACTGCACATCCTCCTTGTCCTGGGTCCACGCCAAAACTACTTCTCCCGGCCTGACAAAGGCGCAGATATTATCCACATGCTCGTTGGTCTCATCATTGTAAATTCCACAGGGAAGCCAGATCACAACGGACACTCCCAAATACTGGCGCAGCGTCTCCTCAATCTCTTCACGGCTCATCTGGGGATTTCTGCCCTTGCTCAAAAGACAGGGAGCCGTCACGATACAGGTTCCCTCTCCGTCCACATGGATGGAGCCACCCTCCAGAATAAAATCCCGCTTGTCATACACATCCTTTTCAAAAAGGTCGCACAGCTTCCTTGCCATCTGGTTGTCCTTATCCCAGGGAAAATAGAGCCCGTCATAGAGCCCTCCCCAGGCGTTAAAGCCCCAGTCAATGCCCCGGATCTGCCCTTCCTTGTTTTTCACAAAGGTGGGAGCATAATCCCTTGCCCAGGAATCATTGCTGGACATCTCCACCACACGAATATGTGCGGGGAGCGCCGCCCTTGCATTGTCATACTGTGCTGCGGAAGCGCATACCGTCACCGGCTCGGAAAAGGAAATGGCCTCCGCCACCTTCACAAAAGCCTTTCTGGCCGCGTAGGCTCCGTACTGCCAGGAATCCGGCCGCTCCGGAAATATCATAATACAGCCCTGATGGGGCTCGAATTCCCCGGGCATACGGTAGCCGTCCTCAAGAGGCGTTGTATCCTTTATGATCCGCATATGGATCCCTCCTTATCATTCTTTCCTATTTTTCTGCTGTTTCTCCAAGGGCTGTCTCTGATGCGCTGTGTTAAAGCCTTTCCTTAAAATCCTCGTAGCCGAAACGCTTCCATATTTTATATTCCCCGGTTCTGTCCTTCAAAACAATGGAGGGAAGGGGCATCCCGTTAAAGGTATTGGTCTTTACCATGGAATAAATCGCCATATCCCCAAAGACAAGCCTGTCTCCTTCCTGTAAGGGCTGGTCAAAGGAATAATCCCCGATCACATCCCCGGCCAGACAGGTGGGTCCTCCCAGCCGATAGGTATAGGGCTTCTCCCCAGGCTCCCCGCTGTGAAGCAGCGGCGGACGGTAGGGCATTTCCAGCACATCCGGCATGTGGCAGGCCGCCGAGGTGTCCAAAATGGCAATATGGATTCCATTGTGAACCACCTCCAGCACAGAGGCTGCAAGAAAGCCCCCATTCAGCGCAACGGCCTCTCCCGGCTCCAGATATACCGTAAGTCCATAGGCTTCCTTCATATGCCGGATACATCGTTCCAGCCGGGGGATATCATAGCCCTTTCTGGTAATATGATGCCCTCCTCCGAAATTGATCCATTTCATGCCCTTGAGATAGCCTCCGAATTTCTCCTCCACCGCCTTCAGAGTCTCCTCCAGGGCGTCCGCATCCTGCTCGCAGAGCGTGTGGAAATGCAATCCGTCCAGCAGGGACAAAAGAAAACCGCCGTCCTTCCTGATCCCCTCCTCAAAGGCTTTTCTGGTCACCCCAAGCCGGGAGCCGGGAGCGCAAGGGTCGTAGATGGCATGTCCCTCCTGGGTGGAGCATTCCGGGTTGATGCGCAGTCCGATACTTTTTCCCAAAGCCTTGGCTCTCTCTCCATACTTTTTCACCTGGTTCCAGGAGTTAAATACAATATGGTCACAATACTCCAAAAGCTCCGGAATCTCCTCCTCCTTGTAGGCCGGGGAAAATACATGATTTTCACAATACTTTCCCTCTTTTTCCAAAGGCGCTCTCATCTCCTGTGCGCCCAGCCTTGCTTCATACAATCCGCTGGCTGTTGCACCGGAAAGATACCTGCCGATCATGGGATACAAAGCATACATGGAAAAGGCCTTTTGGGCCAGCAAAATTCTGGCCCCCGTCCGCTCCATCACCCCCGCAAGTATTTTCAGATTCTCCTCTATCAGCCCCTCATCCACAATATAGCAAGGGGTAGGCAGCTCCTTTATTGTCATATCCATACCTCTAAGTTTTAAATACTTATGAAACCTATATTTTTATATCCTGTAATGTTACACATTGTATATTTCAAAAGCAGACCCTGGCTGGCCGCCGGTACTTAGGCTGCGTCCCCTGCAGCCTTATGTACCGCTGCAGCCAGCCCGGAGCGAAAGCGTGTCTGTGTTGAAATGTGCAATGTGTAACCTCACAGGAATTTAGTACCCTATTCCATAAAAATTATAATATATCCCTGTATCCATGGTCAAGAATCAGGTAAACAGGGCGTAGCAAAGGGAGATCAGCACGGGCACAAAGGCAGAGCAGATCACTCCGTTGATCACGGAAAACACCACAGTTTCCTCATCGGTATACTTTATCATCATAGGCAGCGTGGTGTCCTCACTGGTTGCCCCCGCTGCAGCAATGCAGGCATAGCCGTTGAGCTTTTTGGATAAAAAGGGGATGCTGAAAAAAGAAAAAATTTCCCGCATGAGATTGCTTAAAAAAGCGATGCTTCCCATCTGTGCACCGGACAGGCTTTCCAGGGTAATTCCCGCAAGGCTGTACCAGCCAAGTCCGCTTGCCGCCGCAGCGGCGCTGCTTAAGGGACATCCTGTCATCAAACTGCACAAAACGCCGCCCAAAAGCGACCCCAGAATGGTTCCCAGAGGGATCAGAAATATTTTTATGTGATATTGCCTGATTTTTTTGAAAAATCCCCGGTGCATACCGATGCTGATGCCCACAGAAAACATCAGAATATATAAAATAAGGTCTTTATGCTCAGAAATTTTCAGGATAAGAGAGTTGTCTGCCCCCCATGCCCCGCAAATAATTCCCAGAATCAAAGCGGTAATTGCAATCAGTGTCATAGCTCTGTCTCCCCGTCCTCACGCTCCTTTGTCCTTTTGTCACATAAAAACCGCCGGGTGAGGGCATACACCAGCAAAATGGAAAACAAGGTGGGAAGGGCAAAAAACAGAAAGCTGCTTCCCCCTAAGGAAGCAAGCTCTCCCAAAAGATTTTCCTTCCGTCCCAAACTGATTCCCATGGCAAAAATCAAAAGGGCTGTACAGGCAGTCTGCAGATACCCGTTTAGCCTTTTACCCTTTTTCTGGAAGAAATTTTCGGGAAGAAAGCATCTTCCCACAAGCGCTCCCGCGCACATAACTCCTAAGATAAGCATAATCCACCTCCGTACTGTCAATACATCTAAGGATTAACCTTACTGTATTTCCAAAAGGAAGTCAATGGATTTTAAAAATCCTGTGCCGGTTATTCAACCAGCACAGGATTTTCTTCTACCTTCCAGGGAAGGCCGTATTCGTTCAAGGCTTCCATAAAGGGATCGGGATCAAACTCCTCCACGTTAAACACGCCGGGCTTTTTCCATACCCCTTCCATTACCAGCTTGGCGCCGATCATAGCCGGAACGCCCGTGGTGTAGGAAATAGCCTGGGAACCTACTTCCTTGTAGCATTCCTGATGATCGCACACATTATAAATATAAATGGATTTTTCCTTTCCATCCTTCACTCCGGTGAAAATGCAGCCGATATTTGTCTTTCCCACGGTCCTGGGACCCAGAGACGCCGGATCAGGAAGCAGCGCCTTTAAAAACTGAATGGGTACGATCTCCCTTCCCTCAAACATTACAGGATCGGTTCGAAGCATTCCCACATTTTCCAGACATTTCATATGGGTCAGATAGCTTTGTCCAAAGGTCATGAAAAAGCGTATCCGCTTCACGCCGGGAATGTTCTTTGCCAGAGATTCAATCTCCTCATGGTGCAGCAGATACATATCCTTTTCCCCTACCTGGTCAAAGTTATACACTCTTTTGATCTCCATGGGCTTTGTTTCCACCCAATGGCCATTCTCCCAGTAGGAGCCGTTTGCGGACACCTCCCGCAGGTTGATCTCCGGATTAAAATTGGTGGCAAAGGGATAGCCGTGATCCCCGCCGTTGCAGTCCAGAATGTCAATATAATGAATTTCGTCAAAATAGTGCTTCAAGGCGTAAGCGGAAAAAACACTGGTCACGCCGGGGTCAAAGCCGCTCCCCAAAAGTCCCGTAATCCCCGCCTTTTCAAATCTTTCCTTATAGGCCCACTGCCAAGAGTAGTCAAAATAAGCGGTAAAGCCCTCCTCTTTGCAGCGTTTCTCATAAGCGGCCCTCCACTTGGGGTCCTCCGTGTCCTCCGCCTCATAGTTTGCGGTATCCACATAATCTACGCCGCAGGCCAGACAGGCGTCCATAATGGCCAGGTCCTGATAAGGCAGCGCCAGATTCAGCACCAGGTCAGGCTGTACCTTTTTGATCAGCACCGTCACCTCTTGTGCCTTGTCCGCATCCACCTGCTCCACGGTAATCACCGCCTTGGTGGTTTTCTCAAGCTTTTCCTTCAATGCCTCACATTTGCTCAAGGTACGGCTGGCAATACAGATTTCCTCGAAGGTTTCCGCACACTTTGCACACTTCTGAATGGCGACGCCGGCAACGCCGCCGCAGCCGATTACCAATATTTTTCCCATAATTTTCTCCTTTTCTCTGCCGACAGTATCCTGCCGCTTTTCTTCCAGTCCCTTTTTCCTAAATCTATCTGCAGGAAAGACCGAAAGCCTCAGCCCTTCAGTCCCCTTGCCTGTCTGTCCATGTCCTCCACCACAATATCATAGATTTCCCCCAGAGAGGCACAGTATTCCAGCACCTTCCAAGGCTCGTTGGTGTGAAAATGAATCTTGATCAGCTCGTCGTCTCCCACTGCCAGAAGGCAGTCTCCCTGAAAGTGATTGGTAAAATAGTCGCTGATCACATCCTCGTCCAGACCCTCCCCTTCGATCAAAAGCTGCGTGTCATATTTGAATTCCAGCATATTCAGGTTCTCCTTCCATTTCCTGTTTCTGTTTATCTCTATTTATTTCCTGCCTGCTTATCTTCCCACAAAGCTGAACTTACAGGGAAGCTTCTCTTCCCTCCACGCTGCGCAGAAGCTCCTCCACATAAGCCGGAAGATAAAAGGCTCCCTGGTGCACCTTGGGGGTGTAATATCTGGTATCAATGCCCAAAAGCTTCCATGCAGCCCCGTTCAGGTCGTGGATGGGATGGTACTTTTTGGAGGCAAATCCAAACAGCCAGTGTCCCGAAGGGTATGTGGGAATGTGCACCTGATATACCCGGCTGATGGGAAAGCTTTCCACAATACGCTTATGGGCCCGCTTGCAGGCAATGGCGTCGGCCTGATAAAAGGGACTTTCGTGCTGGTTCACCATAATGCCGTCCTCCTTAAGAGCCTTATAGCAGTTGCCGTAAAACTCCTTGGTAAACAGCCCCTCCCCCGGCCCGAAGGGGTCCGTGGAATCCACAATAATCAGATCATATTCATTTTCCTTAGAGCGGATAAAGCGCAGTCCGTCCTCATAATAAATGGAAACTCTCTCATCCTCCAGCCTGCAGGCGGTCTGGGGCAGGTACTTTTTGCAGACCTCTACCACCAGCTCGTCGATCTCCACCATATCTATCTGCTCTACCCCGGGATATCTGGTCAGCTCCCTGATCACGCCGCCGTCTCCCGCGCCGATCACAAGCGCCTTTTTTACATTGGGGTGCACCGCCATGGGCACATGAGTAATCATCTCGTGATAAATAAATTCATCCCGCTCCGTAAGCATCATATACCCGTCCAGCGTAAGAAAACGCCCGAATTCCTTTGACTGGAACACATCAATCCTCTGAAACTCGCTCTGCCCGCTGTAAAGCTGCTTGTCCACCCGGATCGACAGCTTTACGTCCGGCGTATGAGGTTCCGAAAACCATAATTCCATATTGCTTTCCTGCCCTTCTATTGATTTCCTTATTTTCCTAGGCCCATACCTCCTTGAGCACATTCAGGCGTTCAATGGCCGCGTCCTCAGGCCCCGTCATGGAGCAGCCCTTCTCCTTGGCATAGAGAATATAATTGAGAATGTCCTCCGTAATCTCCTCTCCGGGAGCCAGTATGGGAATCCCGGGCGGATAGCACATGACGAATTCACTGCACACCCTTCCCCTGGTCTCCAAAAGGGGCAGGGATTCCTTTTGCGCATAGAAAGCATCCTGGGGAGACACCGCCACCTTGGGATCGATGTATTCCTGGGTAAACATCCCCGCGCCGTCCTTTCCATATTGACGCTTGATCTCCGCCATTGCACTGACAAGCCGCTCAATGTCCCGCTCCCTGTCTCCAATGGAAAGATAGGCCAGAATATTGGCAATGTCCCCAAGCTCCGCCTGTATATCATACTCGTCCCTGAGCAGATCATAAACCTCTATGCCGGCCAGCCCCACTCCCAGAGTATTTACCGTGAGCTTTGTCCTGTCAAAGTCAAAAATACTGTCCCCGTTGATCAGGTCCGCCGTGTAAGCGTAATAGCCTCCGATACGGTTGATCTCCTCTCTGGCGTATTCCGCCAGCGCTATGACTCTGGCAAATTCCTCTTTTCCCCGAAGGGCCAGATTCCTTCTGGAAATATCAAGACTTGCCAGCAGTAAATAAGAGGCACTGGTAGTCTGGGTCAGATTAATAATCTGGCGCACATAGCCAGGATTCATGGACGGTCCCGTCAAAAGAAAGGAGCTCTGGGTAAGGCTCCCCCCTGATTTGTGCATGCTCACTGCGGCCATATCGGCCCCCGCAGCCATTGCTGATATGGGCATATCCTTACCGAAATAAAAGTGAGTTCCATGAGCCTCATCCACCAGCACCTTCATGCCGTATCCATGGGCCAGCCTTACAATGCTTCTTAAATCGGAGCATATACCGTAATAGGTGGGATTGTTTACCAAAACTGCCACTGCATCGGGATTTTCCCGGATGGCCTTTTCCACCTGAGATACCCGCATTCCCAGCGCAATTCCAAGCCTGTTATCCGTTTCCGGATTTACATAGATGGGCGTTGCGCCGTTTACCACCAGCGCGTTGATGACGCTGCGGTGGACATTGCGGGGAAGAATGATCTTGTCTCCCTTTTTGCAGGTACTAAACACCATGCTTTGTACTGAGGAGGTGGTTCCTCCAACCATCAAAAAGGCATAGGCGGCGCCGAATGCCTCTGCGGCAATCTCCTCCGCCTCTCTGATCACTGAAACAGGATGGCACAAATTGTCCAGAGGCTTCATGGAGTTTACATCAATTCCCACGCACTGCTGACCCAGAAGCTCCACCAGCTCCGGGTTCCCCCGTCCTCTCTTATGCCCGGGGACGTCAAAGGGTACGATTCTGTTTTGCCTGAATTCCTCCAGCGCTTCATAGATCGGCGCTTTTGCCTGATTAAATCTCCCCACGGCCTTCACCTCTCCTCTTTGCCACAAAACAAGCTTTGTCAGTAAATATTTCTCCCGCTGAATATCTCAATCATTTCTCTCCGGAGATTATCCATAATCTCCAGGCGTATCTTCGGCGGCAGCTCATACACATCGCTGTTAAACAGGTAGTTTTGCAGATCCACCTCCTTAATCAACATCTTGGTGTGAAATATATTTGCCTCGTAAACGTTAATATCCACAGCGTCATAGCGACGCAGAATTTCCTTGTTGATGTAGTCCTGAATGGAAGTCATATGATGATCCATAAACAGCTTGTGCCCGCCCACATCTCTGGTAAAGCCCCGCACCCTGTAATCCATTGTGATAATATCCGAGTCAAAGGAGCCGATCAGGTAATCCAGCGTGGAAAGGGGCGTGATTTCCCCGCAGGTAGCCACGTCAATATCCACCCGGAAGGTGGCAAGATAAGTCTCCGGATGATATTCCGGATAGGTATGCACCGTAATGTGGCTTTTATCCAGATGCGCCACAGTAGTGTCACCTGCAGGAATCATGCTCTCCTCCGCGATCAATATGGTTACAGAAGACCCCTGAGGCTCATAATCCTGGCTGGAAATATTCAAGACGTTTGCTCCGATCATATCCGTCACGTTTGTGAGGATTTTGGTCAGCCGCTCGGAATTATACTGTTTGTCAATATAAGCGATATAATCCTTCTGCTCCCTCTGGGTTTTCGCATAACACACATCGTAAATGTTGAAGCTCAGGGACTTTGTTAAGTTGTTAAAACCATATAATGTGATTTTCTCGCTCATAGGATTTCCTTCCTTTGATAATTCCGGCTCTGGCCCTACTGGCATACGCCCGCCGGGCGCACCGCAAAAAAGCAGGCAGCCGCTGTGCGGCCTGCCTGCTTGGATAGTCGGTATCTGTGACGTTTGCAGCGAATCCTCTTTTAGAAAGGATTCGTCTCTTACGGTATTTTCATGGTATGAAAATGGACAGATATTGGGTTTTTAGAGTCTATATAGCAAATATTTTACTTTTACTACTCTTATTGACCGTTTCACAAGTTAGGTGTGCAGCTGCACAGGTTTATAGTAACCAACTTATAAAATTTGAGCTTTTAACTCAATCAATAATGCAGCCAAAGCTGCCAAAAAATATTTGCATGGAAGACTCTGCGAATCTGTTTTCCATACATCCTGTACTATAGCACAGGACGGTGGAGAAAGTCAATGTAAAATTTTGCGGCAATTAATTCCGCCGCCCTCAATAGGTAATCCTGCGTTTTGCCGCCGTCACCTCCCACCATTCCCTGATCCGTCCTCCCTCCACAGCCAAAACAGAAGCATAAAGGGCCGTTGTAGGGCAGATGTGCACCGGAAGGGCAAAGAGCACACTGCCGATCTCAGGAATGTCCTTTCTGTGCTCTTTGGGCACTTTTAAAACCCAGTGCTCCTCATTGTGCATCACCGTCTGGGCATATTCCATGCCCACGATCTGCGCCCTGGGAATGGGCGGGTCACAGGCCACAGCCTTGGTTCCCAGATCCAGCGTAAAGGTATCCTCCGTAGGTCTGCTGATCACACGGGTAAGAAGGGCTGCCGCCGGCACAAAGGGCAGATCTGCATATGCGTCCCGGTAGCCTATATCCTGAATCACACAGGTTCCCGGGCTCAAATAGGCATCTGTAAGATGCTCGTGACAAGGAAAAGAAGGCGTTCCACCCATAATCGTCACACCACAGTCCATGCCCTGTGCTGTCAGCTCCTTTTGCAGCGCATTGATCTGCGCATCCCAGGGGGCGGCCGCAGCCATTCTCTCCTCTAATCCATGCTCATGGCGGTGGCCGTCGTAGCAGTGAAAGCCGCACATGCGGATGCCCTCAAAGGCATTCCATTTACGGTAAAGAGCCGCTGCCTTCTCCAGGGCCACTCCTGTCCGATGCTGTCCCATGTCCACATCCATCAAAAGCCTCACCGTCATATGATTTTTCCATGCAAGGCTGCCGAGCCTCTCTACCTGCTCCGAATCATCCCCCATGGCATAGAGGGACACCTCCGGATAATCCCGGCAGATATGAAGAAAGCGTTCCATGTTTGGCCCTATGAGAGGGTATGCCATAAGGGCGGCCTCCGCACCGGCTCTGACTGTCATTTCCAGCTCTGCAATGGTAGCGCATTTAAAGCGTTTGATTCCCGCCGCAAGAAGCATTTTGACAACCTTTTCCATCTTATAGGTCTTGACATGGGGCCAGAGCCGGTCTGCTCCCCCCGCCAGCTTTTTCATAAGGTCGATATTCTGTGCAATGATCTCTGGATAGTAAATCAGCTGGGGAGAACAAATCTCATCCTGCCCCGCAAAGCAATAAGGATTTTCAGTCATCATATTCCACCAGCATTTCAATTTCAACAGGTAGCAGGTTTAACATACAGTTATAGGCCGCCTGCTGCCCCTGTTCCAGAGTCAGATCCCTTCCCACCTTTCCAAGCAGGTGTTTTCCGTCCCCGATATCGTTTCCACAGCCTGAGCAGTATAAGAGATGGTCGCCAAATTCCATTACCGGCGTATAGACGCCGCCCTTTGGCGGGGGCACCGGAAGCGTGATCCCCATTTCCTTCATTTTTTCATACACATCTGCCATTTTCCTTTCCTCCTTCATCGCCTTACACGCAGATTCTTTCCGCTTCTGCTTCCCGTAAGCGCATCCTGCTTTACCGCAATTTCTCCATTTACAATACAATAATTCAATCCCTGTGCATAGACAGCCGGCTCCGCATAGGTAGCCCGATCCTTAAACTGTAGGGAATCAAAGACCAGAACGTCCGCCGCGGCGCCTACAAGCAGCCTTCCCCTGTCCTTAAGTCCCATTCTGTCCGCAGGCTGGCTGGTCATTTTTCGAAGGGCTTCCTCCAGAGTCAAGATTTTTCTCTCCCCCACATACTCCCGGAGCACCTTGGGAAAAGCGCCGTACATGCGGGGATGTGGCGTATCCGTATCCGCATAAATGGCATCGGAGATAATGTTGGAATAAGGTAGGCGCGCCACCGTATCTATATCGTCCTGACACATGGACATGTTAATGATCGCCGTCTTTCCCTTCTC
>DXGH01000035.1 GCA_019114005.1 Candidatus Acetatifactor stercoripullorum
CTATTCCCGTTTTGGTCAGGGCCAGACTGCTTTTTTCCCTGCAATCTATTAAAAAGGCAAAAGCAGTTCCCACAAAGACCAAAGCAAGGGACAAAGACAGCTTTTCCACATAATACCAGGTCTGAGATTGCTGCCCGCATTCCCCCGGATACAATCTGCGCACATCTGCCTCCACCTGGTCAGAGCGAAACAAAGGAAGCCTCCGGATGCAGGCATTTTTGTAGAGATAAACAGCCATGCGGGCAAAAGGTTTCAAGACAACAGATTCTACGCCACAGCAATCCTCCTTTCGAGATAAAAACGCCAGAACAGCATAAATCACAAATATCACAGCCACCGCCCCAATCATTTGCCACCTCCCCTAAACAAAACCATCCGTTAAAACCTTTTTCATCACAAGCTCTCCCGCAGCGCATGCCCCCAGATAAACCGCCAGACACAGAGTCATCACAGCAATTCCCTGCAGATTGTGATAAAGCACATCGAAATATCCTGGACTGCTCACACTGATATAAAAGGAAACCACAAAAGGCATAAGTTTCATTATATTCTGTTCCATCTGTCTGCCGCTTAGAAGGGTTTTCATCTCCTGTCTGACCGCGATTCTGCGGCCAATCAGCTCCGAGGATGTCCGAATCATTTTCGGCAGGTCCCCGCCGTTTTTCTTTGCGATGGATAAAACGCTGGAAAATTGGGCGATTTCAGAGCTGCCGCTTCTGTCTGCCAAATCAGAAAGCTGTTCCTCTAAGGGAATATTCATTACAAGTCCCTTACGGATTATCTCAAGCTCCTGACAGATCATAGAGCCCTCCCCATATAAAACCAGCATATCCGTTCTGCTTTCCAAAAAAGCATTCTCCGGAGAATATCCTGCCCTGAGGGCTGCGGACACGGACAAAATGCACTCCTTAAACTGCACCGTCAGCTCCTCCCTGGCCCGTTTTGCCTTTTTTTGTCCAAGGCTGCGAAAAAACAGCATACCTGCCGCAGACAGGGGAATCGCCGCCCAAAAGCTGCGGTAAAAAAAGACTGCAAGAAATCCTGTCACTGCCGCCGATTGTAAAGCAGCAGCCAAAAGCTCTCCCTTTTTCCAGCAATATTTATGATAATCCCGCCGCTTTGAGCTTGTCCTCATGAAGCAATGCTCCTTTCCTGTGCAGGCAGCCTGTTACGCTCCCTTTTTCATCCTCCCCCGTCTCTTCAAACCGAAACAGCGGATTGAGCCGTATTTCGCCGCTTTCAAAGCCTGCAATTTCTGTAATCTCCAATACTCTCCTGGATTTGTCCCTAAGCCTTCCCAGATGCACAATGATATCTAATCCGGAAGCAATCTGTTTCTTTATGGCCGCAAGAGGAATGTCCATTCCCATGAGAATCATATTTTCCAGTCTCGCCACCATGTCCGCTCCACTGTTTGCATGGCCCGTGGACATACTGCCATCGTGGCCTGTGTTCAGACACTGCATCATATCAATGGCCTCTGCCCCCCGCACCTCTCCTACAATGATCCGATCCGGCCGCATCCGCAGGGAGGACCGGATGAGATCACGTATGGTAATCTCCAGGCAGCCCTCCACATTGCTGTTTCTCGTTTCCAGCCGCACAAGATTAGGGAGCTTTTGCAGCTGCAGCTCCGCACTGTCTTCTATGGTGATCACCCGTTCATCCGAGGGAATGAAAGCGGAAAGCGCATTCAGAAAGGTAGTTTTTCCGCTTCCCGTGCCGCCGCTGATAAATATATTGTATTTTGCGCGGACAAGCTTTTTCAAAAAATCTGCGGCCTCTTTGGAGACAGATTGATTTTCAATGAGATACTCCATTGTAATCGGTTTGTCCGGGAAGCGCCTTATTGTCACAATGGGGCCGTTTAGCGCCACAGGGTTCATGACAATATTCACTCTGGAGCCGTTTTCCAGCCTTGCATCCACAATGGGAGAAGCTTCATTTACCACACGGTTGCATCCGGCCACAATCTGCTGAATCACATCCTGCAGCTTTTCCATGGATTCAAACCCCGTGTCAAGCTCCCTGAGACGTCCCTCTTTTTCAATAAATATGTGATCCTTTCCATTGATCATGATTTCAGTGACCGCTTTGTCCTCCACAAAAATCTGCAGGATATCCAGTCTGCGTAAAGAGTCAAAAAGCTCTTTTTTCAACCTTTTTCGCATTTCCACCGGGTACAGCATCAGCCTTTTTTGCTCAAGCAAAACTTCGTCTATGGCCTCCTCCACGTCCTCATCGGAAACATCTGCAATATAATCCATCCGTTCCTGCACCTCCCGGCGCAGATTTCTTTTCCATTCTCCATACTCTATAGCCTCCATATCACAGCCTCCTTTTCATAATTCCTTGAGGATTTCCTTTACATATTCCGCCAGCTCCCCTTTGGTATACTGCTCCGGCTCCTCGGGAAGCCTTCCGAAGCGGGGCGGACAGAGTCTGCTTGTTTTCTGCAGAATTTCCTCCGCCTGGTACAGGGCCAGAAGCTGCTCATACTGCAGAAGCTTCCCTTCGGCTGCTTTGTCACTCTGCGTCAGGGTAAAAATCTTATAACATCTGCTCATAATTTCAAAAAGCCCCTGAATGCTCTCGCTTAAATCCAGAATAATATATTCATACTTTCCCATTGCCTCAATTTTAGACAAAAGCCGTCTCCATTCCTGAGGCGTTACCGTAAGAAGATTTTGTCCCGCCTTCATGGGCGGAATATAGTCCAGACTGCCCTTCTTTTGTATCAAGGTCTCCATCCGCAGGGAAAACTTGTCCCCCTCTCCATTGAGAAAATAGAGCAGATCTCCCAGGTCTTTCACCTGCATATCCGGCAGAATTCCGCCGATTCCCGCATAGTGCTCAAAATTCAAATACAGTGTCGGACTATCTCTCGCCAGCATTTGGCTCAGAGTCAGGGCAAAGGAGGTCTGCAGGCATCTTCTCACCGGCGAATAAATTCCCACAAGCTTGGCGCTGCCGCCCTGTGCCAGTCCTGGCAGCGGATTTTCTGCCACTTCCGCATAGGCTTCGACCAGCTCCTTGACCACATTTTCCGCACACTGGTATTTGTCCACGTTCTTAAGGTCTGGATATCTTATCACCCCGCTTTCATTTAAGATTACGGTACAGCCTGCCTTTAGTCCTTTCCATTCCGGTCCGAAAACCGATTCCGCCATTATCAGCACAGAAATAAAATTATTCTCTTCTCCGCGCATCAGTTCCTCCAGGTCTGTGTAAACATGCAGTTCCCAGGGCAGATTCTTGTATCTTTTCACATATTCTGCAAATGACTGTATATATTCCTCCTCCCTGTCACACAGTGCCAGGATATCCAATTTTCTATACTTCAATAGGCACCTCCCAGATAAAAAAGCACACTTAAAAATATAGGCCCCGAAAGACAGATTCCTGCCGCTTTTCGTTCCTTTTCATTTTCCAGATAAAGGCTCCATTTTCCGGTCTGCGCTGTCACTGTCAGATATCTCCATAGATAGACAAGCCTTTCCTTTGCATTGTGCTCCTTATGTATTTTGATCAGGGAAAAAACTGCCGCTGAAAGCAGAGAAAAAAATAAGAAAGACGGAATTTTACAGACGGGCAGACAGCCCCCACAGATTCCCAAAAGCTTTACGTCTCCTGCGCCGATACATCCAATTTTGAAGAGAGGATAGGCCAGAAGCATTACTCCCGCCATCTTTACCAGGCAGAAGAAAAACAGAGAAATACAGGCTCCAAACAGATGCCTTCCAATGCAGGTAAAGAACAGCAGAAGCAGCAGACTGTTTGGGATTCTGTGCTGCAGATAGTCATAGCCGCAGGCAATGACCAGCAATACACATACACATAATGCCGCCAAAGCATCATCTCCTTTTATGCTATTTTATTTTTACGGGTAATGCCGGGACGATATTGTCCCACTGATTCTTTAGAAAATCTTTTTGATCTGTTTTGTAAAATGTATTATAGACGCTGTCCTTTTGCTTTGCAATAGAAAACAAGGAAAAATATAAATTTTGGTAAATTTTTACATAAGCTGATAAATTCCGATTCCGTAAAGCGCTAAAAGCCCAGGTATTCCAAGAATTCCGGCTGTCAAAACGGTCACCGCATTAATGCCCACCCCCAGGGAAATTCCCAGCGCGGCCAGAAGAGAATTGATAAAATAGATTGCAATCGTGCCAAGCACGCTCCGCATAACAACGTTTAAAAGCCATTCCAGCTTTCTTCGCATGGCGCCTATCAGCAGCGCCGCAGCGCAGGCCAGCACAATCAGCATGGTTCCCATTTGATTTTCCATTGTCCTGTCCCTCTTACGTTCTTTTGCTACAATCTATGAGCCTTTTTTGTTTTTTATGCCCGAACCTTCATTTTCCTGGCATTCTTTCTAAGAATTGGTATATTTTCCATTTAAGGGGGCTATACTTTTAACAACAAAATTGAAAGGCTTGGGTAACAGCATGAAAATATTCTTCAGTCGAAACTACGATTCCTCGCGTGTGGAGGAACCGGATTTTACTCCAGTCAGTCTGCAGGAAGCCATGGAAAAAACCCGCACAGCACTGGACATTGCATATGCGGGTTTTGATAACGCTGTTGACACAGATTTGATTGACAGCTATATTTATGAGATTAATTCTCTGCAGAAAAGATACAAGCACCTGACGGATCTGGCCGCCCTGGAGCCTGCCGCCGGGATTGCAAAATCATACCAGCATTCCCCGATTCGCGCCCTGGTCAGCCATGTTTTCGGTTAAGGTGTTTCTGCCATAGGTCAGTCCGGCATAAACTGCCTGGGAATTATTCATCACAGGGCCATTTTCGTTTTGCGGCGCAATTTTTTCATAAGCATCATGGAGGGGACGTATCACTTTTTCTATTTCTTCCAACACCTTCGAATCATTCCTGACCTCGCCATAGGCCAGTCTCCTGATGCAGAACAAATAAAGCCGCAATAGAGCGGGCGCCGGCTCATAGTTCGGATTTAAGGATGCAAGAAGCTCATTGAGACATCCCCTTGCCTTGCGAATAGCTTCCCGAAAGGCATCTCTGTCTTCGGATGCGTGAGCCTGCGCTCCCTCTTCCAGATACAGTAAAAGCATCTCATATAAAATAACAATCAGCTGCGTGGAATTTGCCTGTGTAATTCTCCTGGTAAATTCCTGTTTTTGTTCCTTGGTCATTCTGCCTCCCTGTAGAAAAGACACATATCACTGCTAATACGCTTCTGCCCGCTGTCACTGCAAAAGCTGCAGCACCTGAGAGGGTCTTTCGTTGGCCTGGGCCAGCATTGAGGTTCCCGCCTGGGTCATCACCTGATAGGTGGTATAGTAAGTCATCTCCTCGGCCATATCCACATCCATAATGCGGGAATAAGCAGCCGTCATATTCTCAGAGGTGACATCCAGACTGTTTACGGAGGACTCCAAACGATTCTGATAAGCGCCCAGACGCCCCCTCACCTTGGAGACATATTTGATGGCCCCGTCCAGTCTGTATATAGCGTCCCCGGCTCCTTCCTGAGTGGATACATCAATCTCCTCGATCCCCATATTTTGTAAAGAAATCGTAGGAATATCCACCGCCAGAATCTGGGTTTCGTTTGCTCCAATCTGCAGGCGCATAGCTCCGATTCCCGTAGCATCAATCACCAGTCCATTTCCGCCTGCTGCGCTGAAGGTCACTGTATTGGCGCCTCCGAAGTTTACCTCCGACACATCCAGCACCATCTCAAATCCGCCTTCTCCTTCCAGCGTAATCAGATTATCCTTAGCAGTAGCCGTGGTTCCGTCCGGGAAATCGGTTCCCAGGTTTAAACTGCCCAGGTCCACCAGATAATTGCCCGTCTCCACGCCGTCCACAATTTCCTTTTCCAGCGTGATGCTGTCAATGCTGTAGGTTTTCGCCGTTACCTCCTTGGAGTAGGAGTTTACCTTTACCTCCAGATTGTTGGTATATCCCTTGAAATCAAACTCGCCGTTCAGGAGCTTTTGTCCGTTGAATTCCGTGGTATCCGCTATACGGGTGATCTCCTCCTTCAGCTGCGCGATCTCGTCCTGCACAGTAGCCCGGTCCTCGTCCGTCATGACTCCGTTTGCCGCCTTCACCGAGAGCTCGTTCATACGCTGCAGCATTTCGCTGACCTCTGTCAGCGCCCCGTCTGCAATCTCAATAATGGATATTCCATCGCTTGCATTTTGATTTGCCACAGATAATCCTTCGATCTGCGCATTCATTCTTTTTCCCATGGCAAGCCCCGCCGGGTTGTCCTTTGCATGGTTGATTTTTAAGCCTGACGACAATCTCTCCAGCGATTTTGCCAACAGATCTTCGCTGTTGGACAGCGCATTATTGGACAACATTGCCGATACATTGTAATTAATTCTCATACGCTACCTCTTTCCTGCTGTCTGACTGCTTCTAAAAATGTCTTGGCGATCCGGTACAGCTGCCCGTTATCGGCAGACACCCCCTCGCCAGATATCTCCTGTTCTTCTGTCATGTCCGGCCCCTTGCCGGCATCCTGCACAACAGACACCTTCTCTATGATCCAGTGTCCGGAGGCCTCTTCTGTGAATGTATCGGCAATTTTCTGCAGTTTCGTAACCTCTGTTTTTTCATTTCCCGCAACATATGCCGTAATTTTATCATTTGCCAGCCAAAAATCTGCGTGCAGGGTCTCTTCCCCCGAAAACCGGCAGGTAACGGAAACCTTCCCTTTTTCCGGCCCATTTCTTTCCACCGTCAGGCGTATTCCCGTCAGTTCTTCTCCCACATACATGGAGAAAAAGTATTCCTCCTGCCTTGCAAGCTTCTCCGCCAGGGCAAGCTGTCTGTGTGCCAGCCTGAGCTCTCTGACATCCACACTGCTTACCGCCTCCTGCAAGGCTTCCTCCACTTCTTTGCCGGTCTCTTTTACGAGCTTTTGGTATTCCCCGGAGAATTCATCCTTATCCTCCAAGGTTTCCCAAAGTCCGTCCGCCAAAGACTTCATTTCCGTCATTTCCTCGCCATTTCCAGTCCCCTTTCTGCGGGCGCTGTAAAAAAGCTCTCTATTTTGTAAAAGCGCCTGGGCCGCCAGCAGATTGTGTACACTGGGCGTGGTCTGCCCCTTCTGCAAAAGCGCCACACACTCATTCTCCGTCACCGCAAAGCTCCGAAGCTGTTCCAGCTTCTGCCTCCTGTACTCCTGCGCGTTGTCCGTCTCATGTGACACTTCTGTCACAATATCTCTCACATCCCCCGCAAAGGCCCTGGCGATCTGCTCTGAGATACTCTCACCCTTTTGAATCACCTGTTCCAGCCGATCCTGGGCCTTCACGTCCAGATGTCTGAATTTTCCGCTTCTGACTGCAGAAAGGAGATTTTTCAGGTGAAGCTGAGCCTGGCTGTTTACCAGCGCTCCAACCACGGCGCCGTCGGATTTTTCAATCTGACGCAGCAGCCGGTAAATACCGATATAGGTCTCTCTTTCGTCTTCGGTAACGGCTTTGTTTTTTTCCAATCCGTATAGAAAGCGGCTGTAGCTTTCCGCAGTCTCCTCAAAATCCTCCGGAAGCCCGGAAAAATATTCTTCCAGCTCCGGCAATGTCTTTTCCAGCGGATTGATTCCATCCCGGATCATCTGAAGCACTGCCGCAGGCTTCATCTTCTCAATCACAGACTGCACCTGTTCATCGGCCGCCTTCACAAGCTCTATGTTCTTTCCCGTAATTTCCATGCGGTTATAGCCCAAGATGCGCACCGCTCTTCTGTTTTCGTCCGTAAGCTCATAAGAAAGCTCCAAGAGCAGCTCATCCACATTGGCAAACGCCTTCTGAATGCTGTCCCCCATATCCCCCCTGGGTGAAGTCATCAGGGCTTCATAGCTCTCCCCGGCTTTTTCATAGACCGCTTTGGCCGCCTTTCCCTGTTCATAAATCTCCGTCAGAGACGTCTGGCTCTCTTGAATACTTAAGGGGCCCAGAATCCGTGCCGGCATGGCGGGCAGCTGCGCTATGACTTCATTGGTATCCCGATACAGACGATATTTTGTAAGGGGTTCCTCCTCCCCCGGAAAATACGTCCCGGCCAGCTTTGCCTCGGCCTCCCTGAGAGCCTCCACCAGCTCCTCCATGGGCGCCGTATCAATGGAAAATCCGCTTTTTAACAGCTTCACATTCACCTCCGCCGTCATGCGAAGGCGTATCTCCTCCAGCTGTCTTCTGGCTGTGACGCTGTCGCCAAGCTGCTTCGGCGACAGATTTTCATAATAGGACAAAACCTCCGCCGCTCTGTGATAGATATCCTCGCTCCGGCCAAGATTTCCAAATACAGGCTCCTTTCCCCCGGATACCGCTTCCGCTGCCGCTGCTGCAAAGGCCTCCTCTGTGACTGGCACAGGGACTGTCTCCAGCATTTGCACCCTCTGGAGATTTTCCGCCGTAAGAGGGAGCGATCTGTCCAAAAGCCATCCCGCCATTTCACGGCTGTGCTCATTTACAGAAAATCCGGCTTTCTCAATCACCTTGTCCGCCTGGGCCTGCAGTTCCTCCATATGGGGAGTCTGTGCGCTCTGAGCATAATAGCCCTTGATTTCTTCTGCGTAATATTTCGGTCCTATCCTTTTGGGCCCTTGCTGCAGGGAGCTTTCCTTTCCCTTTGCGCCGCTGCTTTGTGCCAGATACACATTCCATATCTCCGGCTCCATGGCATTTTCCACCAGGTAGCTCCGGGTGCCTGCATCCAGGTCCGTAAGGTTAGAGGCCATGTTCCACGCCTCTTTCACGCCTTCTATATTTTCAGCCGTCAAGGGCAGATCCGCCTCCCTAAAGCTGTGGGAAACAGCTCTTGCCAGTGTATCGCTGCCCAGCGCCGCCGCCAGCGTGTCCATGTCGATATCATCCGTGTAGCCAATGATATTTTGTCCCGAGCGGGCCAGCTGCGCCTTGATCTTGTCCAAAATGGTCACTGCTTCCTCAGGGTCAAGGCTTTCAAAATGAAAGCCCTCCTCCTCCAGCCGGGCATAGTCCTCCTGAGACATGGTGTGTGACAAAAGGGTTCTATAGTCCTGCTGTACGGAAACATCCTTGACCTGAGCCTCCTGTCTGAATTCTGCCCAGGACTTTTTTTCCCCGCTTCCCAGAAGCCTGTTTTCTCCCGGCAGAAGAACAGCCCCGTAAACGCTGTCTGCTTTTTTTGCCGTGTCGGCGGTCCTTACTTGAGTCTGCTGCTTAACACTCTGTTCTGCCTCAGCTGTTTGAAAGGTAATCTTCATATAGGTGCACTCCCCATTCTATGTTCAAAACATTATATGCTTAACAAAAAGGCAAGCGTTTCTTTACGCTTACCTTTTATTTCGGTGCATATAACCGGATTCTTAACCCCGGGGCTTTTTCTTTCCTCTCCCTCAGAATAGAAACACTGCCGCTCCATAAGGCGGAAGATCAAAGCTGATGGAATAATTTTGATAGTGAAAGGGCTTTTTCTGAGCTGTGAGTTCCCTGGGAATTTCATTCCCCCATCCGCCGAACCGCTCCTCATCACTGTTTAGCAGCAGACGATACTTTTTCTTTTTGGGAACCCCAACCACGTAATTCTCACGCTTTACAGGGGTCATATTCAGCACAAACAGAAGATTCTGGGTGCCTGTGGAGGACCGTCGCACAAAGGCGTAGGTGCTCTGCTCTGCATCGTCGGCGTTCATCCACTCAAAGCCCGCCCAGCTGTTGTCCAGCTCGTGAAGCGCCGGGTACTTCCGATACAGCAAAAGAAGCTCCTTCATAAAATCATGGACGCCTTTATTGTATTTTTCTCCCAGAAGGAACCAGTCAAGCTCCCTCTCTTCGCTCCACTCTCTTTCCTGTCCAAAATCCTGTCCCATAAACAGCAGCTTTTTGCCGCTGTGGCCGAACATGTAGGCATACCCGACTCTGAGATTTGCGTATTTGTCCGCCGTATAGCCAGGCATTTTGTTTACCATGGAGCATTTTAAATGAACCACCTCATCGTGGGACAGAGGGAGGATATAATTCTCGCTTTCATTGTAGCTCATGGCAAAGGTCATGGCATGGTGACAGCCCTTCCTGTAAATGGGATCCAGCTTCATATATTCGCAGAAATCGTGCATCCATCCCATATTCCACTTAAAGGAAAAGCCAAGTCCCTCTCCTCCGATGTCGCCCGTCACATTAGGCCAGGCTGTGGACTCCTCGGCTATGGTGAGAAATCCCGGATAGGTTCCCCGGACCACTGAATTCAAATGTCTGAAAAATTCAATGGCTTCCAGGTTTTTATTGCCGCCATACTTATTAGGCACCCACTGCCCCTCCTGTTTGCCGTAATCCAAATACAGCATGGAGGCCACTGCGTCCACACGGATACCATCCACATGAAACTCACGAAGCCAGAATAAAACGTTGGCAATCAGGAAATTTTTTACCTCGGGCTTCCCGTAATTGAAAATCTTGGTTCCCCAGTCAGGGTGCTCTCCCAGCCTGGGATCGGGATGCTCATAGATACACTGCCCGTCAAATTCAGCCAGGCCATGGGCGTCTTTGGCAAAATGGGCCGGCACCCAGTCAAGGATTACTCCCACTCCCGCTTTATGGAGCTCATTCACAAGATACATGAAGTCCTTGGGCGTCCCGTACCGGGAGGTGGGCGCATAGTAGCCTGTCACCTGATATCCCCAGGAACCGTCAAAGGGATGCTCCGCAATGCCCATCAGCTCCACATGGGTATACTTCATCTCCTTCAGATATTCCACAATCCGCGTTGCAAATTCCCGGTAATTGTAAAAGCCCTCAGTTCCGTCGGGATGCTTCATAAAGGAACCGATATGACATTCATAAATGGCCATGGGCTCCTTGTTCATGTCCTTTTCATCCCGCTTGCTCATCCACTTTTCGTCCTTCCAGGCAAAGCCGGAAAGGTCCGTGATCACCGAAGCGGTGCCCGGGCGGTATTCCGCCTGATTTGCAAATGGATCCGCCTTATACAGCTTCCTTCCGTCTGCGGCTGTAATCAGAAACTTATACATTTCCCCTTCTGCCACGCCGGGAATAAACAAGGCCCAGATGCCTCCCTCTCCCAGCTTTTCCATGGAATGGGCTTCCTCATTCCAGCCATTGAAGGAGCCGATCACATGAACCGCCTGGGCATTTGGCGCCCACACCCCAAAGTAAACGCCCTCCACCCCGTCCTCACAGGACAGATGGGCTCCCAGCTTCTTGTAAATGTCATAATGGGTTCCCTGGGCAAACAAGTACTGATCTGCCTCGGAAATAAAAACTTTGCCCTCTGCTTTTGTCATTCCCCCACCTCCATCAAACAAAATCTTTTTCAGTCAAGATAATCATATCCTCGTCATCGTAGCGCCTTGCAAAAAGAATATCAAGAAAATGTCCCAAAGTTTTCCTGTTGGCATGACGAATGGCTTCATCCACAATGTCCTTGACCTCCATGGCCGTCACCACATGGTCTATAGTCTGCATATCCTCAATGCGTGTGTGCAGCGCAAGAATCCCCAGCTCATCAATGGAATATTCCATTTCCCGGGCGTACTTCCTTCCAAAGGCCACCAGCGTATCATTGCTCAAGGCCTCCACATCCATCCGGCAAGGGAAGCACTCGGAAAGCTCCTTCTGTCCCTCCAAAAGCTTATCCACAGCCTTTTTCGTGTCCTCCAGGATCACAATAATGCCTCTGGCTTCCTTCTGCAGCGCCTTGTGCAGTGCTTTTGCGGTTTCCCCGCTCATGCCTGCGGCCTTCTGGATAATCAGCGCGCCGTTTTTTAAATGATCCAGCGTTTCCTCTACATTTTTCCGATTCAGGGCCTGGCCGGATATCTTCGCAACCTTTCCGGAAAAATTGCTGTCCGTCATCTGTACTTCCCGGATCATATTCTTTGCCAGAGTCAGCGTGTCCATGCCCTCTTCCCCTGTAATGATCACATTGCCCGTATAGGGGGCCATACTGATGCCGTCAATGGCCTTCACCAGCTGTTCTCTTGCGGATTTGCTCTGGATAAAGGACGCATACAGCTCCTTTTCCTCCCTTGTAAGATTTCTTATCTTTGCCCGATCTCTCTCCACCTCAGGTCTGGAGGGCTTCTCCTCCTCTTCCTGAACGGCTTTCAAAATCTCCTCGGGCTCCCGGGGCTCTTCCAAAGGCTCCTCTGCGTCCTCCTCAGGCGCCTCCTCATAAAGCTCCTCCGAAACCTCCTCGGACGCTTCCTCATAAGCCTCCTCCGAAACCTCCTCGGGTGCCTCCTCATGAAGCTCCTCTGAAACCTCCTCGGGCGCTTCCTCATAAGCCTTCTCCGAAACCTCCTCGGGTGCCTCCTCATGAAGCTCCTCCGAAACCTCTTCGGGCGCTTCCTCATAAGCTTCCTCATAAGCCTCCTCCGAAACCTCTTCGGGCGCCTCCTCATAAGCCTCCTCCGAAACCTCTTCAGGAACTTCCCCGGGTGTTTCCTCTATGACCTCCGGCTCCTCTGTATCCGCCTTTTCTCTTTCCAGCTTTTCCAGCAATCCGTCCCTCACCGAAGCCTCAAACTCCGTAAACATGTTTCCGGTTTGCTGCAGCACATGCCGGCGGACTTCCTCCTTGCGCTTTTCCTGGTTTTCCTTTTTCATGCGCTCCCATTCCGCAAGGACATCCTCAATGTTCATCTGGCCCGTTATCTGCTTTTCCACCTGCTCGCTCTCGGGCAGCACAAAGCTGATCTGCCCGTCCGTCTCCTGGGAAAGCACCTCCGCCATTTCTTTGGGCGGCTCCGCCTGCATAACCTGCTGTACAGGTTCTCTTTCCGAGCGCATCTGCTCCATCACCATCTGACCAGTGACGTCCGGCTCCCCATCTACGGGCGGCTCCTGCTCAGGCTCCGTGGCTGTATTCTGCTCAGATGCCGTGGCTGTATTCTGCTCAGACGCTATGACGGTCTTGAATGAAGCCGCAGGCTCAGACTCTGGCTCTGTCTGCGCCTGTGCCTGGTTTTCCAAGTCTGCAATTTCCCCGGTTTCTCCGAAAAACACTTCCGAGGATTCCATCTGCTCTTCCTCTGGCTCCAAGGCAGCCTCCGCCTGTACGTGGGCCCGCTCTTCCCCCAGCACCTCTTTTAGGCCGGCTGCCAGCTCCTCCTGCAGATTGATCGTGTTATACTGTCCCACATCCATGGTCTTTACATGGATGTCCATATCCTCCGGCTGCCTGGTTTCTTCCTGAACCTTTTGGTTCTGAGCCTCCTGGTTCTGGGCCTCCTGGGGTTCTCCCTCTAAAATACCTTCCTGTACCGCAGGATACTCCCGGGTATTCCCATAGTCCTGGACAGCTTCATAGTCTTGGACAGTTTCATAGTCCTGAACAGCTTCATATCCCTGGGTGCCTCCATAGCTTTGAAGGTTCCCGCCGTCCTGCTCCCCAGAGTATTCCGCCTGCTCCTCTTCGGCATTTGGGATCTGTATCTCCGGCGCCTGCCCATCAAACCGATGGTCGTATTTCTCCTGCTGCTCAGGGCTCAGAGGCTGATGAAGCATTTTAAGCTCCATGGCCTTAATCACATATTTTCCCTCTCCAAACCAGAGAATCAGCTCATCACATTCTTCCACGCACCGGGTAGCAAGCCCTACCCGGTGATATAGGTAGGCCAGCTCATAAGCCCACTTTTCCCGGTAATCTCTTTTTTTCAGCTCCTCCAAAACCTCAATGCGTTCTTCCAGACTCACATCCTGCGCCTCATACAGCTTGTACTGCAGAATGTAGCGCCCCGGATCCTTGGGCGCTATCTGCACAAATTCCTTATAATACTCTATGGCCTGCAGATATTCCTCCATTTTGATGGAAAGCTCACACAGAGAATAGCAGATGGTCCTCCCACCCGGACGGCGCTCATATGCCAAAAGAAGCATATCCCTGGCATCCTCATATCTGCGGTTTATTTTATATAAGTCGCTGATGGTGCACAGCATCATCACACTTTTGACTCTCCGCCAGTCAATGGTGTCAGCAATCTCTGCCGCCTGGGCATAATCCCCCTGTGCTATCAGCTCTTTGATTTCATCTGACCTTACTTTATATTCATACTTATCCAAGGTATTCCGCTCCCTTTTTGGTCTTTGGTTCGTTGTTTTCAGACTTTCCCGCTTTTCTCCCTAAGTTTATCATAGTACCCTCCGATATGTCAAAATAAACGAAGGAAAAATTGCCTTTGCAGCGTAACAATTCACCCCGTGCCCTACAGCAGATTGTTCAGTCTGGCAAATTGTTCCAGAGAAAGAGACTCTCCCCGGATCGTGGGAGAAAGCCCCATCTGCGCAAGCGCCTCAAAAACCTGTTCCTTGGAGATATGTAGCTCCCCCGCATTTCCCAGACTGTTTACCAGGGTCTTTCGCCTCTGATTAAAGGATGCTCGAATCAAGGCAAACATTCTGGCCTCGTCCTTTGTCTGTACAGGAGGCGTCTCATGACGCAAAAGCCGCACCACCGCGCTGCCCACACTGGGTCTGGGAATAAAGCAGTTTGGCGGCACATTGGCCACCACCTCCGCCTTCGCA
The DNA here is from genome assembly GCA_019114005.1 of Candidatus Acetatifactor stercoripullorum. GTDB lineage: Bacteria > Bacillota > Clostridia > Lachnospirales > Lachnospiraceae > Acetatifactor > Acetatifactor stercoripullorum. Next base: position 14,526 of record DXGH01000035.1, read on the forward strand.
TAATACTGCACTGCAAGGGACAGGGCCCCGTAGTCCTTGGTTCCGGGCTGCGCCTGCATACGCTGCGCCACCTCCCTCTGCACCATGACAGTGATGCTTTTTAACGGCACCTGCTTTTCAAACAATCCCATGATAATGGGGGTGGTAATATAATAGGGAAGATTGGCCACTACCTTTATGGGCCTGCCTCCATTTTTTTCCTGCACAAGCTGATTGATATCAAATTTCAGGATATCCCCGTGAATCACAGTTACATTGGAATAATCACAAAGCGTCTCCTCCAGAATGGGAATCAGCGCTCTGTCAATCTCCACTGCGGTCACTGTCCCGGCTCTCTCCGCCAAGTACTGGGTCATGGTACCAATCCCCGGGCCAATTTCCAGCACACAGTCCTCTTTTGTAATCTCAGAAGCGGATATGATCCTGTCAAGCACCCTTTCGTCGATCAGGAAATTCTGCCCGAATTTTTTCTGAAAATGAAAATTATATTTTTGCAGCACTGCTATGGTATTCTGCGGTATTCCTAAATCTGCCATTGTAATCCTCATTTCTGAGCGACTCGTCGCGAAGAGGCGACGCAAATATCAAATTTGCGTCTGCCATCACAACTATTTGTTTTCGCTCAGAAACAAATAGCTGTGTGAAAAATCAGCACATCAGTGTGATTTTTCACACTAATATCTCCTGATATTGCACGTTTATCGATTAAAGTATCCCATAACCTGGGTCAGGTTTTCACAGATCAAAAAGCAAAGCCCTCTGATTTCCTCATCGGGCTCTATCAGGTCCGGCACCATGATAGGCCTTAAGCCCGCTGCTGCGGCAGCGCGGATTCCGTTGGGGGAATCCTCAATGGCATAGGTCTCCTCAGGCCTCGCTCCCAGCTTTCTGCAGGCCAGCAGGTAAATGTCGGGCCTAGGCTTGGAATGCTGCACCATATCGCCCGATACGATCACAGAAAAATAGTCAATCAGCCGGGCCTGCTTTAAATGGCTGACCACAGAATCATACCTGGAGGAGGACGCCAGTCCCAAGCTGTATCCTGACTGCTGCAGATAGGGCAGAAGTCTTTTTGCTCCTTCCTTTATGGGCAGGCCGTTTTTTTCGATCTCCTCCCAAAACCACTCAGAGACCTGTCTGCGGAATTCCTCATAGGGAAAGGATTTGCCCGGATAATCCCGCTCATACGCGTTTAACACAAGCTCTCTGGTATCACTGCCGTTTAAGCCGATACACTGTCTGGATATCTCCTCTATTCCACGAATGCCTGCCTTTTCTCCGACCCTGCTCCATCCCTCCATGCACAGTCTTTCCGTGTCAAACAATACGCCGTCCATATCAAAAATCACTGTTTTACTCATAGTATTGAAAATCCTCCAGAAAATGAATGCAGTTATACACCACCAGCACATCCATTCCCCCCTCCGGCTCATATGTCTGCATAAACTCATAGAGACTGCCGTTTAAATAACGCAGGTCCACCACATAGATGGTCTGGTAATGGGGGGTTAAAAGGGGGATCAGGCTGTTGGCGTAGGAGTCTTTTATGACAAAAAGCGTTTTCCCGTTGCGATAGCTGGTGTGTATCTCCGTAAAGGCATGGTTATCATCCAGGAAAAATCCATATTTATTTTTCGTCTCCAGATAGCTCTCCTGATAATAGGTATCCATAGTCTCCTCAAAATCGTAGGTGACTGTCACCGGACGCTTGATGGTCTCGGGGAAATAGGTAATTTCGTCCCCCTTCATGGGAAGATTCAGACGGGAATGGAGGGTTCCCAAAAAGTCTTCCGAAGCCGTGCGCATACGGGAAACACTGTAGTCATAGGGCCTTACTCCCAAAGCCTGTGCCCAGACAGAGTATCCATAATAGGCCCCCAGGCTGGTCCAGTGATGATCTGTGCGATAATAGATTTCCTCCTGGGAATGCTCCTTCAGCACAGAAAAAACGTCAATATAATGGCTTTCCCCGATCTGCTCCTCCACATAAGCCAAAAGCGCCTCCTGGTCATAATAGGCAGCATTTGCGGGAAGCTTGTCTGTGAGCACGTTATCTGCAGTGGGTACAAGCATCACCTTGGCATTCCAGTCATGTACCAGCTTTTCCAAGAGCGCCGTCCTTTTGGTGACCTGCACGCTCTCATACGCCGAGGGGAGATGCTGCTCAATCAGATAACCATCCTGCCCAAGATAGACACCATTGATGTCCTTCTTCTGCATGAGAATATCCGAGGCAGTCTTGATACCGATCCACTTATCCCTGCCTACAAACTGATCTGTAATGTATTCCTCATAAGCCGCGCCGAATTCTCCGCTTTTTACGCTCTCCTGGGAAAACTCCGGTCTGGAAGCCAAAACACGGTTTTCTGTCTCAGAATAGATTCTGTCGCCGTTGAAAAGATCCGCCGCCGTAAACACGAGCAGCATGGCGCAGATAATGGCAACTGTCAAAATGGCATTTCTCTTCTCGTCCATAGCCTCCTCCTTTCGCTAAAACCGAAAATACAAAAAAGGATTGTAGCTTGCATCTACAATGTACGCCACCGACAAAAGAAGCAGCAGGGGAGGAATTACCTTTTCCCCCAGACGGTACAAGGCTATGGCATAGCCTGTGCGGTTTTTTTCCAGTTTTTTGAGAATCGCCCCGATAAAGGGGGTTGCGCCAATGGCCGCAATAGCGAATAAAAGCAGATATTCTCTTCCCAGATATAGCCCTTGTCCATCAAACAGCACGCCGCTTCCGGCTCCAAACAGAGCCTTGAAAAATCCTCCCGCCTGTGAGAGAGAATCCAGCCCGAACAAAACCCAGCCAAGCAGCACCGCCAGACAGGTATAAATCCTTCCGAAGGCCTTTGGAAGCTTTGAAAGCACTTTGCCAAGAAACAGCTTTTCCAAAATCAAAAGAAGCGCAAACCAAAGTCCCCAGGCAAGAAAGCTGATATCCGCGCCGTGCCAGATGCCGGTAAGGGCCCACACAATCAGGATATTCACAAGCTGTCTGGAAAGTCCCTTTCTGTTGCCTCCCAGCGGGATGTACACATACTCCCGAAACCAGCTGCTTAAGGTGATATGCCATCTGCGCCAGAATTCCGAAACGGAGGCGGATATATAAGGATAATTAAAATTTTCCGGGAAGGTAAATCCCAGACAGGCCCCCAGCCCTATCGCCATATCGGAATATCCCGAAAAATCAAAATAAATCTGAAAGGCAAAGGCAAAAATTCCCAGCCATGCCGTAAGTACGCTGATTTCCCCGTAATTCATAGCGGAAACTTCCGTCCACAGCACCCCCAGATTGTTGGCAATCAGCACCTTTTTGGCAAGACCCGCCACAAAGCGCTTAACCCCTGCGCTTATCTGGTACAGATCGCTTTTATGCCGGTGCAGCTGCGCCTCCACCTGACGGTATTTCACAATAGGTCCTGCAATGAGCTGCGGGAACATGGTCACAAAGACGCTGAAGTCCAGAAGGTTTTTCTGCACTTTAGCCTCCCCGCGGTAAACGTCGATGGTATAGGACATGGTCTGAAAGGTGTAGAAGGAAATTCCGATGGGAAGCGGAAGCTCAAGCAAGGCAAAGCTTGTACCCGCCAGCGCATTCACCGTGCCGATAAGAAAGTCCGCATATTTAAAAAATCCCAGCATCAAAAGATTTATCACAATGGAGGAAATCAGCAGAAAGACTGACACCCTCCTGTTTCTGTACTTGTCGATCAAAATGCCGTGAATATAGTCTGACAAAATGGAAAACAGCATCAGCACAATGTACACCGGCTCGCCCCAGGCATAAAAAATCAGGCTCCCCAAGAGGAGGATGAAATTTTTCATCCTCTGGGGAACCAGAAAGTAACAAATAAAAAATGCGGGCAAAAACCGAAATAGAAACAAAATGCTGCTGAATACCATTTGAATGCTCCATTAACGCTCTACGTTTTGGCCGATTATCTCAATCACCAGCTCATTCTGCTCCTGGCAGTGAGTAATCACAGCCTCCTCGCCGCTTTCTGAAACGGCAGTGGTATCTGCGCCAAGCTGGACAAAGCAGACGTAGCTGCCGATCCTCTCAATTCTGGACGCCTGAATCTTTCCCAGATTCATGGGGTACTGCATTGTATCGTTCACCAGATGATCCCGGTATGTGTTCAATGCTTCCTCCACTTCATCTACCTTATCACTTTTTGCCTTGATAATCAATAAAGTATCCACATTTGTGCTGATCATTGGCATTTCACCCATGTAATCATCATACAAATCCGAGGCAATGCCAAAGGTATCCTCCAGCATTTGGGGAGTGATTGCCGTATTGGGCCAATAATTTTCCCCCAATGCGTCCACTATGGCATCCCGGACAGCGGTCATTTCCTGGCTCCAGCCTTCCACCGTATCCAGATTGTTTTCTTCCGTCTCCTGAAATTCCTGAGTGGAGGACAGTCCCGTCTCCTGAGTGGGAGCAGTTTCCGAAGCAGACTGTGTGGCGCTTTCCGTATTCTGCTGGGAGGTCTCCCCTGTCTCCGCATTTTTGTCGCCGCAGGCTGTCATGGCAAATGCCAGCACGCAGGCAGTCAGCAAAAAACGCAATTTTTTCATAATGAAACTCCTTCCTTATGTTAGTGGTCTTAGTATACCCCATTCTCTCAGAAAATTCCAAAGAACCTTTCTTAAAAAAAGTTTATATCCTCCCCGTATTTTTCCAAAGTTTTCCCTGCAATAAACCGTGAGAGGTTAAAGGTTCTGAGGGAGCCTTCCGAAAGCCTCTCGGAAAGTCCGTCCACATATGCGTCACGGCCCGCAGCTTTCATATAAGGAACCAGCACCGGGGCGGCATCCGCGCTCAGAGAGGACAAATAACCGAAATCTATTTGCTCCGTCTTCTGGGACGCCTCCTTCAGATTTACTTTTGCGATGATATAATCCGGATGACTGAAGGATAAAAGTACATAGCATATGGTCACCACAACCACGCTGTAGCGAAACAGCCCGAAGCGCTCCCGGAAAATACCCACAATCACACCTGCAAACAAAAGAAACAATACTGCCAAGGTCCAAAGCACAAGGATACGCAGAAAGGTCAGGTCATAGGACTGAATGTACAGGATCATCCGCATTGCGCTGGAGGCGATCATCACAAAGGTGCAGAGGGACATGACTGTCAATATAACTCGAAGCAGAGCGCTTTCCCGAAAGAAACTCAAGGTGAACAGCACAATCACCAGGTTTAAAATACTCACTACAAGCAGCTGAAAAAATCCCTCTCTGGCATATTCCGCATAGGTGTATCCTTCGGGAAGCTGCATTTTCCCAAGAAACAGGCCAAAAATCTGGACCCCGCAGAACAAAAGGTAAATCAACGATAAAAGTCCCGTAACGGTAATGGCCAAAACCGGTTCTCCCTTTCTTTTGTCCTTTACCTCCTCACTTATGGTGTGCCTGCAAAGATAAGCAAGCAGAAGATAGCTTGCAAAGAACAAAAAGAGAATGCGAAAGGTCACGTTGAACACATTTGCCGGCTGTATCCAGTCTGTGAGGCTTTTCATCATCTGGCCAAACACTGCGTCCGCGCTGCTTAGAAGAGCTGTTATAAGCAAAAGCAGGGGCACGGCGGCGGCTGCCCCAAGAAGGACAAACCATATCTTATTGTTTTTCCCCTTTTTGCGCAGATACTCCGCCCCGTCCCGGAAGGGGCGGTCAAGCTCTCCAATGCTGCAAAAAATAAGCTGCAGGATGCTTCCTAAATATTTTCCAAGCTTCCAGCCCGAGGTATCATAAAACTGCTTCAGAAGAAGGCTCATCATCAGCAGAAAAATCCCCGTCTTATTCAGAGAAATGATCCTGGAATCGTCGGTGCAGAAGGTGGACACGGAAAGGAGCGCCATCCCCGCCATATAAAAGACGCTGCCTTTTTTTAAGGAAATCTCCAGTTTTGATAAGCATAAGCAAAAATACAAGAGACTTCCTGCCACGAAAAAAGGGAAGGTGATCCCCGACCCGTTACGAAACATGCAAAAGGCGTAAAAGACCGCATAGACAAAGGCAGCCGGACCAAAAAAGCCAAAATTCCTTTTCAGATTTCCTGTGTGTCTGGCCGCAGCGCTTTGCGCCGCCGCATTCTGCGCCATGCCGTTTTGTGCTTCCTGATTTTGTACAGAAACGTTTTTATCATTCATATCCATGTCTATCCCTCCTGATCAGGCACATACTCCAGAATATCTCCCGGCTGACAATCCAGCGCCCTGCAGATAGCCTCCAGAGTAGAAAACCGTATCGCCTTTGCTTTGTTATTTTTCAATATAGATAAATTGGCCAGCGTAATATCCACCTCTCCGGAGAGCTCCGTGAGATTCTTTTTACGCTTTGCCATCATTACGTCCAGATTTACAATAATCGCCATATCCGCCTGCCTCCGCCTTTTTCATAGCACATGTTATCAACCCTTTATTATATGGTGAGGTCATTTTCCTCCTTGTAGCGCACAGCCTCCTCAAACACCATGGCCAGGACCTTGCTGAACAGCCCCGCTATCACAAAGACAAAAACCACCACCGCCATGGCAATGGTCAGATAGACAATACTGCGCACCACGGACATTCCCGCGATAAAAAAGCTCCAGTTACCCATTTTTCTAAGGCTCGCCACATTTTCCATGACAAAGCAGTTTTCCTCCAAAACCGTGGAAAAAATCTTGCGCAGCTCACCGATGAGCACAATGGCGGACACTCCCAGCACAAAATAGATGATCACATTCTCTTCATAGTAATCCATAAGTCTGGGAAGATATTTCCCCGCCAGCCTGATACTGAAGGGCAGGGACGCCGTCACCACCATGCCGCCAAAAAACATAATATCCAGCAGAAGCTTCGTCCACCTGGTCAAAAGCTGCTTTTGCCGTTTCAGGTTTTCTTGTTTCGTCAAATTTTTTTGCTGTTTCATACAGATACCCCCATCTGTTTTTCCTGATTTCCAGTTCAATATAGCACCTTGGAAAACGATTGTCAATATATTTTTATTGTTATTCGATATATTTTTATTAAAAAACGAGCAGGCATTGTTATCTGCCTGCTCGTTTTTGTTTCCGCTTCCTTTCTTATGCCTATTTTTGATTCTTCACCCAATATCCGGCTCGTCTGCCAGAGTGATGGTTTCTGCCGCTTTTCCATCCGTTTCAAAAATCACAATGCGGTTTTCACCGGTTTTAAGCAATGGCCCGGGCAGATACAGCCTTTTCTGGGGGCCGATCTCCCAGAATCTTCCGATGTTGAAGCCGTTTACGAAAGCACAGCCCTTCCCCCAGCCGGAAAAATCCAGAAAGGTATCTCCCGGCTCCTCCACCGAAAAGGTAAACTCATAAAAGGCCGGGGTGTTTTCCAGATAATCCCCCTCAAAATCAACGTGTTCCACATTGTCAAGGGGCAAGGGATACTGCTCCCAGCCGTTGTGCATATGTTCGTTGATCTGCACACACTGATCAATGCCCTTGCGCTGTTTCTCCATGCGGGGGCCAAAATTCACACGGCCCATATTTTCCACCAGAATGTCCAGCACTGCATTTTCCCTGATGGAAAGCTTTAATTCCCTCTCCTCTAAAAGCTCCCTGTCATAGAGCACTGCTGCGGGAACATTGTCCACCAGAATATTGGCCCTGTCGTTTGCTCCCCATAATCTGATCTTGTTCAGATTTTCCTCTGTATGCAGTATGCTCCGGTAAAGAATATATCCATAATTTTGTCCCAGGCGCTCCATGGACTGGGGGAACGGACTTTTCACGGGACTGCTGATAGAGGCCAGTGTGGAGGTCAGGCTCACTTTTCTTCCCACCTTCAGGGTTCCATAATTTTTTCTCTCTATCCTTGTGGAAAATTCCACCTTGGGAATGGGTGCATACTTCCCTATCACCTCTTTGTAACGGCGGTACTTTTCAGTGATCTGTCCGTCCTCGGTGAGCACCCCGTCATAGTCATAGGAGGTCACATCCGGGGTCAGCTCCTCGTAATAATTGGAACCGTTCATAAAGCCAAAATTGGTGCCGCCCTCAAACATATAGATATTTACGTGGCCCATCTGCAGCATCGTGTCCAAATCCTTCACGCTTTCCTCCAGATTGCCCGTCTTATGCCCGCCGTTTCCCCAGTGGTCAAACCAGCCCACCCAAAATTCCGTGCACATCAGAGGGCCTGTCTTTGCGTACTGCTTCAGCACATCGAAACGCTCCTTTGTACGGGAGCCGAAATTGCCTGTGGGCAGAGCGCCCGAAACCACACCTCCGTTCAGATTTTCGGCAAAGGGGCCGTCAGAGGTCACAAGGGGCACTGTGACTCCGTTTTTGCGCATCAGATCACGCATTGTCTCCAAATAGCTCTTATCGTTGGCAAAATAACCGTACTCATTTTCCACCTGCATAAGAATCACAGGGCCTCCCCGGTCGATCTGCAGGTGAACCAGATGGGGCATCAGCTCTTTATAATATTCCTCCACATGCTTCAAAAAGGGCTCATAGCTCACCCGGAGGCGCATTCCATCCTCCTTGAGAAGCCAGGCGGGAAGCCCGCCAAATTCCCATTCCGCACAGATATATGGAGAGGGACGCAGAATCACATACAGCTCCAGCTCCTTTGCAATGCTTACAAAGCGCTCCACATCCAAAATTCCTTCAAAGCAGAATTTTCCCTTTTCCGGCTCGTGCATGTTCCATGGAATGTAGGTTTCCACCGTATTGCAGCCCATGGCCTTCAGCTTTTCCATGCGGTCCCTCCAATAGGCAGGCACCGTTCTGAAATAATGGAAAGCTCCTGAAATAATTTGAAAAGGCTTTCCGTCCAAATAGAAATTATCTCTGATCTCAAATGTTCTCTCCAAGGCGTTCCTCTCCTTTCTGTTTCTCAGGCTCTGTCTGCAGCTTCCTTCCCTTCACCAGGCACAAGGCCTCTTTTCTCTGACGTTCCTCCTCTTTGTCCCAGGCTGCATCCAGGATAACCTTATGAGCCTTCTTGCGTCCGGTGTCCTCCTCCACTGTCACAAAGGTAATATAGCCCGCAATGGCCCTTTCCCCTGTAATAGCCTGGACTGCCTCTATGCCCACCACCAGACTGGTGGTTCCCGCATATACTACACGACTTGTAAAGCGCACTACCTCCCCCTTTTTCACAGGTCTGGAAAAAGACATGGAATGCACATTTCTAAGCACGATCTCCTCTGTATTTCCGTGTTCACAGGCAGCGGCCGCAAAACCGGCCTCCACAAACCAGGCTGCAGCTCTGGCCGCGAAAAGTGTGCCGTGATGGTTCAAATCCTCTCCCTTCACCAGATGCAGCGTTTCATATTTCCGCATTTTTCTCTTCTCCTGTCTTAACCATGCCCCAAGGCCATTTTCTTCCACCTTCCGGTCAAATATCTTCCCACAAACAAAATCACTCGAAATACCCAGTCAAGCAGCATGGCGATCCACACCCCCACTGCCCCATAGCCCATGTTTACACCGATAATATAGCTGAATCCGATGCGGAAGGTAAACATGGAAAAAATAGACACTGCCATGGTATAGCGCACGTCGTTGCAGGCCCGGAGCATATTGGGCAGCACAAAGGACAGCGGCCACAAAAATATAGCCATACCGTTATGGATCATCACCAGGGTATACGCCAGGGCAGTGGTTTCCTCCGAAAGGCCGTAAAGCTTTAAAATCCAGGGGAGACTTAAAAGAATGATGCTGTTTACCACAGCCGTATACAAATAGGTCATCCCAAGGAGCTTTTTCGTATAATATTTTACCTGCTTTAAATCACCTGCCCCCACACATCTTCCCACCACGGAAATCATGGCAAGGCTCATGGCCTGTCCCACAATGCAGCCCATGCCGTCCAGGCTGTTGGCCACTCCGTTTGCGGCAATCTGCACTGTGCCAAAGCCTGCGATTATGCTCACCACGATCACTCTTCCCAGCTGAAAAATACCGTTTTCAATACCGCTGGGGATGCCAATAAAGAGAATCCTCCTGATCACAGTCCACTCAAAACGGAAAGGCTCCTTGATTAAATGCACTATATTCCCAGGATTTTTCAAAAGTCCATAGAGCACAAAGGCGGCCACTGCCCTGGAAAGCAGGGAGGGGACGGCTACGCCCACAACGCCTTGGTGCAGAACAAACACACCGATGGCATTTCCCACAACATTGATCACATTCATCAGGATGGACACCTTCAGAGTGATCTTGGAATTTCCCATGGCCCGGAACAGTGCGGCACAGGAATTGTACACTGCCAGAAAAGGAAAGGAAAAGGCTGAAATCAGCAGATAGATCACTGCATTTTCAAAGACATCGGCCTCAATCCTTCCAAAAAACAAGGATATAATCTGACGGTTTAGCAAAATTACGATAAGGGACACCGCCACCGTAATCATTCCCGCCGTATAGAGCAGCTGTTTTGCAGATCTGCGGGCCTCCTCCTTCTTTCCCGCGCCGATAAACTGAGAGGTGACCACCGCTCCCCCGGTGGCGAGGGCAGACAGCACGCTGATAATCAGATTATTAAACATATCCACCAGGGAGACCCCGGACACAGCGGCCTCTCCCGCCGAAGAGATCATCACCGTGTCCGCCATTCCCACTGTAATGGCCAAGGTCTGCTCAAAAATCAGAGGAATAATCAGCCTTCTCAAATCCTGCTTTGTAAATAATTTCTGTTCTTCCATCATCCCGCTCTTTTCTCTGTTATTTGTAAAAATCCGCCTGCCGCCAGGCCACAGGGATTTTCCCGCAGCTTATGAGGACATGCGGTACAGGCGAAGCCCATTCTCCCACACAGCCCTTCTTACCTCTTCCTCTGTCAGTCCCTTCAGGGCGGCCAGCGCTTCCACCACATAGGGAAGATAAAGGGAGCTGTTTCTTCTCCCCCTGTTGGGCTCCGGAGCAAGATAGGGGCAGTCCGTCTCCACCACAATGCGGTCTATGGGAATATACTGGGCCGCCTCCTTCAGCTTCCTTGCGTTTTTAAAGGTGATAACGCCCCCGATGCCAATATAAAAGCCCATGTCCAGAAAAACCCCCGCAGTCTCCCTGGTATAGGAATAGCAGTGGATTACGCCTCCCAAATCTCTGGCGTTTTCCGCAGTCATAATATCTATGGTATCCCTGGCCGCATCCCTGGAGTGGATCACCACCGGCAGGGAAAGCTCTCTGGCAAGGGCAAGCTGCATGGCGAACCATTCCTTTTGTATTTCTCTTTCCGGCTCCTCCCAGTGATAGTCCAGTCCAATCTCTCCCACCGCCACACATTTTTCATGGCGGCATTGTTTTCTTAACGTTTCTATGGCTGTTTTTTCCAAGCCTGCCGTCTCACTGGGATGCACTCCCAGGGCGGCGTAAATATAATCATAGCTTTCTGCCAGTGCGAGAGTCTTTTCGCAGGAAGCCAGGCTGGCTCCTATATTCACCACCCGGCTGATGCCCCGGGCGGGAAGCTCTTTTAAAAGCGCATCTCTGTCCTGGTCAAAAGCTTCGTCATCGTAATGGGCATGCGTGTCAAAAATACCCGTCACAGCACACTTCTCCTTTCTCACCGCTTAAAAATAGCAAAAAATCAGCAGGGACCTTATCCGGGGTCCCCACTGATTGTAAGTGTATCATTTCTTGTGCCTTTCGGCAATAGGCTCATTTCCTATACTTCAAAAATCTGCATGCTTCTATGCAGCTGCTCCACGCTTTCCTTCTGTTTGCGCACAATTTCCTCCACGCCCCGGATTACCTCCGACACCTGGGTCACCGAAGCAGCCGATTCCTGAGTGCTGGCCGCATTTTCCTGAGCCACAGCCGTCAGATTCTGCACGGTGTCCGTAACGTTGGCCTTTGCCTGATTGAGCTTTTCCGTCTTATCCGCCACTCTTCCAAGGGCCTCTATCGCCTGCCCGACCTGGCCAAGCACCTGCTTTACCTGCTGATCCGTCTTTTCCACATTTGCATTCTGCTGTCCCATGATGGTCTTTACCTCATCCATGGTTTTTACAGCTCTCTCGGAATCCCCCAAAAGGGAATTGATAATCTCCTCGATCTGTCTTGCGGATTCGTTGGACTGCTCGGCCAGCTTTTGAATCTGGGCCGCCACCACTGCAAAGCCTCTTCCCTGCTCCCCGGCCCTTGCAGCCTCAATGGAAGCGTTCAAGGAAAGAAGGTTCGTTTCCTCGGCGATCTCTGTGATCAATACAGTGGCCTCCTTGATTTTCTGTGCAGAAATGTTGGTGGTGTTAGTCTGCTCATAAATCACATCAATGGAATCCTTTGTCTTTACATTGATGCTCTGCAGATCCTGCAGGGTAGACACTGCGGTTTGTCCCATATCCTGAATGCGCTTTGCGCTTTCGCTCATGGCTTCGATCTCCTCCGCCGTCTCCTCGATCATATTACCCATAATGATAATATTCTCCGTAGCCTTCTGGGTTTCTTCAGCCTGTCCTGTTGCTCCCTGGGCGATCTCCTCCACGGCCCGCTCCACCTGCTCAATATGTTCAGAGGTGATGCCTGCCTTTTCCATCAGATGGTCCGAAGCCTCATTCAGCACTCTGCTCTGTTCCTGGATACTGGAAATAATCTCCTTCAGTTCCTCCCTCAGCTGCATAATGCCGCGGCTGATATTTCCAACCTCATCCTTTCTGCTTTGCGTGGTTTTGTGCATCTCTATATTCAGCTTTCCCTTCGCCAGCTGATCCAGGGCATTGGTACCCTCGTGCAGCGTTTTCACCATTCTTCTGACCACTGCAAACAGCAAAAGGGCGCAGATCACAAAAAGGCCAATAATGACTCCGGCCATAATAGATATAATTCCGGTGATCTGGCTTTGGGCATGTTCCTGGGGCATACCTGCAAAGATCATGCCCACTACCGTTTCCCCGCCATTATACACCGGCAGATAGTATCCAAAAAAATTCTGTCCCTCCACATTTACGCTGGTGGAGAAATACTCCTCCCCATTGCCCAGCACTCTGTCAATGACGGTCTGCCCCGCCTGTGTCCCTATCACCCGGTTCCCCTGTGTATCCACAACCGAGGTCATATATCTGGTATCTCCAAAAAATACGGTAATGTCGATATCCGCTGCATCCTTGATATTATCAGCGATCTCCACCGCCTGGCTTACATTAAAATCTCCCTTATATAAAGCATCCCCTTCTACTCGAAAATCTCCCTCATCCACATGCTCCAGGGTATCCCTCACCGATACCGCAGAGGCCCGCAGGCCATTTTCAATACTCCCCGTCATTGCACTTCCGATTCTTACATTGCCAATGAGAATCACTACGATTCCCAGGCAGAAAATAGGCAGCAGCGCCATGGTAAGAATTTTAGACTGCATCTTCATAATATTTATCCCTTTCTTACAATAATAATATAAAAAATTGATAAATATATTATAGCATTTTCGTTGAAGATGTCCATATTTTTGTAACAAGTGAAAAAAATAACGATTTCATTTTTGTAAAAATTGCCAGAAATTGCAAAAATATACAAATAATATTTTTGAATATCCAGATTTTTCCAGCAAAAAACCGCAGATGTCTATCTGCGGTTTTTGCTTCTTCTCAGCCCTCGCCGTTCATCTCTGCCAAAGCCTGATCCAGATTTAAAGCTGCAGCAGTGGCCGCATAATTGGCAAGTCCTTCTTCTACAGAAATATTACCTGTTACGATCTCCGCCACGCAGCTGTCCCTGGCAACGATCAAATCTGCCGAAATCAGGGTGTAGGTGGGAGATGCCGGCTGGAAATTCTGGGATTTGGCATTTTCCGTGGCCTTTAAGGAATCCACATAAGCATCCACATAATTCATGTTTTTGTTGTCCTCATTTAAGGGAGTGAGGCGGGAGGAAGGCAGTATATAAGCCTTGTTTAAAATGGTATTGGGGTCTGAAAGGCTGGGCAGCATCTTCACATTGTCTCCATCCTGCTCCCAGTGCACGCCCTCTACGCCAAACTCGAAAAGCACCTGTCCTTCTCCGCCGTCGTGCTGGTACGCAATAAAGTATTTGAATACCTGGGCCGCCTCTTCCTCAGAAAGATTGCCGTTAATCACATGCACCGAGGGGGTGGAATAAAGATAAGCACTTCCTTCAATGGGTGGAATGCACACTACCTCCGCGTCAGGGACATTTCTCTGCAGGTTTTCCGTAAGCTGCTGTCCCCAGTTGCCCGTCCAGTAGCAGAAGGCGCCTGTAGTTCCCGACTCCCAGCCGTCTCTGCAGGTTGCGGTGGTGTTCGTGATGACCTCCATATCCAAAAGCCCCTCCGCATAAGCATCCTGCGTTCTCTGAAGGGCCGTCTTCATATTTTCCTGCTGCATGCCGTCTACCCAGACGCCGTTCACCTGGGTGATGCCGGGAACCGCCCCCTGATAGAAATCGGGAATATACTGGGCGCTCATAAGGCCAGGTGCAGTATAAGGCACAAGACACTCGTCAATTTCATCTCTGAACCTTGTGAGCATTGTAATAAATTCCTCGTAGGTGGCAGGTATCTCCATGCCCAGTCTGTCCAGCCAGTCCTTTCTCACATAGGTTCCGCAAGCCTGGGGAAGCTCTCTTGGCACACCGTAAATTCTTCCATTGTAGGAGCACTGCTCCCACATGCTCTCATCCACCAGGTCATATAAGCCCGATTCCTTCACCAAATCCGTCAGATCTGCCAGAGCGCCCTCCGCCACATATTTGGGAAAGTGCTCCTCAGACAGGTCAAATACATCTGGCGCCGTGCCTGCTGCATAATCCAGCTCTATTTTTTCAATGTACTCATTGCCCGTCACATAGGTGTGCTCCAATTTAATTCCCGTAAGGCGTTCAAATTCCGCATCCCACTCCTCCTGGCCATTTTCCGGAAGCAGTCCATCATGGGAACACCAGGAAATAGATTCCGGCTTTTCAATACTGTCATAATCCAGCCCGCTGCCAGACCCTTCTGCAGATGTGCCTTCCTGGGATGTTGTGCTCTGTGTCTGCCCACTGTCCGCTGTGCTGCCGCCTGCTGTGCCGCTGTCTGTTCCACCGCAGCCCGCCAAAGTTCCCATCACAGAAAGGGCAAGGGCCGCCGCGCCGATTCTTTTCATCAGTTCTTTTTTCGATTTTTGAAGCATCTTAATCCTCCTCGTGTTGTAATGTTTTTTGTTCTATCCCCAATTCATCCCTTTACCGCTCCCAGCGTAACTCCCTTTACAAAGTACTTCTGCAGGAAGGGATACACAAACAGAAACGGCAGTATCACCACAATCACTGTGGCAGATTTGAGCATTTCCGTCCCCAGCGTGATGCTGGAGCTTCCCACCGCAAGGGTTTCCTCCAAAATCAGCGCCCTGATTTTTACCTGGAAATTTACCCAGTCCTGGTCTGTAATATACAGTATAAAGTGCATATAATCATTCCACATGGCAACGGCGATAAACAGTCCCACCGACGCCAGCGCAGGCTTTGACAGGGGCAGCGCAATTCTGAAAAAGCAGCCAAAGGGACTGCAGCCGTCGATGGACGCCGAGTCAAACAGCGCGTCGGGAAGTCCGTCGAAAAAGCTCCGCATCAGTATGGTATTGTAGGCCGTCACACAAACCGGCACAATCACTGCCATCAGATTATTCATCAAGCCCAGATTTTTGTAAGTCAGATAAGTGGCGATCATACCGCCGTTAAACATCATGGTGACCAAAACCGCCCGGCTGAAGAAGGCATGGCCCGGCAGCTCCTTCTGCTTAAGCCCATACGCTCCCAGGGTGGTAACGGCAAGTCCCACGATGGTTCCTGCCACAGTAGTCAGCACGGAAACCAGAAAGGGCCGGTACATTCCCGCGTTGTTCAATATGACCTTATAGGCGTCAAGGCTGAATTCCTTCGGCCAAAACCTGGTTCCCACACTGGAAGGGTCCACAGAATCCACAAACAGCTTCCACAGGGGAATCAGCATAGCCACAATCAAGAACAGCAGAAACAAGTAATCACAGATCAAAAAAACCGCTCTGGCCCGGTGACCCTTTCGAAAGGAAAATCGTTCCCGCATCAAATCACCTCCTCGCCAGTTATTTTTTTGGTCAGCTTATTACCCAAAATTACAAATCCCACAGATATCACCGATTTAAACAGCCCCGCCGCCGTGGAAATTCCGTACTGGGAGCTGGTGATACCCAGCCTGTACACATAGGTTTCAATTACATCGGATTCGTTGATCACCATAGCGTTCTGCAGCACCCACACTGGATCAAACAGATTCAGAATCTTAGCCAGATTCAGGATAAATACCACCATGATAGTGCCCGAGATGGCCGGCAGCGTAATATGCCTTACTCTCTGAATGCGGTTTGCTCCGTCCATGATGGCAGCCTCGTGCTGCTCCATATCCACTCCCGCCAAAGCAGATACATAAATAATTGCCCCCCAGCCCACTTCCTTCCACATAGAGATCAGATACAGACACGGCCTCCACCATTCCTTGTCCGCCAGAAAATAAATGGACTCCAGCCCAAGGGCTTGCAGGATACCGTTTACCATTCCTGTTTTCGGCGACAGGAACATGGTAAAAACCGAGGCCACTACCACCCAGGACATAAAGTGGGGAATGTAAACCACCGTCTGGGTCAGCTTCTTAAACCAGACACTTCGGATTTCATCTAAAAGAAGCGCAAGTCCGATACTGCCGAAGGTCACTAAAAGAAGCCTCACGCTGCTGATCACCAGCGTATTGCGGAAAGCCTGCCAAAAGCCTGCCGACGCAAACAGGTTTTCAAAATTTGTAAATCCCACAAGATTGAAATCCTGGCGAAAAGGGCTGTAATCCGTAAAGGCATAAAAGATTCCCACCATAGGGAAATAACAAAATACCAAAAGACAGCACATCAGCGGCGCCAGCATCACATAATAGGCAGCATTTTTCCGAATTCTCTTGGAAAGCGGTTTTTGAGGCATTCCTTTCAACGCCGCTTTCCCCTTCAAAGGTTTTGCCATTTTTCTCTCCTTTCCTGCGTTTTTTCTTGCTGACTGCATTATAGATGCCAAAGCCGGACGAAGAAAAGATACATTATCCCAGATACGCATTTTTGTTCCAGGGCGGTTCATTTCCCCTGAAAAATGGTTCCCTGAAACGGAAAAAAGGTTGAAAAATGGTTCCCCGTCATCCCCTGTACTCGCTGGGGCTGACCCCCATCACTCTCTTAAAAGCCCTTCGGAAGGACTGTACACTGTTATATCCCGTTTTTTCAGCAATATTGGCAACCAGCTCCCCTTCATTTAGCAGTCTGCAGGCCTGGCCGATACGCAGGTTTTCCAGATAATCCCCGAAATTTACCTGCAGTTCTTCCTTAAAAAATGCAGAGAGATACCCTTCCGAGAGCTTAAACTGCTGGCTCACCAGCCCAAGCCCCATACCCGGGTTCTGGTAATTCTCCTCCACAAACCGCAGTATTTCCTTGATTTTTTCATTTCTCTTCCTGCTTTTTCTGCTGGCCACACTGCTGCAGATATCCCCGCACAGGCTGCCAAGGCCGCTGAAATAGTCCTCAATTTTCCCTTCCTCCATCAAAAGAACATTCAGACGGATAAATCGCTCCTCTCTGTCCGAAAGGCCCTTGGCCTGCTGCGCAATTATCTCACAGAGGGCATGATTCAGCTTTAAAAGCTGTCTGCGGCCCAGGCTGCGATACACGAAGTTTTCTGTTTGTATCAGGTGCAGCACACTTTCCGCTGTTTTAAAATCCCCGGCCCGCAGGGACTGCACCAAACGCTCCTCTATAGAATAAGGAAGATAATAGGAATCATCCTGCCTGTGAATTTCAGAGTACAGACGTATCACCCTGCCCGGGCCATCCTCCTGCGCATCCAGCGCTGCATCCGCCTCCTCCGTGCTTTTCCAGAAATACATCAGATCATTACAGGGTGAGCCTATCCCCCAGTATCCATCGGCATTCCAGACACTTCTAAGCCACAGAATAATCTGTGTCAGCGTCTCCCACAGGGTCTCCTGATTTTTTGCTTCTATAATATATAGTGTCACCAACGTATTTTTCTTATAGGACCAGCTGGCCCAGGGATATTCCTGCTTAAGCCTGTCGGAAACCAGAGCCTGCAGCACCCTTGCTTCCTCCACCGTTCTTCCGTCGATGCTGTCGGCGTCAATTTCCGGAAACAGCCGGATGGCCGCCGCACAATAAACCGTGCCCGTCAGCTGCAGTCCTGCCCGGTCTGCCATATATTCCAGTTCGGCCCGGGAAAGAAAATCTGCCTTCAGGAGATTGTGAAAAAAGGTCTGGCGCAGAGCAAGCTGATCCTCCTTCTGTTCCTGAATCATCTGATCAATAGATTGACTGATGCTGTTCAAATCCGTGCTGTAATTTTCTTCCTTCTGCCAAAGCTTACGGGCGATCGAGTTGATAGGCTTCCCGCTGCGGGCTGCAAAAAAGAATGCAAAGGCGGTCCCCGCCACCGCAGCCAGAACCAGTAAAAGGCAAATATACCTCTGCAGCTCCCACAGCCTGGCCATAGCCTCCTGTGTGGATAAAATCAGGGTATAGACACAGCCCTCCCCCATCTGGGAATCCATGGCAATTACAATTTCCTCCCCGAAAAAGTATACTCCCGGCTGTGTGACCATCTCCTGCACCAGCCTGTCCCCAAGGCCCAGTCCATCCATTCCAAACAGCATTTCACCATTTTCATGAATGAACAGACTGTACCCGCTGTAATTTTCCAGAAAATTCATATGGCCGACCAGCTCTTTCGTATCAATACGGAAAATGACCGTTCCCAGCCTGCTTTCATCAATGGGAGAGCGGATACAGGGAAACAGATAGAGCAGCTCCCCGCTTTCCGTCACATAAAAGGAGGGGGTGGAAGCTGTATCCTGGCACAAAGCCATCCATTCCTCCATGGCAATACCCCAGCTGTCAGGATATCTCTGGAACACTTCCCTGTGATAGACCGCATTGTCATAGATCACCCGGTCCAGACTGTCCACGTAAATAAAGACGTCCGCCAGAGAATAGGTGCCATAATATTTGATGGTATCCGCATATTCCTGAAGCACATTTTGGGCTGCTTCATAATATTCCATATCCCGTTTGTCCGTAAAACGGCCCAGTTGCTTTAAGGAAGCGGAGGTGGCCAAATTTAAACCGCCGATGCGGAAACGGCCGAATTTGTTGTCCGCCTCACCAATCCCCTGACGGAGCAGATTTTGATTTTCTTCAATCACATTATCCCTTACAATATGAAGCGCCTCTCGAAAGCCTGCCAGACACACAAAAAAGAACAGCGCCAGTACAAACATATAGGAAAGCCAGAACCGTAAAACCGCATTTTTCTTAAAAACCTGAATCATTGTACCCATACCCTTTCCTCCCGCTTCCAAAATCATCCCTTGCATGGTATCATTATAGCATGAGCCTCTTTTGCATAGAAACGGTACAAATTTATAGATGAAAATTTGTTTCTTGCGCCAGCCCCCTATGAAACCTATAATAACAATCAAAAAAGACAGGAGGCTCTCATGAAGCATTTGAAAAATCAAACAGAGGATTTGCGTCAGATAGATTTGTTTTTATTCATGGGGCAGTCCAATATGGGCGGCCGGGGTGTCTCTTCCCCTCGGTTCCCCCAAAAGGCCCCTTCCTGTCTGCCCCATGCCGGATACGAATTTCGTGCCGTCACCGACCCCTCCAGACTCTATCCCCTCTCCGAGCCCTTCGGTCAGTGGGAGAACCGGCCGGACGGCATTTATGAGCCGGGCCGCAAAACGGGCTCTCTGGTAACGGCCTTTGTAAACGCTTATTATAAAAAAGCCTGCGTTCCCGTAGTAGCTGTATCTGCTGCCAGGGGAGGCTCCCTCATATCCCAATGGCTTCCGGGAACCCCTTTTTTCCGGGACGCTGCTTTGCGCCTGCAGGATGCGGTCTCCTTTCTGGGAAAATCTCAGATTCCCATAAGGCATAAATTTATGGTATGGTGCCAGGGCGAGTCAGACGGGAAAAACAAGACCCCTCCTGAAGAGTACAAAAGGGATTTTCGCACTCTCCTAAAGGCCATGACGGCTCTCGGCATAGAGCATTGCTTTTTGATCCGGATCGGACATTACAATCCGGCGGCTGCAGAACCGGGAGCGCCCCTGCAGGATTATACTCCCATTCTTACGGCCCAGGACCAGCTGGCAGCCGAAGAGCCCTTTATCACCATGGTATCCACAAAATTTGCCGAAATGCTGGAGCGGGGCCTTATGCAGGATACCTACCACTACTACCAGCAGGCCTACAACGAGGTGGGGGACGATGCAGGCAGCCGCACGGCAGATTTTGTAAAAGAATCAGACAGGAGGATTTTTCAATGACCACAGATGCAAGAAGCTACTTAGAAGAAGGACAGTCCGCCATACAGGCGGCAGTGGACACCTGCGCTCAGGCAGGAGGCGGAACCGTTTTGATTCCTGCGGGAGAATGGCCCACCGGCCCCATTCATTTAAAAAGCAATATCCACCTGAAGCTGGAGGAAGGGGCCACCCTTCGTTTCAGCCAGCGCTTTGCAGATTACCTTCCCGTGGTATTTACCCGCTGGGAGGGCATGGAATGTTATAACTACTCTCCCCTGATCTATGCCAGGGACTGCACTGACATCAGCATTACCGGGAAGGGCACTCTCATAGGCGGCGGCCAGGCTTGGTGGCATTGGAAGAAGCTGCAGCAGGCGGCGGCAGATGAGCTGTGCTACGCACAAAGCCGGGGGATTCCCGTAGAGGAGCGCATCTATGGCACTGAAAAAGCGGCCCTTCGCCCCTCCTTTATCCAGCCCATAAACTGCAGGAATGTGCTTTTGGAGGGCTTTACCATAATGGACGGCCCCCAGTGGACCATCCACCCTGTCTACTGTGAGGATGTGACTGTGCGCAATGTAACCGTCTCCACCCACGGCCCCAATACGGACGGTCTGAATCCTGACTCCTGTAGAAATGTGCTCATAGAAGGCTGCCGCTTTGAGACTGGAGACGACTGTATCGCTGTCAACTCCGGCATGAACGAGGACGGCTGGCGGGTGAACCGCCCTTGCGAGAATATCACCATCCGGGACTGTGTGATGACCGGAGGCCACGGCGCCATTGTCATCGGCAGCGGTATGTCGGGAGGCGTAAAAAATGTGACCGCCGATCGTTGTAAAATAAGGGACACCATGCAAGGCATCCGCCTGAAATCCATGCGGGGAAGAGGCGGCTATGTGGAAAACGTGGATTTTCATGACATAGAAATCAACCATGTCTCCCACCAGGCTATCCAGATCAATATGTTCTACGGTTCCAGCACGGTGGTGCCAAAGAGCGCCGTTCCTCCCATTTTCCGCACCGTTCACATAAAAAATGTACACGGTGCGGGAGCGGATACAGGCATTGAGATTATAGGACTTCCCGAACAGCCCTTAAAGGACATTTCCCTGGAGCAGATCAGCCTTACCGCAAAGCACTCCATGGTGTGCACCGATGTGGAGGGCATTTCCTTTCAGGATGTACAGGTTTCGGTGGAAGCCTGACCAGAATAATATAAGTCCGCACCCATCAGGTGCGGAGGCAGGAGGAATTATGATAAGATTATTTGAACAGCACCAAGTCAGACAGGTCAAAGAACTGGACGGCATGTGGGAGGTGACCGTGGAGGAATCCTTGGGGAGACAAATCCCCGGGCAGCAAAATCTGGAGGGCAGAAAATACTCCATGCCCGTTCCCGGCTGTCTGGAACAGCACCCGGATTTTTTGAATTTCCGGGGAAGGGTATCCTATTCCAGAAAATTTTATTTGGCCCATTCCGGCTCTGTCCGCCTGGAATTCAAGGGGGTCAGCCACACCGGCGACGTCTGGCTGGATGGAAAGAAAATTGCCCATCATTACAACGCCTTTACACCCTTTTCCACCACAGTAACGCATTTGGAGCAGGGCGAGCACGAAATCAAGGTTTTGGTGGACAATTCCTTCGGAGAGCATTCCGCCCTGCACATCCCCAATGACTACTATACCTACGGGGGAATTACCAGACCCGTCCTGCTGGAAAACATTTACGATGTGTATATCAAGGGGATTCATTTCACCCCCTATAAGGCAGGACAGCTTTGGAAAGCCCGGGTGGAGATTTCAGTGCGCAATCTCTCCTCCCAATGTGCGTCCTTTGATCTGACCGCATCCCTTGACAGTGTGCAGATGACCAGGGAAGCTGTTTCCCTGGAGGCGGACAGCGAAACCACCCTTGTTTTTGACCAGGAGTTTCCAAACGTCCTTCCCTGGTCCCACAAGAGCCCACAGCTTTATTTCCTGAACGCCGTGCTTTCCATAAACGGCGTCCCTGTAGACGATCTGATAGAGCGGGTAGGCTTCCGCACCGTGGAGACAGTGGACGGAAAGCTTCTTTTAAACGGAGAGCCTGTATTTTTGAAGGGCTTTAACCGCCATGAGGACTACGCGGATTTTGGCTGCGCCATCCCCCTGCAGCTGATGGTTAAGGATATGGACCTGATGCAGGATATGGGCGTAAATGCTGTGCGTACCTGCCATTATCCCAACGATGAGCGCTTTTTGGATTTGTGCGATGAACGGGGCATCCTTGTGTGGGAGGAAAACCATGCCAGAGGCTTCACCCTGAAAGAAATGCTCAATCCCCATTTTGAGGCACAGTGCCGCGACTGTATCCAGGAGATGATAGAGAACCACTACAACCATCCCGGCATTGTCATCTGGGGCATTTTAAACGAGTGCGCCAGCGAGACAGAGGAAGGGCGCAAAATGTATGCAGAGCAATATGCCCAGATCAAAGGTCTGGATCAATCCCGTCCCACCACCTCCGCCACCTGCAGACATTTCACAGATATCTGTCTGGATCTGCCGGATATCGTATCCTTTAACATGTATTCCGGCTGGTACGAGGACGTAGATCCCAAAAAGCGCAATGAGCAGGAAATTGACTGGATTCAAAAAGCCGGCGGGGCCGGAAAGCCCATTATCGTCAGCGAGATGGGCGCTGCAGCCATCTATGGGTGCAGAGACCGGTCCCACTGCAAATGGAGCGAGGAGCGCCAGGCGGATATTATCCGGGAAAACCTGGAGGTCTATATGAACCACCAGGCCATCACCGGCGTATTCATCTGGCAGTTTGCAGACTGCCGTGTAACGGAAGAGGGGGGCTGGTTTTCCACCAGAGCCCGCTGCCATAACAATAAGGGCGTGGTGGACGAGTACCGCAGGCCAAAACTTGCTTACGACACCATAAAGGAAATGTTTCTTTCTGCTGCCCAGTAAGGTGAAAAATACGAGCATCCCTGATGGATTGAGGGCGCAGGCGGTTTGTCCGCCCGTGCCCTCTTGACTGTATCAGAAATGCACGCCTTATCGTTTTATCGCTTTTGTTGCAATATAGGTTTTAATATTCAATTCATGGAGTCTGCCCTCTCCATTGGTATCTTCATACAAATCCAGCAGCGTAAAACCGGCCTTTAGCTGTCCGCCGATCTGTTCCTCAAGGCTATGGGAAAATTGCATGCCGCAGTCTAATTTTATCACATATTGTTTCGCTCTCTCATCTACGGAAGGGTCAAAGGGCATTTTCCATATGATTTCTTTTTCCTCTTCGTCTACCATGTAATTTATTTCATTGCCCAAACCGGCCAAGAAAATTCCGCCCTTCTTCAGAACCCTGTACGCTTCGTTAAAAACATGCTGTACATCTTTTATGTAACAATTTGAAACAGGATGAAAAATAATATCGAAGGTTTCCTCTTCAAAGGGAAGCGTTTTTGTCATATCCCCTTCAATCGCATGAATTTGATATCTTTCCCTTTCAGCTACATATAATTCTGATTCAATCTGCTTTGGGGAATAATCCAACACAGTGCATTCCGCACCTAAGGCACTAAAAACAGGCATTTGCTGCCCACCGCCCGAAGCAAGTCCAAGAATTTTTTTACCCTTCAATTCACCCAGCCACTCATGGGGGACATTACGGGTTGGCGTCAGCAGCACACCCCACTTGCCCTTTCTTGCATCCTCATATACTTCATGTGAAATCGGCGTCCCCCATTCCCACCCCTCTTCAATCCATCTATCTATTGTTTTTTTATTGATCTCCTGATAGCTGTCCATGGTTTTAGTGATCCTCTCTTTCAGCGCTTTCTTTTCTCAAACCACTTCGATGGTCTTTCCCTGCTCGCTGGAGCGTATGGAGGCAAAAACCGCCTTCATAGCCCAAAGCACACTGTTTCCATCAATGACAGGGGTTGTATCAGTCTCAATGGCCTCCAAAAAGGCGTCGATTACACCGGATGACGTCTGGCGGTCATTGGTCTGTATTTTTTCAATGTCATAGCAAATGCGTTCCCCATCTGGCTTTACCACCACGATGGCATATGCCGGGTCTTCATAAATCTTCATGATTCCTTCCGTACCATAGAGAACCGTGTGGTTTTCCCCTTCCCCGTAACAGGTCCAGGACGCCCGCATGGTTCCCATCACTCCGTCAGACATCTTGTAAATGCAGAAGGCATTGTCATCCACGTCGATCAGGCTTCCATCCTCATAGCACTTGTCCAAGGTAGCCAGCCTTGCGGTGGTCTCTGCCACCCGGCTTCCCAAAAGATACTGAATCAGGTCCGTCTTGTGCACGCCCAAATCCGCCATAACCCCCATAGCAGCGCTTTTTTTATCAAAAAACCAGCTGTTCTTTCCGGGGTCGATGCTCCATTTCTCAGGTCCCCCATGGGCAAAGGCCGTCCGAAAGGAAATCACCTTTCCGATCATTCCCTGTGCCAGCAGCTCCTTTGCCCTCACATGGGCCTTTGCCAGACGCTGGTTCTGTCCGATCATCAGCTTTTTTGCGCTTTTTTGTGCCCAGGCCGTCATTTCCTCACATTCCTCCAGGGTTGTGGCCATAGGCTTCTCGCACAGCACATGTCTGCCCGCCTTAAGAGCCTGAATGGAAATAGAGGCATGGGTATGATTGGCGGTACATACGCTCACAGCCTCCACACCGTCATCCGAAAGAAGCTCTTCTACGGAGGCATAAGCCTTTCCTCCATACCTTTGAGCCAGCTGTTTTGCCCGTTCCCTGTTCAAATCGTAAAACCCTTTGATTTCCGCCTTGGGGTTCGCCGCATATTCAGGTATATGTCTGGTCTGTGCGATTTTCCCGCAGCCAATCACCGCTACTCCTGTCATTTGTCTCCTCCTGTGGTTCAAAAAATTTTTACATATAAAAAAAGTCCCAAAACCTGCATTCTGGCAAGTCTTAGAACCTTTAGTGCGCCGCCAGGGGCTCGAACCCTGGACACCCTGATTAAGAGTTATCAGCATTTGTCTGCTTTCGTCATAAAAACAGTCTTGCCATGTGTCTTTTTCTTTGCTATATTGTTCCTATGGTGTTGCCATACACGGTAGGCGGTTAGCCCTCTTTTTCGGAGGGTGCAAGCCCTCCAGACGCAAGAAAGGAGGGTGATAGTTATGATTACATATTCGGATTTATTCGATTTTGTGATAATGCTCGCAGCTATTGTTACTCTTGTTTACAAGATAACAAAAAATAACCGCCCCTCTGGCCAAGGTCTGCGGTTATTTTTTTATAACTCTTACTTAGGCTGACCGTCTATCGGCAGCACCTTCTTTGTATGTTTATCATAGCAATTTCCTTTTATCCTGTCAATTACTTTTTTCAACACCATGAAATTGTGCGGAGCTTTCAATAATTGTATAATGAGAAAAACTGATTTTTTATGCTGTTGTCTTTTTCTGCAAATAAAAAAGTCCCAAAACCTGCATTCTGGCAAGTCTTAGAACCTTTAGTGCGCCGCCAGGGGCTCGAACCCTGGACACCCTGATTAAGAGTCAGGTGCTCTACCAACTGAGCTAGCAGCGCATCTGTGATAATTGTTTCACAACGCAAGAATTATTATATTATATTGTTTTCCCAAATGCAAGCATTTTTTTCAATTTTTTTCTATTGTTCTAAATTTTAAACATTTTTCTTCTCCCGGGCCTTTTGGCACTGGCTGCAGTAGCCGTACAGCTCAAGCTTGTGCCCGGTAACCGTGAAATCTCCTGTCTCCTGTTCTAACTGTACATGGGCAAAGGGACAGCTTGGCAGCTGTATCCTTTTATGGCAGTCAAGACACACCGCATAATGGGTGTGTTCTCCACGGTTCAGCTCATACACCAGGGTACCGTCCCCCATCCAGTTTGTCTTGTTGACCATTCCCTTTTCCTCAAAGGCAGCCAGAATACGGTAAATGGTAGACACTGCAAAGGATCCGTCCGACTCGTCCTTTTCCACACGGTTATAAATCTGAACGGCGCTTAAAGGCTCCTTTGCCTCAAGGAGAACCTGGTACACGCACCTGCGCTGCTTTGTCCATTTGATTCCCGGGGGATAGACAATGCTCCCACACTCCTGTGATTGAGACCCTTTCCTGCTCATGCTCTTCCCTTCCTTCAAATGTGAAATCCTCTATATCACACATTCTATCACAATTCCCGCCAAAACGCCAATAGCATATAAAAGCCCGAGAATTTTCAAATTCTCCTTTTTGTCATGGTTGACCCGAAACAGTACCAAAAGCCCGGTTCCCGCTCCGGACAAGAGGCCCGCCATCATGGCTCCCGCGCTCATGGCGCCGCTTAGATAAAGCTGTGTGATGGCCACAGAGGCCGCGCAGTTGGGAATCAAGCCCACAGCTCCCGCCAGCACAGGCCCCAGAATGGGACGGTTTAAAATCAGATTTGCCAGGGCGTCCTCTCCCACAAAATGAAGGATCAGATTCAGGGCAAAGGTAATCAGCAAAATAAAAAAGGTAATCTGCAGCGTATGGCTTACCGCCGAGCGAAGGATCCCCTTCTCGCAGTGACAGTGCTCATGCTCACAGATTTCATGGATATGGTGGTGCTCCTCCCCCTTTTTCTGAGAAAGGAACAGGTCGATCAGAAATCCTGCTGCCGCACCGATTGCGATCTTTGCAAGCAAAATGGTAAAAATGAGACTTAAAGGCTGTTTCTCCGAAATCAAAATAGGAAGCATTTCATCGGAGGTGGAAAGATAAATGGCCAAAAGAGTCCCCAGGGAGATCACTCTTCCCGCGTAAAGTCCCGAGGCCGCTGCGGAAAAGCCGCATTGGGGCACCGCCCCCAGAAATCCTCCGATCAGGGGGCCGAATTTTCCGGCCTTTCCCACCAGCTTCTCGGTCTTTGCACCGGCTCTGTGCTCCAGGTATTCCATGACCAGGTAGGTTAAAAATAAAAACGGCACCAGCTTGAGGCTGTCCAACACACTGTGCTCTATAATATGCAGCATAGCACTCCGTCCTTTCATCTAAATGCAGTTGCAATTCATTCGCATTTAGACTATATCATAAACGGAGGGATTGTCAAGATTTTTTCTTCTACAGACATATCCGTGTTCCTGTGAATGTGTCAGCCTTCGTTTACCACCTGGAAAATGTAAAATTTCAAGTAATAGGACTGGTCCGCCGCCCACAGGATAGGGTGATCGCAGGCCTGTGTGCGGAATTCCACCTGGCGCAGCCTTTTTCTTGCGCCTGCTGCGGCCTCTTTAATGGTTTTGGCAAACAGCTCCGGCTCCATAAAGTGAGAACAGGAGCAGGTCGCCAGAAAGCCGCCGTCCCGCACCAGCTTAAGCCCCCGGAGATTAATTTCACGATATCCCTTCACCGCATTTTTGACGGAATTGCGGGATTTGGTAAAGGCGGGCGGGTCCAGGATTACCACGTCAAAGCGCTCTCCCTGTTCCTCCAGCTTGGGAAGCAGCTCAAACACGTCCGCGCAGACAAACTGCACCTTGTCCTCCAGATGGTTCAGCCTGGCATTTTCACGGGCCTGCTCCACCGCAAGAAGGGACGCATCTACTCCCAGCACGCTTTCCGCCCCCGCTATCCCGGCGTTTAAGGCGAAGGAACCCGTATGAGTAAAGCAGTCCAGCACCTTTTTCCCCCTGCTCAGACGCTGTATGGCCGCCCGGTTATTCTTCTGATCCAGGAAAAATCCGGTTTTTTGTCCTTCCTCTACGTCCACTATATATTTGACGCCGTTTTCACAGATTTCCACCTTGGTGTCAAAGGGCTCTCCTATAAAGCCTTTGTAACGCTCCATTCCCTCCTGAAGCCTCACCTTTGCGTCGCTGCGCTCATATACCCCACGGATACAAATGCCGTCCTCGGCCAATACTCTTTTGAGAGCCTCCACGATCACAGGCTTCCATCTGTCAATCCCCAGCGCCAGAGATTCCACCACCAGCACATCTGAAAACTTGTCCACCACAATCCCCGGCAGGAAATCCGCCTCTCCAAAGATCAGGCGGCAGCTTCCCGTATCGATGGTCTGCTTTCGGTACTCCCAGGCGTTTCGGACACGCTTCTCCATAAAGGCTTCATCGATTACAGCCTCCTTCTTTCGGGATAACAGCCGGACTGCGATCTTTGATTTCGTGTTCAAAAATCCCCAGCCCAAAAAGAAGCCGTCAAAATCATGCACCGCCACAACGTCTCCATTTTCAAAGCTTCCCAGGATGGTATCGATCTCGTTATCGTACACCCACATTCCCCCGGCCTTCAGCGTGCGCCCCTGGCCCTTTTTCAAAGTCACTATGGTCTGATTCATCCTTTTCTCCCCATTCGTATTTCTCTTTTTCATTTTTTCAAGCCCTTTTATTATATTATTCGTTTTTTACTTGACAATCAATGGCTTTTTATTTATTATTTTAATGTTGAAATAACGATGCGTGGCTCAGCTTGGTAGAGCGCTGCGTTCGGGACGCAGAGGTCGCAGGTTCAAATCCTGTCGCATCGACGAAAACCCTGACCGGAAAGGACAGGGTTTCTTTTTTATTTCTCTTTTTCGTTTCCCATCCGACCTGAAATATGCTATTATGAGGAAAAGCCCTTCTCAGGAAAGGATGGTATGTCAATGTATAATCCCCAGCTGGAAACTTTTCTTTGTGTGGCAGAATCCGGAAGCTTCAATAAGGCTGCGGAAAAGCTGTATATCTCCCCGCCCGCTGTCATCAAGCAGATCAACCTTTTGGAGGAAAGTCTGGATTTACAGCTTTTTGTCCGTACGCACAGAGGACTGATGCTGACGGAAGCCGGAAGGTCCCTTTTTCAGGATACAAAATACATCATTCAATACTGCAAGGATTCGGTGACCCGGGCAAAAAACGCCATGCAAAACAGCACAAATGTGATCCGTATCGGCACCTCGCCCATGACGCCAGCCCAGGTGCTGGTGGACCTTTGGCCCAAGCTGCAGGAGAACTGTCCCAACACAAAATTTCAGCTTGTGCCCTTTGATAATACTCCGGAGAACGCCCGGGAAATTTTGGCCAACCTGGGACAGAATATTGACGTGGTGGCAGGCATCTTTGACGAAACCATGCTGAACCTCCGCCAGTGCGCCGGCCTTGAAATTTCACGGGAGCCCATCTGCTGCGCCGTTTCCGTCCATCACAGGCTTGCCCAGAAGGACACATTAACCGTAACGGACCTGTACGGGGAAAATCTGATGCTTATGCGCAGGGACTGGAGTCATTACGTGGATATGCTGCGGGATGATTTGTGGAAAAATCATCCGCAGATTCACATTGTAGATTTTGACTTTTATGATGTTGCAGCCTTCAACCAGTGTGAAAACAACAACTGCGTCTTGATGGCAGTAGAAAACTGGAGGTATGTGCACCCTCTGTTGAAAATCCTTCCGGTGGACTGGGGATATACCATTCCCTTTGGTCTGCTCCATTCTCCCAATCCCTCCCCGTCGGTGAAGCAGTTCCTCTGGGCAGTGGAGAAAACAGCAAAATTATAAACGATTTTTACTATTAACTTTTAAGTAAATACTGATTAACCAATCGAGACTTCTGCGGAGGTCTCGATTTTTTTATAATAAGATCAGAGAAAGGCGGGTGAAAAAATATGAGAAAAGAAGCTTCCTTTGCTCTTGGGCTTTGCCTTATGCTCTGCCTGTCCGGATGCGGTAGTGCAGAGCGGCAAAAGGATCAGGAGTCCACAAAGCCTGCAGAGGCTGCACAGTCCTCACAGGTCACGCAAGCCCCACAGGCCGCGCAGGTGGATGGCGCATCCTTTACAACAGATACCAAAATAGAGGACGTCATAAACGATCCTGCCTTCGAAGAATATGGGCGGCTGATTTTTCCAGTAAACAGCAGCTATTACAGCGGCAGCACACTGGGAGATCTGCGTCTTACCTGGTACAACAATATAGACCCAAGTGAAACGGTTGAAATCGTTAATTATTTGAAGGAGCATACGCTGGCAGGGGATACCGTGTTTTACGACATCTACACAGAGGAAGAAAAAGCGGCTGACCCCCAAAAGGAGGATACCGGGCTGTTTTTCTTCCGGGGTGAGCCTGGGGCAAAATTTGCCGTATGCAATGCCGGCGGC
The DNA here is from genome assembly GCA_019114005.1 of Candidatus Acetatifactor stercoripullorum. Classification (GTDB taxonomy): domain Bacteria; phylum Bacillota; class Clostridia; order Lachnospirales; family Lachnospiraceae; genus Acetatifactor; species Acetatifactor stercoripullorum. The sequence continues at coordinate 44,947 of DXGH01000035.1, forward strand.
GGATTCGCCTATGTGGGAGCCATGCAGGACAGTTTTCCTCATGCCTTAGAGCTGTCCAAACAGGGCTACAATGCCTTCGCACTGATTTACCGTCCAGGGGCACAGACCGCCTGCGAGGATTTGGCCCGGGCCATCAGCTTTATTTTTGAAAACGCTAAAGAGCTTCAGATAGACACCGACTGTTACTCTCTTTGGGGCGGCTCTGCAGGCGCCAGGATGGCGGCCTGGCTGGGCTCCTATGGACCGGCTGCTTTCGGCGGAGAGGAGCTGCCCCAGCCTGGCGCGGTGATTATGCAGTACACGGGCCATTCTGATTATACGGAAAATGACCCTCCCACCTTTGCCTGTGTGGGTGAAAATGACGGCATTGCAAGCTGGCGCACCATGGAAAGACGCCTCCAGGCCTTAAGCAGCTTAGGCATCCCCACTGAGTTTCATCATTATCCGGGCTTAGGCCATGGTTTTGGTCTGGGCACAGGCACCGCAGCGGAGGGCTGGCTGGATGAGGCTGTGGCCTTTTGGGAAGCGCAAATGTAGAAGCAAGATCAAGCAGAAAGGAATGATTTTATGAATAACTTTATTTTTCAAAATTCCACGCAGGTCTATTTTGGAAAGGGCTGTGTGAAGGAATATCTGTCCTGTCTGACCAGGGACGCCTCCACCCTGCTGCTGGCCTATGGCGGCGGCTCCATCAAGAAAAACGGCGTCTATGATGAGGTAGCAGGCATCTTAAAGGAAGCTGGAAAGACCATCGTGGAATTTTCTGGAATTATGGCAAACCCCACCTATGCCAAGGTTAAGGAGGGGGCAAGGCTTGCCCGGGAAAGCAATGTGGATATGATTCTGGGCATCGGAGGTGGTTCCGTTATGGACTGCTGTAAGGCGGTATCCCTTGCCGCCCGGTATGAGGGAGATATCTGGGATGACTTTTGGGCAAGGCCTGGCGTAATTGAGACAGAGCCCCTAACCTTAGGCGTAATTGTCACTGTGGCCGGCACCGGCAGCGAGTGCAACGGCGGCGCCGTCATCACCAATGAGGAGAAAAAGGTCAAAACCGGACGGGATTATCCGAAATTAAATCCCCGTTTTGCCCTGATGGACCCTTCCTATACCTACAGTGTGCCCCAAAGGCAGATGGTATCCGGCAGCTTTGACATTTTGAGCCATATCATGGAGACCTATTTCAGCGAGCCCAATGAGGACAATGTCTCCGATGATATTATGGAGGCGCTGATGAGAAGCGTCATCCGCAACCTGCGTTGCGCCATCCAAAATCCGGAGGATTATAACGCCCGCAGCAATCTGATGTGGGATTCCACCATGGCGGAAAACCGTATTATCAAGATGGGTAAAAAATGCGACTTCCAGTGCCACAACATGGAGCATCAGCTGGGAGCCTACACCGACTGTAACCACGGCTGCGGTCTGGCGGTTCTGCACCCTGTTTATTACCGGCATATTTACAGGGAAGGGCTTTCCAAGTTTGTCCGCTTTGCACAAAATGTCTGGGGCATTGCCCGGAACGGGAAAACTGACGAGGAGCTTGCCCTGGCCGGTATCGACGCCCTGGCTGATTTTATAAAAGAGATCGGCCTGCCTACCTCACTGCAGGAGCTTGGCGTTTCAGACCAGGCTATGCTGAAGGAGATTGCCGATTCCTGCGCTATCTCGCCGGGCAGCTACAAAAAGATGACCCCGGAGGAGATTCTTGAAATATTGAATGAATGCTTTTAAATGAAAGGAGACTTTATTATGAAAAAATTGACTGCATCTTTTATGGCCCTTGCACTGGCCTTTGGTCTCGCCGCCTGCGGCAGTACAGAGGCATCTGTTTCCTCCACTTCTCAGGAAACTGCATCTCCCTCCACTGAGGCGCAGGCTTCTGTGCCGGAATCCTCTGGAGTGGAATCTGCCGCAGAGGAATCCTCTCCGCAGGAAAGCACTGCCGCGTCTGAGGAGGCCAATGCTGCATCCGGGGAAAATGCCGCATCTGAGGAGACTTCCTCGGAAGATACTGCAGAAGCTGGAAAAACGCTGGTGGTATATTTTTCCGCTACCGGCAACACAGAACGGGTGGCGGAAGTGATTGCCGAAACCACCGGCGGAGAATTATTCCAGCTGGAGCCTGTTGAGCCTTATACTGATGAGGATTTGAATTATAACGATGAGAACAGTCGTGTGTCCCAGGAGTACGCCGATGAAAGCCTGCGAGATGTGGAGCTGGTGGCTGACACAGTAGATGATTGGCAGGATGTGGATACCGTCTATATCGGTTACCCTGTGTGGTGGGGGATCGCGGCATGGCCGGTGAACACCTTCGTGGAGGCCAATGATTTTACCGGAAAGACCGTCATTCCCTTCTGTACATCGGCAAGCTCCGGCTTGGGCGAGAGCGGGGAACTTCTGGCGGAGCTGGCTGGTACCGGCGACTGGCAGGAAGGCATGCGATTCCGCTCCAGTGTTTCAGAGGAAGATGTGGCAGCCTGGGTGGAGAGCTTAGAGTAAAATTAAATATACAAACTATAAAGGAGACATGGTTCAACAGTGGACCGTGTCTTTTTAATTATTGGGTATATACGTTAGCGAATATCTGATTGAAAATAAAAAGTCAGTTTGCTATACTTTAAGACAAGATTTTGGTATAGCAATAATAAATTAGTTGGCATTTGAAACTATGCCAAAAAACAGAAACTATTTCGTGAAAATATGCAGTAATCATATGTGGAAACAGCAATGAGAGCATAATATCATAATATAATGAGATTTCAAAGAAGAAGAGGGAGGATATCCATGGCAGAAAACCAAAACATCGAATGGAAAGAATCCTGGCGTGATGAGTATTTGAAATGGATTTGTGGTTTTGCAAATGCTCAAGGAGGCAAGATATATATTGGAACCGATGACAATGGAAATGTCATTGGCGTACAGGACAGCAAAAGGCTGTTGGAAGATATCCCCAATAAAGTGCGGGATATTCTTGGCATTATCGTGGATGTCAATCTTCTGACCCAAGATGGTAAAGATTACATTGAGATATGTGTGAATCCGAGCAGTTATCCCGTAAATTATAAGGGTGAGTACCATTATCGCAGTGGCAGTACAAAGCAGCTTCTCAGGGGAGCTGCTTTGACAGAGTTCTTATTGTCTAAAACCGGATATAAATGGGATGCCGTTCCGGTGGATGGTGTTACGGTTGACGATTTGGACAAAGAGAGTTTTGACATTTTCCGGCGTGAGGCTCTGCGAAGCGGCCGTATGACAGAAGAAGATCTGAATATGAGTAACGAGCAGCTTTTGGATAACCTCGGACTTCTTGAACATGGTAAGCTGAAACGAGCAGCAATTCTCTTGTTTCATCGAAATCCGGAAAAGTGGGTTACGGGTGCATATATCAAAATCGGATATTTTGGCGAGGGATCCGATCTGCGTTATCAGGATGAGATTCATGGCTCTCTGTTTATTCAGGCGGACAGAGTTATAGAACTGATATATCTGAAATATATGAAAGCAATGATATCTTACGATAATGTTACCAGAATTGAGACTTATCCTCTCCCTAAAGCAGCTGTCAGAGAGGCGGTATATAATGCGATTATCCAATTATGCAGCGCTGGTTCCAATACAAATCCGGATACATGAGGATGCGGTATATATCAGTAATGACTGTGTTTTTCCGGTTGGATGGACCGTGGAAACATTGATGGAGCGTCATCGGTCACAGCCCTATAATCCCAATATTGCTAATGGATTTTT